>NZ_JBITGT010000002.1:0-725934 GCF_044457285.1 Streptomyces sp. NPDC050560
GGCAACTCACCCAACGGAACGATCACACCGGGCACCATGTACTCAGGAAGCCGCCCACCCACAAAACCCCGCAACCCCTCCACATCCAAGTCAACGCCCTCCACCGGCACCACAAACGCCACCAACCGCTTCGACGCACCCGAACCATCCACCAACACCGCAGCACCCCGAACACCCGGATGCCCCGCCAACACCCCCTCCACCTCACCCAACTCAATACGAAAACCACGCACCTTCACCTGATCATCCACACGCCCCAAAAACTCCACATTCCCATCCGGCAGAAAACGCGCCAGATCCCCCGTCCGATAAAGCCGCTCACCCACCCCACCAAAAGGACTCGCCACAAACGCCTCAGCCGTCAAATCAGGACGCCCCACATACCCACGCGCCAAACCCACCCCACCAATGAACAACTCACCCGCCACACCGACGGGAACGGGCTGGAGGAGGCCGTCGAGTACGTATGTCCGCATGTTGTCGAGGGGCCTGCCGATCGGCACGGTGTCGGGTACCGCGTCCCCCGGTTCGATGCGGTGGCAGGTGGCGAAGGTGGTCGTCTCCGTGGGGCCGTAGCCGTCCACCACCACCAGCTCCCGGCAGGCCGCGCGCACCCGGTGGACCGCGTCGGCCCGTACCGCGTCGCCGCCGGTCCACACCTCGCGCAGCCCGGTGAAGCACCCCGGGTCCTCCGCGGCGAACAGGTGGAAGAGCGCGGCCGTGAGCCACACCGCGGTGACACCGTGGGCGCTGACGCACTCCCGCAGCACCGCGGGGGTCACCGGTCCTGTCGGGGCGATCACGGACCGGCCGCCGGTGAGCAGCGGCGCCCAGAGTTCGTAGGTGGCGGCGTCGAACGCCTGCGGCGAGTGCAGCAGTACCCGCTCGTGGCCCCGCTCGAAGCGGCTGTCCAGGGCGAGCGCGGCGACGTCGGCGTGGGTGACGGCCACGCCCTTGGGCCGGCCCGTGGAACCCGATGTGTAGATCACGTATGCCAGGTCGTCGCCGGTGCAGAGCGCGGGCAGCGGGGTGTCGTCCCACCGCTCAAGTTCCGCCCAGACGTCCTCCACCACGAGGACCGTCGCGTCGGACTCCGGCAGCATCCCGGCCGACGACCTGGCCGCGAGCACCAGGCCGACCCCGGCGTCCGCCACCATGTACGCCAGCCGCTCCCCGGGATAGCCGGGGTCGAGCGGCACATAGGCCCCGCCCGCCTTCAGCACGGCGAGCACCCCGACGGCCATCTCCACCGACCGCGGCACACAGAGCCCGACCGGTGAGCCGCGGCGCACGCCGCGCTCGCGCAGCACGCGCGCCAGCCGGTTGGCCGCCCGGTCGAGCGCCGCGTACGACACCTCCTCGTCGCCGCGGACGGTGGCGACCGCGGCCGGTGTGCTGCGCACCCGGCGCTCGAACAGCTCGGTGAGGGAGGCCCGGGGGAGCGCGTGCTCGTTGCGGGGGCCCACGCCGGTGCCGACGGCCTCGCGGTGTTCGGCCTCGTCGAGCAGCGCGAGCTGCCCCACGGGCCGTCCCGGGTCGGCGAGCGCGGAGCACAGCAGCGTCTCGAAGCGGCCCGCCATGCGGGCGACGGTGCGCTCCTCGAACAGGTCGGTGCTGTACTCGAAGCCGATGTGCATGCCCTCGGGGGCGGCCTGGATCATGAGGGTGATGTCGAAGCGGGAGACGCCGACGCTCATGCCCTCGGCGATCAGGTCGTGCATCCACGGCTCGGGGCTCGCCACGGCCTCCGCGTGGTCGAGCAGGGGAAGGCTCTCGTCGGCGAACATCGCCTGGAAGACCGGGTTGTGGCCCAGGCTGCGTGCCGGGCGCAGCGCGTCGACGAGCCGTTCGAACGGCACCTCCTGGTGGCTCTGGGCGTCGAAGGTCTGCTTGCGCACCTGGAGCAGCACCTCGGCGAAGGTGGGGTTGTCGCGCAGGTCCACCTTGATGGCGACCGTGTTGACCAGGAACCCGATCATGGATTCCAGTTCGACGCGGTTGCGGTTGGCGATGGGCATGCCGATGACCACGACGTCCTGGCCGCTGTGCCGGGAAAGCAGGACGGCATAGGCGCTGAGCATGGTGATGTAGTGGGTCACCTGGTGCTCGCGGCTGACCTCGGCGACGCGCCGCGTGGTGTCGGCGGTGAGCCTGCGCCTGAGGAAGTCGCCCCTGAGGCTCTGCTCGTCGGGGCGCGGGAAGTCGGTGGGCAGCGCGAGGAGTTCGGGGGCGCCGGTGAGCTGTTCCTTCCAGTAGTCCAGGTGGAAGGCGAGGCGGTCCTCCGCCACCCAGCTCTGCTGGCTGACGGCGTAGTCGGCGTACTGCACGGCGGGCTCGGGCAGCGGGCAGGGCTCGCCCGCGGCCAGGGCCCGGCAGATCTGGACGAACTCCTCGCCGAAGAGGCCGATGGAGTAGCCGTCGAAGACCATGTGGTGGGCGCCGAGCACGAGAAGCTGCTGTGTCCCGGAGAGCAGCACGGTCATGGCCCGTAGCAGGGGGCCTTCGACGAGGTCGTAGGGCCGGTCCCACCAGCGGCGTATCTCCTCACGTGCCCGCTGCTCGCGCGCGTCGGCGGGGAGCGCGGACAGGTCGGTGACGGGGAGGTCGAGCCGCCAGGTGTCCGCGATGGTCTGCCAGACCTGGCCGTCCTCCTCGTGGAAGGTGGTGCGCAGCGGCTCGTGGCGGCGCACCATCTCGTCGAGTGCGGCACGCACGAGGGCGGTGTCCATGGCGGCGGGCAGCGGGATCAGCCAGTTGACGGTGTAGGACGTGGTCCCGGGGCGCATGCGGTCGATGAACCACAGGCGGCGCTGGTCGAAGGTGGCGGGCAGCGGGCCGCCGCGCGGCACGGGGGTGAGGGGCGGCGCCCCGACGGGCTGCAACTCGTCCTGGAGGCGCTGTAGTTCGCGTGCCACCTCGGCGATCGTCGGCAGGTCGAAGAAGAGGCGTACGGGTACTTCGAGGGAGAACACCTGCCGGATGCGGGCCGCGAGCTGCACCGCGAGCAGGGAGTGCCCGCCAAGATCGAAGAAGTTGTCGAGGACGCCGACGGGCGAGCGGGAGAGTATCTGCTCCCAGACGGAGACCAGCAGCGCCTCCGTGGTGGTGCGGGCCGGGACGCGCGCCGCGGACGCCCCGGCGGTGGCCGCGTCGGGCAGCACCAGGGCGCGGCGGTCGAGCTTGCCGCTCGCGGTGACCGGCAGGACGTCGAGCGCCACGAGGGCGGACGGCACCATGTAGCCGGGCAGCCGCTCGGCCAGGTACTCGGTGAGCCTGGGCAGCAGCAGGTGCTGGATCTCGGGCTTCAGCGGCTGGTTGACGTGGGCCGTCCAGTCGGGGGCCGCCGCCCCGGGCGGTGCGGGGGTGATCAGCTCGTGCTCGTCGGCGAGGTCCCCTCCGCCCGTTCCCCGGTGGGCGTCGGCGGGGACGAGCAGGGCGCGGAAGGCGCCGTCCGCGCCGTGGGCTGCCCAGTCGGGGACGGCCAGGTAGCCGGCCCGCGCGGCGAGGTCGCACAGGTCGTCGGGGTCGATGCCGTGCGTCGTCCTGTCCTGGTCACGCCATGCCTCGGCGGTCTCGGGTCCTGGGCCGCCCCTGAGCCAGGCGAGGGTGCGCACGGCGTGCTCGACGCGCGCGTTGGGGATGTTGTGCAGCCGCAGCCGCCCGGGGCGGGTGTCGGCGAGCAGCCGTTCGAGGCCCGCGGGGGTGAGGCCGTCGGCCGCCCAGTCGAGGACCGTGCCGCCCGGCGCCCGGGGAGCGGTGCGCGCGGGCGTGCCGACGTGGAGCACCACCTGGTAGCGGAACATCGACATCTCGTTGTGCTGGCGGCCCCCCTTGGGGCGGATCTCGACCCGGGTGACGCGCCCGGTGGCGCAGGCCCAGTCGCGGAAGAAGGCGGGCGCGACGGTCAGCTCCTCCTCCTCGCGCACCCGCTGCTGCACCCGCTGCCCGAGCTGCGCGCGCGTGGTGGCCCCCGGGGCGCGCTCCGTCTCGACGTCGGCGTGGAACGCGTCGAGCAGCGGGAGGCTGCGGACGTCCCCGACGATGATCCGGCCGCCGTCGGTGACGTGGGACAGGGCCGCGTCGAGGACCCGCAGCAGGTAGTCGACGTCGGGGAAGTACTGGACGACCGAGTTGACGACGACGGTGTCGACGGGTTCGAGTGCCAGCTCCCCCAGGGTGTCCGCCTCCGCCTGGTGCAGCGACACCGACTCCGCGAGGCCGGGGTGCGCGCCGAGGCGACCGCGTACCGCGGCGAGTGCGGCCGAGGAGAAGTCGGTGCCGTGGTAGCGCGCGCAGCCGGGGGCGAGCGGGAAGAGCAGCAGCCCCGTACCGCAGCCGATCTCCAGGACCGCGCGCGGGGCGTGGCCGCGTACCAGGTCGACGGTGTCGCGCTGCCAGGCGCGCATCTCGGCGACGGGGATGGGCAGCCCGGTGTAGCTGCTCGTCCAGCCGGAGAAGTCGTTGCCGTCCGCGGAGTCCCTGGCGGCGTCGGGGTCGAAGGAGTCGTACACCTCGCGCCAGCGCTCGACGCGGCGGCCCGCGAGGGTGTCCGCGTCGTCCTGGACGGCGGAGCGTGCGCGCCGCGGGTGCAGCACGACGTAGGAGACCAGGGACCGGTCGCCGCCGCGGTCCTCGTGGACGATCGTCGCCGCGTCCTGGACGACGGGGTGCTCGCCGAGGGTGCTGTCGATCTCGCCGAGTTCGATGCGGTAGCCGCGGATCTTGACCTGGGAGTCGGTGCGGCCCAGGAACTCCAGGTTGCCGTCGGGCCGCCAGCGGGCCATGTCGCCGGTCTTGTAGAGGCGTTCGCCGGGGGCGGCGGCGAAGGGCGAGGGCAGGTACTTGGACGCGGTCAGGCGGGGCTCGCCCGCGTACCCGGCGCTCAGGCAGGGGCCGCCGATGTAGAGGTCCCCCGGCACGTCGAGCGGGCAGGGGTGCATGCTCTCGTCGAGGACGTAGTAGCGCGCGTTCTGGATGGGCTTTCCGTACGGGATGCTGGACCAGGCCGGGTCCACCTCGCCGATGGGGAAGTAGTTGGACCAGACCGTCGCCTCCGTGGCGCCGCCGAGGCCGACCACCTGGACGTTCGGGAACACCTGGGCCAGCACGCCGGGCGAGTGGACCGGAATCCAGTCGCCGCTCATGAAGATCAGCCGCAGCGAGTCGGAGACGGTCAGGTACTCGCCCTCGTCGTCGGTGGGCAGCAGCGGGACCAGTTGCATCAGCGCCGCGGGGGCCGAGTCCCAGAAGGTGATGGGCTCCCTGGCGAGGTGGCGCAGCAGGTTGGCGGGCTCCCTGATGTCCTCGGCCGTGGCCATCCTGATGGAGCCGCCCGCGGCGAGGATGCCGAAGACGTCGTAGACGGACAGGTCGAAGGTGGGCGCGGTGACGAAGAGGATGCGGTCGTCCTCGCCCACCGAGAAGGTGTGGTTGACCCACTCGATGAGGTTCACCGCGGGGAAGTGCGCGACCTCGACGCCCTTGGGGGTGCCGGTGGAGCCGGAGGTGAAGATGATGTAGGCGAGGTCCTGCGGGGTGGTCCTGCGGGGCGGGTCGGCCACGGGCATGGCCGCGAGAAGGGCCGTGGGGTGGACGGTGTGGGGGACGCCGCCACCGGCGGGGGCCTCGGCGGCGGCGTCGGCTGAGGGTCCGGGGGGCGCGTCGGCGCCCGCCGGGTCGAGGCACACGACATGGGCGAGGGCGGGCAGCGGGTCGGCGCTCGCGAGGCGGGGCAGCAGGGAGCGCTGCGTCAGGACGCAGGTCACCCCCAGCGAGTCGATGATCCAGTGCCAGCGCCTGACGGGGGCGCCCACGTCCAGCGGGATGTAGGTGGCGCCGGACTTCAGGATGCCGAGGAGCGCGGGCACCAGCTCGGCCGAGCGCTCCATGACGACGGCGACCTGGTCGCCGCGGCCGAGGCCGAGGCGGATGAGGTAGTGCGCCACCTGGTTGGCCCGCTCGTTGAGTGCGCGGTAGGTCCAGCGCTCGTCCTCGAAGAGCAGCGCGAGGGCGTCGGGGGCGTCGGCGGCCCGCCGCTCGAACAGCTCGTGGATGCACAGGTCATGCGAGTAGGGGGTGTCCGTGTCGTTCCACTCGCGCACCAGCAGGGAGAACTCGGGCGGGGTGAGCAGCGTCAGCTCGCCCAGGCGGGCGTCGGGCCGCTCCGCGAGGCCCAGCAGGACGGTCCGCAGATGGCCCGCCATCCGCTCGACGGCGGGCGCGTCGAAGCGCCGGGTGTCGTAGTGGAGGGTGAGCGTGCAGCGCTCGCCCGGGGTGGCCACGACGCTCAGCGGGTAGCCGGCGTGGCTCTCCCGCCAGACCCGGCGGGTCCGCAGGCCCCCGGCGGGCCCCGGGTCCCCCGGCCCCGCCTCCTCCTCGTCCTCCACCAGGACGACGGTGTCGAAGAGCGAGGAGCCCGAGGCGATCCCGCTCCACTGCTGGATGCGCACCAGCGGGCTGTACTCGTGCGCGACGAGGCGCGCGTACCGGTCCTGGAGGCCCCGCAGCCACTCCGCGGCGCCCGCGTCCGGGGTCAGCCCGACGCGCAGCGGCAGCGTGTTGACGAGGAGCCCCACCATGGACTCGACCCCGGGCAGGGCGGCCGACCTGCCGGGGGTGGTGACCCCCATGACGACCTCGTCGGCGTTCTTGTAGCGGGCCAGGAGGAGGGCCCAGGCGCCCTGCACGACCGTGGCGAGGCGCAGCCCGTGCCGCCGCCTGGCCTCGTCGAGCGCGGCGGTCTCCCGCTCGTCGAGCACGAGGGCGGCCTGCCCGTACGCGACGGGGCCCGGGGCGCCCGCCGGGTCGGCGGCGGGGGCGGTGCGCTCGACGGGCAGCGGCGTCCCGGGCGAGACGGCACGCAGCTCCTCGCGCCAGAAGTCCTCGTCGGACCCGGCGTCCCGGCCCTCGGCCCCCTCCTGGCCGCCGCGGTGCTCCAGCCAGTCGACGTAGTCGGAGAACGGGGTCACGGGCGGCAGGTCGAGGGGGGTGCGGGTGCCCGAGGTGAGGTGCGCGTGGGCCCGCTCGACCTCGCGCAGCACCCGGGCCTGGCTCAGCCCGTCCATCAGGAGGTAGTGCAGGCTCCAGAGGAGCTGGTGGCGGCCGTCGCCGAGGCGGGCGAGGTGCAGCCGCCACGGCGGGGCGCCGCCGGGGTCGAAGCCGCGCGCCCGGTCCTCTTCGAGCAGCGCCGCGAGGCGCCCCGCGCGCTGCTCCTCGTCCAGGGCGCTCCAGTCCTCGGTGGTGAGGGGGACCTCGACGGCCGCAAGGACCGTCTGGCGCGGCTCCTCGCCCCCGGCGGCGTCGAAGCGGGTCCGCAGCGCCGCGTGCCGCCCCGCGACCAGCTCCCAGCCGCGGCGGAACGCGTCCACGTCGAGTCCGCCCACGACCTCGGACACGGTCTGGGTGTGGTAGAGCCCCGCCCTTTCCCCGCTGCCGATCTGGAACAGAATGCCCCGCTGGGCCGGCGACATCGGGCAGGAACTCTCGACCCGCCCCGCCTGCGCCTCGACAGGCCGGTTTTCCGCTGAGTCACGAGATGCACGCAAGGCCGAAATCCCCCGAAGTCATGGACGATATTCCGCGCGTTACGGAACCGGCCAGGGGAATACGCGCGCCCGTGGGCGCACACGCGCATTCCCTGGTTCCGCGACGGCCCCCTCGGGCCGTTCCGCAAACCGCGCATGGGCATGGTGAACCGCTTCGGGACCCCTGGCGGCGGACCCCGTGAATTCTCTCGTCAGGATGCGCCCTGAGCGCCTGGCATTCCGGAACTCCGCATTCCATGGACCGGCTCTGAGCTGTGCCGCACGGCCGAGCCGACGCCGATCGAGGCGACGGCTACGGGACCGGGCACAGGGCTGCGGCCTGCGGGGCCGAACGTGACCCTACTTGACATTCTTAATCCCCCGGGCGTTTCACGCCTTCATTTGAATGGCATGCTCATCCACCGAACAGCACCTGTCAACGGTTTGCATCCGGTGAACTGGATCATGTTCGAAGATGTTTTCCACATGCCGGTTACCGGGCTGACCTGCGCTAAGTCCCATGAAATCAGCGGGCGTCACGGGCGACCGCACACACGGGCGGCGGCAGCACTAGAAGAACTTCCATTCTTTGCATTGGACGTGAGGTGCGGCCCGGTGGCCGTGCGGGAGACTGGTCGTGCACGGTCGGCGGCGAGCACTGCGCGCGGCACCCCCACGGACGGGAGCTTCCTGCATGGCCCTCCTACTTCTGAACGCGGCCCTGATCCTGGCCGCCCTCGCGCTCGCGCACTGGTATCTGCTGCGCCGCCTGGTGAAGGACGTCTCCCGGGAGCGCGGCGGCTGGCGGCGCGTGGGCACCGGGGTCATCGCCCTGCTGGCGGCGACCACCGTGGCCGTACTGACCGTGGGGCCCGCGGAGGCGCCGTTCGAGGTCACCCGGGTGACGGACCTGACGGCCGCGGTCTGGCTGCCGGTGCTGCTCTACCTGACCCTCGCGCTGCTCGTCGGCGAACCGCTGCGCCCCCTGCTGCGGCGGCTGCTGGCCCGCAGGGCCGCGCGCCGGGCGGGCGGGCCCGGCGACACCGGGGCCGTCGCCACCGCGGGGGACGCCGCGGCCGCCGACGCCTCCCGCCGGCTGGTCGTCGCGCGCGCCGTCGCCATCGGGGCGACCACCCTCGCCATGGCGGGCACCGCGGCAGGCCGCTCGGGCGGCGGGTCGCCCGCGCAGCGGCCGGAGCAGCGCGGCCTTGAGGTCGCCTGGCCCTTCTCCGGCAGATGGCGGGTGCAGAACAGCCCGGCAAGGCGGGTGCCGAGCCACGGCACCCGGCTGATGGGCAGCAGCTACGCCATCGACTTCATAGCCGTGGACGAGCAGCACCGCACCGCGGGCAGCCGGAGCTGGCGCACCTTCCTCGCCTCGGAGCCGCCCGAGCTGTTCTACGCGTTCGGCAAGCCCGTGCACTCGCCCGTCGACGGGACCGTCGTCGCCGCCCACGACGCCGAGGAGGACCACGAGGCGCGCCGCTCCCAACTGGCCTTGATCCCCTACACACTGGGGCAGGGGGCGCGGCTGCGCGAGGGGGTGCACGCGATCGCGGGCAACCATGTGATCATCAAGCTGCCCGGCAGCGGCCACTGTGTCGCGCTCGCGCACTTCAAGTCCGGCTCGGTACGGGTGTCGCCGGGCGACAAGGTGGTCACGGGACAGCACATCGCCGACTGCGGCAACTCCGGCAACTCGACCCAGCCGCACGTGCACATCCAGGCGATGGACAGCTCCGACATCTCCCACGCCCGGGGCCTGCCGATGCTGTTCCGGCCGTTCCGCGAGTGGGCGTCGGGGCCCCGGGGGCGCTCCCGGGTGCGGGAGCGGACGGTGCCGGGGGAGGAAGTGGTGGTGCGCCCGCTCTCCGACGAACGGGCCTGAGACGCCGGGCCGCCGCGGCGGGGCGGCGGCGCCCCCGGCCCGGGGGTGTGCCGGGAGCGCCGCCTGCTCGTGGGTGGTGGCTCAGGGCCGCCTGGACATCATCCGGAAGGTGATGAGGAACCCGACGACGGTCCAGGCCGCGAGGACCGCGAAGGGGAGCCCCGAGACCCCGTCCGACGGGGTGTTGAGGGTGTCGCGCACCGCGTCCGCCATGTACTGGAACGGGAGCACCTTGTGGACCCCCTCGAACCAGCCGGGCAGCCGGGACGCGGGGAAGGTGATCGGCGAGAACATCAGCGCCACGAACACCACGAGCTGCGACATCATCCGGGCGGCGGGCGGCGCCATGCCGTACCCGATCCCGTATCCGAGGCCGATCGCGGTGAACGCGGTCAGCAGGATCGCGGGGACCACGAGCGGGCTGACGTCGAGGCTCAGGTCGAAGCGGAGTCCCGCGACCACCAGCGCGGCCACCATCCCGGGCAGCGCGGTGAGCAGCGCCACCGTCGCGTCCGACGCCATCAGCGCGCTCCTGGGCACCGGCAGCGAGCGGTTGAAGTCGAAGATCCCCTCCTGCTTCGAGGCGGCGACCTCCTGGGGGCCGATCACCATGCCGACGGTGATGAGCCCGAGTACGGGGGCGCCGGTCGAGAAGTAGAGCGCGGTGGCGTCGTCCATCTCGGGCACCAGATAGCCGAAGCCGATGATGATGCCCACCGCGAGGAAGGTCTGGATGACCAGGTTCAGCGGCAGGGTGGCGCGGCTGCGCAGCGCGGTCCAGCCCAGCAGCAGCCCGTAACTACGCAGCCAGTGGTTCACCCTGTCCGCCCTTCTCGCCGACGGCGCCATCCGCGCTGTCCACCAGGTGCATGTACACGTCCTCAAGGCCCACGGGCACCAGCCCGAACTCGTCGATGTCGCCCGCCGCGCGCAGCTCCTGCGCCCAGGCGAGCGCCGCGGTGGCGGCGTCGGAGTCCAGCGGCACCACGAGCCGCCGTGAGCTGCGCAGCAGCGGGCCCGCCGGGACGAGATGGGGCGGCAGCCCCGGCACGCTGCCGGGCGCCGCCTCGGTCAGTTCGAGCCGCAGCTCGCCCGCCGCCCGGGAGCGGAGCTGCGCCGCCGTGCCCTCGGCCAGCACCTTGCCCGAGCCCATCACGACGATGCGGTCCACGCTGCGCTCGGCCTCGATCACGTTGTGCGTGACGAGGAGGACGGCGCTGCCGCGGTTGGCCAGCTCCCTGATCTGCTGCCACAGCAGCCGCCTGCGGACGGGGTCCACGTCGTTGGTGGGCTCGTCGAGCATCGCGACACGGCCGGGCTCCGTGGCGGCCATGCCGAACGCGGTCAGCCTGCGCACGCCCCCGGAGAGCCGCTCGCCCGAGGTGTCGGCCCACTCGCCGAGGTCGAGCGCGTCGAGGAGTTCGGCGGTGCGCTCGGCCGCGGCCCGCTTGCCGAGGCCGCGGATGCGGGCCATCACCTTGATGGCCTGGCGGGGCGAGACCCCGGTCAGCGGTGCGTGCGCCTGCGGCATCACCGAGACCATCCTGCGCACCCGGGCGGGCTCCGCCACCGGGTCGCAGCCGTCGACCCTGATCGTGCCCGACGTCGGCACGGCGAGCCCGGCCACCTGGTTGATCAGCGTCGTCTTGCCCGCGCCGTTGTGCCCGAGCAGGCCGACCACCTCGCCCGCCTCGACCCGCAGGCTGATGCCGTCGTTGGCGCGTGTGCCGCTCCGGTAGCACTTCACGAGATCTTCGATGATCAGCAATGTTCCACCCGCTGCCGTTGATGGTGTCGCCGGGAGCCTTCCCCCGGCCGGTGCCCCCGGTGGCTCAACGGGGCACCTGGAGAAGCCGGTTGGGGCTGCCGTCGGCGGGCACCCCGCTCAGCGCGTCGCCGGCCGCGGCGCGGCCCAGCGCCTCGCCCACCCGGCGCGGGCCCGCGCCCCGGTGCTCGCCGAGGTAGAGCGCCGCCGCGCCCGAGGCGAACGCGGCGGAGACGGTGGTGCCCGACTGGGTGCTCGTGCCGCCGCCCGGCCAGTCCGACGCGATGTCGACGCCGGGGGCGTAGAGGTCGAGCCCCGGGCCGTGGTTGCTGAAGTCGGCGACCCGGTCGTCGCAGTCCGAGGCGCCGACGGTGATGCCCTCGGCCACGCGCGCGGGCGAGGCGTCGGCGACGTCCGCGCCGTCGGCCCCCGCCTCGAAGACGTAGGTGACGCCGGACGCCATGGAGGTGCGCACCGCCTCGTCGAGCGCGTCCGTGGCGGGCAGCCCGATGACCCAGTTGACCACCGCGGGCTTCCTGGCGTGCTGGGTGATCCACTCGATGCCGTCGAGCACCCCGTCGATGCTGCCGCCGCCGTCCTTGTCGAGGACCTTCACCGAGACGAGCCGGGCCTTCTTGGCGACGCCGTAGCGGGTGCCGCCGATGATCCCCGCCATGTGCGTGCCGTTGCCGTTGTCGTCGCTGCCGTCGCCGCCGAAGGCGTCGAAGCCGAACCTGGCGCGGTGGCCGAGGTCGGGGTGGCCGTAGTCGATGCCGGTGTCGACGAGGTAGACGTCGACGCCCCGGCCGCCGCCGCGCGGCGCGGTGTAGGAACCGTCGAGGGGCAGCGCGGGCTGGTCGATGCGGTCGAGGCCGCAGGTCGCGGCGGCGCCGCCGGCCGGGTGCCCGGGGCGGCCCCTGTGCAGGGGCGCGTTGCGCTCCACCGAGCGCACCCCGGGGTCGGCGGCCAGCCGCCGTATCTGCGCGTCGCCGCCGGTGACGAGGGCGCCGTCGAGCGCGTGCCCGTAGCGCTTCAGCACCCGTACGCCGTACGCGTCGGCGACGTCGGGGTGCGCGCCGTCCTTGAACACGACGACATAACCGGCGTCGGCCGCTTCGGCGGCCGCCCCCGCGGCGCCCGCGTTCGCGGGGGCGACGGCGGCCCCCAGGCACAGCAGAGTTCCCGCGGCCAGGGCACCGAGCATCCTTCCCCCGCGGGTCGAACCGGCTGATCGCATTTCTTCTCCTCACGCGAGAACTCACGGGGCACAGGCCGCGCCTCGCCGACCACAATTCCCGCAACCCCCCAAAACCGCAGGCCCCCGTGCGCGTTGCTACAAGAATTACCAGTGTGCGCGGCAGCGGGTTGCGGTACGCGCTCTTCGCCGCCCGCGCCCCGACACCCGCAATACGGTGCCGATGTGACGGGGGTTCCAGGGGATTCCCCGGTTGTCGCGGGTGCGGGGCGCGGCTACGTTCCTGGCGGATTCACCGGCGCCACCGCCATCCCGCGGGCACCGTCCGGTGTCCAGGACCGGCCGGGAGCGGGACGATCTTCCGCCCCGGGCGGTCACGGTGCCCCGGGCCCCCTGCGCGGGCCCGGGGCGACCAGCCGGTGGCCGCCCGCCGCGTCCGCCTCGACCAGGGCGGAGAGCCCCGGGCGTGCGCGCAGGGAGGCGAGGCGCTCCGGCAGCGACGCCCGCAGCGCCGCACGGCGCCCGCGCAGCACCTCCTCGGTGAGCTGGTCGGCGGAGAGCGTCTCGCCCTGGCGCCCGGCGAGCGCCGCCAGGATGTCGAACTCCTCGTCGGGCAGTTCTGTGGGGACGCCCTCGACCAGCACCGCGCGCTCCGCCAGATCGATCCGTACGGGCCCCGCGAGCAGCAGGCCGCCCGGCGGCTCCTCGGCCGGGGGCCGCGCGGGGCGCACACGGCGCATCACCGCCCTGAGCCTGGCCAGCACCTCGGCCAGGTTGTAGGGCTTGACGAGGTAGTCGTCCGCGCCGAGGTCGAGACCGCGGACGCAGGAGGCGTGGTCGCCGCGCGCGGTGGTCGCGAGGATCGGGACCGAGCAGGCCGCCCGCATCCGGCCGCACAGCGCGAAGCCGTCGCAGTCGGGCAGGTCGAGATCGAGCAGGACGGCATCGGGGGCGGCCCTGTGCAGCAGGTGGAGCGCGTCGGCGCCCGTGGTCGCGCACACCGCCTCGAAGTCCCGCTGTTCGAGCGCCGCGCACAGCGCCGCACAGACCCGTACGTTGTCCTCGACCACCAGCAGCCTCATGTCGCCCCCCGTGACAGTCAGAACGCCCGGAACCCCCCGGCGCCGGACGGCGGCCGGGCCGCCGCGGTCAGGCCCGCCGCGCCGCCACCCGCGCCTCCGCCCGCGCGGCGTCGTCCTCCTGGTCCCCCTGGTCCTCGGCGCGTACGTAGTCGGGCAGCACCCTGGGCGGCCAGGAGCCGATGCCGAACATCCCGAGCGAGTACGCCTTCGCCGCGAGCGCCGTGCGGTTGGGCACGTCGAACTGCCGCAGCAGCATGCCCACGTGGTACTCGATGCCCTGGCTGCTCAGGAACAGCCTGGCGGCGAGCCGGGCGGTCGCGTTGCCCGCCGCCACGCCTTCGAGGACCTTCGCGCTCAGCGGCGTGAGGCGCGCGCAGCCGGGGGGCGCGTCGTGCTCCGCGACCGCCTGCTCGGGGGTGAACTGCACCACGATCATCCTGGCCTGCCCCTCGTCGTCCGCGACGCGGAAGGCGGTGAGCCTGCCCCGTACCGCGCCGCCCTCGAAGCAGAGCGCGACGGTGCGGCCGACGAGCCGCCCCCTGTGCCCCTGCACCAGCCGCCCGAACTGGCGCAGCGTGTACTGGCGCACGCTCGGGTGCAGGAACTCCGCGAAGTCGCGGTCGCGGACCTCGCCCGGGTGGCGGGCGCCGAGTGCGCCGTTGACGGACCGCACGCGCAGCGACGGATCGAGGATCGCGACGACGACTCCCGAACGTTCGAGGAGCGAGAAGAAGACATCGCGGTACTCGTCCTCCTGGATTTCCTTTTCGGAGAACGCCCCGCCCATGCCGCGGGGTTCCGCGCGGGAATGCGGAACGCCGGTGCCGCGGAAGGCGTATCGTCCGGCCGCGTTACGCCGAGGGCCCGGCGCGGCGAATTCAGCTTCGGCCATGGCAGCCAGGCTCCTTCCCTTCACTTTTTCCGGCCCGGCGCGGCGCAGCCTAATGACGCGGAACGGCGCCCGGCAACGGCGGGGTACGGACGCCCCGTAACACTGTGGTCCCGCGGGAGAAGTTCGGAGCGGCCGCGGCCGCGGCCTCCGGCGGGCGGCCGGGCGCGGGGCCGCGACCGTGAGTTCCGCACGGCCGGGTGGGTGATACCGGCGAGTCACCCGGTCGGTGCACCGGTCGGTCACCGAAGTCCCGCGGCCCGTCCGGGGGCCGGAACGCGGCCTGCGCGGCGGCCGGTTCCGGCCGGCTCCGCCTCCGCGAACAGGCCGGAGCCGAAGGCGGCCCGCCCCGCGATCCCGTGCACGACGGGCACGAACTCCGCCCTGCCGGTCACCCCGAACCGCTGGTAGAGGCGCGTCAGTACCTTCTCCACGGCGCGCCGTGTGACACCGAGCGCGTCGGCGACATCCTGGCTGGTGTGCCCGACGGCGACCAGTGCCGCGACCCGGCGCTCCGTGTCGCTGAGCGGCCCGCGGCCGAGCACCACGGCGGCGGGCGAGGCGCCGGGCCCCCGGTGCCCGCCCGGCACCGGCGCCGCGTCGAGCAGCGAGGCGCCGACCTCCTCGGCGATCCGGTCGGCCTCGGCGAGCGCCGGGCCGTGCCCTGGCCGCCCCGCGGCCCGCAGCCGCCCCCCGTACGCGATCAGCGCCCTTCCCAGCTCCAGCCGGTCGGGGCCCTCTCTGAGCACCTCGACGGACTCGGCGAGCAGCGAGAGCGCGTAGCGGCCCTGGACGGCGCCGCCCCACAGCCGCAGCACCCGGCCGAGCGGCGCGTGGGCGCCGAACTGTCTGGCGCGCTCGCAGGCGTGGGCGAAGAGGCCGAGCGCGGCGTCGCGCTCGCCGAGGCGCCGCAGCAGCGTCGCGCACCACAAGTCCATCGGCAGCAGCACGTGGTTGGTCCAGCCCCCCGCCTCGGTGCGGCGCAGGGCGTCGAGCAGGAGGTCGGCGAGGGCGCGCAGTTCGGGTTCAGGCGCCTGCGGGGTCCGCAGCATCCGCAGCGCGAGGTCGTGCACCGGGGTCTCGGCCGCCTGGTCCTCCCGCAACAGCGCCCGCAGCCGCCCGGCCAGTACGGGATCGCCCGTCTCCAGGGCCGCGGAGGTCAGGGCGAGCGCGGTCAGCACGTCGTCGTCGCCGAGCACGGCGGGCGCCGCCACGGTGGCCGCGAGCGCGCTCGACCAGGCGTCAGCGAGCCGTCCCGCCCGCAGCGCGGTCAGCGTCCGCCACCCCAGCACATGGGTGCGCAGCCGGTCGTCGCCGCGCTGGCCCGCGGTGACGAGCGCCATGTCGAGCCAGCTCAGCATGGACTCGTCGGCGACGGAGGCCGCGGCCCCCGCGGCGACCATCAGCGCGGGGGCGGCGTATCCGGCGGCGGCCGAGGCGGGCTCGTGCTCCAGCATCCAGCGCACCCGGGCGGCCACCTCGGGCGCGGACAGCTCGCCGCCGAGGAGGCCGGAGAAGACGAGCACAGAGACGAGTTCGCGCTCCGCCACCCCGACCGGCCCGTGACCGGGCGTCAGCGCGCGCAGCCGCTCGACCGCGGCGGCCGCGGCGGGCCGCGTCCCGGCCCGGAAGAGCCGCGCCCTGGCCTCAAGGCGCATGGCGGAGTCGGCGGCGGCGGGTCCCGTGGCGGGCCCGACGGGCCCGGGCGGGCGGCACGGGTCGCCGTGGTCCTGGTACCCGGTGTGCCGCAGCATCTCCCACGCGGTCTGGGGCGCGGTGAGGAAGAGCGTGAGCGGTACGCACGCGGCGACCGCGGCGCGTTCGCCCGGCGAGGAGAGCAGGGGGAGCGCCTGGATGACATGGCGCAGCATGACGGAGGTGTCGGCGCCCTGCTCCGCGTCGGCGAGCGCGGCGAGGAAGTCACCGCGCTGCGGGCTGTCCGGCAGGAACTCGCGCAGCGCGCGGCGCAGACAGCGCGCGGCGAGGGAGTCGTCGCCGCGGCTCCACGCCTCGCACGCGGCCTCGCGCAGCACCCGGGCGGCCCCCGACCACTCCCCGGGGCTGACCTCAAGCAGCAGCGGCACGGTCTGCTCCGCGGGGGCGCCGCTCTCGTGCAGCAGCTCGGCGGCGCGCCTGTGCAGCCTGGTGCGGTCGGTGAGGGAGAGCGCGTCGTCGGCGATCTCCCGTACGCAGTCCCAGAGCACGGGCGGCGACGCGCGGTCGGCGGCCCAGCCGAGGCGCAGCAGCGTCCGCGCGGCGCCCGCCTCTTCGAGGGGGTCGAGGCCCGCGAGGCGGCCGAGCAGGCTCCCCTCGGCGGGCCCGCCGACCAGCGCGGCGCAGTGCGCGTAGCGGCGTACGGTCCCGGAGTGCCCGGTGAGGACGGCCGCCACCCTGGCCCACAGGTCGAGCGGCGAGGGCCGGGAGCGCGCGAGGGCGAGCAGGCCCGCCGCGGGGTGGCCGTGGAGGTCGTCCAGGCGGTCGAGCAGGGACGCGATCAGGGCGGGGTTGCCGCCGGTCGCCTCGGTCCACTCCGCCGCCTGGGCGCCGGTGAGGGCGATGCCGCGCGCCCGCAGCAGCGCGCGTACGTCCGCCGCGCCGAGCGGGCCCATCCGCACGATGTGGTCGGCGGCGGTCAGGATGTCCTGCACGTCCGGCTGCTCGGTGGCGGCCTCGCCCTCGCACACCGTGACCACGGTGAGCCTGGGGACGTCCTCCCGGCCCCCGCTGGACCGGGCGGAGCCACGTGCCGAGTCGGCGAGGCGGGTCAGCAGGTCCCGGTCGGCCCAGTGCAGGTCGTCGACGAGCAGCGCCGCGGGCCCGCCGTCCGGCCGCCCCGCCGCTTCGAGCACCACGGTCCGCCGGGCGCCCGCGCGTGCCGGTTCCGGACCGGGCGGCGGGGCACCGCCGCCGGGCGGGAAGCGGAGGCCGCCGTGCGCGGAGCGCCCAGGGAGCACGTCGTCCGCGGGGGAGGCGACGGGGAGCGGGAGGCCGGGCAGGGGGTCGGCGGTGAGGTCGGCGCCCGCGGGCGCGCCCATGGTGCGCCGCACCGTGAGCCCGTCCCTGGCGACCTCGTCGGCGACCGAGGCGAGGAAGGCGGAACGGCCCGTGCCCGGAGGGCCCGTGACCGCCACGAGCACGTCGGCGCCCGACCGCACGCGGGCGGCGGCCGCGCGGACGGCGGCGAGTCCGTGCGCCCGGTCCTGAAGTGGCACGTGAGCCTCCGTTCTCTCGCGGTACTGGGCGGATACGCCCCCGGTCACGGCGGGTGGGGACCGCCCGGAGCGGGTGGCGCGGCGGACCTCGCCACAAGCCGACACTCTTGTCGTATCGTAAAATCATGTGCGCGAGTTGTTCTGAGCACGTGTGTCCAGTTGTCTCGCTTATCTCGCTTATCTCGCACTCTGCTTCCCTCCCCGTCCCCCCGACCGGTTCCGCACCCGCCGTCCAGGCCCCGCGCCAGGACCGCCACCCGGGGTGCCGGGTCCCCGCCGACCGCGTCACGGCCCACTGCGCCGTCCTGACCGGCGCGCGGCGCGCGGTCCCGGTGGCCGCCCTCGCGCGCCATGTCGCCGACGCGTACGGACAGGGCACGAGCGTACGACGCGTGGTCTGCCGAACCGACGAGTCCGGCAAGGGCACTTCCTTCCTGCGGCGGCTGCTCGGACTGCCGCGCGGCGCCGCGCTCCCCGCGCACGAGGAGCGGCACGCGTACGGAGCCCTGGTGGACGAACTGCTGGCGTCCGGGCCCCTGGTCCTCGCCGTCGAGGAGGCACAGCGCTGCGACGACGCGGCGGTGCGGCTGATCGACGGGCTGGTGGGCGCGGCGGCCGGCCGGCCGCTGATCGTGCTGCTCGCCGCCACGGGCCGCAGCGCTGCCCCCGCCGCCTTCCGTGAGCTGACCGCGCGCGAGTACTGCACGGTCCTCGACGACGACACCCCGCAGCCCGGCGCCGCCACCCCCCGGGCCGACGCCGCCCCCGCGGCCACGGGCGTGTTCGCCCGGCACGAGCCCCAGGTGCTCAGGGTCGCGCTGGCCGCCTCGGTGCTGCGCAGCACCGACCCCGACCTCGTCGCCGCACTCGCCGGGTTTCCCGCCGGGGTGACGGAGCGCCGGCTCAGGACCGCGCGTGCCCAGGGGCTGCTGCCGCGGCGGATACCGGCACGCGGCGTCCCCGCGCTGCTCGGCGCGCTGCCCGCGAGCGCCGCCGAGCGGATGCGCGCCCAGGCCGCCGAGATCCTCAACGACGCCGGGCGGCCCGCCCGCGAGGTCGCGGAGCTGCTGCTCGGTCAGGCCCGCATCGACCGCCCCTGGATGACGGCCGTACTGAAGGAGGCCGCCGACGAGGCCAGGCACGAGGAGCCCGCGGCCGCGGCCGCCTGCCTGCGCCGCCTGCACGAGGCCGACCCGGAGAACGCCGCCCTGCGCACCGACCTCGCCACCGCGCTGCTCGACACCGACCCCGCGGCGGCCCACCAGCACCTGGCGGGCGCGCTGGCCTGCGCCGCGGAGCCCCGGCTGCGCGGGCGCATCGAGGGCGGGCTGCGGCTCGCCGCGTTCATGACGCACCGGGCCCCCGAAGGACCCCGGGAACTCGGCACCGTACTCGACACGTTGGGCCCCGGCGACGGGGACGCCTCCCTGGCACCCGACACCGCGGCCACCGCGCCGGTGACGCCCGACGACCCGACCAGGCAGCTCCTGGTCGCCGCCCGCGCGCTGCGCGCCGCGCTGACCGGCACCGGCCGCCGCCGCGCGGTCGCCGACGCCCGCGCGGTCCTCGGGTCGCAGCGGCCCCGCACCGTCTGGGCCAGGGTCGCCGCCGCCCGGGTGCTCGCGCTCGCCGACGAGACCGCGGACGCGCTCGACCATCTGCGCCGGGACGCCTCGGCCAGCGAGCGGCGCGGGGAGACCTGGGCCGCACAGCACGTCTCGTCGGCCCGTGCGCTGCTGCTGCTCGAATCGGGCCGCGCGCAGGACGCGGTGGCGGCCGCCACCCCGGCGGGCGGGGAAGGGGGCGGCGGCCCAGGACCCCTCATGCGGATCGTCCTCGCCCTCGCGCTCGTGGCCCGCGCCGACCTCGACAGGGCCGAGAAGGTCCTGCGCGACCTGCGCGGCTGCCGACTGGGCGACTCGGTCCTTGAGTACCACCACCACCTCATGGCCATGGCGCTCGTGGAGCGCGGCCGCGGCCGGGCGGAAAAGGCGCTCGACCTGACGGAGCGCTGCGGTACGAGCCTCGCCGCCGCCGGGGTGGAGAACCCGGTGTTCACGACCTGGTGGGTGCAGAGCACGGAGCTGCTGATGGAGCTGGGCCGCACCGGCGCCGCCGCCGAGCGCGCCGCGTTCGGCCGCCAGTTGGCCGAGCGGTGGCCGACACCGCGCAGCACCGGGCTCAGCCTGCTCGCCCGGGGCGTGTCGGCCGCCGCCGCCGAGCGGGTGGAGCTGCTCGCGGAGAGCGTCCGCGTACTGGCCGCAAGCTCCGACCGGCACGCCCACGCGCTCGCCGAACTCCGCCTCGGCACCGCCCTGCTGCGCCGCGGCGACGAGCGGGCCGCCCGCGAGCGGCTGCACACGGCGCGGGCCACGGCCGCGGGCTGCGGTCTGACCGCGGTGGCGCAGCGGGCGCGGGACGCGCTGGTCGCCGCGGGCGGCCGACCGACGCGCGCGGCGCTCAGCGACGCCGAGCGCCCGGTGGCCAGGATGGCGGCGTCCGGGGCCTCCAACAGGGCCATCGCCGACGCCCTGTGCCTGACCGTGCGCACCGTCGAGTACCACCTGACGAACGTGTACAGAAAGCTGGGCGTCGCCGGCCGCGTCGGCCTGGTGAACCGGCTCGCGCCGCCAGGACCGCGCGCGGGCGGTCCCACGCGCCCCGCGGACCGGGCCCGTTGAACCCGGTGCGCCCCGCCCCCGTACCCACCGGCCTGCTGGAGCGGACCGCGCAGCTCGCGGCGGTCAGGGCGGCCGTGCGCGAGGTGGCGGCAGGCGGCTCCGCGACCGTCCTCGTCCACGGCAGGCCGGGCACGGGGCGCAGCGCCCTGCTCGACGCCGCCGCCGCGCTGGCCCGTGGCGCCGGTCTCACCGTCGTCACCACGCCGTGGGACGCGGCACCCGGCGCGCCCGCGGCGCCGCTCGCCGTGCTCGACGACGACGCGCCGTGCACCGCCGCGCCGCCCGAAGACCCGGGCGAGGGCCCCCTGCTACGGGTGACCGCCACCACGGCGCCCGCCGCCGCCCCGCCTGAGCACCCCGGCCACCGGCGCGTACTGGCGCTGCGCCCGCTGAGCGCCGCCGCCGTGCGCGCCCTCCTCGCCGCGGCGTACGGGGACGTCGCGGCCGGGCGGCTGCTGCGGACCGCGCTCGCCGCGACCGGCGGCGTCCCCGCCGTGCTCTGCGCCACGCTGCGCCGGTGGCCCGCGCCGCCCCCCGCGCCCGACGAGTTCGCCGCCCTCGCCGACCAGGTCGGCAGGCACCATCTGCGCCGCACCCTGGCCGGGGCGACGGAGCGCACGGCCGCGCTGGTGGAGGCGTCCGCGGTGGCGGCGGGGGACTTCTCCTTCCGCCAGGTCGGCGAGCTTGCGGGCGTGCCGCCAGGCGACGACGGGCGGGCCCGCACCGACCTGGCGGCCACCGGCCTGTTCGACTCGGTGGCACAGCCGTGCCTCTACGACCGGCTGGTGGCCGAGCGCGCCCTCGGCCTGCTCGACGACGGGCGGCGGCGCGAACTGCACGAGCACGCCGCGCGGCTCGCCCGCCGCGACGGACTGCCGCAGGCGGTGCTCGGACGGCTCGTCGCCAGGACCCGGCTCACCGGGCCCTGGGTGCCCGCCGCCCTGTACGCCGCGGGCGTGCGCGCCAGGCGGCGCGGCGACGACGACGCGGCCTGCTACCTCGAACGCGCCGTGGACCACGGCCCCGACGAGGCGCTGCGCACCGACATCCTGCTGGAGCTGGCGAAGGCGCAGGCGCCGCTGCGGCCCGAGTCCGCCGACCGCACGTTCCGCCGGGTGCTGGAGACCTCGGCGCCCGACAGGTCAGCGGCCCGGCTGACCGCGGCGGACGCGCTGACCCTGCGCGGCTCCAGGGACACCGCACCGGCCCTCGGCACCGCGGCGGCCGACGGCTCGGTGCCCGAGGCGGAGCGGCGCACCCTGCGCGCGCTGCGGGAGCTGGCGCTCGAACCGGGCCGCCCGGCACCGGCGGCGCTCCCGGCGGCCGCCGCGGGCGGCGGGCCGCGGCGGGAGTTCGACGCGGCGGAGGCGGCCGCCGAGGCGTGGCACCACTGCCTCGCGGGGCGCGGGATCGGCACGGCACGGCGGCTCGCCGATACGGTGCTCACGCGCGCGGAGGGCGGACTCTTCGCCCCGCGCCTGGTGGCGGCGCGGGCCCTCGCCGTCGCCGAGGACGTCGAACGCGCGCGGCACGGGCTGCGGCGCGTCGAGGCCGAGGCGAGACGGCGGCGGATGGGGCCCGCGGTCGGCCACGCGCTGCTCAACCTCGCGGAGATCGCGCTGCGCACCGGCGAGCGCGCCGAAGCGCTCGACCGGCTCACGGAGGCCGTCACCGAAGTGCCGCGCCGGCACTGGCACCCCCGGGTGCTCCAGCGGCTGACCGCGCTCGAAGCGCTGATCGCCCTGGAGTCGGGGCGGCCCGACCTCGCCGAGAGCGTCCTCGCGAGCGCCGCCCCCGCCCGTCACGAGCACGGCTTCGGCTGGGCCCAGGTGCTGTTCGCACACGGGGTGTTCGCACTCGACTCGGGCAGGAGGGCGGAGGCGTCGGCCCGGCTGCACGAGTGCGGCCGCATCCTGCTCGGCCTCGGCTGCGTCAACCCCGCGGTCCTGCCCTGGCGACCGGCGCTCGCCCTGGCGCGCGCCCCCGTCGATCCGCATGGCAGCGCCCTGCTGCTCGCCGACAGCCTCGCGGCGGCCCGCGCCTGGGGCGCGGCGGGCGCCGTCAGCGCCGTCCACCTCTGGGCCGGGCTCGCCACCACGGGCGCGACGGCGCTGCGGCATCTGCGGACGGCGATACGGCTGCTCCCCGGCACGACCGCCCGCAAGCAGTGCGCGCGCACGAAGGCGGAGCTGGCGCTCGCGCTGCTCGACGCGGGCCGCCCCGGGGAGGGTCGGCGGCTGCTCGACGAGGCCGCCGGGGCCGCCGGGGGGCCGCCGGGCACCCGCGCCCTTGAGGTCGCGGACCGGTTCGCGGCGCTGTCCGCGGAGAACCGGCGGCGGCTGAGCCGGGCCCAGCTCAGGGTCGCGCTGCTCGCCGCCGACGGCCTCTCCAACAAGGCGATCGCCGGGGAGTTGGCGGTCGGCGTCCGCACGGTCGAGATGCACCTGACCGACACCTACCGGGCCCTCGGCCTGCACGGACGCGCCGACCTCGCGGCAGCACTCGGCCGCCCGTGACACCGCCCCCGCGCGTACGGCCCCGTACACACGGCCCCGTACGCATGGCCGCCCGCGCCCCCGCGGCTACGTGCGCAACGCCTCCCCCGAGCCGACAAGTCCCTCGCTCAGGGCGACCGCGACGGCCTGGGTGCGGTTGGGGCAGTCGAGCTTGGACAGCACGATCGCGAGGGTCCGCTTGGCGACGTGCTCCGACACCCCGAGGGCCACACCGATCTGCCGGTTGCTGAGGCCCTCGGCGAGCAGCTCCACCACCCGCTTCTCGCGCTCGGTCAGCAGCGCCCTGGGCCGCGGCGGCGACGCGTCGGCCCCGCCGCGCACGGCGGGCGCGGCCTGCCGCGGCGCGGCCGCGGCCCGCGGCTCAGGACGCAGCGTCTCGCCGCCCGCGACCCTGACCACCGCCTCGTCGAGACCCGCGGTGGTCAGGGTGTCCTGGTCGAGCACGCCGTCGCAGGGCACGGTGGCGCGCTGCGGCTCACCGCGCGGCAGCACCAGGACGACCCGGACCCCGTTCCTGCGCACGACCGCCGCGAGGTCGACGGCCCACGCCTCGTCCCCCTGCCCGCAGCCGTTGCCGCACCACAGCGCCAGCAGGTCGCTGGAGAGTATGAGCAACTGGATGGCGTCCTCGGGCCGCTCCCCGGTGAACTCCTCGGGCCGGAACACCGCGTAGTCCTGTACGTGCCCGGCCCGCGCGAGCATGGCCGCGAGCCCCCCGCGCGCCACCTCGCTGCGCGCCACCACCGAGACTCTGACCGACTCCTCGCCGACTCCGACCGATCCCTCGTCCATGAAGCGCTCCCCCGTTCCTGCGCCCGGCCACCCCGCGGGCGTCCACCACGCACCCTGCCGATTATTGCCCCCCTCGTCCACCCACGCAGACCAGGACAATCCCCCCGCAACCGACCCCCGCCCCCGGGAGCACCCGCCATACGAAACGGCCCCCCGGGAAGTCTCCCGGGGGGCCGCATCACGTCTGTGACCTGCTGGACAACGGTGTGGAGCCTAGGGGAGTCGAACCCCTGACATCTGCCATGCAAAGACAGCGCTCTACCAACTGAGCTAAGGCCCCTCGGGCGTCGGCCGCCGGGTGGGGAGGGCGGGCCGTGTGCCGGTGGACAGCGTACCGGGTCTTCCCCCGTATCCCGCAAAAGGATTGGGCTCCCCGGGCGCGACCACGCTCCGTAGGATGCCATGCACGGGGTTCGCTGGAGCGAACCCGGCGTTCTTGGGGAAGCGATGGGGAGACGCACATGGATGCCACACAGCAGGAAGCGACGGCGAGAGCCAGGGAGCTACAGCGGAACTGGTACGGGGAGCCGCTGGGGGCCCTCTTCCGCAGGCTGATCGACGACCTGGGGCTCAACCAGGCCAGGCTCGCCGGGGTCCTCGGCCTCTCGGCGCCCATGCTCTCCCAGCTCATGAGCGGCCAGCGCGCCAAGATCGGCAATCCGGCGGTGGTGCAGCGGGTCCAGCTCCTCCAGGAGCTGTCGGGGCAGGTCGCCGACGGGAGCGTCAGCGCGGCGGAGGCCACCGACCGCATGGACGAGATCAAGAGGTCACAGGGGGGCTCCGTGCTGAGCAACACCGGCGGCACCACGACGAGTTCCGGCGCGCCGACGGTCAAGCGGGTGGTGCGGGAGATCCAGTCGCTGCTGCGCTCGGTCGCGGCCGCGGGCGACATCATCGACGCCGCCGACTCACTGGCCCCGAGCCACCCGGAACTCGCCGAGTTCCTGCGGGTGTACGGCGCGGGACGCACCGCGGACGCGGTCGCCCACTACCAGGCGCACCAGAGCTGACGCCACCGCCGTCACCACCGGCACCGGCAACGCGAAGGAGGGCGACGCACCGCCATGGGTGAGGTCTTCGCCGCACGGTACGAACTGGTCGACCCGATCGGGCGCGGGGGCGTCGGCGCGGTCTGGCGCGCCTGGGACCACAGGCGGCGGCGCTATGTGGCCGCCAAGGTCCTCCAGCAGAGCGACGCCCACACACTGCTGCGCTTCGTGCGCGAGCAGGCGCTGCGCATCGACCACCCCCATGTGCTCGCGCCCGCGAGCTGGGCCGCGGACGACGACAAGGTGCTGTTCACCATGGCCCTGGTCACCGGCGGTTCGCTGGCCCATCTGATCGGCGACTACGGCCCGTTGCCGCACGGTTACGTCTGCGCGCTGCTCGACCAGTTGCTCTCCGGGCTCGCCGCGGTGCACGCGGAGGGCGTGGTGCACCGGGACATCAAACCGGCCAACCTGCTGCTTGAGGCCACCGGCACAGGACGCCCCCATCTCAGGCTCTCCGACTTCGGCATCGCGATGCGCAAGGGGGAGCCCCGGCTGACGGAGACCAACTACGTGGTGGGGACGCCCGGTTACTTCGCGCCGGAGCAACTGCTCGGCTCGGAGCCCGACTTCCCCGCCGACCTCTTCGCGGTGGGGCTCGTGGCGCTGTACCTGCTCCAGGGGGCCAAGCCCGACGCCGCCGCGCTGGTGGAGCGCTTCACCGCCCAGGGCACCCCGCCCGCGCCGAAGGACGTCCCCGAGCCGCTGTGGCAGGTCGTGGCGAACCTGCTGCACCCCGACCCCGCGGACCGCTTCCGTACCGCGACGGGCGCGCGCAAGGCGCTCCGCGCCGCCGCCGAGCTGCTGCCCGAGCCAGGACCCGACGACGAACTCATCGAGGTCTTCGACCAGATCGGACCGCTGCCCGCCGGGTACGGCCCCGAAGGGCCCCTGAAGCGGCACCGCAGGACGCCGGGCACACCGCCGGGGCGGCAGGAGCCGCAGCGGCGTGGCCCTGCCGGGATGTCGGACACCGGAAGCTTCCACCTCCCGCCGCCGCCCGGGGCCGACGGCGGCGGCCCTGGGGCGGGGCAGGGCGCGCCCCCGTACGCGGGCGGCGCGGACGCCGACGCCGGAGGAGCCCCCTCGGGGCCCTCGCACGCAACACCCGGCTCCCCACAAGCGACGCCCGGGTCCCCGCAAGCGCCCGGCTCCCCGCACGCGGCCTCGGGCCCTCCCCACCCGGCACCGGGAGCGACCCCCGCCGCCGGGCCGCAGCCGATGCCGATGTCGATGCCGATGGTCCCGGCGCCGCCCGCGCAGCCGCCCTCAGGCGGCCGCCATCTGCCCCCGCCCCCCGCGGCCCAGCCCCCCACACCCTCCTCCCCACCACCCCGGTCCCCCTCTTCTTCTCCTTACGCACCGACCCCCACTCCCACTCCCACCCCGGCCACCTCATCCGTCCCGCCCGCCACACCCCACACACCCGCCACACCGGCACCTTTCGCCTCCGCCGCCCACGCGGTCCCGGGCCCCGGCACCGCGACGCCGCACGGCACCCGCCCCTACACCTCTCCCGGCGGCTTCGGCCTGCCCCACCCGTCCGGCGAGGTGCTGCCGGGCGCCGAGCCGTCCGGGGGCCAGCAGGTGGCGGCGCAGGGCGCGGGGGCCGCGCCACGGGCGCCGCGCGGCGCGGGGCCCCAGCACCGTGCCGCCGCGGCCCGCAGGCCGGGCCCGCCGCGTGCGGTGGCCGTCCCGCTGCTGGTGCTGGCGCTGCTCTGCTTCGCGGTCGGCTTCTGGGCCCTCACCCAGACCTGAGCCCCCGCGCCCCCGGACTCCGTACCCCCGGGCCCCGGCGGCTCACCAGCCCCGGTATCCGCCCTGGCCCTCCTGGCCGCCCCCGGCCCCGTACACCCCGCTCGTATGGCCGTCGCCCCCGCCCTCCTGGGAGCCGTAGGCGGGGGGATAGCCGTATCCACCGGGGGCTCCGGCGACCGGCTGCCCGCCGGTGTCGGCGGCCGGGGCGGCTGCGGCGAGCCTGCGGGCGCGGCGGCGGGCCAGCAGGGTCCACAGGCCGAGCGTGGCCATCAGCAGCACCCCGAGGCCGAAGGCGCCCGCGGCGAGCAGCCGCATGGAGCGGGCGTCGCGCGGGCTGCCGCCCGCCGCCGTACCGCCCGGGGCCTTGGCGCCGCCGGCCCTCGCCTCGCGCTCGTCGGCGCTGGTGACGGTGAACTCGTCGGCGGGCGCGGGGGTGCCCGCGTACCCGGGTCCCTCCTGGGACGAGCCGTCCAGGGTGACGTCGAGGGTCAGCCCGAAGGGCCCGTCGCCGACCCGGTCGCGGACGTCGGAGGCGAGGTTCACGACGACGTAGTACCACCCGGCGAACCGGACGGAGGCGAGCCGGGCGTCGGAGGAGAAGCGGTTCGCGTACGCCACCGTGGGCAGCGGCTTCGGGGCCGCGGTGCGCTGGGACCCCGAGTAGGGCGCCACCGCGTCGTCGACGAGGCCGCGTACCGGGTTGTAGACGGACACCACGAGCGCCGAGGCTACATAGCCCGCGTCGTCGGCGCCCGGCGCGCTGCCCAGCTCCGCGCCGACGGACATCCGCCGGCCCCAGTTCACGGGGACCCGGTAGAAGAGGGTCTGCCCGGGCGAGATGTGGTCCTGCCAGCCGCCCTCGGTGAGCCCGCGCGCGCTGCCGAAGCCCGCGCCGCCGCGCCGCTCGCCGTGGCCGCCGTGCGGCGGTGCGGGGGAGGCGGGGGTGCTGTCGTCGGGCGGCGCGCCGGGCGGATCGCCCTTGAGCACGGGCTCGGTGGCGTAGTGCAGCTCCAGGTCCCAGGTGCCGCCGCCCGAGCCGGAGCCGCCGCCCCCGCTGACCCGCTCGACCACCGCGTAGTAGGCGCCGGGCGTCTGGCAGTTGCCGCTGCCGGGGTCCACGGGGCGCTGGGCGGCGGCGGAGATCGGGCGGGGGCTCTCGGTGGCGCCGAAGACGGCGTCCGCCGTGGAGCAGTCGTTGCCGTCGCGGTCCTGGATGTGCACCTTGATGCCGTCCCCGTAGGAGACGGCGGCGCCGGGCGGCGGCACGGCGGTGAAGGACACGTACGCGTTGTCCTTGGCGTCGAGGTCGACGCGGTAGTAGCGGGTGCCACCGGCGTCCCCCGCCGCGCCCAGGGTGCCGCGGTAGGTCTCCCCCGGGGTCAGTCGCTTCGCGCCGGAACTGCTCTGCGCGCCCTCGACGGCCTTCGCGCCCCGCGCGAAGGCGTAAGAGGACGACGGGAACGACGGGGACGCGGCATCCGCCGTGGCGGGTCCTGTGCCCGTGGCCGCGGCGCCGAGCGCCAGCGCCACGAGGGACGACGCGGTACGGGTCAGACGCGGGCGCGCCGTCCCAGGCCCCCTCTTCACTCGCCACCCCCGGATGTCCGCCGGTCACGCCCCCTGCCCCGTCCTGCCTAGGCCGTGTCGTTCGGATCTTCGCGGGGGTGCGACGCCAGCTACGGCACCTCGCCGCGTTGTCGGAACGTCCACGTACGCCCAGTACGAGGACGATCCTCCGCCTTGCGATGCACCGCATCTGACGCCGCACCCTGACCCACGAAGATCCAAACGACACGACCCAGCCGGGCCCGGCGCCCGGGTGCGGGGTCGGGCGGCGCGGGGCCCGCGGGCCATCCTGCCTCGCCGCGGGCTCCGGTGTCCCCGCAAGGGCGGTGAACGCGGGCCGTATCTGTCTTGTTCTCGACGGTTACGGCGCCCGGCTCCGGGTGCTCCGTGCGGGTGGGCGTCACTGGTTCACTTATGTGAACTGGGCGCGCCGGGAACGGGCCAGGGGCGCGGCCGTGCCCCGTAACGCGACAGGGCCCCCGCCGCAACCGCGGCAGGGGCCCTGGTGAGACAGTTCAGTGGGACTCACGAACCGTTCGGCACGGAGTCGGTCGCCTCCGTCCACAGATCCTGCTCGGCGCGATCCGCCTGGATCTGGCGGTACACGAGGAGCCCGCCGATGGCGGCCAGTGCGACCAGGAGAAGCTTCTTCACCGCGCGACCTCGTCTTTCCTTGACGTAGGGGACTTCTGGCGCCCGACTATACACACCGACCGATATCGATCGGTGACCTGGCCGGGCGCCTCAACTCCGGCTCCAGAGCGCCTTCGGCGGGCGATCCGGCGCATCCGCGGACCGGTGCGAGCGCCGGGGACGGCACCCCCCTCAGTACGACAAGCGTCTCACTTCGGTCATATGACGGCAGGTGGGGCCATCCGAGTGCTGTTCATCTGAAGATCGACGCGCCACGGGCGTCGGTCCACCACTCTCCGGGGCTCGTACACATCATGAGGAAAGTACGCAAATCGCCTGACCTGAAAGTGAGGGGCCATGACCGGCACCAGGGTCATGAAGCTGTGGACCGCACTCGTCTCCGCCATTGTCGCCGTGCTCACCGCGCTGGGGCTCGCCGCCCCCGCGGCAGCCGCCACCACCGCCGCTCCGCGGCCGACCGAGTCCTGCAACGGCAACGCCGACGGCGCCGGGGACCGCGCCGCGATCCCGGCGCACACACTGCCGGCTCCGACGCGGTCCGATCCGTACGGGAGCGCGCTGCCGCCGACGATGAAGCAGCGCATCAGGGCGGAGGCACACGGCTCATCGCCGTCCTGCCGCAGTTCGGCCTCCGGCTCGGGGCTGCTGGCCGGTGCGCTGGCGGTGACGGCGGACGCCGCCCGGTACGCGGCACGGCATGACACGGCCCGGCAGGGCACCGCGGTGCACGGCCCCGCGGAGGGCGAGCACGACGGCACCACCGCCGTCGTACGCCGCTGACACCCCCGGAGCGCCCCGCAGACGGCCGGGCCGTCACCGCCCCTCCCGCAAGACCTCGGTAGTTCTCGACAGTCTCGACAGTCCAGTCCTGCGCAGTTTCCGCCGTTCTTCTTCCGGTACGGCACCGACCGGCCGCCCCGTCGGCCCTCGGTCCCCCCGTGCTGCCCACCCTCACGGACAGCCACGGCGCCGCACCCCGCTCCGGCCCCGGCCTGCGTACCCGCGCGCCGGCGCGACCACCGAACGAACGGCCAGGCAAGCCCCTCCATGGGATCAGAAGGGCCCGGTGACTCGGGGGAGTCACCGGGCCCTTCCCCATGCCCCAGCACCAGACAGACAAAACGACCACCCAACAACACCCTCACCACAGATGGGGACCCGCAGACAACAACGCCCCCGCACCCAAGGGGAGGGGGGCCGCGGGTGGCGAAGCCCCCGCACCGCGAGGCGCAGCCGAGCAAAAACGACGAGGACGACCCGGTTCGCGCTTCCCGCGAACACAGATCGCCCTCGTCCGAGTGGGGCTAACAGGACTTGAACCTGTGGCCTCTTCCTTATCAGGGAAGCGCTCTAACCGTCTGAGCTATAGCCCCGCGCACTGCGCGTTGACCACTGAAGATTAGCGCAAGGACGCGTCAGTCCCAAAATCAATACCCGGCCCCGGGCAGCGGCTTCGGGGCTGCTGTCGCGCCGACGGCTACTCGTCCTCGGCGAGGGTCAGTTCAACGCCTCCGACAAAGCCCGCCGACAGGTTGTAGATGAAGGCGCCGAGCGTGGCAAGGGCGGTGGCGAGCACCACGTCGATGACCGCGATGATCGCGGTGAACATCAGGACCCTGGGCAGCGAGAGGAACGACTGGAGGTCGAAGCCGTTGGAGTCGTTGGACCCGGTGGCCTCGGAGATCGTCCCGCCGACGGTCGAGAAGACGCCCATGGCGTCCAGCACCATCCAGAGCACCGCGGCGGCGATGACGGTGCAGATGCCGAGGGCGATGGAGAGCAGGAAGCTGACCTTCATCACGGACCACGGGTCGGCCTTGGCGACGCGCAGCCTGGCCTTGCGGGTGCGCGGCACCGTACGCGCGCCGGTGCGCGGGCGGCGTACGCCCCCGGGGGCCGTCTGGTAGGCCGACGGCGGGTGGTAGGGGCCCTGCGGGGGACCCGGCCTGCGCTCGCCGGGGAGCGTCCCCGAGGAGTTCGCACCGCCCGCGCCGCCCGCCGAGGCGTCGTACCCCTCGGAGCCGCTGTATCCGGGGCCTGCCTGCGCCCCTCGGGTGTCCGTCACAATCCCCCCTGGGATCGGTGAGAGTCATTCTGCGAACCGGTGGCGGAGCCCCGGGCACCGGTGGCTCCGGTGCGTCCTGCTCCGGGGCCCGTGGCTCCGCTCACGGCGATTCACTCCTCGCGCTACTCGGCCTCGGGCGCCGTGCCCTCGTCCGTCCCGGTGGCCTCCGGGTCGTCGGCCGCCGCTGCCGGGTCGGCCGGGTCCTCGGGGGCCTCCCCCTCGACTTCCTCGGCCTCCCGGCCCGCCTCGGCGTTGCGTGCGATGCCGACCACGGCGTCGCGCTTGCCCAGGTTGATCAGTTGGACGCCCATGGTGTCACGGCCCGTCTCCCTGACCCCGCTGACTCGCGTACGAATCACGCCGCCGCCGAGGGTGATGGCAAGGATCTCATCACTTTCCTCGACCACCAGCGCGCCGACGAGCGAACCGCGGTCCTCCACGATCTTGGCGGCCTTGATGCCGAGGCCGCCGCGACCCTGGACACGGTAGTCGTCGACGGCGGTCCGCTTCGCGTACCCACCGTCGGTTGCGGTGAACACGAAAGTACCGGGCCTGACGACATTCATCGAGAGCAGTTCGTCACCTGCGCGGAAACTCATGCCCTTGACACCTGAGGTGGCACGGCCCATGGGCCGCAGCGCCTCGTCGGTGGCGGTGAACCTGATCGACTGCGCCTTCTTGCTGATCAGCAGCAGATCGTCGTCGGACGAGACCAGTTCGGCGCCGATCAGCTCGTCGGGCGAGCTGTCGTGCCCGGTCTGCGTGGCGTCCGTCTCACGGAGGTTGATGGCGATGACGCCGCCGGAGCGCGGGGAGTCGTAGTCCTTCAGCGGGGTCTTCTTCACCAGGCCGCCCTTGGTGGCGAGTACCAGGTAGGAGGCCGCCTCGTAGTCCCGGATGGCGAGGATCTCCGCGATGGACTCGTCCGGCTGGAACGCGAGCAGGTTCGCCACGTGCTGGCCGCGGGCGTCCCGGCCCGCGTCGGGCAGTTCGTACGCCTTCGCGCGGTAGACCCGGCCCTTGTTGGTGAAGAACAGCAGCCAGTGGTGGGTGGTGGAGACGAAGAAGTGGTCGACGATGTCGTCCTCGCGCAGCTTGGTGCCGCGCACGCCCTTGCCGCCGCGCTTCTGGGAGCGGTAGTCGTCGGTCTTGGTCCGCTTGACATAGCCGCCGCGGGTGATCGTGACGACGATGTCCTCCTCGGCGATCAGGTCCTCCATGGACATGTCGCCGTCGAAGGGGACCAGCATGGAGCGCCGGTCGTCGCCGTACTTCTCGACGATCGCGGTCAGCTCCTCGCTGATGATGCCGCGCTGGCGCTCCGGCGAGGCGAGGATCTGGTTGTACTCGGCGATCTTCGCCTGGAGTTCGTCGTGCTCCTGGACGATCTTGCGGCGCTCCAGGGCGGCGAGGCGGCGGAGCTGCATCTCCAGGATCGCGTTGGCCTGGATCTCGTCGATCTCCAGCAGGCCCATCAGGCCCCCGCGCGCGACGTCCACGGTCTCGCTGCGCCGGATCAGCGCGATGACCTCGTCGATGGCGTCCAGGGCCTTCAGCAGGCCGCGCAGGATGTGGGCGCGCTCCTCGGCCTTGCGCAGCCGGAAGCGGGTCCTGCGGACGACGACCTCGACCTGGTGCGCCACCCAGTGCCGGATGAAGGCGTCGAGGGAGAGGGTGCGGGGCACGCCGTCGACCAGGGCGAGCATGTTCGCGCCGAAGTTGGTCTGGAGGTCGGTGTGCTTGTAGAGGTTGTTCAGGACGACCTTGGCGACCGAGTCCCGCTTGAGGACGATCACGAGGCGCTGCCCGGTGCGCGAGCTGGTCTCGTCGCGTACGTCGGCGATGCCGCCGACCCTGCCGTCCTTGACCAGGTCGGCGATCTTCTGCGCGAGGTTGTCCGGGTTGACCTGGTAGGGGAGTTCGGTCACCACCAGGCACTGGCGGCCCTGGATCTCCTCCACCTCGACGACCGCGCGCATGGTGATGGAGCCGCGCCCGGTGCGGTACGCCTCCTCGATGCCCTTGCGGCCGACGACGAGGGCGCCGGTGGGGAAGTCGGGGCCCTTGATGCGCTCGATGAGGGCTTCGAGCAGCTCGTCGTGGGACGCCTCGGGGTGCTGGAGGTACCAGAGCGCGCCGTCGGCGACCTCGCGCAGGTTGTGCGGGGGGATGTTGGTCGCCATGCCGACCGCGATCCCGGCGGAGCCGTTGATCAGGAGGTTCGGGAAGCGGGACGGCAGGACGGTCGGCTCCTTGGAGCGGCCGTCGTAGTTGTCCGTGAAGTCGACGGTCTCCTCGTCGATGTCGCGGACCATCTCCATGGACAGCGGCGCCATCTTGCACTCGGTGTAGCGCATGGCCGCCGCCGGGTCGTTGCCCGGGGAGCCGAAGTTGCCGTTGGAGTCCACGAGCGGCATCCGCATCGACCAGGACTGCGCCAGCCTGACCAGCGCGTCGTAGATCGAGGAGTCGCCGTGCGGGTGGTAGTTGCCCATGACGTCGCCGACGACGCGGGCGCACTTGTAGAAGCCGCGCTCCGGCCGGTAGCCGCCGTCGTACATCGCGTACAGCACCCGGCGGTGGACGGGCTTGAGGCCGTCCCGTACGTCGGGCAGTGCGCGCGAGACGATGACGGACATCGCGTAGTCGAGGTACGAGCGCTGCATCTCGGTCTCGAGCCCGACGGGCTCGACCCGCAGCGCGAGGCCCGCGGCGTCCGGTGCTTCGTCGCCCTCGCCGTCGCCGGGCGTCATGGGGGGGTTCTCGTCGGCCATTGCCGTAACTCAATCCTTTCGGACTCTTCGCATCGGTCGTCGACCGGCTCCGGAGTCGTCGACCTGCTCAGATGTCGAGGAAGCGGACGTCCTTGGCGTTGCGCTGGATGAACTGGCGGCGGGCCTCGACGTCCTCGCCCATGAGGACCGAGAAGAGGTCGTCGGCCTGGGCGGCGTCGTCGAGCGTGACCTGGCCGAGGACGCGGTGGTCCTGGTCCATGGTGGTGATCCGCAGCTCCTCGGCGTTCATCTCGCCGAGGCCCTTGAAGCGCTGCACCGAGTCGTCCCTGATGCGCTTGCCCTGCTGGCGGCCAAGATCGATCAGCGCGTCGCGCTCGCGGTCCGAGTAGGCGTAACTGAAGTCGTCCCTGGTCCACTTGATCTTGTAGAGCGGGGGGCGGGACAGGAAGACGTGGCCGGCCTCGACCAGCGGCCGCATGAAGCGGAACAGGAAGGTCAGCAACAGGGTGTTGATGTGCTGGCCGTCGACGTCGGCGTCCGCCATCAGGATGATCTTGTGGTAGCGGAGCTTCTCGATGTCGAAGTCCTCGTGCACCCCGGTGCCGAAGGCCGAGATCAGGGCCTGGATCTCCTGGTTGTGCAGGATCTTGTCGACACGGGCCTTCTCGACGTTGAGGATCTTGCCGCGGATGGGCAGGATCGCCTGGTACATCGGGTCGCGCCCGGACTTCGCGGAGCCGCCGGCGGAGTCGCCCTCGACGATGAAGATCTCGCACTTGGTCGGGTCGTTCGACTGGCAGTCGGAGAGCTTGCCGGGCAGCGACGCGGTCTCCAGCAGGCCCTTGCGGCGGGTGAGGTCGCGCGCCTTGCGGGCGGCGACCCGGGCGGTGGCGGCCTGGATGCCCTTGCGGATGATCTCCGCGGCCTCGTTGGGGTTGCGGTCGAGCCAGTCGGTCAGGCGCTCGTGGACCACCTTCTGGACGAAGGTCTTGGCCTCGGTGTTGCCCAGCTTGGTCTTGGTCTGGCCCTCGAACTGGGGCTCCCCGAGCTTCACCGAGATGATCGCCGTCAGGCCCTCGCGGATGTCATCGCCCGTGAGGTTGTCGTCCTTCTCGCGCAGCAGCTTCTTGTCGCGCGCGTACCTGTTGATCAGGCTGGTGAGCGCGGCGCGGAAGCCCTCTTCGTGGGTGCCGCCCTCGTGGGTGTGGATGGTGTTGGCGAAGGAGTAGACGCCCTCGCTGTAGCCGCTGTTCCACTGCATGGCGACCTCGACGGAGAGCAGCCTGTCGGCGTCCTCCGACTCCATGTCGATCACGGTCTCGTGGACGACCTCGCCCTTGCGGGAGTTGAGGTAGCGCACGAAGTCGACGATGCCGCCCTCGTAGTGGTACGTCACCGTGCGCGCCTCGGCTGCCGTCTCGTCGACCGCCTCGCCGGCGTCGGCGCCGCTGGTGGCCTTCGCGGAGGCGCGCTCGTCGGTGAGCCTGATGGTGAGGCCCTTGTTGAGGAACGCCATCTCCTGGAAGCGCCTGGCCAGCGTCTCGAAGGAGTAGTCGGTGGTCTCGAAGACGTCCGGGTCCGCCCAGAAGGTGACGGTGGTGCCGGTGGTCTCGGTGGCCTCGTTGCGCTTGAGGGGGGCGGTGGGGACGCCGAGCTTGTAGTCCTGGGTCCAGCGGTAGCCGTCCCGCCTGATCTCCACGGAGACCCGGGTCGAGAGCGCGTTCACCACGGAGACGCCGACGCCGTGCAGACCGCCGGAGACCGCGTAGCCGCCGCCGCCGAACTTGCCGCCCGCGTGCAGCACCGTCAGCACGACCTCGACCGCCGGCTTCTTCTCCGAGGGGACGATGTCCACGGGGATGCCGCGGCCGTTGTCCACACAGCGCACGCCGCCGTCCGGGAGGATCGTTACGTCGATGGTGTCCGCGTGCCCCGCGAGCGCCTCGTCGACCGAGTTGTCGACGACCTCCTGGACGAGGTGGTGCAGACCGCGCTCCCCTGTGGAGCCGATGTACATGCCGGGCCGCTTGCGTACCGCGTCGAGCCCTTCGAGGACGGTGATGGCGCTGGCGTCGTAGGACGCGCCCTCGGGGGATGCCGGGGAGCCCGCTGCGAGCCCGCCGGTCGCGGGGGTGGGGATGTTCTCGATGGGGTTGCCGGAGTCGGCCACGAAGCGCCCTTTCTGGCACAGCACAACCAGGGTCCCGGCAGTGGCCGGAGCGGCTGCGGCGTGGTGCGTTGGTAAGCCTTGGTATGCCCTGACAAGCCGGACCGGCCTGGGTCGGCCTTGCTCGGTGGTGCGTGGTGCTACTCGTCGTACTCGTCGTATGCGTGGTGGTGGCGGTGTTCGCCCGCTGATCGCCTGTTTCTGATCTCGTTCGGACCTGGTGTCTCTGCTGGTGCGGTCGGTGTGGCTCGGCCCTGCCACCGGAAGGAGCGCCCGGCGATCGTTCGCCCGCCATCGGTTGATCGCCACGTGATCGCTCCTTGAGCGTTTGGCGATCGCACGATGATCGTGCGTTGATCGTTTACGGTCGTTCCGTCCGTTCCCCCGTGACTCTCTCCACGACGGGACAGGATTTCCCGCTCAGTCTACCGGTAGCGCCGAGTGCGATGGGGGTTTGCCGGTACCTGAGTCCGCATGTGCCGCCCTGAACCGGCCGCTACCGACTCCCCATATTCGGCCTGGGCCCCCAAGAGGCTCACAGCGGCACTCAGCGCTTCGGGGCGTCAACCCCCAGCTACCGCCGCCGCGGGCACGGGAAAGGATCATCCGTAGGTGTCGCCCGGGCCCTTGCTGCCGGGCGCCCTGAGCCTGCCGAAGCCCTGGTGGGGGCCGCCCTGGGGCCCCTGGACCTTGAGGAATCTCACGGTGCCGTGGCCCAGTTCCTCGTTGATGCGCGCCACGAGGCGGGGCGCGAGCAGCCGCACCTGGGTCGCCCAGGCCGTGGAGTCGCAGCGCACGGTGAGCACGCGCGCGTCGGGCGCCTCGTCGTAGCTCACCGGGACGCAGTGCCCGGCGAGCTGTTCCCCGACGATTCCCGGCCAGCGGCCCATGACGCCGCCGACCGCGGCCGGGGTCTCCCAGGCGCGCTCGGTGATCAGCCGGCTGATGGCGGCGCCCAGCGGCACCGGGTCGCGCCCGTCCGCGCGGGCGCCCGACCTGAGGCCGCCGCCGCGCCTGGCCTGGGTGCGCTGCTTCGCCAGCTCCCCGCGCTCCTTCGCGCGCTCCTTGGCGGCCCGCAGCGCGACCCTCGCGAGGTCCACGCCGGAGAGCCCGGCCGCCTCGGCGGGACCCGCGGCGCCGTCCGCCGCCCCGGCCGCCGGTTCGCCGGGCCGCTCGCCGTCCGGCGGCGGGGGCGCGCTCATCCGGGCTCCACCGCGCCGTCGGCGACCCGGAACCTGGTGCCGCTGAGCACCGCGGGCACGTCGTCCTCGACGGCGGCGGTCACCAGCACCTGCTCGCCGGGGGCGACCAGCTCCGCGAGCCGCTGTCTGCGGCGGCTGTCCAGCTCCGCGAAGACGTCGTCGAGGACGAGCACCGGCTCGCCGCTGCGGCGCCCCTCGCCCGGCGCGGGCTCGGGCGTCGCGTACGGGCTCTCGGCGCGCAGCAGGTCGTACGAGGCGAGCCGCAGCGCCAGCGCGCAGGACCAGGACTCGCCATGGCTCGCGTACCCCTTGGCGGGCAGGTCACCGAGCCTGAGGACGAGGTCGTCGCGGTGCGGCCCGACCAGGGTGACGCCGCGCTCGATCTCCTGGCCCCGCACACCGGCGAGCGCGGCCGAGAGCTGCTCGAACAGCTCCTCGCGGCGCTGCGCCTCGCCGGGCGCCGACGACCGGTACTCAAGGGCCACGGGGCCGCCGCCCGGGGCCAGTTGCTCGTACGCCTTGTCGGCGAGCGGGGCGAGCGCCGCGATCAGGTCGAGCCGCTGCGCGAGGAGTTCCGCGCCCGTGCGCGCGAGGTGCTGGTCCCATACGTCGAGCGTGGACAGGTCCATGGAGCGCCCGCCGTGCCTGCGGGCGAGCGCCGCGGACTTCAGCAGGGTGTTGCGCTGCTTGAGCACCCGGTCGTAGTCGCCGCGCACCCCGGCCATCCTGGGGGAGCGCGCCGTGACGAGTTCGTCCAGGAAGCGGCGGCGCTCCGAGGGGTCGCCCTTCACCAGGGCCAGGTCCTCGGGCGCGAACAGCACGGAGCGCACGATGCCGAGGATGTCCCGGGGGCGGGAGGCCGCGGCCCTGTTGACGCGGGCGCGGTTGGCCCTGCCGGGGTTCAGCTCCAGCTCGACCAGTTGCTGCCGGTCGTCCTGGCGGACGGCGGCGCGCACCACGGCGCGCTCGGCGCCCGCCCGCACCAGGGGGGCGTCGGACGAGACACGGTGGCTGCCGAGGGTGGCGAGGTAGCCGACGGCCTCGACGAGGTTGGTCTTGCCCTGGCCGTTGGGCCCGGCGAAGACGGTGACGCCGGGCCCGAGCGGTATCTCTGCCCTGGTGTACGAGCGGAAGTCCGCGAGCGACAGATGCGTGAGGTGCATGGCCGTGCGCCGCCCTCCCCAGGGTGTGGATCAGTTCTTCTCGACCGCGTGCCCGCCGAACTGGTTGCGCAGCGCGGCGATCATCTTCATCTGGGGCGAGTCCTCCTGGCGGGAGGCGAAGCGGGCGAAGAGCGACGCGGTGATCGCGGGCAGCGGCACCGCGTGGTCGATCGCGGCGTCCACGGTCCAGCGGCCCTCGCCGGAGTCGTCGGCGTAGCCCTTCAGCTCCTGAAGGTGCTCGTCCTCGTCGAGCGCGTTCACCGCGAGGTCGAGCAGCCAGGAGCGGATGACGGTGCCCGCCTGCCAGGAGCGGAAGACCTCGCGCACGTCGGTGACCGACTTGACGGACTCCAGCAGCTCCCAGCCCTCGGCGTACGCCTGCATCATCGCGTACTCGATGCCGTTGTGGACCATCTTCGCGAAGTGGCCTGCGCCGACCTTGCCCGCGTGCACGGCGCCGAACTCGCCGTCGGGCTTGAGGGCGTCGAAGACCGGCTGGACCTTCTGGACGTGCTCGGTGTCGCCGCCGTACATGAGCGCGTAGCCGTTCTCCAGGCCCCAGACGCCGCCGGAGACGCCGCAGTCCACGAAGCCGATGCCTTTGAGACCCAGCTCCACCGCGTGCTTCTCGTCGTCGGTCCAGCGGGAGTTGCCGCCGTCGACGACGACGTCGCCGGGGGAGAGCAGCTCGGCCAGCTCGTCGATGGTGGACTGGGTGGCGGCGCCCGCGGGGACCATGGCCCACACCACGCGGGGCGCCTGGAGCCGGCCCACAAGATCCTGGAGGCTGCCGACGTCGGCGGCGTCCGGGTTGCGGTCGTAGCCGATGACGGTGTGGCCTGCGCGGCGGATGCGCTCACGCATGTTGCCGCCCATCTTGCCGAGGCCGATGAGACCTAGCTCCATGGCGTTCCTTTACGTCTGCGTCGCGGTCTTGGCGGGGCGGGCGGCGCGCCGCCCGGGTCGAGCCTACGCCCGGCCCCGTCCGCGCAACTGTGGGCTCGGCCGCTCGGACGAGACCGTCGTCCCGCCGCCTTCGCACGTTCACCGAGCCGGTGTGACCTGGGGGTGTTCCCTCCCGCGCGGGCCGGTCAAGGCCCGCGCGGGAGGTGCGCCGTGGCCGGCCGGGGTCAGCCGGAGAGCCGCACCGGCATGATCAGGTACTTGTACGCGTCGTCCGCCTCGGCGTCCACGGCGGGCCTGCCGCTGAGCAGGGCCGGCTTGGTGGAGGTGGTGAACGAGAGCTGGGCGACCGGGGAGTCGATGGCGCTGAGGCCGTCGAGCAGGAAGGTCGGGTTGAAGGCGATGGAGATGTCGTCGCCCTCCAACTGCGCGTCGACCCTCTCCACAGCCTGTGCGTCGTCGCTCGACCCCGCCTCAAGGGTGAGCACGCCCTGCTCGAAGCTGAGCCGCACCGGGGTGTTCCGCTCGGCGACGAGGGCCACGCGCTTCACGGCCTCGACGAACGGGGGGGTCTCGATGACCGCGACCGAGTTGAACTCGGTGGGGAACAGCGTGCGGTACTTCGGCAGGTCGCCTTCGAGCAGCCGGGTGGTGGTCCTGCGACCCGCGCCCTCGAAGCCGATCAGGCCCTCGCCCGCGCCCGTACCGGTGCCGGAGAGCGCGATGGTGACGCTGTCGCCGCTGGTGAGCGCCTTCGCGGTGTCCAGCAGCGTCTTGGCGGGGACCAGGGCGACCGCGGATGTCTCCGACTCCTCCGGCTTCCACAGGAACTCGCGGACCGCGAAGCGGTAGCGGTCGGTGGAGGCCAGGGTGACGGTGTCGCCCTCGATCTCGACGCGGACGCCGGTGAGCACCGGGAGGGTGTCGTCGCGGCCCGCGGCGATGGCCACCTGGGCGGCGGCGGAGGCGAAGACGTCGCCCGGGACGGTGCCGGTGGCGGACGGCATCTGGGGCAGCGCCGGGTACTCCTCCACAGGCAGGGTGTGGAGGGTGAAGCGGGACGAGCCGCAGACCACCGTCGCCCGTACACCGTCTGTGGAGATCTCCACCGGCCTGTTGGGCAGGGAGCGGCAGATGTCGGCGAGCAGGCGCCCCGACACGAGCACCGTGCCCTCCTCCTCGACCTCCGCCTCGACGGAGACCCGCGCCGAGACCTCGTAGTCGAAGCTGGAGAGGCTGAGGGCGCCCTCCTCCGCCTTCAGCAGCAGACCGGCGAGCACCGGCGCCGGAGGACGGGCCGGGAGGCTGCGCGCCGCCCAGGCCACTGCGTCCGCGAGTACGTCGCGTTCCACCCGGATCTTCACCGTAAGCCGCCTCCTGCTGTCCCGGCTGCTCTCGCCCTGTCGGCTGCGCCGTCTGCTGTCGTCTGGTCCGCACCGGCGGGCCGCCGCTCTGCTGGCGGGCCCTCCGGCCGTCTTCGGGCGGTGTCCTCGGTCCCGGCGAGGGAAGGGCACCGGGGAACAGTCTGGCCCATGCCACTGACACTCGTGGCCCGTCGGGGTCAAGTCGGGCCAGGCGGCCGTGCGGCCTCCGAGGGCGAGTTGTGCACAGCCCCGGCTTCGAGACGGATTCCCAGGGCTAACTAGGTGGGGGTAGTAGTAGGGCTTGTGGAAACCGTGGATAACCGCGTTTTCCCAGCTCAGTGGCGGTTTTTTATCCACCGTGCCTGTGGGCGGCACCCGTGGATAACCATGCCTTCCTGTGGACGGGGGAAAGTTCTGCACACCCCGTGCACAGGGAGGGGCCACTTCTCCCCAGCCGCGTCCCCAGTTTTACCCACGTTCCCCACAGGCCATGCGCACCCCACGATGTGACGCCTTTCACTCGACCCGGTGAGAGGGCGCGTCGTGTTGCCGAACAGTGGACAGAGATGTGGAGAAGGGCGGAAAACCTGGGGACAAGCAGCCCTGGCCTGTGAGTTCGCGGTGGACAACGGGACGAGGGGCCCTGTGGACGGATCGGTGTCCACAGTCTGTGGAAATCTTCTGTCCACGAATCCACACCCCGCTGACCTGCCGGTACGAGTCCGGACCCGGCCCCGCTGTGGATACATTCTGGACAACTCCCACGTCCCCAGGCTGTGGAAGCGAGAAAGTCCGTCAATCTGTGGAGAACACCCGTAACCCGCCCGGGGATTCGAACAGCGGCGGATTCTGTACGAGCCGTGTTTCGGGCCGGGTGCGGGGCCGCGCGGGGGCGTGGGGGTGCGGTGGGGTGCGTGGCGTGGCGTGAGGCCGGGTGCGGGAGGGCGCCCTGGGGGGCGCCGCGGCACGGGAAAGCCGCCCCCAGGCTGTGGAGAGCGGGGGCGGCTCGGGGGTGCGGGGAGCGGCTGGCGGGGCTGGCGGGGGCCGGGCGGGCCCGGCGGCGGCCCGGAGTGCGGAGCTGGCGACTGCCGGGCGGGGGCCCGGAGTTCAGCCGTTCTTGATGCGGTTGGTCAGCTCCGTCACCTGGTTGTAGATGGAGCGGCGCTCGGCCATCAGCGCCCGGATCTTGCGGTCGGCGTGCATCACCGTCGTGTGGTCGCGGCCGCCGAACTGCGCGCCGATCTTCGGCAGCGACAGATCCGTCAGCTCCCGGCACAGGTACATGGCGATCTGCCGGGCGGTCACCAGCACCCGGCTGCGGGACGAGCCGCACAGGTCCTCGACGGTGAGCCCGAAGTAGTCGGCGGTGGCCGCCATGATCGCCGTCGCCGTGATCTCGGGCGCCGCGTCCTCGCCGCCCGGGATGAGGTCCTTGAGGACGATCTCCGTGAGGCCCAGGTCCACCGGCTGCCGGTTCAGCGACGCGAACGCCGTCACCCGGATCAGCGCGCCCTCCAGCTCCCTGATGTTCCGGGAGATCCGGGAGGCGATGAACTCCAGCACCTCGGGGGGCGCGTTCAACTGCTCCTGGACCGCCTTCTTGCGGAGGATCGCGATCCTGGTCTCCAGCTCCGGCGGCTGCACATCGGTGATCAGGCCCCACTCGAACCGGTTGCGCAGCCGGTCCTCCAGCGTCACCAGTTGTTTGGGCGGGCGGTCGGAGGACAGCACGATCTGTTTGTTCGCGTTGTGCAGGGTGTTGAACGTGTGGAAGAACTCCTCCTGGGTCGACTCCTTGTCCGCGAGGAACTGGATATCGTCCACCAGCAGGATGTCCATCTCCCGGTACCGCTTGCGGAAGCTGTCGCCCTTGCCGTCACGGATCGAGTTGATGAACTCGTTCGTGAACTCCTCGGAGCTGACGTACCGCACCCGGGTGCCCGGGTAGAGACTGCGCGCGTAGTGCCCGATGGCGTGCAGCAGATGCGTCTTGCCGAGCCCCGACTCCCCGTAGATGAACAGCGGGTTGTACGCCTTCGCCGGGGCCTCCGCCACGGCCACCGCCGCCGCGTGCGCGAAGCGGTTCGAGGCGCCGATCACGAACGTGTCGAAGAGGTACTTCGGGTTCAGCCGCGCCGTGGGCTCGCCGGGACCCGGCGCGGGGGCGGGCTGCGCGGCCAGCGGCCCCGGCGCACCGCTCGACGCGGGCAGCACGGGGCCCCCGGGACCGCCGTGCGGACCGCGCGCGCCTGGCAGGCCCATCACGCCGCGCGGCCCCGGGGGGCCGGGCGCCTCGCCACGGTCGCGGCGCTCGGGCCGCGGGTCGTAGTCGGGACGCTGCTCGTACTCCGCGCCCCGCTCGTAATCCCCGCTTCGCTCGTAATCCCCGCTTCGCTCGTAGTCTCCGCGCTTCGGGTCGTACTGCGGCAGCTCCGGTTCGTAGCCGCGCTCGCCGGGGTAGCCGCCGCGGTCCGCGCCACGGCCGGCGGAGCCGGGCGCGCGCTCGCCGTCGTAGCCGCCGGGCCGCTCCCCGCCGTAGGGGGAACGCTCCGCCTCGTAGCCGGGCCGCTCCACCTCGAAGGGCGGCCGCTCCTGCCCGTGGTAGTCGTGCCGGGGCCCGGAAGGCGTCGCGTACGGATCGCGCTCCGGGAAACCGAGCCGCGGCTGCTGCCAGCCGTACTCCTCGCCAGGCCGGGGCCAGGAGCCCGGCTCGCGGCGCTGGTAGTCCTGGTACACGGGCCGCGCCACCGGGACCTGCTCGCCGCGCGGCGCGGGCAGCGGGGCGTCGGCGTGCTCCCCCGGCTGCTGCTCGCCGCGGCCCGCGGGGCGCTCTTCGCCGCGGTGGCCGTACTGCTCGTAGTCGCCGAAGCCCTCGTATCCCTCGTACCCCTCATAACCGCCGCGCCCGCCCGGGCCGCCAGGCCCTCCGGGGCCGACGGGCGCGCCCTGCCCACCGGGGCCGCCCTGGGGCGCCGCGCCCTGCGGCTCCTGGTCCTCGTAGCGCCGCCGCGGCGCGGGCAGGGCCGGGGACTGCTCGACGCCCGCGGGCTCCGCCGGGTTGTCGACCGTGATCGCGATGCGGATGGGGCGCCCGCACTCCCGGCTCAGCGTCTCGCTGACCACCGGCGCGAGCCGCCCCTCAAGCACACCCTTGGCGAACTCGTTCGGCACCGCGAGCAGCGCCGTGTCGGCGACCAGCGCGAGTGGCTGGCAGCGCCTGATCCAGTGCTCGTCCTTCGCCTCCACACCGTGTTCCCTGCCACCCTGGCCCTCGCCCAGTAGCTGCTCCAGGACTCGTGGCCACACTGCGGCAAGATCGGCAGGTACGTCAGCCACAGGGGCACGCTCTCTCGCAGGTCCCACGAAGGTGTGGTTCTTGGGACGGATCGGAAGTGGATCTCGATGTTCCCCGGCCCGGCTCGGGCGGCGCCTGGGACGGCTGGGGCGTAAGAAGCGACACGGGACGGAAGTGGGGGCGGAAGGGGGAGCGAGGGACGAAACGGAGTTCAGTCACGGTAGTCAGGGCACCGTTTCGGTTCAAGTTGTTGTCCACAGCCTGTGCACAGTGTCTCCCGGCGCCGGACCGCCTGGCCCCCGCCCTCGCTGGTTTGACCGAATGGCGTAGCCCCGCGTACCGTGACCAGGTCGAGTTGTCGACGGCTGCTGCCGCCTGCCTCCGAAAGTCATGATCGTCCATACGGTCTTGAGGGCAGGGATCACCTCCGGGCGATCCCCCAGCGGTGCACTCGGGCGTGAGCGAGCTGATCGTGGGCGCACGGTGACAGCCGTGCGGCACCGCCACCCATCCATATTCATTACTGGAGCCCCCGAGTGAGCAAGCGCACCTTCCAGCCGAACAACCGTCGTCGCGCGAAGACCCACGGCTTCCGGCTGCGGATGCGCACCCGTGCCGGCCGCGCGGTCCTCGCGTCCCGCCGCACCAAGGGTCGCGCCCGCCTGTCCGCCTGATCGCACCGGTCATGACGTCGTGCTGCCTACCGAACACCGGCTGAGGCGGCCCGAGGACTTTGCGACAGCAGTACGCCGAGGACGCCGGGCCGGTCGCCCGCTCCTCGTCGTCCACCTCCGTAGCGGTGTCACGGACCCGCACGCACCTGGGGAAAGCGTTCCCCCGACGCGTGCGGGTTTCGTCGTGAGCAAGGCCGTGGGCAACGCCGTCATACGGAACAGGGTGAAGCGCAGGCTCCGCGACCTGATGCGCCACCGGCTGTCACTTCTGCCGCCCGGTAGCCTGGTAGTCGTACGAGCGCTGCCCCCCGCGGGCAGCGCCGATCACGCACAACTGGCCCGAGACCTGGATGCCGCGCTTCAGCGACTGCTGGGAGGGGGCGCGCGATGAAATACCCGCTACTTGCCCTGATCAAGCTGTACCAGTGGACCATCAGCCCACTGCTGGGGCCGGTGTGCCGGTACTACCCGTCGTGCTCCCACTACGGCTACGAGGCCATCGACCGGCACGGCGCGATCAAAGGTACGGGGCTCACCGCCTGGCGCATCCTGAGGTGCAATCCCTGGTCGCCCGGCGGTGTCGACCACGTACCGCCGCGCAAGCGACCACGCTGGCACGAGAGGCTGCGTGCGACCTGGCGCCTACGCAAGGGCGGGCCTTCCGCCACCGGCGAGCCTTCCGGGGTTCATCCCGCTGAGACCCACCCGGTCGCCGAGACCCCGTCCCATGCCCAAGGAGCCTGATTAGTGGACACGATTGCCAGCCTCTTCAGCTTCATCACGACCCCGGTGTCGTGGGTCATCGTGCAGTTCCACACACTGTTCGGCGCGATCTTCGGGCCAGATACCGGCTGGGCATGGGGTCTGTCCATCGTCAGCCTGGTGATCCTCATCCGGATCTGCCTGGTCCCGCTCTTCGTGAAGCAGATCAAGGCGACACGGGCCATGCAGACGCTCCAGCCCGAGATGAAGAAGATCCAGGAGCGCTACAAGAGCGACAAGCAGCGCCAGTCCGAAGAGATGATGAAGCTGTACAAGGAGTCGGGCACCAACCCGCTCTCCTCGTGCCTTCCCATCCTGGCGCAGTCACCGTTCTTCTTCGCCCTGTACCACGTGCTCAGCGGCATCGCCTCGGGCAAGAAGATCGGCGTGATCGACGACTCGCTGCTCCAGAGCGCCCGGCAGGCACACATCGCCGGTGCCCCGCTCGCGGCGAAGTTCCTCGACAGCGCCGACAAGCTCAACCAGCTCAACGCCAGCCTCACCGACGTCAGGATCGTGACCGCGGTCATGATCGTCATGATGTCGTTCTCGCAGTTCTACACGCAGCGGCAGCTCATGACGAAGAACGTCGACACCTCGGTGAAGACGCCCTTCATGCAGCAGCAGAAGATGCTGATGTACGTCTTCCCGCTGATCTTCGCCGTCTTCGGCATCAACTTCCCCGTCGGTGTCCTCGTCTACTGGCTGACCACCAACGTGTGGACCATGGGCCAGCAGATGTACGTGATCCGGCAGAACCCCACGCCCGGCAGCAAGGCCCAGGCCGCCTTCCTTGAGCGTCTGCTCAAGCACGTCACCCACAGCAAGCAGACCCGTAACCGCCGCGAGCGCACCGTCGTCAAGGCCATCGTCGCCAAGGGCCGCGAGCGCAACGAGTACGAGCGCAAGTTCATCAACGGGCTCAGCAAGGCCGGTCTCGCCGCCCAGGCCGACGGCACCGTGACCGCCGGCGACGGCGCCGTCGCGGTCGACTCCGAGACCGGCGACGCCACCTCGGGCGGCAGCGGCGGCGGTGCCCCGCGGCGCCAGCAGCCCAAGCGCCAGTCCAAGGCGCAGCGGCAGTCGGGCGGCGGCTCCGGCGCCCAGGGCTCCAGGCAGTCAGGGGGCGGCTCCGGCGCCCAGGACGACACCAAGGCGGCGGACGCGGCAGGGGACGGCCCCGAAGACGCCCAGGCGGCCTCCTCCGGCTCCTCCAGGGCCTCGGGGTCCTCCCGGGGCTCGGGCCGCAGCGTCGCCCGCTCCGGCAGCAACGGCCGCAGCGTCGCCCGCAGTGCCAAGGCGTCGCAGGAGAAGCCCCAGGAGCCCCAGGACGCCAAGCCGCAGTCCGGGAACCAGCCCAAGGGCAAGCCCTCCCAGAACAAGCCGTCCCAGGGCAAGCAGGGCGGCCAGCAGGCGGGTGGCCAGCAGGGCAAATCCGCTTCCGGTAACCAGCGCCAAGCCAAGTCCGGACAGCGCAAGGGCTCGTCTCGGCCCAAGCACCCGTCCAAGAAGTAAGAAGGAGTCCATCCGTGACGGAAGGCACCGCCTCCCCCACCGCCGCCGCCGAGCCCGGCGACACCCTGACCCGCCTGGAGCAGGAGGGCGAGATCGCGGCGGACTACCTTGAGGGTCTGCTGGACATCGCCGACCTCGACGGTGACATCGACATGGACGTCGAGGCCGACCGCGCCGCCGTGTCGATCATCAGCGACGCCGGAGGCCGTGACCTCCAGAAGCTCGTCGGTCGCGACGGCGAGGTCCTGGAGGCGCTCCAGGAGCTGACCCGGCTCGCCGTCCACCGGGAGACCGGCGACCGCAGCCGCCTCATGCTGGACATCGCCGGCTTCCGCGCCAGGAAGCGCGAGGAGCTGAGCGAGCTGGGCGCCAAGGCCGCGGCCGACGTGAAAAGCTCGGGCGAGCCCGTGAAGCTCCAGCCGATGACGCCCTTCGAGCGGAAGGTCGTCCACGACGCGGTCAAGGCCGCGGGCCTCACCAGCGAGTCCGAGGGCGAGGAGCCCCAGCGCTTCGTCGTCGTACTGCCCGCTTAACCAGCACGTCGTACCCGGCCCCGTCTGTCACTACAGGCGGGGCCGGTCGTTTCACCGCAAGCTTGAGACGCACCACAGCAACGAGATCCTTGGCCCGAGGCAGTCGGCCCCGCGGGGTCCGGCGCGGCATGGAAGGACGGCCCTCGTGACGGAGGCAGCGGAGCCACCAGCGGCTCCGGAATCGGCCCGCACGGTCTTCGGCGAGCGTCTCCCCGACGCGATGCGTTACGCCGAGCTGCTTGCCGAGACAGGGGTGCGCAGGGGGCTGATCGGCCCGCGTGAGGTGCCCAGGCTCTGGGAGCGCCACCTGCTGAACTGCGCCGTCCTGGGCGAGGTCGTGCCCGAGGGCGTCATGGTCTGCGACGTCGGCTCCGGCGCGGGGCTGCCCGGCATCCCGCTCGCCCTGGTCAGGCCCGACCTCAGGATCACCCTCCTCGAACCCCTGCTGCGGCGCACCAACTTCCTCCACGAGGTAGTGGAACTGCTGGGCCTCGACCATGTCACCGTCGTACGCGGCCGGGCCGAGGAAGTGCTCGGCACCCTGCCGCCCGTCCATGTGGTCACCGCCCGCGCCGTCGCCCCGCTGGACCGGCTCGCCGGCTGGGGCGTGCCGCTGCTGAAGCCCTACGGGGAGATGCTGGCGCTCAAGGGCGACACCGCGGAGGAGGAGGTGGCCGGCGCCCGGGCCGCGCTGGCGAAGCTCGGGGCCGAGCGGGTCTCGGTCATCCATGTCGGCGAGGATGTCGTCGAGCCCGCGGCGACCGTGGTGCGTGTCGAGGTCGGCGAGAGCCCGGGCGGTGTGCGGTTCGCCGCGAAGCGCGCCAAGGCCGCGAGAACGGGGCGTACGCGCCGCCGCCGCTGAGGGCTTGAGGGCTTGAGAGGAGCAGGAGCGTACGGCGGGGTCCCGCGGGGCGGGAGGGGGCCATGGGGCGTCCCTGTCGGCTCTGCGGTCCCGGGAGCCCCGCCGACGCTGACGTTTCGTCATACGCCACACAAGCTGCCTGCTTCCGCTCCCACGGAGTGTCTGCCCGGACCCGCGCCGATGGCTAGGCATCGTGTTTCACGTGAAACGTCGCTCACTGCTGCATGGCATCATCAGTCGGGGCCGCGCCGCGGCCGAACCCCGCGAGCGGAAGCCCCTGGGGTCCTTGGGATCACCGGTAAGGGTGACGGAGTTTTCCACAGATGCGGATTTCTCCACAGAAGACCGGGCCTCGCTGGTTCACGACCCCAAGGGCATGGGAGGCTCTGACTATCGCGAGCCTGAAGTCGAGGAGAGTGAATCCTTGCGGTCCGACGCCAATATCGCGGGACCGATGACCGATCCGGTCCCCGGCCCCCGTACCGAGACGGTGGGAGACGATGTTTCACGTGAAACACCGCCCCCGCTGGACGACACCCCCATCGGCCGCGCTGCCCAGTTGGCCATGGAGGCTCTGGGACGGGCCGGTGAAGGGCTGCCACGTCCGGAGCAGACCCGGGTCATGGTGGTCGCCAACCAGAAGGGCGGGGTGGGGAAAACCACCACCACGGTCAATCTGGCGGCCTCTCTGGCGCTCCACGGCGGCCGGGTCCTGGTGATCGACCTCGACCCGCAGGGCAACGCCTCCACGGCGCTGGGGATCGATCACCACGCCGAAGTCCCCTCCATCTATGACGTGTTGGTGGAGAGCAAGCCCCTCTCCGATGTGGTCCAGCCGGTCCCCGATGTCGAGGGACTCTTCTGCGCCCCCGCCACGATCGATCTCGCCGGTGCGGAGATCGAGTTGGTGTCGCTGGTGGCCAGGGAGAGCCGTCTGGAGCGGGCGATCCAGTCGTATGAGCAGCCGTTGGACTATGTGCTGATCGACTGCCCGCCCTCGCTGGGACTCCTCACCGTCAACGCCCTTGTGGCGGGCGCCGAGGTCCTGATCCCCATTCAGTGCGAGTACTACGCACTGGAGGGCCTGGGCCAGCTCCTCCGCAACGTCGATCTGGTACGGGGGCACCTCAACCCCAACCTGCATGTCTCCACCATCCTGCTGACCATGTACGACGGCAGGACTCGACTGGCATCGCAGGTGGCCGACGAGGTGCGCAGCCACTTCGGCGAAGAGGTGCTGAGAACCAGCATCCCGCGCTCGGTACGGATCTCCGAGGCGCCGAGCTACGGGCAGACGGTGTTGACCTATGACCCGAGTTCGAGCGGTGCCCTCTCCTATCTGGAGGCCGCCCGGGAGATCGCCCTGCGCGGGGTCGGCATCGAGTACGAACTGCCCGCGGGCACAGAGAATGATCAGCAGAGCATGGTGGAGGGGAACCAGTGAGTGAGCGACGTCGAGGGCTGGGGCGCGGCCTCGGTGCACTGATCCCTCCGGCCCCCACGGCCGAGAAATCATCGCCGCCGACACGCGGCGGCACACCCCCCGTCTCGGGCGGGGGACCCCTCGCCGGTGAGCGCGGGGTGGCGGCCGCGAAGGTGGCCACCCTCCCCCAGAGCACCGTCTCCCCCGAGGCGAGGGAGGAACCGGCGGCGGTCGAGGCGCCGGAGGAGAACGCCTCCTCACCGGACGCGTACTTCGCCGAGATCCCCCTGGAAGCCATCACACCCAACCCCCGTCAGCCCCGTGAGGTGTTCGACGACGACGCCCTGGCGGAGCTGGTGACCTCCATCAAGGAGGTCGGCCTTCTTCAGCCGGTGGTGGTCAGGCAGCTCGGGCCGAACCGCTATGAGCTGATCATGGGGGAGCGGCGTTGGCGGGCCTGCCGGGAGGCCGGTCTGGAGCGCGTCCCCGCGATCGTCCGGGCCACCGAGGACGAGAAGCTGCTCCTGGACGCCCTGCTGGAGAACCTGCACCGCGCCCAGTTGAACCCGCTGGAAGAGGCCAACGCCTACGACCAGTTGCTGAGGGACTTCAACTGCACCCATGACCAGTTGGCCGACCGCATCGGCCGCTCCCGGCCCCAGGTCTCCAACACGCTGCGGCTGTTGAAGCTCTCCGCCGCGGTCCAGCGGCGGGTGGCGGCGGGCGTCCTCTCGGCCGGGCACGCACGCGCCCTGCTCTCCGTGGAGGACTCGGAGGAGCAGGACCGGCTGGCCCATCGCATCGTCGCCGAGGGGCTTTCGGTGCGGGCGGTGGAGGAGATCGTGACGCTCATGGGCTCCCGCCCGCAGAGCGCCCCGAAGCAGAAGGGCCCCCGGGCCGGTGCCCGGCTCTCCCCGGCCCTCAACACCCTCGCCACCCGGCTCTCGGACCGCTTCGAGACCCGGGTGAAGGTGGACCTGGGCCAGAAGAAGGGCAAGATCGTCGTGGAGTTCGCCTCCATGGACGATCTGGAGCGCATCCTCGGCACCCTGGCGCCGGGCGAGGGACCGGTTCTGCACAGCGGTATTGCGGGCGAGGACGACGCGGAGGACGAGTCGACGGAGGCCGACGACGAGGGCAGCGGGGAAGCCCTCGGCTAGCCACCCGCCACGGAGGGGAGCGGGTCGTGTCCGGTCTGTGCCGGAACACGGCTCGCTCTTTGCTTTCCATCGGTATCGATGGAATCACATCATGGATACGATGCGATCAGGGACGGCCAAGGTCATCGGCGCCCCGGTGAGATCATCCACCGGACGCCCCGGGCGACCGTACCGGCCCCTGCCGGGGATCTGGGCTGGGCCCCGGTGACAGTGGTGGACAGTCTGCTCAGGGAACGATGCGCTCTCTGACGGCCGCCCTCGGCGCGGCAGCCGGAGGAAGTGAGGAACTGGCTTCATGGGGCGTCGGCTCGTACCGCTCACACTCGACAACCTTCCCGATCTCCCCAAGCGGTGTCGGCACTGTGTCTTCTGGGAGCTGGACCCCGTCAGCGGTGAGGCCGCCCTCAAGGCCGGCACCCCCGAGGTCGAGAAGGAGGCGTGGATCTCCGCCGTCCTCCTGGAGTGGGGCTCCTGTGGCCGGGTGGTGTACGTCGACGAGACCCCGGTCGGTTTTGTGCTCTACGCGCCGCCCGCCTATGTCCCCCGCTCCACCGCCTTCCCCACGAGCCCGGTGTCGCCGGACGCCGTCCAGCTCATGACGGCCTGGATCACCCCCGGGTACCAGGGGCAGGGTCTGGGTCGGGTCATGGTGCAGACGGTCGCCAAGGATCTGCTGCGCCGCGGTTTCAAGGCCATAGAGGCGTTCGGGGACGCGCGGTGGAAGGAGCCCGCCTGTCTGCTTCCGGCGGACCATCTGCTGGCGGTCGGCTTCAAGACCGTCCGCCCGCACCCCGCGTACCCCCGGCTCCGGCTGGAGCTGCGGACGACGCTCACTTGGAAGGAAGACGTGGAGATGGCGATCGACCGGCTGCTCGGCGCCGTACAGAAGGAGCCCGCTCTTCGGCCCCTCTGAGGGGCGCCCGGGTGCCGTCGTGAACAAGGAGAACGGGCCGACCCCGATGAGGTCGGCCCGTTCCATGTTTCACGTGAAACATCGGGGGCGGTGTTTCACGTGAAACACCGCCCATGCCTCGCGAGGAGGGTCACTCGGCGATGAAGTCCTCCAGGTCGCGCACCAGCGCGGCCTTCGGCTTGGCGCCGACGATGGTCTTCGCGACCTCGCCGCCCTGGTAGACGTTCAGCGTGGGGATCGACATGACGCCGTACTTGGCGGCGACCGCCGGGTTCTCGTCGATGTTGAGCTTGACGACCTCGATCTTGTCGCCGTACTCGCTGGCGATGGCCTCAAGCGACGGGGCGATCTGACGGCAGGGACCGCACCAGGCGGCCCAGAAGTCCACCAGTACGGGCTTGTCGCTCTTGAGGACATCCTGCTCGAAGGTGTCGTCCGTAACGTGCTTCAGAGTGCCGGCCACGGCGGGCTCCTTTGGTCGTTGGTGCGGGGTGTGGAGAGGGTCAGACGGTGGCGGCGACGGTCGCGGCGTCGGCCAGTCCGGCGAGGTAGCGCTCGGCGTCCAGGGCGGCGGAACAGCCGGTACCGGCCGCGGTGATCGCCTGGCGGTAGGTGTGGTCCACCACGTCACCGGCCGCGAAGACACCGGGGATGCGGGTACGGGTGGTGGGGGACTCCACCTTCAGATAGCCCTCGTCGTCCAGGTCGAGCTGGTCCTTGAACAGCTCGGTCCGCGGGTCGTGGCCGATCGCGATGAACAGGCCCGTCACCGGAAGCTCCGAGGTCTCCCCGGTCTTCACGTTCCGCAGCGTGAGCCCGGAGAGCTTCGGGTCGCCATGGATCTCGGAGACCGCGCTGTCCCAGACGAACGAGATCTTCGGGTCGGCGAAGGCGCGCTCCTGCATCGCCTTGGAGGCGCGCAGAGTGTCCCGGCGGTGGACGATCGTCACGGACTTGGCGAAGCGAGAGAGGAAGGTCGCCTCCTCCATGGCCGTGTCACCGCCACCGATCACCGCGATGTCCTGGTCCTTGAAGAAGAACCCGTCACAGGTGGCACACCAGGAGACGCCCCGTCCGGACAGCGCGTCCTCCCGGGGCAGCCCCAGCTTGCGATAGCTGGACCCGGTGGCGACGATCACCGAGCGGGCCTGGTGGACGGTGCCGGCGGTGTCGGTGACGGTCTTGACGTCACCGCTGAGGTCGACGCTCACCACGTCGTCCGGGACCAGCTCGGCTCCGAAGCGCTCCGCCTGCGCCCGCATCCCGTCCATGAGGTCGGGGCCCATGATGCCGTCGCGGAAGCCGGGGAAGTTCTCCACCTCGGTGGTGTTCATGAGCGCCCCACCCGCGGTGACAGCACCCTCGAAGACCAGCGGCTTCAGTGACGCCCGTGCGGTGTAGAGCGCCGCCGTGTAGCCGGCGGGCCCTGAGCCGATGATGATCACGTTACGAACGTCGCTCACGGCTTCATTCCTCGTCTCTGGGGACTGACGGTGTTCTGCTGGCGGAGCCATCCGGAGACTCTCACCCCACCCAACGGATACTACGGGGCGGGCATTCCCGGCCGCCCTGAGGGCGCGGGGCGCCCGCCCGTCCCCCGAGGTCGGAGGGCGTACGGGCGTGTCTCCACGGGATCGTCAGGAGTGGACGCGGCGCGGGGCGCGAGGGAGGGCTCGTCACCTTCGCGCGTAGCTGCCCGTCAGCAGAATCTGCCCCGGGTGGGCAAAGGACTCCCGGGTGCAGGAGGCGTCGACGATATAGGCCGACACCCGGGAGCTGTCGGTGGCATGCGGCAACACCACCAGAAAGGCGTCCACTCCCTCGAAGGTCCCGCGCTCGGCCGCCAGCGGCGGCTCCACCCGCCCGATGCCCTCCTGGACACAGTCCGGCACCCGTACGGCGGGCGCGGAGTCCTTGAGGGGCGACTCCCCCGCGGGCTCGTGCTCCGGGGACGCCATATCGAGCGAGGGCGCGGTGGCCACCGGGCCGGAGTCGAGGGACGGGCCGGTGTTCTCGGTGGACGGCTGAGCGGTGAGCAGGGAGCCGATCTGTGTCTCAAGACGGTCCGAGGAGAATGTCTCGCTGCTGGGCGACGGGGCCATCGAGGACGCCTCCGTACCGCCGTCCCGTCCGTCATCCGCGAGGGACTGGAGGAGCAGGGAGCCGAGACCGATCACCGCGGCGGTGAAGACCGCTCCCAGGGCGCGTGTCCTGCGCCGCCCGGCGCGGCCCCTGTCGCCGCGGCCGGGACCCTTGGCGGCACGCGGATGCCTGGTGGCGGCACGGGGGTGCCCGGCGGGGCGATCGGGGCGGGACGCGCCGCCCGGGGTGAATGTTTCACGTGAAACATGGCCGCCGACGCTTGCCGCCGGGGCGGCCGCCGCGGCTGCGGCTGCTTCGGTCTCGGCCGCCGTCTCTGCCTCGGCCGTCGCATCGGCTTCCGCCGCCGTCCCGGGCCCTGCTGCCGTCTCGGCTTCTGCCGCCGTCTCGGCGGTGGCGGCGGTGTCGGTCGCCGCCGACCGCGATGCCTCCGCCGCCAGGGCGAGGTCAAGGCGGGCGATCACGTCGTCGGGCATCGGTGGCGCAGGAGGGAGGGAGCCGAGGAGCGCCCGGATCTCCTCCAGGGCGGCGTAGGCACCACCGCAGTCTGCGCAGTGGGCGACATGCCGGTGCAGCTCCGTCGCGCGCGGCTCGGGCAGCAGGCCCTCGGCGAGCGAGGACAGCTCGTCTTCGTCGGGGTGTCCTGCCCCGTCGGTCATGCTCGTCACGCTCGCCCACCTCCTCGCCACACCGTCGCCGAATCGGCCGGCCCCTGGCCCGCCGGACTGTCTGGGGGTGGGACGGATGACTGGGGCCTCTGGTTCCTTGCTCTCCCTGCTTCCTTGGAGCCGTGTTCCTCCGCTTCCTTGGGGCCGTGTTCCTCCGCGGGAGGCGCCGTGCCGCCGCCGGGGCCCGAGGGCGCCGCAGGGCTCCCGGAGCGCCCGGGGCTCGCGGGCCCCGGCGGGGTGGGCCTGAGATGGGTGAGGAGGGGGAGCAGTCTCGCCCTGCCGCGGGCGCAGCGGCTCTTGACGGTGCCGACGGCCACGCCGAGTACCTTCGCCGCCTCCGCCACGGAGTAGCCCTGCATGTCCACCAGCACCAGTGCCGCCCGCTGCTCGGCGGTCAGGGTGCGCAGGGCCTGGAACAGCTCCCGGTGGAGGTCGTTGCGTTCGGCGGGGGCGGAGGCGGCCTCATGGGGCTCGATGAGTTCGTCGAAGCGCTCGGTGTCGTCCACCGAGGACGTTCTTCGGGAGGCGGCCTTCCGCGCCCGGTCGAGGCAGGCGTTCACGGTGATGCGGTGCAGCCAGGTCGTCACCGCGGACTGGCCCCGGAAGGTGTGGGCGGCGCGGTAGGCCGAGACCAGGGCGTCCTGGACGGCGTCGGCGGCCTCCTCGCGGTCCCCGAGGGTCCGCAGCGCCACGGCCCAGAGCCGGTCGCGGTGGCGCCGTACCAGCTCGCCGAACGCCTCGCCGTCGCCGGCCACATGGCGGGCCAGAAGGGCTTTGTCGGAGTCCTCCGACATGTCCTCCGCCCGCATCGTGCCCCCTGTCAGCCCGTCCAGGGCGCTCAGAATATAGGCGGCCCTGACGGCTGTAAACGGTGGGTCCCACGGGCGTGAAAAAGCGCAGCGCGGGTCCTGGAACGGACCAATTCGCGGTGGAATTCAGTTCACCGTGACCCGTCCGCGCGCCCACGACCTGGTGTGCACGGGCCCTGCGCGACGAAGAGACCCCCGGCGGGGCGCTCCCGCCGGGGGTCCGATTCGTATCGGTCGGCCGGTGGATTCCCTGTCGGCCGGTGGTGAAGTTATTGCGAAGGATTCCCGATCACCTTTATCTCGGAAATTCCGCCCCGGAATTGATTGGCGACGTCGTCGGGTGCGAGCGAGGTGATGTGCACCAGGACGTACTGGGTCTTCACGGACTTTCCGAGGCCCTTCTTGAGGGTCTTCCCGGCCTCGGCCAGCGGCGTCAGGCGCTGGGAGAAGTCCCCGAGGGCGCTCGGGTCCGAGGCGTCGGAGCCCGCCGCCAGGACCTCCACCCGCTGCCCCGCGCGGGACATGGTGATCTCAAGCCCCGTGACCGACTGCACGCTGCCCAGGTCGACGATGATGCCGCTGCCGTCCTTGCGCTGCGGGAGGTTCCCGAACTCGGGATAGCCCTTGTAGTAGTCCGTCACCCAGGCGGTGGAGGCGTTGCCGTCGATGGCGAGCGGTACCCGCTGCGGCTTGATCGTCGAGCCGTTGGGCGCGAACTCCGTCGCCCCCGCGATCTCCAGCGGCTTGCCGGGCGCCTCGTCCTTCTTGTCGCTGCCCGAGTCCGTCTCGGACGAGCCGCCGTTCTGGTGGCTCCCTGAGCCGCTGCGGTTCATGAGGGCGTCGGCGAGCTGCCAGCTCCCGAGCCCGAGCGCCACGATGAGCAGCGCGGAGACCGCCCACTTGAGGACCGTGCCGGTGCGGCTCTGGAGCGGTGGCGGAGGCGGCGGCGGGACCACGGCCGCGGTGGGGCGCTGCGGTGCCGTCCTGCGGTAGGTGCCCTGCTGGTACGTCGTCTGCTGGTACTGCGCGGCGACCGGGAAGACCGGCTCGGGCGGCGGGACGCGCGGCATCTCCGCGACGGCCTTCACCAGGTCCTCGGGCGTGGTGCACGGTGGCTCCTGCCGGGACGCCGTGGCGCCGTTGTTGGCGAGCGCCCGCATCGCCAGCTCGGAGAGCCCCCGGTGCACCCCGGCACGGACCTGGTCGGGCGCGATCAGCCCGACGCCGCGCGGGAGTCCGGAGAGGCCGTACGCGTCGTCCTCGTACGGCCAGCGCTCCGTGAGGGCGGCGTACAGCAGTGCGCCGATGGCCTCCGTGTCGGTGCGCCTCGGGGTGTCCGAGGTGATGCCGCGCAGCGCGGCGTTGACCGCGAGCCCCCTGATCCGCCACTCGCCCGTGGAGGTGCGCAGCACCGCGCTCGGGGTGAGCCGCAGATGGGCCAGGCCCTCCCGGTGGGCGGCGGCCATGGCCTGGGAGACCTGGCTCACCATGAGGTAGGCGTCGTGCACGGGCAGCGGGCCCGCGGCCAGCAGCGCGGTCATCTCGACGGCGTCGGGCAGCCACTCGTGGACCACGTAGACGAGGTCGTCCTCCTCGACGGCGTCGAGGACCTGGACGAAGCGGGGGTCGCCGAGGAGCGCGGAGGAGCGGGCCGCGGCGAGCACGGAGCGGGCCCTGGGGTGGGCCGAAAGCAGCAGGTGCACACCGACGGCGCGGCGCAGCTTCTCGTCGACCGCGCGCCAGCTACTGAAGCCGTCCAGTCGGGTGACGCACTCCTCCAGACGGTAGCGGTCGGCCAGCTTGTGGCCGCTGTGCAGGTCAGGCGCGGACAGGTGCACCGGCGCCGGCGGCTCTGGCTCGGGAAGCTGCTGGGTGGAGGTCGTGGAGCCGCCGCCCTCCCCCTCCTCCCCCGGACTGTCGCCCTCGGCGTTCTGAGTGTCCCGCGTGTCCTGGGCGTCCTGGGCGTCCTGGGCGTTCTCGGCGCCGTCGGCGCTCTCCGCCGCGTCGGCGGGTCCGTCGGGGGCGTCCGGGTCCGGGCTCTCGGAGGCGTCGCGGGGGGCCTCGGTGGTCCGCGGGGTGTCGGTGGCCGCCAGGACGTCGGGGACCGTCGGGGCATCGGCGTCGATCTCAGGGGCCTGCGGCCCGTCCCCCCGGGAGGCGTCGTCCTCGGGGGAGGCGTCCTCCGCCTCGGGGGAGGTGTTCTCCACGGTGGGCGCCGTGCCGGGGTCCTCGTCCGGCGCGGGGGCGTCGTCCTCGGCCGTGGGTTCCGCCGACGCCTGGGGGTCCACCGGCGTCATGGGGGCCGTGGTGTCCGTCGGGTCCCCGGAACCGGGGGCCCGGTCCGCCTCGTCCGCCTCCGTCCGGCCGTCGTCCGTGTCGCTGCGCTCGGGGCTCTGGGCCACCTCGTCGGCCGTGGTGCGCTCCGCCTTGGCGGTCAGCGGGGTGTCTCCGCTGGTGTCTGCCACGTCGACGGCAGACGTGCTCCGTTCCGCCACCGTCGTTCCTGCCTCCCCATCCGTTGCGCTCTGTACGACGCCAAACCCAATTGTGCCCACAGTCCGCCGCTTAGCACGACACGCGGCGGGTGGCGATGGTTGTGCGATCCACCGCCGTACCCCTGTCCCTCACGGCCTCCCGGCCGCCGCTCAGCGGCCGAGTCTGCCGCGGACCATGCCGACCATCGCGTTGAGTTCCTGGATGCGCATCTTGCGCGCGGCCACGTAGAACACGGCGAGCAGTACCGCGCCGCCCACCAGCAGCGCGGCGATCGAACCCAGCACCCCGTGCCCGAGAACGCGGCTGATCATCAGCCCGACCAGGCCCCCGATGAGGGCGGCGGGCAGCGACGCGATGCACAGCCGCGCGTAGGTCCGCAGCACATGCGCCCCGTCCAGGTCGCCGCCGAGCCTGCGGCGCAGCCGCCGCCAGGCGACCCCGACCCCGACGGCGTACGCGATGCCGTAGGCGGCGGCCATGCCGATGACCGCGTAGCGGGCCGGCAGCACCACGTAGCAGAGCGCCGCGGCGGCGGCGTTGACCGCGGCCACGATCACCGTGTTGTAGAAGGGCGTGCGGGTGTCCTCGAAGGCGTAGAAGCCGCGCAGGACGACGTACTGGACCGAATAGGGGATGAGCCCCACGCCGAACGCCATCAGGATGTAGCCCATGGACTGGGCGGCGCCGGTGCCGGTGGACGAGTACAGCAGTGTGCACATCGGAATGCCGAGGGAGACGAACGCGAAGGACACCGGGACGATCGCCACGGCGCTGGTGCGCAGCCCCTGGGAGATGTCGTCGCGGACGGCGCCCATGTCGTTGTCGGCGGCGGCACGCGCGATACGGGGCATGATCGCCGCCATCACGGAGACCGTGATGATGGCCTGCGGCATGCCCCAGATCAGTTGGGCGTTGGTGTAGGCGAGGAAGCCGGCGCCGCTCTTGCCCGACTGGTCGCCCGCGGCGGTGGACAGCTCGGTGACGACGATCAGGCCCGCCTGGTTGGCGAGGACGAACAGCATCGTCCACTTCGCCAGCTTCACGGTCTTGCCGAGGCCGTGGCCCCGCCAGTCGAACCGCGGGCGGAAGCGGAAGCTGGCCTCGCGCAGATACGGCACCATCGCGAGCGCCTGCACCACGAGCCCGAGCAGGGTGCCCATGCCGAGCAGTCGGATGCCGTCGGGCGGGATGGTCTCGACGCCCATGTGGGACTCGGCCGAGGTGCCGTACACCCAGATGAAGAGGCCGAAGGTGGAGACCATCACGATGTTGTTGAGGACCGGGGTCCACATCATCGCGCCGAACTTGCCGCGGGCGTTGAGGATCTGGCCCATCACCACGTGGACGCCCATGAAGAAGATCGTGGGCAGGCAGTAGCGGGCGAGGGTGACGGCGGCGCTGTTCGCGGCCACGTCGTTCGCGATGGTGGGGGACTGCACCCGGATCAGCAGCGGCGCCCCGACGACCACGATGACGGTCACCAGGCCGAGCGCCACCATGACCAGCGTCAGTAGCCTGCTGGCGTACGCCTCGCCGCCGTCGTCGTCCTCCTTCATGGAGCGGACGAGCTGGGGCACGAAGACGGAGTTGAGGCCGCCGCCGACGGTGAGGATGTACACCATGGTCGGCAGCGTGTAGGCGACGGTGAAGGAGTCGCCGAGCATGCCGGCGCCGAGCGCGGCGGCAATCACGATGGTGCGGACGAAGCCGGTGAGCCGGGAGACCAGGGTCCCCGCGGCCATCACGGCGCTCGACTTCAGCAGGTTGCCCGTGCGGCCCCCGGATCTCGCGGGCGCCGCGGCGGCCGGTGGCGGCTCGGCGGCGGGTGCCGCCACGGCCCCGGCCGCGGAGCCTGCCGCGGCGGGCGCGGGCGGGACGGCGCCGGGGGGCCGCCCCGGTCCGCCCTGCTGGTCGCGGTAGAGGTAGGCGAAGGCGTCCTGCTCCTGGCCGCCCTCGGCGGCGGCGCCCACGAGTCCGTCGACGCCCGGGTACGGGGCGGTTCCTGCGTTGTCGCCGTAGGGCGGCTGCCCGCCCTGCGCCCCGGGCCCGGGGCCCTGGGGGTTCGCCCAGAGGCGCGGGTCCTGCCCCTGCGGGTGCGCCTGCGGGGAGGGCGCGGGGGCGGCGTACGCCTGTCCCTGGTGCTGCCCCTGGTGCTGGGGCGCCGGGGCGCCGGGGTGCTGCGGGGGGTGTGCGGCCTGGTCGTAGAAGGCCCCCGCGGCCGGGCCCTGCGCGGCGGGGGCCTGGCCGCGGTACGGGTCCTGCGCGTAGGCGTCCTGGTCGTACATGTCCGGATACTGCTGCGCGGCGGGGGCGGTCCCGTACAGACGGGGGTCGGGCGCCGGCTGCGCGCCGGGCCCCTGGCCCTGGGACGGGGCGTACTGCTGGGGGTGCTCAGGCTGCTGGTAGGCCGCCGGGTAGTAGAAGGTGCCCGTGTCCTGGTAGCCGGGCTGCCCCATGTACAGCGTCGGGTCCTGGTACTGCATGGGGTCGTGGTACTGCTGCTGGTACGGGTCGGCGGCCGGGTAGCCGTAGGCGTCCTGGGGGGCGGCGGGCTGACGGGGGTCGGGTGTGCCGGGGTACTGCCCGCCGGCTCCCTCGCCGCCCGTGCCCTCACCAGGGTCACCGTTGTACGGCGCGTTCATGGATACCCCACCTCATCGTCCCGGGCCGACCAGCCGTGACTTCGCTCAACGGTCCACTCTCTCACCCGGGCCGGACACGTCGGCGGTTTCCGGTGCGGTGTCCGCTCCCTGGTCACCCGGCTGCTGGGAGTCGTCTGCCCGGGACCTGGCGCGGAATGCGCCGACGGGACCGTTTTCGTCCGGATTGGACGATGGCGGGGTTTCCTCTGCCTCGTCGTGCGCGCGGTCCCGGGCCGCTGTCTCGTCGTGCGCGCGGTCCCGGGCCGTGTCGGCGCCGTCGGACGTGCCGCCCGCCCCGTCGTCGGGCTCCCGGCCCTCATCCGCGTCGGGGCCGCCGTCCGAGGGGGCGTCGCCGGTGGCGGGCCCGCCACCGCTGCCGCCGCCGTCCTCGGCCGCCTGGCGCGCCGCTGCCCGCTTGCGCTGTGTGTACATCCGGAAGCCCGCGAGCACGAGCAGCAGCAGTCCGCCCGCGATGACCAGCATCACCGCGGGGGTGACCTCGGTGACGTTGACGTTGAAGGTCACCGCGCCGCCGTACGGGCGCCCGTCCTCGGTGTAGAGCTGCGCGACCACCGGCACCGGGCCGTTGGCGTTCGCGGTGGTGGTGAACTTCACCGACTGGCTGTGGCCGCCGGAGACCTGCACCGGCTGCTCGGTGTAGGGGTGGTCGCCGATCTTGAGCCTGGCCGGTTTGCTGGACGTCAGCCGCAGCATCAGGTGGTCGACGCCCTGGAGCAGGTTGTTCTGCACCGTCACCGGGATGGTGGCGCTGCGGCCCGAGAGCTTGGTCTCGGACTTCCTGATCAGGTGCACGCTCTGGGTGAGCCGGTCCAGATAGGAGGCCACGCCCCCGCGGAAGCTCCTGGCGTCGTCCTCCTTGCCCCGCCACGAGGTGGACATCTCCCGGTCCATGGCCCGCCCGAAGGGGGTCACCACCCGGGAGGGGTCGGTGAGGACGTCCTTGAACTCGGTGAGCTTGCGCTGGGTGTTCTGGATCGTCACGAAGTCGTCGGACGGTATGTCGTGGCCGCGCAGCCGTGCGGGGTACGAGCGCGGGACCTGGGTGGTGGCGCCCGGGTCGGGGTCGGCGTCGGCCGCCGCGGCCAGGTCCTCGGGCTGTGACCAGCCGCTGTCCTGGAGGGCGTGCACCGCGGCCGCCATCGCCTGGGCCTGGCCCGCGGTGGGCATCCGCTGGGGCGCGACGACGATGCTGCGCTGCTTGTCGGGCGCCTGCTCCTGGATCATCAGGCTCTGTGCGAGGAACTTCTGCACGGCCAGGGTCGTGGTGTCGGCGCGGGTCATGTCGCCCTGGAAGGCGGTGGACAGCCGGGAGTCGGCGACCACCGCGGTGGTGCCGCCGCCTACGGGACGGGCCGCGGTGGGGGTGTAGGGCAGGTTGCCCCGCTCCTCGAAGGTGTCGCTCCTCGCGATGACCGCGTCGGCGCCCGCCGAGGTGGCGACGTCCACGACGGAGGAGTCGAGGGCGCCGTCGACGGGCCAGGCGAAGTCGGTGTCGGGCTTCACGTGCAGGATGGTCCCGACGGTGCTCGACGCGACGTCGGTGGCGTCCTGGAGGTGGCTGAGCGAGCCCGAGACCGCCTTGCCGGTGTGGGCGAGGGACGCCAGGTCGGGATCGGCGAAGGGCAGCGCGACGACCTTGGCGCCGGTCACGGCGCTCTCCAGGTCGTTGAGCCAGTCCTTGGCGACGCCCTGGTTGGTGCCGTGGACGGTGGTGTCGCCGGGGCCCTCGATGTCGTAGCCGCGGGTCATGGCGTCGACGGAGGCCAGCAGGTCGGGGTCGATGACCCAGGTCACGTCGAGGTCGGCGCCGAGCGCCACCAACTGCTGGAGCCTGCCGCCCGGCGCGATCTCGCGGGCGAGCGAGTCGTCGTGGAAGACGGGGGTCTGCTCCTCGTTGGAGCCGGTCTCCGCGGTGATGTGGGTCGAGGAGATCAGCGGCCACAGATACGTGGTCTTCGTCTTGGTGCCCGCCGCGTCCGGCTGCCAGGGCAGGAATGTCCGCTGAATGCCGAGCGGCTGTACCCAGGGCTGCACCGACGACTGCCCGCTGACGGTGACCCCGAGCTGGTAGACCCCGTCGGGTCCGAGGTCGAGGTCCTTGACCGGGACGCGGATCGAGAAGGTGTGCGGGACCCCTGCGCGCAGCGTGCCGATCTTCTCCTGGTACTTCCCCGGGATCTCCACACCCTCGGAGATCGTTCCGAAGGCGTGGTCCTCCGCCGCGGTGTCGACCGCCGCCCTGCCGCCGAGCAGCGGGCCCGTCCGCAGCGCCATGAAGGCGTCCGTGACGGTGTGCCTGCTCTTGTTGGTGACCGTGCCGGTGACGGTGAGGGTGTCGTCGTCGGTGGGGGCGTTCGGGGTGAGCGAGTTCACGGTGACGTCCACCGTGCGCGAGCCGGTGGGCTCCGCCTTGGCCGCGGGGGACCCGGGCGCGGAGGCGTGGTCCTGGGCGCTCGCCGCGGGGGCGAGCTGGAGCAGACCCGCCAGGAGCGGCACCGCCGCGGCCAGCGCCCCCGCGCGCCGCAGCCACCGGCGGCCGGGTGAGGCACTGGTGCCCTGGAAGTCTGCCGCCTCGGCCACGCGTTCGCCCGTCCTCGTCGTGTGTGGTCGTCGGTAGGGATCAGTCGTCGGTGTCGGTCTTCTGTGGTGCGCTGCGTCGTCGGTCCCCGGTCGGTGCTCCGTACTGCGGTGTACGGCCCGGCGCGCCCTGGCATGGTAACGAGACACGCCGGGGGGAAGTGCCGGGCACTGCTCCACAAGATCGGACGACCGGTGCGGGCAGAGTACCGGCATCAGGGGGTACGGGCGTCTCCCAGGGGGCGCGTGGGAACGGCTCTCCGGGCTCTCCGGGCCCGCTGGGCGCCCCGGAGCCGCCGGGCTCCCCCGCAGCGCCGGAAATGCGGGAGTGGGCCTCCAGCGCGGCCACGTACCCTTTCCTGCTGTGCCGAACGCCAAAGAAGACCTCCCCAGTGCCCTGAGCCAGGTGCAGCGCCGTGCCGTGAGCGAGCTGCTCCGGGTCTCCCCCGTCGCGGACGAACTCGCCCGCCGCTTCGAGGCGGCCGGGTTCTCCCTGGCCCTCGTCGGGGGCTCCGTACGGGACGCGCTGCTCGGCCGGCTCGGCAACGACCTGGACTTCACCACCGATGCACGCCCCCAGGACGTCCTGCGGATCGTGCGGCCCTGGGCGGACGCGGTCTGGGAGGTCGGCATCGCGTTCGGCACCGTGGGCTGCCAGAAGGCGAAGCCCGCCGACGGCGCCGGTGGCGTGGAGGAGCCCTTCCAGATCGAGATCACCACCTACCGCTCGGAGGCGTACGACCGCACCTCGCGCAAGCCCGAGGTGTCCTACGGGGACTCGATCGAGGAGGACCTGGTCCGCCGCGACTTCACGGTGAACGCCATGGCGGTCGCGCTCCCGGCCAAGGAGTTCGTCGACCCCCACGGCGGGCTGCGGGACCTGGCGGCACAGGTGCTGCGCACCCCGGGCACCCCGGAGGCGTCCTTCTCCGACGACCCGCTGCGGATGATGCGGGCCGCGCGCTTCGCGGCGCAGCTCGACTTCGAGGTGGCGCCCGAGGTGCTGACCGCGATGACGGAGATGGGGGGTCGCCTGGAGATCGTCTCCGCGGAGCGGGTCCGGGACGAGCTGAACAAGCTCCTGCTGTCGGCGCACCCCCGCAAGGGCCTCAGCCTGCTCGTGGACACCGGGCTCGCCGACCATGTGCTTCCCGAGCTTCCCGCGCTGCGCCTGGAGCGCGACGAGCACCACCGGCACAAGGACGTCTACGAGCACTCCCTGATCGTGCTGGAGCAGGCGATCGCGCTGGAGGAGGACGGCCCGGACCTGACGCTGAGGCTCGCCGCGCTGCTGCACGACATCGGGAAGCCGAGGACCAGGCGCTTCGAGAAGGACGGGCGGGTCTCCTTCCACCACCACGAGGTGGTCGGCGCCAAGATGACCAAGAAGCGGATGACCGCGCTGAAGTACCCCAATGAGCTGGTGCGCGAGGTGACCCGCCTGGTCGAGCTGCATCTGCGCTTCCACGGCTACGGCACCGGCGAGTGGACCGACTCCGCGGTGCGGCGCTACGTACGGGACGCGGGCCCGCTGCTGTCGCGGCTGCACAAGCTGACCCGCTCCGACTGCACCACCCGCAACAAGCGCAAGGCCGCGGCGCTGTCCCGGGCGTATGACGGCCTGGAGGAGCGTATCGCGCGGCTTCAGGAACAGGAGGAGCTGGACTCCATCCGCCCGGACCTCGACGGCAACGAGATCATGTCCACCCTGGGTATCGGTCCCGGTCCCATGGTCGGCCGCGCCTACGGCCATCTGCTGGAGCTGCGTCTGGAGAACGGGCCGATGGAGCACGATGCGGCGGTGGCGGCCCTGAAGGAGTGGTGGGCGGCACAGGAGCAGTGATACTCCGCCCATAGGACGGCAAGTATCGATGTTTCACGTGAAACACGATGTTCGATGGGCCATCACGGACATGGCGAACATGGTGGACATGCGAAAGGGCGGTGTTTCACGTGAAACACCGCCCTCTGGCCGGCTTCCGACCGCTGTCGGCCGGACCGTGCGGGCGCCCCGTGGACGCCCGCACCGCTCCTACTTGTCCTTGAGGCAGAGCAGGAAGCTGTCGCCGCTACCGGTCTCGGTGTAGGCGTACTGGAACTCCGGCGCCTCGTCCTTGCACTTGTTCTGGGCGAGGGTGCCGGAGTACGAGCCGTCGACCTTCGCCAGCACCTTGTACTGCGCCTTGGAGTTGGAGCAGTCCACGACCTCCAGGTCCGGGTCGCTGTCGTCGGTGCTGCCGCGGTGCATGCAGTCGCCGACGGAAGCGGTGTCCGCGTCGTCGCGGCTGGCTATCCAGCCACCGATCGCCACAGCGACCACCACGACCGCGATACCGATGCGCAGATACGTCTTCATGCTGCGGCGAGGACGCTGCTGCGGCGTGGGCGCGGTCGGGCCGCCCTGGTTCATGTACGGCGACTGCTGCGGGTAGCCCGGCTGCCCAGGCTGACCGGGCTGGCCCGGCTGTTGCTGCGGGTAGCCGTATCCCCCCTGCGGGCCCGGCTGCTGACCCTGAGGGCCAGGCTGCTGACCGTAAGGATTCTGGCCTTGGGCGAATGGATTCTGCCCTTGCGGCGGCGTGCTCACTGAGGGTCCCCCTCGAACTTAGGCGCGTGGCGCGGATAAGACCCACGTAAGCTATCGGGCTTTTGGTGTCCTCTTGAAGTCGGGCCGGGCTCTGTGGCACTGATGTGACAGTTAATGCTCCCCAAACCGGGGCAAGACGACCACAATCCTTATGGATACCGCCACTCCCGTGACAAGAAGCGGAACATTTCCACTGCCCGGCGAGCGCCTCGGGCCTTGCGACAGCGGCGGCATGACCGACCGAAACCCGGCGTGACCCCTCCTAAACGGAGAAGATCTGGCCATCCCCCCACCCCACAAGGGGCGTTGCGGCCACGCCAGGAAAAGAGGCGGGTCCCCGGGCGGGTGTGCCCGGGGACCCTGGGACGTCCCCTGCGGAGATCCGGCAGGCGTCCGGCACGTTTCACGTGAAACCGCGTCTCACGGAACCAAGCGGACGGACCTCGTCGGGGGACTCTGGATCGTGCTGGGATCGACGCTCAGCGCTCAGCGCTCGACGGAGCCCCTGATGAACTTCTCCACGTTCTCCCGCGCCTCGTCGTCGAAGTACTGCACCGGCGGGGACTTCATGAAGTAGGAGGAGGCGGAGAGGACGGGGCCGCCGATGCCGCGGTCCTTGGCGATCTTCGCGGCGCGCAGCGCGTCGATGATGACGCCCGCGGAGTTCGGGGAGTCCCAGACCTCCAGCTTGTACTCCAGGTTGAGCGGGACGTCGCCGAACGCGCGGCCCTCAAGGCGGACGTAGGCCCACTTGCGGTCGTCGAGCCACTGCACATAGTCGGACGGGCCGATGTGGACGTTCTTCGCGCCCAGCTCCCGGTCGGGGATCTGTGAGGTGACGGCCTGCGTCTTGGAGATCTTCTTGGACTCCAGGCGCTCGCGCTCCAGCATGTTCTTGAAGTCCATGTTGCCGCCGACGTTGAGCTGCATCGTGCGGTCCAGGACGACGCCACGGTCCTCGAACAGCTTCGCCAGCACGCGGTGCGTGATGGTGGCGCCGACCTGGGACTTGATGTCGTCGCCGACGATCGGCACCCCGGCCTCGGTGAACTTGTCCGCCCACTCCTTCGTGCCGGCGATGAAGACCGGGAGGGCGTTGACGAAGGCGACCTTGGCGTCGATGGCGCACTGGGCGTAGAACTTCGCCGCGTCCTCTGAGCCGACCGGCAGGTAGCAGACGAGGACGTCGACCTCGCGGTCCTTGAGGACCTTGACCACGTCGACCGGCTCGTCGCCGGACTCCTCGATGGTCTCCCGGTAGTACTTGCCGAGACCGTCGAGGGTGTGGCCGCGCTGCACGGTCACCCCGGTGTTCGGGACGTCGCAGATCTTGATGGTGTTGTTCTCGCTGGCGCCGATGGCGTCCGCGAGGTCGAGGCCGACCTTCTTCGCGTCGACATCGAAGGCCGCGACGAACTCGACGTCACGGACGTGGTAGTCGCCGAACTGGACGTGCATGAGGCCCGGGACCTTGGTCGCCGGGTCGGCGTCCCTGTAGTACCTGACGCCCTGCACCAGCGAGGCGGCGCAGTTGCCCACGCCGACGATGGCTACGCGAACCGAACCCATTCCGGTTGCTCCCTGTGTGTTCTCGGTATGACCGATCATGCGGAAGAGGGCCTGCGACGGCGCAGATCCTCAATTGGCGGTGTCATCGGGCGTATCCGGCAGGGGGTCGCCCCCGTGCCGGGGCAGGCCGCCCGGTTTCCCCGTTGTCGGCTGCGGTCTGTCCTCCGGGGCGGCGGCGTCGGAACGCTGCCGGGGCTGACCGGAGCGCTCGCTCTCGATCAGTTCGTTCAGCCAGCGCACTTCGCGCTCCACGGACTCCATGCCGTGGCGCTGTAGTTCGAGGGTGTAGCCGTCGAGCCGTTCCCTGGTGCGTGCCAGCGAGAGACGCATCTTCTCCAGCCGCTCCTCCAGCCTGCTGCGGCGTCCCTCAAGCACGCGCATGCGGACATCGCGCGAGGTCTGGCCGAAGAAGGCGAAGCGGGCGGCGAAGTGCTCGTCCTCGTACGCATCGGGACCGGTCTGCGACAGCAGGTCCTCGAAGTGCTCTTTCCCCTCCGCCGTCAGCCGGTAGACGATCTTGGCGCGGCGCCCGGAGAGGGGCGCGGCGAGAGCGTCCTGGGAGGTGCTGCCCGGCTCCTCGGTCAGCCATCCGCTGGCGACGAGCGTCTTGAGACAGGGATAGAGCGTGCCGTAGCTGAAGGCCCTGAAGACCCCCAGTGAGGTGTTGAGTCGTTTACGCAGCTCATAGCCGTGCATCGGGGACTCGCGGAGCAGTCCGAGCACGGCGAATTCCAGGATGCCCGAGCGCCGGCTCATCGTCGTCTCCTCTCCGCCTCGCGGTGCGGGACGGGCCGCCGGGCCCACCCGCACGGTCCCTGACCGGCAGCGGTGCCGGTCTTTATGCCGTGCTGATGTATCGACTCGATACATCTCGACGATAGAACGAGCCCGGGGATGCGACAAGAGGGGAAACGGTGAACGCTGTCACATCGCTGATTAGTGGGAAGCAAGTTGCCTGATTTGCCATGAAGTTCTGCGCTACACGCGTTTTGACGGTGCGTAGTCTGTGCGCCATGCGTAACGCAGGGAACCGAGTGAGGACGCCGGTCGTCTCACTCCCTGGTGCAGTGCGGATGAAAGCCAGCAACCGCATCCGCATGTCGGGGGGAAACCGCAAACCGCTGCCGTGTCCAGGCGTGCCAGCGCCTGCCCGAGGAGTAGTCCTTCGATGAGCGAGCACCGTCGCAAGCCACCGCAGCCAGGAGGGGGCGGCCGCGCCGCCGCGCGCCGCGGCGCACCGGGCGGGCAGCCCCCCGGCCGCCGGGCCGCCCCGCGCGACGCCACGGGTTCCCCGTCCGACGGCTACGGCCCCACGGGGGCCTCCACGGGCGGCGAGCGGCCCCCCGGCGGCAGGGCAGAGGCCCGCCGCGCCGCACAGCGCGGGGGGCGGCGCAGGGCCGCAGAGGGCCCGGGAGCCGGTGGGGGCGGCGGCCGCGGCGGAGGGCGGCGCGCCGGTGGCCCCGCGGGCGCCCCGGGGCCGGGCCGCGGACGCGGCAGGGGCGCCCCGGTCAAGAAGCGGTTCATCGACTACCCGCGGGCGGGCAAGTTCGGCTGGCGCCACTGGGTGCCCTCATGGCGCCTGGTGACCGGTCTGTTCATCGGTTTCCTCGGCAGCCTGATGGCGATCGCGGGCATCGCGTACGCGATGGTGGACGTGCCGGACATCGCGAAGACCGCCAGAGCCCAGAACAACGTCTACTACTGGGCCGACGGCTCGGAGATGGTCGCCACCGGTGGTGAGGCGAACCTGAACCGGCAGATCATCCGCTACGAGGACATCCCGGCATCGATGCGCAACGCCATCGTCTCCGCCGAGAACAAGACGTTCTGGACCGACAAGGGCGTCGACCCGATGGGCGTCTCCCGCGCCCTCGTCAACATGGCGCGCGGCGGTGAGACCCAGGGCGGCTCGACCATCACCCAGCAGTACGTGAAGAACGCGCTGTTGGACGACCAGAGCCAGACCATCAGCCGTAAGTTCAAGGAACTCTTCATCTCCATCAAGGTGGGCGCCCAGGTCTCCAAGCAGGAGATCCTGGCCAACTACCTCAACAGCGCCTACTACGGCCGCGGGGCGTACGGCATCCAGGCCGCGGCCCGTACGTACTTCGGCGTGGACGCCTCCAAGCTCGACGCGAGCCAGACGGCCTTCCTCGCGGCGATCCTCAAGGGCCCCACGTACTACGACCCGGCCGGTGCCACGTCCATCGACCCCTCGGCGACCCAGGAGGCCAACACCAAGCGGGCCACCGACCGTTGGGGGTGGATTCTGGACCAGGAGGTCAAGGACGGCCACCTCAAGGCGTCCACGCGGGCCACGTACAAGGAGTTCCCGAAGCTCCAGGGCCCGCGCTCCAACCACCAGTTGAGCGGGCAGGTCGGCTATCTCGTCGACCTGGCGAAGGCGTATGTCATCAACAACGACATCGTCTCCGCGGACAAGCTCCAGCAGGGCGGCTACGAGATCCACACGACCTTCGACAAGAAGAAGGTCGGCGAGCTGGAAGACTCGATCAAGAAGGTCGAGAAGGAGAAGATCGACCCCAAGAAGCGCCCGGACACGGACAAGTACGTCCAGTTCGGCGGCGCCACCGTCTCCCCGAAGACGGGGGCCATCCAGGCGATCTACGGCGGTGAGGACGCCACCAAGCACTTCACCGACAACGCCGACGCCACGGGCGCCCAGGTCGGCTCGACCTTCAAGCCCTTCGTCCTGGCCGCCGCGATGCGCGACGGTGTGCGCGATCCGGAGGGGCAGGCGACCCAGACGCCCGACGAGCGGACCATAGTCTCCCCGCAGAGCATGTACAGCGGGAAGAACAAGCTCAAGATCAAGCAGTACGACGGGAGCGTCTGGACCAACGAGGAGGGCAAGGAGTGGCTCCAGACCAACGACGGCGGCGACAGCCTCGGCGCGCCCCCCGACTACAAGATCACCCTGCGCAAGGCCATGGAGCAGTCCGTCAACTCGGCGTATGTGCAACTGGGCATGGATGTCGGCCTTGACAAGGTGAAGCAGTCGGTGCTCGACGCGGGCATCAAGGAGAACAGCCTGGCCAGCTCCGCCTTCCCCTCGTTCTCGATCGGCACCTCGGACCCCAGCGCCATCCGCATGGCGAGTGCGTACGGCACCTTCGCGGCCAGCGGAAAGCAGCGGGAGCCCTACTCGGTCACCAAGGTCGAGTCGAAGGGCGACTTGCTCTGGAAGCACGAGGACAAGGCCAAGCAGGCATACGACTCGAACGTCGCCAACAACGTCACGGATGTGCTGGAGGACGTCGTCAAGAGCGGTACCGGCACCCCCGCGAAGCTTCCGGACCGCCAGGTCGCGGGCAAGACCGGTACCACCGACGGCAACAAGTCGGCCTGGTTCGTCGGCTACACCCCGCAGCTCTCCACGGCGATCTCCATGTACCGGATGGACGACAACGAGAAGAGCAAGGAGCGCAAGTTCCTTGAGATGTACGGCACCGGTGGCGAGGAGAAGATCCACGGTGCGTCGTTCCCGGCCCAGATCTGGCACGACTACATGACGAAGGCGCTCAAGGGCACCCAGCCGGAGAAGTTCGAGCCCGCCGAGGAGATCGGCGAGGTCGTCGGCAGCGCCCCGAAGCCGTCGGACTCGCCGTCCGTGAGCGACTCCCCGTCGACCTCGGACAGTCCCTCGCCGACCGAGACCGAGCCGTCGGAGCCGCCGAGCGAGACCCCCGACCCGACCGACACCTGCAAGGGCCAGTGGTGGGGTTGCAGCGACGCCGGACAGGACGGCGGTACGGACGCCGGACAGGACGGAGGCTCCACGACCTCGCCACCACCGGGAACGGACGACGGCGGTGACGACAGAGGCGGTGAGAACGCCGGAAACGACGCCGGTAACGACAACGGCGGAGGCATCTTCGGCTGAGGCCGACCGGCCGCGTTTCACGTGAAACATGGGCCGTCCCGTTCATCCGACGGGGCGGCCCATCCGTCTGTTCTCAGCCGGGTACGGCAGGATGTGCGACATGCCCAGCGCAGAGATGACGCCCACCGGCGCCCGTGAACCGGACCCCGTACGCCCCACGGCGGAGGACGCGGTGGCCGCGGCCGGGAGCGAGCTGATCGGCGGCCCCCTGGGGCGGTGGGCCCTGACCGGCACCTCCTGGTGGACCCCCGTACGGGTCGTCACCCTGGTGATGCTCGGCATGTTCGCGCTCGGCATGATCCAGAAGCTGCCCTGCTACGACGGGGCGTGGTTCTTCGGCGCCAGCTCCCAGTACACCCACGCCTGCTACTCCGACGTCCCCCACCTCTTCCAGGGGCGCGGCTTCGCCGACGGCCTCGTGCCGTACTTCGACCGCATCCCCGGCGACATGGACTATCTGGAGTACCCGGTCCTGACCGGTGTCTTCATGGAGGTCGCCGCCTGGCTCACCCCCGGCGGCGGCACGCTCCAGCACCAGGAGCAGGTCTACTGGATGGTCAACGCCGGGATGCTGATGATCTGCGCGGCGGTCATCGCCGTCTGTGTCACCCGCACCCACCGCGGCCGGCCCTGGGACGGGCTGCTGGTGGCGCTGGCGCCCGCGTTCGCGCTCACCGCCACCATCAACTGGGACCTCTTCGCGGTGGCCCTCACCGCGGCCGCCATGCTGATGTGGTCCCGCCGCCGCCATCTCGCCTTCGGCATCCTGCTGGGGCTCGCCACCGCCGCCAAGCTCTACCCCGCGCTGCTGCTGGGGCCGCTGCTCCTGCTCTGCTGGCGCGCGGGCGCCTGGCGGGCGTACGCCACGGCCCTCGCGGGCGCCGTCGGGGCCTGGCTGGTGGTGAACCTGCCGGTGATACTCCTCGCCCCCGAGGGCTGGGCGAAGTTCTACACCTTCAGCCAGGAGCGCGGCGTCGACTTCGGCTCCTTCTGGCTGATCATCGCCCAGCGCGCCAACCCGTCGCTCGCCACCGGGACCGTCAACACCCTGGCGACCCTGCTGATGCTGCTGTCCTGCGTCATCCTCGCCGCGCTCACCCTGACGGCGCCCCGGCGGCCGCGCTTCGCCCAGCTCGCGTTCCTGGTCGTGGCGGCCTTCATCCTCACCAACAAGGTGTACTCACCGCAGTACGTGCTGTGGCTGGTGCCGCTCGCCGCGCTGGCCAGGCCCCGCTGGCGGGACTTCCTGATCTGGCAGGTGTGCGAGGCCGGGTACTTCCTCGGCATCTGGATGTACCTCGCGTACACCACCAGCGGGGACAAGCACCGTGGCCTGCCCCAGGACGGCTACCACATCGCCATCGTCATCCATCTGCTCGGCACGCTCTACCTCTGCGCCGTTGTGGTACGGGACATCCTGCTGCCGGAGCGCGACCCGGTGCGGCGCTCGGGGGACGACGACCCCTCGGGCGGGGTGCTGGACGGCGCCGAGGACCGCTATGTCCTCGGGCACGCCGCCCATCCGCCCCGGCACGCCGCACACACGGCGAGCACCCAGGACGCCCCAGGAGCCCATGGAGCCGTCCGCTGGGGCCTGGAGCCCCCGGGAGCCCCGGGCGACTGACGGGGCCCGCAGACGGCCGTACGGCGGCTCACAGGGCCCGGAAGGGACGCACGGAAGCCCCGGAAGCGGCACGCGGGACACCCCGGAAGGGGCGCGGTGGGGCGGGAGAGGCCGGCGCGGCCGGGGTCAGCGGTCGACGATCCGGTCGAACTGGGTCGTGGTGTGCCGCAGGTGCGCCACCAGCTCCTCGCCCACATGCGGCTCGGGGGCGTCCGCGGACGGCACGAAGAGGATGGAGACCTGCATGTGCGGCGGCTCGGCGAACCAGCGCTGCTTGCCCGCCCACACGAACGGCGACAGGTTCCGGTTGACGGTGGCGAGCCCGGCCCGCGCCACCCCCTTCGCCCGCGGCATCATCCCGTGCAGCGCCTTCGGCGCCTCCAGGCCCACCCCGTGCGAGGTGCCGCCCGCGACGACCACCAGATAGCCGTCGGCCGCCGCCCGCTGCTGCCGGTAGCCGAACCGGTCGCCCTTGACCACCCGCGTCACGTCCAGTACCGAGCCCCGGTACTCGGTCGCCTCGTGGTCCCCGAGCCAGAGCTGGGTGCCGATCCGCGCCCGGAACCTGGTCTGCGGGAACTGCTGCTGGAGCCGCGCCAGTTCGGTCGCCTTCAGATGGCTGACGAACATGGTGTGCAGAGGCAGCCGCGCCGCGCGCAGCCGGTCCATCCAGCCGATGACCTCCTCGACGGCGTCCGTGCCGTCCGTGCGGTCGAGCGGCAGATGGATCGCGAAGCCCTCCAGGCGCACGTCTTCGATCGCCGACATCAACTGCGGCAGGTCCCGCTCGCTGACCCCGTGCCGCTTCATCGACGACATCACCTCGATGACGACCCGCGCCCCGACGAGCCCGTGCACCCCGTCGAGCGAGGACACCGAGCGGATCACCCGGTCGGGCAGCGGCACCGGCTCCTCACCGCGCCTGAACGGCGTCAGCACCAGCAGGTCCCCGCCGAACCAGTCCTTGATACGGGCCGCCTCGTACGTGGTGCCGACGGCGAGGATCTCCGAGCCGAAGCGGGTCGTCTCCTCCGCGAGGCGCTCGTGGCCGAAGCCGTATCCGTTGCCCTTGCAGACCGGGACGATCCCCGGGAACTGCTCCAGCACATGCTTGTGATGTGCCCGCCAGCGCGCGGTGTCGACATAGAGCGTGAGCGCCATGGCCGTTCCCGGAACCTTTCTGGTCTTCGTGGTCTGATCGGATCTGTGAACGGACATTGTGCCCGTTCCTGAGGCCGGGCCGCGCGACACGCGACGGCCCGTGACCCTCCGGTGACCCCCGTCTCCCGGTCAGCGGCGCGACATGTAGATGTCAAGTGCCTTGTGCAGCAGCTTGTTGAGCGGGAAGTCCCACTCGCCGATGTACTCCGACGCCTGCCCGCCGGTGCCCACCTTGAACTGGATCAGACCGAAGAGATGGTCGGTCTCGTCGAGGGAGTCGCTGATACCGCGCAGGTCGTAGACGGTGGCGCCGAGCGCGTACGCGTCGCGCAGCATCCGCCACTGCATCGCGTTCGACGGCCGCACCTCGCGGCCGATGTTGTCCGAGGCGCCGTACGAGTACCAGACGTGGCCCCCGACGACGAGCATGGTCGCCGCCGAGAGGTTCACCCCGTTGTGCCGGGCGAAGTAGAGCCGCATCCGGTTGGGGTCCTCGGTGTTCAGCGCCGTCCACATGCGCTGGAAGTAGCTCAGCGGGCGCGGCCTGAAGCGGTCGCGCTGCGCGGTGATCTCGTAGAGCCGCTGCCACTCGGCCAAGTCCTGGTAGCCGCCCTGGACGACCTCGACGCCCGCCTTCTCCGCCTTCTTGATGTTCCGCCGCCAGAGCTGGTTGAAGCTCTTGTGGACGTCCTCAAGGGACCTGTTCGCCAGCGGCACCTGGAACACGTAGCGCGGCTGTACGTCGCCGAAGCCGGCGCCGCCGTCCTCGCCCTGCTGCCAGCCCATCCGGCGCAGCTTGTCGGAGACCTCGAAGGCGCGCGGCTCGATGAAGTCGGCCTCGATGTCCCGCAGTCGCTTCACGTCCGGGTCCTGGATGCCCTTCTTGATGGACCCGGCCTCCCAGCGCCTGATGACCACGGGCGGCCCCATCTTGACCGAGAACGCACCCTGTTGCTTGAGGTGCGCCAGCATCGGGCGCAGCCAGTCGTCCAGGTTGGGCGCGTACCAGTTGATGACCGGGCCCTCCGGCATGTACGCCAGATACCGCTTGATCTTCGGGAGCTGCCGGTACAGCACCAGGCCCGTGCCCACGAGCTGACCGGTTCGCTCGTCGAACCAGCCGAGGTTCTCCGAGCGCCACTCCGCCTTCACGTCTGCCCAGGCCGGGACCTGCATGTGACTGGCCGAGGGCAGGCTCTGGATGTACGCCAGATGCTGCTCACGGCTGATGGTCCTCAAGGTCAGGCTCATTCGGGGCGCTCCTTGGGCTGGGGTCTCCCCGGGGGCGGGGTTCCGGCTCTCGCGGCGAAGCCTACTGCGCCCTCAGCCCACCCCGTTTGGGCATGCGCCACCTTCACCCCGCCGGTCGTCGGCCGAGGGGCGCGAGGGGTACGGGCGGCCCGGCGCCGTCAGCCGACGAGGCCCCCGAAGAGGCCGCCGTGGGCCATGCCGACGAGGAGGCCGAGCGCCGCCAGGCCCATGCCCACCACGAGGCCGGTGCGCTCGCGTGTCGTCACGGAGATGTACTGGCCCCAGGCACCCGTCAGGATGCCGACGAGGCCCGCCCAGGACGTGAGCAGGTGCAGTCCGTGGAAGATGGAGGAGACCGCCGCCGTGAGCCCGAGGGCGAGCGTCACCAGCAGCAGCGTGTCCTGGAGCGGATGGGCCCTGCCGTCCGAGGCCAGCAGGGACGAGGATGCGGTGGATCGCACTGCGTGTGCCATGGCACCTCCTGCGTAAGCGGCGCGTCGTAGCGCCCTGCACACCCGATGTGTACAGAGTGCGGACCAAAAGAGCCGGATTTCAACCGGAAGCGGGGGGCGAGTACTCTGTAGCGTCTGTGACGGTGTGGGCCCGGCTCCGCTGATCGCCGGGGAACGTCCGGGGCCCGAGCCCCGGGAAGCCGCCCGGCGGCAGCCGATGTCAGTGGCGGCCGATACCGTTGCACACGCATAACGACCCTCCTGCCACGGAACGACCGTGGCCGCTGAGACCAGAGGAGGTGGGTTCCACATGCGTCACTACGAGGTGATGATCATCCTCGACCCCGATCTGGAGGAGCGCTCCGTCGCCCCCCTGATCGAGAATTTCCTCTCCGTCGTCCGTGAGGGCAACGGCAAGGTGGAGAAGATCGACACCTGGGGCCGTCGCCGTCTCTCGTACGAGATCAAGAAGAAGCCCGAGGGCATCTACTCGGTCGTCGACCTCCAGGCCGAGCCTGGGGTCGTCAAGGAACTCGACCGCCAGATGAACCTCAGCGAGTCCGTCCTGAGGACCAAGGTCCTCCGTCCCGAGACCCACTGACCCCAGGCCCCGAGCCGTCGGGGCCCCGGGGTGAGCGGTTCTCGCGATCCGAGCAGCACAAGCAGCCAGCAGCAAACCCGCCGAGAGGTTCATCCATGGCAGGCGAGACCGTCATCACGGTCGTCGGCAATCTTGTCGACGACCCCGAGCTGCGCTTCACCCCCTCCGGTGCGGCGGTCGCGAAGTTCCGCGTCGCGTCCACGCCCCGCACCTTCGACCGCCAGACCAATGAGTGGAAGGACGGCGAGAGCCTCTTCCTTACCTGCTCGGTCTGGCGCCAGGCGGCGGAGAACGTCGCCGAGTCGCTCCAGCGCGGCATGCGCGTCATCGTGCAGGGCCGGCTGAAGCAGCGGTCGTACGAGGACCGGGAGGGCATCAAGCGCACGGTCTACGAGCTGGACGTCGACGAGGTCGGCGCGAGCCTGCGCAACGCCACGGCCAAGGTCACCAAGACCTCGGGCCGCGGTGGCCAGCAGGGTGGCTACGGCGGCGGTGGCGGCCAGCAGGGTGGCGGCGGCTGGGGCGGCGGCCCCGGCGGCGGCGCTCCCCAGCAGCAGGGCGGCGGAGCCCCCGCCGACGACCCCTGGGCCACCAGCGCTCCGGCCGGTGGCGGCCAGCAGGGCGGCGGTGGCGGCGGCGGCTGGGGCGGCGGCTCCGGTGGCGGTGGCGGCTACTCGGACGAGCCCCCGTTCTGACGGGGCAATCTCACACTTCTTGATCACACAGGAGAAACACCATGGCCAAGCCGCCTGTGCGCAAGCCTAAGAAGAAGGTCTGCGCATTCTGCAAGGACAAGGTCACGTACGTGGACTACAAGGACACGAACATGCTGCGGAAGTTCATTTCCGACCGCGGCAAGATCCGTGCCCGCCGCGTGACCGGCAACTGCACCCAGCACCAGCGCGACGTCGCCACGGCCGTGAAGAACAGCCGTGAGATGGCGCTGCTGCCCTACACCTCCACCGCGCGATAAGGGAAGGGTGACCGAGTCATGAAGATCATCCTCACCCACGAGGTCTCCGGCCTCGGCGCCGCGGGCGATGTCGTCGACGTCAAGGACGGCTACGCCCGCAACTACCTGATCCCGCGGAAGTTCGCCATCCGCTGGACCAAGGGCGGCGAGAAGGACGTGGAGCAGATCCGCCGCGCCCGCAAGATCCACGAGATCGCCACCATCGAGCAGGCCAACGAGATCAAGGCCAGGCTCGAAGGCGTGCGGGTCCGCCTCGCGGTCCGCTCCGGCGACGCGGGCCGCCTGTTCGGCTCCGTCACCCCGGCCGACGTCGCCTCGGCGATCAAGGCCGCGGGCGGTCCCGACGTCGACAAGCGCCGTATCGAGCTGGGCGCGCCCATCAAGACCCTGGGCGCCCACTCGACGTCCGTCCGGCTGCACCCCGAGGTTGCCGCCAAGGTGGACGTCGAGGTCGTCGCCGCCTGAGTCCCCCGGGACCGGGCGCCGCGCTGACGCCAGAGGGGGCACACCGACCGGTGTGCCCCCTCCGTCATGCCCGGCCCCGCTGGTTTCACGTGAAACACCGCCCCTCCGGGACCGGGGGGCAGGGACCTGCGCCCCACGTTTCACGTGAAACACTCCCGCACCCGACGGGCTTCGTGACCGCTCAGCGCGTCGCCCCGGTGACGATCCACCGCCCGGAGCGCGTACGCGCCCAGAGCGTCACCCAGCGGACCACCATCATCAGCGCCATCGCGCCCCAGAGCGCCCCCAGGCCGCCGTGGAACGTGGGCACCAGCAGCGCGGCCGGGATGAAGACCGCGAGCGTCACCAGCATCGCCCCCGCGAGATACGGGCCGTCGCCCGCGCCCATCAGCACGCCGTCCAGCACATAGACGATCCCGCACACCGGCTGGACGACCGCGGCCACCACCAGGGCGGGCAGCGCCGCGTCCCGTACGGCGGAGTCACCGGTGAAGAGCGGCACGAACAGCGGGCGCCCCGCGATGAGCAGGAGGCCCAGTACGGCGCCCGAGGCGATGCCCCACTGGATCATGCGGCGGCAGGCGTCCCTGGCGCCCGCCGCGTCGTCGGCGCCCAGATATCTGCCGATGATGGCCTGGCCCGCGATGGCGATGGCGTCCAGCGCGAAGGCGAGCAGGCTCCACAGGGACTGCACGATCTGGTGGGCCGCGATGTCGGCGTCGCCGAGGCGGGCGGCGACCGCGGTCGCGATCATCAGGATGGCCCGCAGGGAGAGCGTGCGGACCAGGAGCGGGGCGCCGGCCTGGGCACAGGCCCTGATGCCTGCCAGGTCGGGCCTGAGCGACGCCCCGTGGCGCCGCGCGCCGCGGACCACCACGGTGAGGTAGACGACCGCCATCGCGCACTGGGCGATCACGGTGCCCCAGGCCGAGCCCGCGATCCCGAGCCCCGCCCCGTAGACCAGGGCGGCATTCAGCGCGCCGTTGGCGATGAAACCGCCGACGGCGACGTACAGCGGGGTCCTGGTGTCCTGAAGGCCGCGCAGGATGCCGGTGGCGGCGAGCACGACCAGCATGGCGGGTATGCCGAGGGCGGAGATCCGCAGATAGGTGGCGGCGGGCGGTGCGGCGGTGTCGGAGGCGCCGAAGAGGTCGACGATCGCGGGCGCGGTGGGCAGCACGACGGCGATCACCAGGGCGCCGAGGAGCAGTGCGAGCCAGACGCCGTCCATGCCCTGGCGGATGGCGGCGGGCAGGTCCCCTGCGCCGACCCGGCGGGCGACGGCGGCGGTGGTGGCGTAGGCGAGGAAGACGAAGATGCTGACCGCGGTTGTCAGCAGCGCGGAGGCGACGCCGAGTCCGGCAAGCTGGGCGGTGCCGAGATGGCCGACGATGGCGCTGTCGGCCATCACGAAAAGGGGCTCGGCGACGAGTGCGCCGAAGGCCGGGAGGGCCAGTGCGACGATCTCCCGGTCGTGCCGTCTGCGGGCAGCTCGTGGCGTCGCGGGAGCCTGGGTCATGGCCGTCAATCTAATCTTCCACAGGTAACGGATGCAAGCCCTATGTGACCCTTACTTGTGGTGCGACGCGCGGGCTGTTGTGCAGGCTTTGTGGTGATCTTGGGCCGACCGGGAGACTTTTTCTTCTGCACAGCCGGTGGATGTCGAAACACCAGGTCAGTAGGGGTGTGGCAGAGGGTTCGTCCGCTTGTTCACAGAGCTGTCCACCGGCTCGTGCACAGGTTTTCCCCGGTTCTCCACAGACTGGGGCCCGTCATCCACAGGGCCTGTGGATAACCAGATTGGCTGACGGTGCGGAGCGGCCTACGGTAGTGCGGCGCCCGCCTCGTTCGGTGGCCCGGGAATCGCCACAAAACCGACGCGTCAGAACCGGAGTTGGGCCTCTTGCTTTGTCAGTGTCGTGCCGTAGGAAAGAAGGCGGTACGGCTAGGTCCGCACGGCGGACGCGAGGAGGTGGCCCGGTGAGCATTTCCGAGCCCTTGGACGACCCATGGGCCGACAGCGGACCGGGGGATCGTCTGCCCACTTCCCGCCGCCGCCCCGACCGCGGCCGTGACGACCAGCACGAGCGCGGCAGGGACGTGGACGGCTGGGAAGGACCCGGGTCGGGCTTCGAGCGGGTGCCGCCCCAGGACCTGGAGGCCGAGCAGTCCGTGCTCGGCGGCATGCTGCTGTCCAAGGACGCCATCGCCGACGTCGTCGAGGTGCTGCGCGGCCAGGACTTCTACCGCCCCGCCCACGAGACGGTCTACACCGCCATCCTCGACCTCTATGCCAAGGGCGAGCCCGCCGACCCGATCACGGTCGCCGCCGAGCTGACCCGCCGCGGCGAGATCACCAAGGTCGGCGGCGCCTCGTATGTGCACAGCCTGGTCCAGATGGTGCCGACGGCCGCCAACGCCGAGTACTACGCGGAGATCGTCCACGAGCGCGCCGTCCTGCGCCGCCTCGTCGAGGCAGGCACCCGTATCACCCAGATGGGGTACGCAGCCGACGGAGACGTCGACGAGATCGTCAACAGCGCGCAGGCGGAGATCTACGCCGTCACGGAGCAGCGCACCAGCGAGGACTACCTCCCGCTCGGCGACATCATGGAGGGCGCGCTCGACGAGATCGAGGCGATCGGCTCCCGCAGCGGCGAGATGACCGGTGTCCCCACCGGCTTCACCGACTTCGACTCCCTGACCAACGGCCTCCACCCGGGCCAGATGATCGTCATCGCGGCCCGCCCCGCCATGGGAAAGTCGACCCTCGCCCTGGACTTCGCCCGCTCCGCGTCGATCAAGAACGCTCTGCCCAGCGTCATCTTCTCGCTGGAGATGGGCAGGAACGAGATCGCGATGCGGTTGCTCTCGGCCGAGGCGCGGGTGGCGCTGCACCACATGCGGTCGGGGACCATGACCGACGAGGACTGGACCAGGCTCGCCCGGCGCATGCCGGACGTGACGGCCGCACCGCTCTACATCGACGACTCGCCGAACCTGTCGATGATGGAGATCCGCGCCAAGTGCCGCCGCCTCAAGCAGCGCCATGACCTCAAGCTGGTGGTCATCGACTATCTGCAACTGATGCAGTCGGGCGGCTCCCGGCGCGCCGAGAGCCGGCAGCAGGAGGTCTCGGACATGTCCAGGAACCTGAAGCTGCTCGCCAAGGAGCTGGAGATCCCGGTCATCGCGCTCTCCCAGCTCAACCGTGGCCCCGAACAGCGCACGGACAAGAAGCCGATGGTCTCGGACCTCCGTGAGTCAGGTTCGATCGAACAGGACGCCGACATGGTCATCCTGCTGCACCGCGAGGACGCGTACGAGAAGGAGTCCCCCCGGGCGGGCGAGGCCGACCTGATCGTGGCCAAACACCGAAACGGCCCCACCACCACCATCACGGTCGCCTTCCAGGGCCACTACTCCCGCTTCGTGGACATGGCCCAGGCGTGAGCCGACCGCACGCGCGGGCGCCCGAGACGCGTGGTCAGTTCCCATCGGCAGTGCTCATCGCGATCGACAGCGGTCATCGCGTGGCCAGTTGGTGTCGTCCGGGGTGAACGGGCGGTGGAAGGTGAAGGCGTGGGGTGTGGGGCCGTGGGTGTGGAGGTGGTCGAGCCGGGAGACCCCGTCACGCCAGAGGGGTATCGCGCCGTCGGCGACCCACCAGAACACATGACCCGGGTGTCCTGTCCTCTCGAACCAGTCGTAGCGCCTGTTCAGCGCCCCACGGTGCACACCGGTGTAGACGGCGTCGAAGGCGGGGCGCAGGCCGGTCCAGAGTGAGAGGGTCGTGGCCAGGGCGGCGGTTTCCGCCGTACGGCCCTTGTCGTACCAGGCCGGTACGGTGAACTCTCCCCACGCACCCCAGTCCGCCTCGAAGAGCCCGCCCCGGCTGCTGTCCGCCGCTTCGGCGTGGGCGAGGTATCCGGGGTGCTGACTGATGCTCCGGTAGACGGTCTCCCCGATGTCGTAGAACTCGCGTGTGAGAGGTGCGGGATCGGCGAGAGGTGACTTCAGGACGCCGAATGTGTACAGAGCAAGCCGCGGCATGCGTCTCTCCCTGGTCGGGGGTGCGTGGTGTGCGGGCGATCGCCGGGGACCAGGTGAAGGTAGCTGCCTGTGCGGGCCTTGTCGAAGTTGCGTTTTCCCTGTTCAAGTGGCCTCGTGTACAGGACATCGCGGGGCCGGTCGGCCGATGGCAGAGGGGCCCGTCGGGCGTGCCGACGGGCCCCTCTGACCTCCGGTCGGCCCGCGGTGCGGGGCCGACGCGACGCCGGGAGGCGTCACTTCATGGGCAGCGCCTCCGCCAGTTGACGCCACTGTGCGCGGGGCAGGTCGCTGCGGGGGTCGGCGGTGACCGTCTGTACGGCCAGGTGGTCGGCGCCCGCCGTCAGGAACTCGGTGGCGCGTGCGGCGATCGCGTCAGGGTCGCCGATCGCGAAGACCGCGTCGATGAGCCGGTCGCTGCCGCCGTCCCTGAAGTCCTCATCGGTGAAGCCGAGCCGTTCGAAGCTGCGGGTGTAGTTGGCCATCCTGAGGTAGTTCGCCAGGTAGCCGCGGGCGAGGTCGTATGCCGCGTCCCGGTCGCTGCTCACGATCACCTTCAGCTCCGGGGCGAGCAGCGCCTCGCCGCCCAGGACCTCCCTGGCGTGCGCGGTGTGCTCGGGGGTGACCAGGTACGGGTGGGCGCCCGCCGCGCGGTCCCGGGACAGCTCCAGCATCTTCGGGCCGAGCGCGGCCAGCACCCGCGCGTCGGAGGGGACCGGCACCGGCGCGGCGTCCAGCGCCGTCAGATAGTCGCGCATCGCCGAGTAGGGGCGCCGGTAGCGCTCCGTCATCAGGCTGTGGCTCACACCGAGGCCGAGCAGGAACCGCCCGGGGTGGTCGCGCTCCAGCACGGCGCGCTGGGCCGCGGCCTCCTCCGCCGTGTAGTCCCAGATGCTGACGATGCCGGTGGCGACGGTCAGCCGGGTCGTCGCCCGCAGCACCGGCGCCGCGAACGAGGCCGCGGGGCTGCCGCCGAGCCAGAGCGTGCCGTAGCCCAGCTCCTCAAGCTCGGCCGCGGCCTCGTCGAACTCTGCGGTGTACGCCGAGCCGTCGCCGCCGAGGGCGGTGCTCCAGGCGATGCTCCACACACCGATCCTGCCCAGCCGGTTCTGCTCTGACATGGAAAGCCTTCCTGTCCGGGGGGTGACGCGGCACGGCCGGGGGTCCGGGTGCGCCCCGGTCCCGACGCGGTGCCGCGGGGGACGGCGCCCTGGCCGTGTCCGCCGCGCCGTCTCTGTCCATGGTGGCCATGGTGGTCGCGGACGGCCGCCGGGCCGCCGGGCCACGCCCCGTACGCAACCAACTTCCCCCGCCCGTCTGTTCCCTGCCGGCGCAGCCACGGGGGCCGGTCGCGCCGTCCGGGCGCGCTGGTCGAGAATGCCCCCGGGGGCGCGCAGCGGCGCCGCGCGGACGAGAGGGGTGGGCGCGATGACGACGGCGGCACAGGAGGCGTTCCTGAGGGGGTTCCACGCGGCGTACCCGGCCGTGACCTCGCGGACGCTGGGCGGCGGACGGAGCGACGACGACAGGTCGGGCTACGAGATCCTGCGCGACCGGGTCGCCGGTGCGACCCGCGTCCTCGACCTCGGCTGCGGCGACGGCCACCTGCTGGAACTCCTCGCCACAGCCACAGCCACGGCGACAGCGACAGTCATAGACACCACCTCCGCCTCCGCTTCCGCCGCCGCCTCCGCGCACGCCCCCGCCCCCTCCACCGCCTCCGCGCACGCCCCTGCTCCCACCCGCAGGCTCGCGGGCGCGGACCTCTCGCGTGCCGACCTCGCCCTTGCCCGCCGCCGTCCCGCGCTCGCGGGCGCGGTCCTCGTGGAGTGCCGTGCCCAGGAGTTGCCGTTCGCGGACGGCAGCTTCGACGCCTGTGTCTCCCATATGGCGCTGATGCTGATGGGCGACATCGAGCGGGTGGTCGCGGAACTTGCCCGTGTCCTCGCGCCCGGCGCCACTCTGGCCGTCGCGGTCGGCGGCGGCGCCGCGGGGGGAGAGGCGTACGAGCTGTTCGTCGACCTGGTGCGCCGCAGGCTCGCCGCGGAGCCGGGCGGCGGGACCATCCCCGCGCTCGGCGACCGCAAGGCCCGCAGCAGGGAAGGACTCGACGGCCTGCTCACGCCCGCCGGGTTCACCCCCGTGGACTGGGAGACCGTACGGATCGACCTCAGCGCCCCCCTCGACGAGGTGTGGGACCGCCTCTCCGGGACCTACGACCTCGGGCCCCTTGGCCCCGCCGACCGTGCCGCGCTGCGGGCCGCCTTCCACACCGCGGCGGCGCGGATCACGGCGCCTGACGGCATCACCCCCTGCGCCATGAACCTCCGCGTCGCCACCGCCCGCCGCACGGGCCGACAGGCGCCCTGACGCCCCGAAATGCGCTCGACATCGCCGGGCGCATTGGGTGGACTGCGCCCATGACGACACCCCCAGAACCGTTGCTGCCCACCACCGGCCGGGCGCTGCTGCACCGTCTCGCGCGCGCACAGTCCGAGGGGCGCGCGCCCTCCGTGGCCGCCGCCGTGGTCAGGGACGGCGAGACTGTCTGGCAGGGGGCGCGCTCCTGCGTTCCCGACCATGCGCCGGATGGGAACGTGCAGTTCAGGATCGGTTCCATCACCAAGACGTTCACCGCGGTCCTGGTGCTGCGGCTGCGGAACGAGGGCGTCCTCGCGCTTGACGACCCGCTGGAGCGGCATCTGCCGGGCACCGGAGCGGGGGGTGTCACCATCCGCCAACTGCTCTCCCACACCGCGGGGCTGGCCTCCGAGTCTCCCGGGCCCTGGTGGGAGCGGACCCCGGGGGCGCTGCGGCCCACGCTCGCGGACGTGCTCGGGGAGCGGCCCTTCCGCCATGCCCCTGGCGCTCGCTTCCACTACTCCAACCCCGGTTTCTCCGCGCTGGGCTCGCTCGTGGAGAAGCTGCGCGGTGCGCCCTGGGAGGACGTACTGCGGCGGGAGGTCCTGGAGCCGCTGGGGCTGCGGCGCACGGGGCTGGAGCCCGAGGCGCCGCATGCCGGGGGCTGGGCGGTGCACCCGTGGGCCGATGTGATGCTGCCCGAACCCCTCGAAGACCTCGGTGTGATGGCGCCCGCGGGGGCGCTGTGGTCCACCACCGGGGACCTCGCACGGTTCGCCGCGTTCCTCGCCGCGGGCGACGAGCGGGTGCTGGACGCGGACTCGGTACGGGAGATGCGGACGCCCGCGGCGCCCTCCGAGGGCTCCGGCGTGGTGGACGGCTATGCGTACGGCTTCGGTATGGAGGTCTTCGGGCGCGGCGACCGGCTTCTGGTGGGGCACACCGGATCGCTGCCCGGGTTCCGGGCGTCGCTGACCCTGGATGTGGACGAGGGGCTTGCGTCCGTGGTGCTGGGCAACTGCACCTCGGGTCTCGCCGTGAGCGCCCTCGCCGCGGATCTCGTCTCCCTCGTCCGCGACGCCGAGCCCCGGATTCCGGAGCCCTGGCGGCCCGCCGGGGAGGTCGATCCGGCGGTGCTCGAACTGGCGGGGCCCTGGTACTGGGGGACCCTGGCCTATGTGCTGCGGGTGAGGGCCGACGGGATGCTGTCGCTCGAAGCCCTCGGCCCCGGCCGCGCCTCCCGCTTCGAGGCCGCCGCCGACGGTACGTGGACCGGTCTCGACGGCTACTTCGCGGGCGAGGTGCTACGGGCCGAGCGCCGCCCCGACGGTCGGCTCAGCCATCTCGACCTGGGCTCTTTCACCTTCACCAGGGAGCCGTACGACCCCGGCGCCCCGGTCCCCGGAGGGGTGGACCCACAGGGGTGGCGGGGGCTGCCCTAGGCCGGGGCAGTGCAGCGGCGTCGTCCCGTTTCCGTAGGGGGCGGCGTCCTGTCCGTTCTGGCGGCTGTGCCGTGTTTCACGTGAAACATGGCATCGGCCCGTTCGGTGGCGGGGGTCAGAGCGTCAGCTTGAAGCCGACATGGGTCGCCTTGAAGCCCAGGCGCTCATAGAAGCGGTGCGCGTCGGTACGGGACGCGTCGGAGGTGAGCTGGACGATCCGGCACCCCTGGCGCCTGGACTCGTCGACTGCCCAGTCGATCATCTGTGTGCCGAGCCCGGTGCCGCGCTCCGAGGCGGCGATGCGCACCGCCTCGATCTGGGCGCGTGCGCTGCCCCGATGGGAGAGGCCCGGGATGACCGTGAGCTGAAGGGTGCCGACCACGGTGCCCTCCCGCTCGGCCACCAGCAACTGCTGATGGGGGTCCTCCTCGATGTCCCGGTAGGCGGAGGCATAGGGCGCGAGGTCGTCGAGCGACTCTCGTGCGGCGCCCAGGGCGTCGTCGGCGAGCAGTCCCACGAGCGCCGGGAGGTCGTCGGCGGTCGCCGGCCTGAAGTCGAGTGGTTCCATGCCGGCGACTCTAAGCGGGCGGGTCAGGAGAGTTGGTGCCGGGTGCCGTTGGCGACGGCGTGCAGCTTGTCCGGGTTGGCCACGTTGTGGATGGCCGAGATACGGCCGTCCGCGTCGAAGTCGAAGGTCATCGTGGCGATCACGCGGTCCTGGCCGCGGAACACCAGCCCCGGGCCGCCGTTGATCCAGGTCAGCTCCGCCCGCATCTGTTCGGGCTCGATGCCCTGGTAGGTGGTGGTGCCGAGGGCGGCGAACCAGCGGGCCACGGTCTCCAGGCCGACGACCGGCTTGAGGGCCTGGCGGACCTTGCCGCCGCCGTCGGTCCACAGCGCCACGTCCGGGGAGAGCACTTCCATGAGGGTGTTGATGTCGCCGCCCGTCGCCGCCGCGAAGAACCGCTCGGTGACGTCGCGTTGGCTGGAGCGGTCCGCGGGGTAGCGGGGGCGGCGGGCCTGGACGTGTTCGCGGGCGCGGTGCGCGGCCTGCCGGACCGCCGGTTCCGAGCGCTCCACCGCCTCCGCGATCTCCCCGTAGCTGAAGGCGAAGACCTCCTTGAGCACGAAGACCGCCCGCTCCAGGGGGCTCAGCGTCTCCAGCACGACCAGCAGGGCCGTGGAGACCGAGTCCGCCGTGGCGATGTCGTCGGCGGTGTCGGGGCCGGTGAGGATCGGCTCGGGCAGCCAGGGCCCGACGTAGGTCTCGCGCTGGTGGCGGGTCGAGCGCAGCCGCTCCATCGACAGGTTGGAGACGATCCGGGCCAGGTACGACTTGGGGTCGGCGACCTGGGAGCGGTCGGCCGCCGACCACTTGAGCCAGGCGTCCTGGACCACGTCCTCCGCGTCGGCGGCGCTGCCGAGGATGCGGTAGGCCACGGAGAAGAGCAGGGTGCGGTACCGCTGGAAGGCGAGCTGGTCGGGGCCGTCCTGGTGCGGCTGGGTCACTTGGTGCTCCTGGTCCTGGTGTAGCGGCCGCCGTGCGGCCAGAAGGCGCCCGAGGCGGGCAGCTTCTTCATACGGGCGAAGGTCGCCCACGGCGCCGCGCTGACCGTCTCCTTGTACTTCGCGGCGCGCCTGCCGGTCAGCACGATCCTGCGCGGGCCGTCGTCGGGGCGGGTGAACTGCACGACGGCATCGTTCCTGCCCAGGCTGACGGGCGTGTGATAGTAGCCGAACCTGAAGGGCCTGGGCTCCTTGCCGGCCACGACACGCAGGATCGAGAGGGCCGCGTGCACACCGGTGGGCATGCCGCCCTGGCAGGTCCCGTGCATCACGCCGTAGCCCTGGCGGATCGCCGCGGCGTCGCCCACGGCGTAGACGTCCGGGTGGGAGACCGAGCGCAGCGCGCTGTCGGTGACCACGCGGCCGCGCTCGTCGACGGTCAGGCCCGCGGCGGCGGCCAGCGGTGGGACACGGGTGCCGCTGGTCCACAGCACCGCGGCCGCTTGGACGGTGGAGCCGTCGGCGAGTTCGACGCCGTGCGGCAGCACCTTGGCGACCTCGACGCCCGCGCGCACCCGCACCCCGAGCCGGGCGAGCGCCGCGTCCAGATGGGCCTTGGCCTTCGGGTGCATGTCCGCGCCTGGTTCCCGGCGGCCGAGCAGCTCCACCCGCAGCTCCGGGTACCGCTCGGCGATCTCCGCGGCGGCCTCGACGCCGGTCAGGCCGCTGCCGCCGACCACAACGCTCCCGCCGCCGAGCCCGGCGAGCCGGTCGGCGAGGAGCGCGGCGTCCTCCGGGCCGTCGAGGGTGTACGCATGGTCTTCCACGCCGGGCACGGCGGCGGTGTCCGCGGCGCTGCCCAGGCCGTAGACCAGGGTGTCGTAGCGCAGGACCCGGTCGTCGTCGATCCGGACGGTCCTCGCCCCGGGGTCCACGGCGGTCACCCAGCCGCGGACGAGGACGGCGCCGGTGCCGTCGAGCAGCTCAGGGATGCTCATCGCGGCCGTCTCCTGGCCGGTGGCGGTCATATGCAGCCGAAGCCGCTCGGTGAAGGTCTCGTAGGGGTTGACCAGTGTCACCCGCAGGTGTCCCCGCTTCCTGGTGCGGGCCGCGAGCTGGATCGTGGCGGAGAGCCCGGCGTAGCCGGCGCCCAGGACCAGGACCTCGTGCCGCCGTGCCGCTGTCGCGTTCATCGCTGTCTCCCTTCGGGCGGGCCGTTCCCGCCGTGCGGACGACCACGAGACGCGAGCTGCCCTTTCGATCGTGACCCGGGGCGATGGTGACCTGCGTCATACCCGTGAGAAGAGAACAGCGGCCCCCGGTCAGCCCGCCGCGACGGTCAGCGGCGCCAGCCGCAGCGTCCGGTCGCCGGGCAGCTCGGTCGTTCCGTAGTGCATGATCGCGATCTCGCCGGTGGGTGCGAGGCCCCGCTCCCCGAGCCATGCGGACAGCGCCTCGTGCCGTACGTCGACGTCGGCGCGCAGCGGGCGGTCCGTGTGCGCGGCCAGGGAGGCGACCAGCGCCCGGGCGGTCGTGAGGTCGCGGGCGATCAGCGGGCCGATCATGTCGGTGGACTCATTGGGCCAGGCCGCGGCGTAGCCGACCAGCTCCCCGCCGCTCTCGGCGACCCTGAGCTGCCGGGTGAAGGCGGGCAGCCTGGTGATCACATGGGTGCGGTCGGCGCCGAACGCCTCCTCGTCGAGCCGGAGGATCGCGGGCAGGTCCTCGGCGGTCGCGGGCCGGGTACGGCCGACCTCCTCCGTGCCCTCCGGGGTGAAGGCGCCACGCAGCGTCCTGGCGCGGCCCTGTGCCTTGAAGCCGGTCTCCTCGTAGAGCGGGCGGCCGGAGGAGGTGGCGTAGAGGGTGAGCGGAACGGCGCCGGACTCGGCGACCACATGCCGCAGCAGCCGCCGCCCGACGCCCCTGCGGGAGTACCGCTCGGCGACCAGCATCATGCCGATGGCCCGGAAACCGGCCCCGCCGCTCGGCTGCTCGTAGGTGGTCACGACACAGGCGCAGACCAGCCCACCGTCGGGGGCGTCGATGCCGTAGCCCCTTCCGGCCGCGAGCAGCAGGCTCCACTTGTGTTCTTCTCTGGGCCAGCCGCGGTCCTCCGAGAGATCCGCGCAGGCCATGAGGTCGCGGGGCGTCAGGCGCCGGATGGGGAGTGCGGTGAGGGTAGGTGTCGACACGCGGGTCAGGCTGTCGGATGCAGCGCCCTGGCGTCCACCTTTTTGCGGCCCGCTGACCGCTGCTTTCGGCCACGCCGGGTCAGGCCCCAGGGCTTGAGCACGGAGATCACGGTCATGAACAGATACGCGGACAGCGACACACAGGGCGGGACGAGGATGTCGGCCGTCACGGGCTGCCCGGCGATCGATTCCGCCGTCGCCCCGTTGACGTCGGGCCGCAGCGCGAACACGGTGAGCCCGGTGGCGACGAGCGTCATCCAGAACTTGGTGTAGACCCAGCGGTGCCTGGCAAGGCCCCAGGGGGTGCCGAGCGAGAGCACCGTCCCGGAGCCGAACGTCAGCAGGGCGATGGGGACGAGCAGCCAGTCGGTGAAAACCTTCATCGACCGGTACGACGCCTCCGCCACCTCGTGCGAACCGGCGGTGGTGGCGGTGACGGCGAGTGCGAGCAGCCCAAGCGCGAGCCCGAGCCAACTGACGGATGTGGCTACATGGACAACGAGGATGGCCCGTCGGGCCCGTCGGGGGAGTTTCACGTGAAACAGGCTCCCGCCCGGCCGTCCCCACGGCGTCTGACGGCGGGAGTAACCCCGCGTACTAGCGGCGGCGTATCCGGGGCCCCCGGCTGCTTCCTCGGGTGCCGTGGCGCCGGGTGGGGCCGCCCTGCTTGCCGAGGGTGCCGTGCCGCCGCTGGCCGTTCTCGTCAGCCCAGGTCGGGGGCGTGCAGGGCGCGTACGCCCTCGATATTGCCGTCCAGATAGTGCCGCAGCGAGAGCGGTACGAGATGGACGGAGGCGATGCCGACCCGGGTGAAGGGGACCCGTACGATCTCGTACTTTCCGCAGGGCTCGTCGATCTCGGGGCCGTGCCGGAGCGACAGGTCCATGGACGCGAGCCGGCAGACGAAGAAGTGCTGCACCTTGACGCCTGCCGCGCCGTCGTCCTCCCGGATGTGCTCCACGGTGTCCACGAAGCACGGGACCACATCGACGATCTTGGCGCCCAGCTCCTCGTCGACCTCACGGTGCAGTGCGTCGATGACGGTACGGTCGCTCGGCTCCACCCCGCCGCCGGGCGTGATCCAGTAGGGGTCGACCCCCGGCTTGGTGCGCTTGATGAGGATCAGGGCGTCGTCTTCCAGGAGAACGGCGCGTGCGGTGCGTTTGACCACGGGTCGGACGGTCATGGATGACAGTTTCGCCCGGCTCGTTCCACGTGAAACATCGCACTGCTGCACGCGGTACGCCCCCGGTCAGTACCAGTCGAGCGCGGCGTGCAGCAGCTCATCATGGGCCCGGGCGATATGGGGCAGGGCCAGGGTGCCGGTGCGGACCGCGAGAAAGTAGGTGCGCAGCGGCGGCACCACCGGGTCGAGCAGTGCCACCAGCACCCCCTGCTCCAGCGCGCCCGCGCAGAGATAGCGGGGCAGTACGGCCAGGCCCGCCCCGGCAACAGCGCAGGCGAGCACCGCCCGCAGATCCGGCACGATCACCGCGCCGGGCGCGGCGGGGGCGGCGTCGAAGACCAGCCCCCAGTACCGGGTCACCAGGGGCAGTGACTCGTGCACCTCCACCAGCGGCAGCCGGTCCAGCGTCGCTGCCGACTTCCGCCGCAGCCGCCCGGGGCCGATCCTGGCGGCCCAGCGCGGCGCGGCCACCAGGACGTGTTCCTCGTCGCACAGCGCGGTCCCGGTCAGCAGCGCCCCCCGGGGCCGTACCGTCGTGATCGCCATGTCCTGACGGCCCGCCGCAAGCCCCTCCAGGGCCTCCTCGGCGTGGCCGAAGCTGGCCCGCAGTGTGAACTCGGGGCCCTCGCGGGAGGCCAGTTCCGTCAGCGCGGGCACGGCGCGCTCCGCCGTGAACTCGGGGGTGCCGATGAGATGCAGAGAACGCGGCAGCACCGTGTCGTCGAGACCGGCCTCGGCGATGCCGACGAGCGCGTCCAGATGCGGCGCCGCCCGGTGTGCCAGCTCGTCGCCGATCGAGGTGGGTGTCACACCGCGGGCCCTGCGCAGGAACAGAGGGCGGCCCAACTGCCGTTCGAGCGCCTGGATCTGCGAGGTCACGGCGGGCTGGGACAGCCCGAGCAGCGCGGCGGCGCGGGTGAAGGAACCGGCCCGGTGCACCGTGACGAATGTGCGCAACAGGGCCAGATCCATGGCTTGGTCCCTTCCCAGGGCGTCCAGGACGAGCCAACTATAAATATGTCAATAGGCTCCTGTCGCTCCCGTGATTGGACAATGACAGAGAGTCAACTAGCCTTGGAGCAGTGGTTCTTCGCGCGGAGAACGCCCGGTGCGCCGGTGCGTGAAGAGTCGGCTGCGGCCCGAGCCAAGAGGGGGGAGGCTCGGGCCGTTTGACGCCTGCGCGCCCCCGGGGCGCGCCGTGATCAGCTCCCGGCGGCCGAGTCCAGTGCCCGCAGTACGTCTCCCACCAGGTCCTCGGTGTTCTCGACGCCCGCCGAGAAGCGGACGAAGCCCTCGGGGACCGCGTCGCCGCCCCAGCGCCCGCGCCGCTCCGCCGTGGAGCGCACCCCGCCGAAGCTGGTGGCCTCGTGCACAAGACGCAGCGCTCCCAGGAACCGTTCTGCCTGCTCACGCGAGGGCAGCGTGAACGACACCACACAGCCGAAGCGGCGCATCTGACGCGCCGCGAGCCGGTGCGAGGGGTCGCCCGGCAGCCCGGGATAGCGCAGCCCCGCGATCTCGGGGCGCTCCCGCAGCGCATGGGCGAGCGCCAGCGCGTTGGCGTCCTGCCGCTCCACCCGCAGTTCCAGGGTGGCGAGGGAGCGGTGCGCGAGCCACGCCTCCATCGGGCCCGGGATCGCACCCGCGATCTTGCGCCAGCGCCGCACCGCGGCGGCCGCCGCCGGGTCCCGGCAGACCACGTAGCCGAGCAGGACGTCCCCGTGCCCGGTCAACTGCTTGGTGCCGCTGGCCACCGCGAAGTCCGCGCCCAGCGCCAGCGGCCGCTGTCCGAGCGGGGTGGCGAGGGTGTTGTCGACGGCGACGAGCGCGCCACGCGCATGCGCCTCCCCGGCGAGACGGCGCACGTCACACACGTCGAGCACCGGATTCGACGGCGTCTCAAGCCACAGCAGCCGCGCCCCGTCGAGCGCCTTGAGCTGGCCGTCGCCGCCGGTCGGCGCCGTCCGCACCTCGACCCCGTACGCCGTGAGCTGCTCGCGCAGCAGCGGAAGGGCCTGGTAGCCGTCGTCGGGCAGGACGGCGACGTCGCCCGCGCGTAGCTGGGAGAAGAGCACGGCCGAGACGGCGGCCATCCCGGAGGCGAACACCACCGTGCCACCGGCGCCGTCCGAGCCCTCGGCGGGCGGTGCCTCAAGCTCCCCGACGGCCTGCTCAAGGCGGTCCCACGTGGGGTTCTCGTCGCGCCCATAGGTGTAGGGCCCCGTGGGATCGCCCGGCAGGTGGTAGTGCGCGGCGAAGACGGGCCCCGGCAGCGGGGGCTCGTGCTTCCGCGCCTCGGGCAGGCCCGCGTGGACCGCGCGGGTGCCGTCCCCCGCCGCCCCGGCGCCCCCGGCGGGCGTGCCGGTGCCCGCGCTCATGCCGCCTCGCTTTCCAGGGCCTCGCGCACCGTGCTCAGCAGGCCCTCGCTCGCCGACTCCACCATGCCGAGACATGTCCGAAAACCGTCGATGCCCCCGTAGTAGGGATCGGGAACATCCAGATCCCCGGTGTCCCCCGCATCGCGGCCGGGTTCGTACGCGCGCAGCAGCCGCACCTTCGCCGCGTCCTCCGGGGTCGGCGCCAGCCGGCGCAGCTCGCGCAGATGGCCGGCGTCCAGCGCGACCACCAGGTCGCGCCCGGCGAACCAGGACCGCCGGAACTGCCGCGCCACATGCTCCCGGGGGCCTTCGGGGCCGGGCCGCAGGGTGTCGTAACCGGCGTCCCGCAGCACCGAGAGCGTCCGCTCGTCCGCGCCGCTGCCCTCGTGCCAGTCGCCGGTCCCCGCGCTGTCCACCTCGACCAGGCCGTCGAGTCCCGCCTCGACGAGGCGGGCCCTGAAGACGTACTCGGCCATGGGCGAGCGGCAGATGTTGCCGCTGCACACAAAACAGACGTGGTAGGTCATCGGCGTCAGTCGCGGTCGGGGAGGAGGAGGTGGAGCACCCAGGACACGATCGAGATGATCAGACCGCCGAGCACCGCCGTCCAGAATCCCTGCACGTGGAAGTTCACGTCCAGTTTGTCCGCGACCCACGAGGTGAGCAGCAGCATCAGGGCGTTCACCACCAGCGTGAACAGGCCGAGGGTCAGGATGAACAGCGGCAGCGTCAGCAGCCTCACCACCGGTTTGACCAGGACGTTCACCAGCCCGAAGATCAGTGCCACGATGATCAGGGTCAGCGTCTTCCCGGCGACACTGCCGCCGGTCAACGTGATGTCGCCGATCACCCACACCGCGACGGCCAGGGCGGCCGCGTTGGCGATCGTCTTGACGAGGAAATTCACCATGTGTCTGATCGTGACAGACACACCGGAGCACACCCGAGGCCAAGGGGCGGATACCAGAGATGAAGGCATTCCGGCTGGACGAACTGGACGCGGAACGCGCCGCGAACGACGGCGCCTACCTCCAGTTCCTGCGGGAGCGGAACATGTCCGTCGGCCTGTACGCCCTGGACGCGGGCGCCGCCGACCCGCAGCAGCCGCACCGCCAGGACGAGGTGTACTTCGTCGTCAGCGGCCGGGCGTCGATCACCGTCGGCACCGAGACCACCCAGGTCGCCAGGGGCAGCGTCATCCATGTCGCGGCGGGCGTCCCGCACAAGTTCCACCACATCACCGAGGACCTGAGGGTCCTGGTGGTGTTCTCGCCGCCCGAGGGCTGACGCCGCCGGGGCTGCCCCCGAGGGCGGACGCTGCCCCGGACGACCGGTGTCGCGCGGTGTCGCGCCGGGCCTTCTCCTCCGCACGTCGGGGTCCTGGCCCCCGCTGCCCTTAGGGGACGGTTCAGGGGAGGGCAAGGGCCGCGGGAAGCCCCACTGCCCCGTCCGCCGCCCTACTATCGACAGCAGACATCCGGACAGGAGAAGGCCGGACCGGAGAAAGGCTGACGACAATGGCGGGACGGGGAATCTTCACAGGCTTGCCCTGGTGGCTCAAGTGGGTCGTGGTGCCCGTCATCGCGCTCGTGGTCTTCGGAGGGCTGATAGCGGGAATCGTGTCGTTCCTGGTGGGCCTGGTCTTCAAGCTGCTCATCTTCGTCGCCGTCGTCGGCGCCGTGATCTTCGTCGCGCGGAAGTTCATGGCATCGAGTTCGGACTCACGCGACGAGTGGTAGCCGCCGCCGGTCGGGGCACCGCCCCTCAGGCACAGTCGCACGGCGCTCGAAAACACTGCTGAAACCAGCACCGTACGGCCACGGCCGGGGCCCGGGACACCGTCCCCCGCGCGGGGGAAGTTCCCCCCGCGCACCCTGGCCGCGCGCGAACGCGCACTAGAGTCCCCCGAATCGACGCGGACACCCCGCCGTCGAGCGCAGACACCCCCGCGACCCCTCGCGGGCGGACCGCCACGCGCTGAGGGAGTGACCCCGGGCCATGGTCGACACACCGCCCGTCGGCAGCACACCACACCCGGCACCCCGGCCCGGCAGGCTGGCACAACCCCCACCAGGCGGCGGCGCCCGCGGCTGCCCCGACTGCACCCACCGCGCCACCACCGGCGGCGGGCGCGACAGCGGCCACGACGCCGACACCGGCGTCCCCGCAGGCCGCCCCACCCTCATCGGCTCCGTACAGCGCGCGCTCCGGCTGCTCGACGCCGTCGCCGCCCACCGCGACGGCGCCCCCGCGAAACAGCTCGCGCGCGAGACGGGGCTCGCCCTGCCCACCGCCTACCACCTGCTGCGCACCCTCGTCCACGAGGGCTATCTCCGCCGGGAGAGCGGTGTGTTCGTCCTGGACACCGCCTCACGCAGGCTCGCCGCCGCGGGCGGCCGACAGCAACGCCTCACCGGAATCCGGCAGTCACTGGCGCGCTGGCACGAAACCCTCGGCGTCCCCCTCTACTTCGCCGTCTACGACGAGGGCGAAATCGACGTGGTCGCCGTCGCCGACAGCGCGGGCCGCCCCGCCGTCAGCGAGTGGGCCGACTTCCGCGCCACCGCGCACGCCCACGCCATCGGCCTCTGCCTGCTCTCCCAACTCGACGACGAGGCCCGCCGCGACCACATCGCCCGCCACCCCGTGGCGCCCCTCACCCGCCACACCGTGCAGGACACGCCCGGTCTGCTGCGCCGCCTCGCGGACATCGGCCGGATGCGGCCCGTCGTCGAGCACCAGGAGTACGAGATCGGTACCGTCTGCGCGGCCGTGCCCATCACCGCGGGCCACACCGCCGCCACCCTCGCCGTGTCCCTGCCCGTGCGGCAGAGCCACCGGCTGCTGCCCATCGCCCACCGGCTCGGCGCCGAGGCCCCCGCGATCCTCGGCTCCCTCGATTTCTCTATCAGCATGTGAAAACTCACTCATTGTCATGACGTGAATACGGTGAGCAAGATGCCGGGGGTGTCAGGATGAGCGCCAGGATCTGCAATCCGGCCAGTCGGCGGCAAGCGACGGGGTACAGCATGCATGAATCGGTACAGGCGGAAGTCATGATGAGCTTTCTCGTCTCCGAGGAGCTGTCCTTCCGTATCCCGGTGGAGCTGTCCTACAGGACGTGCGATCCGTACGCCGTCAGATTCACCTTCCATCTGCCCGGCGACTCCCCCGTGACCTGGGCGTTCGGCCGCGAGCTGCTGTACGGGGGGCTGCGCGGGGCGTGCGGCGAGGGGGATGTGCGCATCGCCCCCGACTGCCCGGAGGACGAGGGCGAGTCGGCCGTGCGCGACACGGTCCTGATCCGGCTCCAGGTCGGCCACGAACAGGCGGTGTTCCGCGTCGGCGCCGCGCCCCTCGCCGCCTTCCTGGACCGCACGGGACGCATCCTCCCGCTCGGTGAGGAACGCGGTCTCGCCGACTACGACGCCCTCATCGACAGGGCGCTCGACCGCATCCTCGCGGAGGAGCCCAGCGCGGGCTGAGCAGGCACGCGACCGCCACCACCACTGCCGTAACGCTTCACCAGCACCAGCACCAGCACCAGCACCAGCACCCACCCGCCACCCCGCGCTTCCGGCCCCGCGCCCGCGGCCCCGGCGCCCCACCCCGCGCACCCCCGCCCCGGCGGCCCCGCGGCCCCGCGGCCTCAGTGCCTCCGTCGTCGTCCGCCCCCGCCGCTCCACGGTGCCCGTCGCCCCCGCGGCGCCGGGGTGTGGGCCTCGGCGCCCGGGGCCTGTGCCGGGAGCTGCGTGGCTGTCGGCCCCGGCGACGGGGCCCGGTCGGCCGACACCACCAGCGTCGCCAGCGCCGTCGTCACCGGGACCGACGCCACGAGGCCGATCGACCCGACCAGGGTCCGTACGATCTCCTCCGCCACCACCTCGCTGGTCGCCACCGCCGCCACCCCGCTGCGCGCCACCGAGAACAGCAGCAGCAGCGGCAGCGCCGCGCCCGCGTACGCGAGGACCAGCGTGTTCACCACCGAGGCGATGTGGTCACGGCCGATCCTGATCGCCGCCCCGTAAAGACGCCGTCTGCCCATCGTCGGATCGGCCGCGTGCAGTTCCCACACCGCCGACGTCTGCGTCACCGTCACGTCGTCGAGGACGCCGAGCGAGCCGATGATCACGCCCGCGAGCAGCAGGCCGCTCATGTCGATCGACGGATAGAGCCCGTGAATGAGCCCGGTGTTGTCGTCGGTGTTCCCGGTCAGCGAGGACCAGCCGATGAACACTGAGCCGAGCACCCCGATCAGCAGCAGCGACACCAGCGTCCCCAGCACCGCCACCGAGGTGCGCGCCGTAAGACCGTGGCACATGTACAGCGCGATCAGCATGATGGCGCTCGCCCCGACCACCGCCACCGTCAGCGGGTTCGAACCGTGCAGGATCGCAGGCAGGATGAAGAACGTCAGCACAAGGAAGCTCGCCGCGAGCGCCACGAGCGCCATGACGCCGCGCATCCGGCCCACCACGACCACCGCGAGCGCGAAGATCCCCGCGAGCAGCATCACCGGAACGTGCCGGTCCACGTCGGTCACCGAGTACTGGAGGTCCTTCGGCGCGTCCGGCGCGTAGGCGACCACGACCTTCTGGCCCTTATGGAGTTGGCGCGGCGCGTCCGGCTGCACGATCTCGGTGAACTCGCGCCCCTTGTCGGGCCCCGAGGCGACCCTGACCGTCGCCTTCCCGCAGTTCCGCGTGGCCTTCGCCCCCGAGCCGCCGGACCCTGCGGCCCCGCCGCCCGCGCCCGTGTCGCCCGTACCCGTGTCCCCCGTCCCCGCGTCGTGCTGCCCGGTGACCGATGCGCAGTCCACCTTCGCCAGCGCGACGACCTGCGCCTGCTGTGTCACCCGGTCGAAGCCGACGCCGGAGCGGTGGTGCGAGGGCGCGGACCCCGGCCACAGCACCACGAGGCCGGCCACCACCGCCACCGCGAACGGGATCAGCACGGCGGCGATCACCCGCCGCAGATGCCGCGACACGGGGGCCGGCGGGCCGTGCGAGTGGGAGTGCGCGTGCGCATGCCCGTCCGGCGCCGGGGGGTGGTGACCGGCGTGCGGCTGCGGTGGCTGCTGCGGGAAAGTCACGGCCCGATCATCGCAAGAGGAGGGGGCCCTCTGTTCAGCGCGGCCGAAACCGAGTTAGCGTGGTGGGGCATTTGCACCGCGGGAGCTCGGAGCACCGGGCTGAGAGGGCGCTGAATCCCCGCGCACGCGACACCGCCGTACGGCTCGACACCGTACGGGACGGGGCGTGCGGGGAGCGCTGCGCCGACCGCCGAACCTGTTACCGGGTAATGCCGGCGTAGGGAGTAGGTCTCATGACCGTATCGGACGCACACACGCCTGCCTCCGGGTCCACCGGGGAGAGCCTCGCCGACGGCGCGTCGGACGACGACCGCCGCGAACCGGCCGAATCGGCCGAAACGGCCGCCGTCGGCTGGCACAAGGCATACCTCGCGGGCGCGGAGGGCACACGCCCCGACATCCGGGTGCCGGTCCGCCGGGTCCACCTCACCAACGGCGAAGCCGTGACGCTGTACGACACCTCGGGTCCTTACACCGATCCGAACATCACCACCGACGTCCGCCGCGGCCTGCCGCCGCTGCGGGAGCACTGGATCACCGCCCGCGGCGACACCGAGGAGTACCCGGGCCGCCGGGTGCGCCCCGAGGACGACGGGCTCAAGCACACCTCGCCGCGCGGCGGTCTCCGCAACCTCGACGCGGTCTTCCCCGGCCGCTCCCGGGTGCCGCGCCGCGCGCGGGCAGGCCGCACCGCGACCCAGCTCGCGTACGCGCGCCGCGGCGAGATCACCCCGGAGATGGAGTACGTGGCGCTCCGCGAGAGCCTGCCGCCCCAGGCCGTACGCGACGAGATCGCGGCGGGCCGCGCCGTGCTGCCCGCGAACGTCAACCACCCGGAGACCGAGCCGATGATCATCGGCAAGCGGTTCCTGGTGAAGGTCAACGCCAACATCGGCAACTCCGCCGTGACCTCCTCCATCGAGGAGGAGGTCGAGAAGATGACGTGGGCGACCCGCTGGGGCGCCGATACCGTCATGGACCTGTCCACGGGGCGCAACATCCACACCACCCGCGAGTGGGTACTGCGCAATTCGCCCGTTCCGATCGGAACCGTGCCGCTCTACCAGGCGTTGGAGAAAGTGGACGGCAAGGCGGAGGAGCTGACGTGGGAGATCTACAAGGACACCGTCATCGAGCAGGCCGAGCAGGGTGTCGACTACATGACGGTCCACGCGGGCGTGCGCCTCGCATACGTACCGCTGACCGCGGGGCGTAAGACCGGCATCGTCTCGCGGGGCGGCTCCATCATGGCCGCGTGGTGCCTGGCGCACCACGAGGAGAGCTTCCTCTACACGCACTTCGAGGAGCTGTGCGAGATCCTCGCGGCGTACGACGTCACATACTCCCTCGGCGACGGGCTGCGCCCAGGCTCCGTCGCCGACGCCAACGACCGGGCGCAGTTCGCCGAGTTGGAGACGCTGGGGGAGCTGAACCGGATCGCCAGGCGGCATGAGGTACAGACCATGATCGAGGGTCCCGGCCATGTGCCCATGCACAAGATCAAGGAGAACATCGACCTCCAGCAGGAGGTGTGCGAGGAGGCGCCGTTCTACACGCTCGGCCCCCTCACCACCGATGTCGCCCCCGGCTACGACCACATCACCTCCGGGATCGGCGCCGCCATGATCGGCTGGTGGGGCACCGCGATGCTCTGCTATGTCACGCCCAAGGAGCATCTGGGGCTGCCCAACCGCGACGACGTGAAGACCGGCGTCATCACGTACAAGATCGCCGCCCATGCGGCGGACGTCGCCAAGGGCCACCCCGGCGCCCAGGACTGGGACGACGCCCTGTCCGACGCCCGCTTCGAGTTCCGCTGGGAGGACCAGTTCAATCTGGCCCTCGACCCCGACACGGCCCGCGCCTTCCATGACGAGACGCTGCCGGCTGAGCCCGCCAAGACGGCCCATTTCTGCTCGATGTGCGGGCCGAAGTTCTGCTCCATGAAGATCTCGCAGGACATCATGGAGAAGTACGGGGACAGGGTGGCGGAGCGCCCAGGCGAGGACGAGATCGCGGAGGGACTGCACCAGAAGGCGGAGGAGTTCAAGGCAGGGGGAAACCGGCTGTACCTGCCGCTGGTGGAGTAGGAGCGGTCCACGGCCGCACCGCGACGGGCCCGTTCGTACGACGGGCCGTTCGCACGACGGGCCCGTTCGTACGACGGCCCGTTCGCGCGGCGGGCGCGTCCGTACGGCGGGCGTGCCCGCCGGGAACCGCACTCCCCGCGCCGGTCCCTGCCCGGCCGGTGCGGGGAGGCGGCGGCTGTTCTATCTCCAATCTGCGTTGTTCCTAGAATGGCCGGGTGGAGGACATCGACGCGATCGCGGCGCTACAGGACCCGGTACGGCGCCGCCTGTACGAGTACGTGGCGGCGCAGGGCCGCGAGGTCGGGCGCAACGAGGCGGCGGAGGCGGCCGGGGTGGCGCGCACACTCGCCGCGCACCATCTGGACAGACTGGCCGAGGCCGGGCTGCTGGAGAGCGGCAGCCGCCGCCTGACCGGCCGCTCGGGGCCCGGGGCTGGCCGTCCCGCCAAGGTGTACACGCGGGCGCGGACCGAGCGGTCGGTCTCGCTGCCCGCCCGCGACTACCGCACCGCAGCCGAACTGCTCGCCGAGGCCGCCGAGCAGGCCGGTCTCGACGCCGGGCTCTGCGCGGCCGCCCGGCGCCGGGGCGAGGCCCTGCGCGGCTCCGCCGCGCCCTGCGGCGGCCTCGAAGAGGCCATGGAGATGCTGGCCGTCCGCGGCTACGAGCCGCACGTGGAAGGCGCCGAGGGGGCGACCGGGCCGACCGGGGGTTCGACCGGGCCGACCGGGGCGGCCGAGCGCGTCGTCCGTATGCGCAACTGCCCCTTCCACGCGGTCGCCGAACGCTTCCCGCCGCTCGTCTGCGGTATGAACCTGGCGCTGCTTGAGGGGCTGCTCGGCGCGGACGGTCCCGTACGCGCGCGCATGGACGCCAGGCCGGGCGAGTGCTGTGTGGTGGTCGAGGATTCTAAAAACAATGACGATTGACATAGAAAAGCGGGCCGTGCTGGGATGAGGCCATGACCGCATCCACGCCTGCCGCCCATCTCGCGCACCTCAACGTGGCTACGCTCCGCCACCCCCTCGACGACCCGCGCACGGCGGGGTTCGTCGAACTGCTCGGCCCGGTCAACGCCTCCGCCGACGGCGCGCCCGGCTTCGTGTGGCGACTCGTGGAGGAGGGGGAGGCCGACGCCACCCGGCTGCGCCCCGCGGGCGACAACGTCATCGTCACCCTGTCGGTGTGGGAGACCTCGGAAGCCCTGTGGGACTTCACCTACCGCAGCGGGCACCTGGAGGCGATGCAGCAGCGCCGCGAGTGGTTCGAACGGCATGTCGAGGCGCACCTGGTGCTCTGGTGGGTCCCCGTCGGCCACCTCCCGAGCGTCGGCGAGGCCCTGGAGCGGCTGGCGCACCTGCGGGTGCACGGTCCCTCCCCCCGCGCGTTCACCTTCGCCGCCTCCTACACCGCGGCCGAGGCGGCCCAGCACGCCCAGGCTCCGCGGTGACAACGAACCCCGCTCCGCGGGTGCGGGGAGCGGGGTTCGGAGGCTTGCGCGTGCGCGCGTTCGTCAGTTGGTGCGGCTGAACTTGCCGGCCCTGAGGCTCCCTACGAAGGTTTCGAAGGCGCCGGAGGCGATGGTGAGGGCCGGGTGGTGGGGGTTCTTGGAGTCGCGGACGGGGACCACGCCGCACGAGTTGGCGAGGTTCGCGGCGATCTCGACGCAAGCGCCGCCGTTTTCGCTGTACGAGGACTTGAACCAGCGAGGTGACTCGGTCACAGGTTGCCCTTTCGTAGCTGCTCCAACATGGCCACGGAAGCCGTCTGGGACAGGGCTTCTGCCTGCAACTGATGGTACGCCGAGAGCAGAGGCAGCACGGACTTGGTGTCTCGTTCGAGGTGGCCTTGCTGGGCGGACTCCGAATAGCACATCAGCGACCGGTCCGGCATGGTCAGAAGGTAGAAGGGCAACGAGACCGGGCGTCGTGCGCCGATGTCGAACGGGGCAAGTTGCAGAACGGTGTTGGGCCGTTCGGCAAACTCGATCAGGTGCTTCAACTGCTCGTCCATGGCAGCGGGCTCGCCGATGGGGCGGCGGATGCAGCTTTCGTCCAGCACTACGAAGATTTGCGGCGGGGGAATCCGGCCGAGTAGGGCTTGCCGTTCCACGAGGGTGGAGTCCCGGTCGTCTGCCTGCTCTGCCGTGATCCTGTTTCCCCTGACGGCGTGACTTGACAACGTCTCGGTGTACGAAGGCGTCTGAAGCAAACCGGGAACGACCCCGACCTCATACACCCGGATCTCCGAAGCCCGCCCCTCGTACCCCACGTACTCCGGGAACCCCTCCAACATGCTGCCGTTGCGGACTTCGCGCCATTCGCGTTCGAACGTGTCCGGCTTGTGTTCCAGGCCGAACACCCGGTCAAGGCTGCGTGCCAAACGCAGAGTCGGCACTTTGCGGCCGGTCTCGACGGCCGAGACATGGGTGGCCGAGTACTGCATGCGTGCGGCTAAGTCCTCCTGCCTCCAACCGTGCCGCTCGCGCATCCTGCGCACATGCGCCCCGAACGCCGCTTGGGGGCTGCTGTCCGGCTCCAGCTCCTTCAGGTTCAAAGGGTGTCACCAACCTTTTTCCGTACCAGACATATCGAAGGGTGCCCAAGTGTAGGGCGCTCCGTGTCTGTTGGGTAGTCGGTCGGTCACGGGGTGTGCGCGCGCTCAGGGGACGGAGAGCAGGAAGAACAGGGCGAAGGTGAAGAAGACGATGAGGAAGAGGATCTCGGCGGCGGCGTGGGCGTACTCGCGGCCCTCCCGGTGTGGCTTCGCGGTGGCGCGTTCGGGGCGCTCCGGAAGATAGGTGACGGTGGCGAAGTCCCCCTCCACCACCGTGGCGGGTCCTTCCGTCTCCTCGAAGCGCATGACGTCGCCCGCCAGGGTCCGGAACTCGTATACGTGGTGCATCGTGCTGCTCCCCCCGTTTCTGCCGGACCGGATGCTCACCCAGGTCCGTACGCAGCGCCCCTCCGCGTGCGCGCCGTGCCGCCAGATGCGTAGCTGCCGGGACAGCTTCACGACGCGCCGCACGAGCATGCTCACGGCGAGGCACATGAAGAGGATCGGGAGGAGTTGAGACATCGCGTCCATGCCCTCCACGATGGCCAACGCCCGGCGCCTGCCGCACGGTTGCGCCGGCGTCTGTGACGGTTTTGCAGCATGCTTCAGCAAAGATCCGAACGGCACGGCCCAGGTGTGTTGACCACAAGCGTTGTTGACACTCGTACCGGTATTGACCGGGGTGTGCTGAGTTACCGGTCGCCGTGCAGGTATCGGGTGATCATGGCAACCAGCTCCGTCTCCAGCCTTTCAACCTGGTTGGGGTGTGGAGTCGCCATGAGTTTGTGGGTGTTTATCTCCACGGTGCCCACGACAAGTTCTGCTGCCATGTCGAGGTCCTGTACCTGGACGTCCGGATGGCGGGCGAACACATCGCGTACCTGGCTTACCCGGGCTTTGCCATGCCGGTCGATCGCTTCGATCAGGTCACTGGAGACCGGCGCTTCCTCGATCATGATCCGCAGGAGCTGGGGGTCGTCGCGATGGTGGTCGATCGCGTCGCGGACCAGGGACCGGACGGCTTCCTCCAGGCTGCCGGGAGTCATGTCCAGCTCATCGGCTCCTGTCCATGCGCCGCGGTCGATGTGCCGGACCAGCAGCTCGGCGAGGATGGCGTCCTTGTTCGGGAAGTACTGGTAGAGCGAGCCGATGGACATGCGGGCCTGTTCGGCGATCCGGTTGGTGGTGCCGGCCGCGTACCCGTACTCGGCGAAAACGTGAGCAGCGGTGGTGAGGATGCGCTCGCGGGTGAGTTCGGCGCGTACCTGTCGGGGCTTGCGACGTGGGGTGAGTCGGCGGTCGGCGGGGGTCATCCGTTGTTCCTTCTGGCCGGTGGAAAGCGAGTAGCCAATAGCTGAGCTTTTACTCAGAATACTGTCATGAGCTGCGGAAACAAGCGGAACCAAAGCCTGGGAGCGGGGCGGTGATCCCCCGGGTGAGCCTCCCCAGGGAGCGCAGGATGATCACGTTGGAGGTGCGGCGCTGTCAGCCGGTCTCGCCCGGCTTCGCCACCGTCACCCTGGGCGGCCCCGACATCCGGCACCTCGTTCCAGGAGGCCCTGACCAGGCCGTCCGTCTCTTCTTCCCGAGGGAGGGGCAGCGCGAGCTGCGGATGCCGACCGCATCGAACGAGGCGTGGATGGCACAGGTCCTGCTGATGCCGAAAGCGGTCCGTCCATGGGTGCGCAACCTGACCATCCGGAGCCTGCGCCCGGTGGAGCGGGAGCTCGACATCGAGTTCGCCCTCCACGGCGACTCGCCCATGACCTCGTGGGTCCGCCGGGTCCGGCCGGGTGACCCTGCCGGGATCTTCGATCTCGGCTCCATGTACCGGCCGCCCGGACATGCCCGGGGGCGTCTGCTGGTGGGCGACGAGAGTGCGCTGCCGGCCATCTTGTCGATCCTGGACAGTGACCCGAGCCCGCCGCCCACCGAAGTCTTCGTGGAGGTGGCGAGGGCGCACGACATCCGGTCCGTACCCACGCCGCCCGGGGTGCGCGTCCACTGGCTCAGCCGCGACAGCGAGGTCCCGCGTCCCGGTGTCCGCGCGCTACAGGCGGTTGGTGATGCCGAACTGCCCGGAGATCCCCTCTATGCGTGGGTGGCGGGCGAGTCCCGACTGGCCACGTCTGTTCGGCGGCACCTGGTCAACGACCGCGGCGTACCCAAGCGGGACGTCTCCTTCTACGGCTACTGGCGACTGGGCCGGTCGGCCCCCGGCTGAAAGAACCCTCATGCAGCAGTACACCTTCGAGCCGGACTCGATGCACCGGCTGTCCCGCGTGGACGAGGTCGAGGCGGTCGTCGGCCGCCCGGCCGCGATAGTCATGAAGAAGCAGATCAGCGTCCTGGACGCAGGGTGCCGCAGCGTCCTGGCTCACAGCCCGGTCGCGGCCTGTGGCTACCAGGACACCGACGGCACCGTCCGCACCACCTTCGTCGGTGGCACGCCCGGATTCGCGCGCGTCCACTCCGCGCGGCGGTTCTCGTTCTCCGTTCCGGGGGCGAGTGTCGCCTCCGGCCCGGTCTCGCTGTTCTTTCTGCTGCCCGGGGTGGGCGAGGTGCTGCGCGTCAACGGCACTGCGTCCGCCCTCAAGGGTGGGGAGACGGCCGTGGACATCTCCGAGGCGTACGTGCACTGCGCACAGGCCGTCATCCGCGCCGGCCTGTGGGAGCCGCCCGCCCCGCTGCGACCCGCGGAGCCTGCCCCTGACCGGGGGCCGTTGGCCGGCCCGGGTATCAGCGACTTCCTGGCCGCCTCCCCCTTCCTGGCCCTGTCAACCTGGGACACGGAAGGCGGCGGCGACACCAGCCCGCGCGGGGAGCGGCAGACGGTGGCCCGCATCCTGAACGGCCGCACTCTGGTGCTGGCCGACCGCAAGGGCAACAGACGCGCGGACACCCTGCACAACCTGCTCCACGACGACCGGCTCGCACTCGCCGCCCTCGTCCCCGGCCGCAGCGGTGTCCTGCACATCCACGGGCGCGCCGCGATCACCGACGACGCCGCGCTGCTGGAGACCTTGGCCTTGCGCGGCGTGCCACCGAACCTCGCCCTCCTCATCGACGTGGAGTACGCGAAGATCCGCAGCAATGACGCTGTTTCCCGCGCCCGCCTATGGAACCCTGACGTACGGTCCGGCCGGGACTCGGCACCCGACATGATGGCCCTGGGCGGCGCCCATCTGGCCGCAGGCGCAGCCGAGTCCGGGCGTGCGTCCGCCTGGCTGATCAAGCTCATCACCGCCATTCCCGGCATGAGTCGGCTGATGCGGAAAGTGGCGGACCGCGCCTATGTGTCCGGGCTGCGTAAAGAGGGCTACGACGATGTCCGCGCCCCCACTGCCGCACGCCGTGGCGCAACGCCGCACGGTCAGGTGCCGCAGAGCCCACTGCGACCTGTGCGCATCTGCGAGATACGGCAGGAGACGTCCTCCACCCGCACCCTGGTGCTCGAAGACTCAGCCGACGAGACCAATCCGTTCCACTTCCATCCCGGGCAGTTCTTCACCCTGGTCACGGACATCGCGGGCCACCCCGTACGACGCGCCTATTCGGCCTCCTCGGCGCCGGGCACCACCCGGCTGGAGCTGACCGTCAAGCACGTTGAGGGCGGCCGGTTTTCCACACACGCCCATCGTGACCTGCACCCCGGGGACCGGCTCGCGGTACGCGGCCCCTCCGGCGCCTTCCACGCCCCGCCGCAGACCACTGAGCAGCTCGTGCTCATCGCGGCCGGCAGCGGCATCACGCCCATGATGAGCATGATCCGCGCCCGCCTGTCCGACCCCGCATCGGCCGGCAGGATCGATCTTCTGTACAGCAGCCGGAGCCCCGAAGAGATCATCTTCAGCGACGAGTTGACCCGCATGGAAAAGGACCATCCGGACCGGCTGGCGGTCACCCACGTCCTCACCAGCCGCGATGGCCGACTCGACGCCGAAGGTATCCGCCGATGGGTGACGGCCCTGCCGCTGACGGACAGCGCACATCACTTCGTCTGCGGCCCCGAAGCACTCATGGACACCGCGCGGGACGTACTGCGACAACTCGGCGTGCCGGACGAGCACATGTACCAAGAGCGCTTCAGTGGTGGCGCCCCCGCCGTGACCACGCAGGCACCCCGGGCGATGCGAGTCGAGAAGGACGGGAGCCTCGTCGGAGTGGCCGTGGTCGAACCCGGCCAGTCCCTGCTCGATGCCGGTCTCGCCGCAGGACTGCCCATGCCGTACTCCTGCACGGTCGGCACCTGCGGCGCATGCATGGTGCGTGTGAGCAGCGGCGAGGTCACGCAGCCCGAACACACCTGCCTCACCCGCAAGCAGAAGGCGGACGGGCGGGTACTGGCATGCGTCAGTTGCCCGTTGTCCGAGGTGACCCTTGATATTGCCGATCCGACGCCTCCCGGTCCACGCTGAGGCTCTCCCCTGCCCGCCGGGCATATCACAGCCATACGACACACCCCACGCACTTCTGCCCGCGCTCACGCGTCCATGGCCCACTGATGAGGTCTTCGTGCCCCACCCCCATGCCCGACTCACCGACGCCCGCTGACGGCCGCCGAAGGGCGCCGGGGCGGCCCGGCCGTTGCGGGGCGGCCGCGTGGGTCAGTCCGATTCGGGGCTGGTGAAGTCCGGGGAGTCGTAGTCGGGGCTGGTGTACTCCGGGCTGCTGTACTCGGGGCGGCGGGTCCTTGCCGAGCCGGTCTCGGGGCTGGTGAAGCCCGGCCGCTCGTAGCCCAGGTGCGGCATGCGTCCTGTGGGCTCGGCGGCCGGGGACGGCTCCTGCGCCTCAAGGCGCGCCAGCGCCTCCTTCAGAAACGGCACGATGCCGCGCTCCACCAGCGCGACGCGCCAGGCGTCCCTGGCCAGTTCCACGTCCTGCCGCAGCCTGGTCCCGGCGTCGGCGCGCAGCGAAGTGGAGCCGTTGCGCAGGGCCGTGACCAGCAGCGCGGCGCCCGCGAGCAGGATCGCGACGGCGGCGACCACGGCGAACACCCAGCCCACGGTCACCATCGTCGAGGCGAACGCGGGTGCCGGGTCGAGGAGTTCGAGGACGTAGCCGACCAGCAGGAAGATGAGCGCGGCCGCGCCCGCGAGCACCGGCGTCAGCACGGCGACGACCGCGACGAGGCCCGCGCCGTGCGGCTCGTCGGCGTCGGGCCCGACGACGGGGCCGCCGTGCCCCGGGCCGCCGCCCGTGCCCGGCATCAGCGCGAGCGCCTTCGCGCGCACGGGGCCGCGCCTGCCACGGCCGGTGAGCACGGCGCGCAGCTTCACGTACTGGCGGTACTCGGCGTCGGCGGCAGCGGTGATCTCGTCGGTGGCGTCGAGCGCCAGTGACCGCAGCCGGTCGCGGTCGAACCGGTGGCTGAAGGCGACCAGATCCGTACGGTGCGGTGCCGTGTGCAGCACCTCATCGAGAATCCGCTCGTACTCCTCGCGGTCCTCGGTCAGCAGGTGCGGAGCGCTGTTCATCTGCATCCCCCGATGCTCCGTAGGGCTGGCCCGCGCGGGGACGGGCCGTCGGGCAGAAACGGAGGGGAGCCTGCTACGGATGAACAGATGGTAGGGCGCGCGCCGCGCCCCGTGACAGGGGGTTTCCACAATTGGCCGCGCTGGCCAGCACAATCGGGCGTGCGTGCGAACCGGGGGCGTCTCCTCAGCCGGAGAGCGGAAGCTGACAGACCAGTAGTTTTCCGGCCATGGTCACCCCGCCGTCCATGGCGACGGCGAGTCCGTCGGCGTAGACGTGCGGCCCCTCCACCGCCGGGCCCGCGCTGTCCTCGCCGTCCTCGGAGCCGACCTCGCCCAGCAGGTACGGGATGGGGCTGTGGCCGTGCACGATGCGTGTTCCGCCGTAGGCGCCGAGGAGTTCGCGGACGGCGCCCGAGTCGTCGCGGAACGCGAAGCGCTTGGTGAACTTGCGGAAGAGGTCCCAGCACTCGTCGGCGTCGTTGCGGGTGAGGGTGTCGCGGATGGTGTCGTTGACCGCCTCGATGGAGTCGCCGTAGTCCAGGTAGGCGGTGGTGTCGGAGTGCACCAGCAGGTGCCCGTCCTCCTGCTCCATCGCGTCGAGCCTGGCCATCCACTGGAGGTGGTGGTCCTGGAGGCGCTCCATGTCCGTCTTCTGGCCGCCGTTGAGCAGCCAGGCGGCCTGGAAGGTGGCGGTGCCCGCGCCGGAGTTGACGGGGGTGTCGCCGAAGCGCTTGGCGCCGAGCAGCAGCAGCTCGTGGTTGCCCATGAGGGCCTTGCAGTAGCCGCCCGCGGCGGCCGCCTCCGCGGAGAGCCGCATGACCGTGTCGATCACGCCGATGCCGTCGGGGCCGCGGTCGGTGAAGTCGCCGAGGAACCACAGCCGGGTGTTCCCCGCCGACCAGGCGCCCGCGGCGTCGATGATGCCCTGCTCGCGCAGCGCGGCGAGGAGTTCGTCGAGATAGCCGTGCACGTCGCCGACGACGTACAGCGGGCCGAGGCCCTCGGCGGCGGCCGGGGCGGTGGGCTCGGGCGTAGGGAACGGGACCTGCACGGTGTCGCCCCTGTTGATCACCGGAAGATCGCGCTGCGTCGGGGTGTAGCCCTCGGGGGACTCGGCGGGCGGGGCGGTCGTCGCGCCTTCGGCGGTCTCCGCGTCGAGCGGCGGCTTGTGGAACCTGCCCTGGCTGAAGGCGGTGGCCGCGCTCGGCGGCACCGGGCCGCTCGCGGTGGGCGGCTGCCAGGAGGGCGAGTTCGGCGCGCCGGAGACGGCGGGGGGCGGCGGCGGGACCGCGAGCAGGACGGTGGTGTCGGAGGCACCAGGCGGCTCTGCGGGGGCCTGCGGCCGACCGGTCGCGGGGGGCTGCGGGGCGAAGGGGGTCTGGGGCCCGGAGGCGGGGGGCGCCGGGGGGGTGTGCGCTGCCGCGGGGGCTTGGGGCGCCGCGGGGGCGTGGGGCGCCGTCGGGGGCTGCACGGCCGCGGGCGCCCGGGAGGGGCGCGGGGCCTCCCCGGGGGCGTGGGGTGGTGTCGGGAGCTGCCCGTCCGTGGGCGCCTGAGCGGGGCGCGGGGCGTCCTCGGGGGCGTCGTGGGCGGGGGGCGTCGCGGGCGCGCGCGCGTCGTTCTGCGGCCCGGTGTCGCGTACGTACGCGGGCACCCGGAAGTCGCGCAGTGTCGCTGTCCGCGTACCGGGTCCTTGACCGGCCCCCTGAGTCATCGACCCCTCCACCATCGCGCCGCATCTGCACCGGGTCGGACTGCCTGGTCGCAGCGGCCCGCGGTGTCGTGCGCCCATCATAGGAATGCGGATCGCGCTGTGTGATGACCCAGGGGTGGTGAATCGGCGCCGGACTCCGTTTCCCGGGGGCATTCGCCCGAATTGGGGCGACCTCCGTTGCGGAACCGGCCGCTCCGACCGCAGCCGCCCCACCCACCACGGGAGCCGCGAGACCGCGAAGGGGGCGGCGGGGGCGGCCGGTTCGGGTCCGGGGGCGGGGCGATGCGCGTACGGGCACCGCCCGGGCCCGGCCCCACGCCGACGCACCACGCCCGACCGAAGCCACGCCCCCAAATCCACACCAAGCCCCGCGCGCCCCGCGCCTTCCTCGGAACCCGGAGCCCCTGGAGCCCCGAGACTCCGGGAGCCGGGGAGCCGGGGAGCCGGGGAGCCGGGGAGCCGGGAGACCCGAGAGTCCGGAATTCTGGAACTCCGACACCCCGGGACCCTGGAACTCCGGAACCCGGAACTCCGAGACCTCGACACCCGGAGACCCCGGAGTCCCGAAACCCTGGAACTCCGGGACCCCGGAGCCCCGTAACCCCCGACCTGGCCCGCCGCGGCGAGCGGCTGGTTCAGCCCAGGCGTGGCGAGCGCGGCGGGCTCACCCTCGTGCGTGGCTCGCGCCGCTGCGACGACGCCCGCACGATCAGCTCGGTCGGTATCACCTGCTCCACCGGCTGCTCGGCGTCGATGCCCTCGATGGCGTCGATGAGCAACTGGACCACCGCGGTGCCGATGCGCCGCGGCTTGAGCGAGAGCGTGGTGACCGGCGGCTCCGTGCTGGCGTACACGGTCGACTCGCTACAGCAGACGAGCAGCAGGTCCTCCGGGACGCGCAGCCCGTAGCGCCGGGCGGCGGCCAGCAGGTCGGTGCCGTTCGGATCGAACAGGCCGTACACCGCGTCCGGGCGGTCCGGCCTCGCCAGCAGCCGGTCGGCCGCGACCGCGCCCGCGCACGGGTCGTGCGCGGGGTAGCTCTCGTACACCGGGTCCTGCCCGACCCGGGCGCACCAGCGCAGGTACGCCGTCGTCGACAGGTGGGTGTACGTGTCCGTGGACGTGCCGGTGAGCAGGCCGATCCTGCGGGCCCCCGCCTCGGCGAGGTGGTCGAGGATGCCTGCGACGGCCGCCTCGTGGTCGTTGTCGACCCAGGCCGTGACCGGCAGCCTGCCTGACGGGCGCCCGTCGGAGACGACGGGTAAACCCTGCCGCACCAGTTCGGTGACGACCGGGTCCTGGTCGGATGGGTCGATCACGACCGTGCCGTCCAGGGCGACGTTCGACCAGACGTCGACCGGGCTGCGGCGGGATGTCGCGGGGAGGATCACGAGGGCGTACCCGCGCGCGAGTGCGGCCGACGTGGCGGCGCGCACCATTTCGGCGAAGTAGGCGAATTCGGTGAAGGTGAAAGGTTCATCCCCGTACGTGGTGACGGTGAGACCGATCAGCCCTGACTTGCCGGTCCTGAGCGTCCTGGCCGCGGCCGAGGGCCGGTAGCCGAGGCGCTCCGCGACCTCGCGCACATGGCGGCGGGTGGCTTCGGGGAGTCTCCCCTTGCCGTTCAGGGCGTCGGAGACCGTCGTGATGGAGACCCCGGCGGCCGCGGCCACATCTCTGATGCCCGCCCGGCTCGGCCGACGCCCGCCCTGGCGGGTCGTCTCCGCCCGGCTCACCTGGTGCTTCCCTGCTGCTGTCATGGCGAGCCGATAGTAGGGCTCATGGGGTGGGGTAGCGCGGACACCAATCCATGCATTGACAGGCACGTTTCTGCATGGCGGAAGCGCCATAATTGCCTTGGAAAGTAAGGGTGTTGAGCCCCCAACAGGAGAATGATCGTCAATAAGGGTCCAAGTGCCTGCCAAATGATCGATGTTTCGAAGAGGTCTCAACTCACCTTGACGAGGGATGCGCGCCACGGCGCAAGCCACCGGCGCGCGCCAGCCCGCGCGGCGCGCCCCTCGATCCGTCCGCCGACGGCACGAAGATCCACATATGGCCGTGGCCCCACCCGGCCGTCAGGCCGGAAGCCGGACCACACCCTGTGGACAACTCGCCCACTCGTTCGAGGTAAGCATGACGTGTGCCGGACAAGCTTGTCCAGACTTATCCACAGGCCGCACACCCTCCCGCCCCAGCACATAAAGTGAGCAACACGAACGCCAGTCCCGGAAGCGCGCCGAGCAGCATCGCGGCCCCGGCACCGAGCGCGGAAGAGCCCGAGCACAGAAGAAGGAGGACAGCCATGAGCGAGACGAGCCCCAAGCTGCGTGCGGCGCTGGACGGCATCCCCACCTACCGTCCGGGGCGGGCCGCCTCCCTGGCGTCCGCCCCCGGCGCGGCCCCCGCCCCGACGCCCTACAAGCTGTCGTCGAACGAGAACCCGTACCCGCCCCTGCCCGGCGTCATGGAGCAGGCCATAGCCACGGCCGGCTCGCTCAACCGCTATCCGGACATGGCGTGCACCGCCCTGGTCGAGGAGCTGGCCGACCGCTTCGGCGTCCCGCCAGCCCACGTCGCCACCGGCACCGGCTCGGTGGGCGTGGCCCAGCAGCTCATCCAGGCCACCTCGGGCCCCGGCGACGAGGTGATCTACCCCTGGCGCTCCTTCGAGGCATATCCGATCATCACGCAGATCAGCGGCGCCGCCTCCGCACGGGTCCCGCTCACGCCCGGGGACGCGCTCGACCTGGACGCGATGGCCGCCGCGATCAACGAACACACCCGCCTGATCTTCGTCTGCAATCCCAACAACCCCACCGGCACCATCGTCCACCGCGCCGCTCTTGAGCGGTTCCTCGACCGGGTGCCGTCGGACGTCCTCGTCGTCCTCGACGAGGCGTACTGCGAGTTCGTCCGCGACCCGGAGGTCCCCGACGGCGTGGAGATCTACCGCGACCGGCCGAACGTCTGCGTACTGCGCACGTTCTCCAAGGCGTACGGGCTCGCCGGGCTCCGGGTCGGCTTCGCCGTCGCCCATGAGCCGGTGGCCGCGGCGCTCCGCAAGACCGCCGTGCCGTTCGGGGTGAGCCAGCTCGCCCAGGACGCGGCCGTCGCCTCCCTGCGCGCCGAGGACGAGCTGCTCGGCCGGGTCGGCTGCCTGGTCACGGAGCGGGCCCGGGTCCTCGCCGCCCTCCGCGACCAGGGCTGGACGGTCCCGGAGACCCAGGCCAACTTCGTCTGGCTCCGCCTCGGCGAGCACACCGACGACTTCGCCGCAGCCTGCGAGGCGGCGGGCGCCATCGTGCGCCCGTTCTCCGGCGAGGGCGCCCGCGTGACCATCGGCGAGACGGCGGCGAACGACGTGTTCCTCCAGGCGGCGGCGGAGTTCCGCAAGGCGCTCTGAGCGGGGCCGCGGGGCGCGGCGGCGGCGACCCGGCCAGGGTCCGACGGGAGCGCGGGGGACCGCGCCGCGGCCTTTGAACGGGCGTCGGCGCCCGATGTGAGGCAGCTAACCAGCCGGCCTTGACATGCGGCCGTCGCGGCGAGTGCATAATGAGCTTGTGAATGTGAACGCATTCACAACCGCGTCTCATTGGTCCGGCTTTGATCGGGATCTGCCGCCGATCCATGGCGGCCGGTGCGGCGGGGCCCCGCTCGACCACGGCGACATAAGGAGTTGGCGGCATGCACCTGGCACTGGCGCCCGAGACCCTGGCGCGCTGGCAGTTCGGCATCACGACCGTCTACCACTTCCTCTTCATCCCGCTGACGATCTCGCTGTCCGCCCTCACGGCGGGGCTCCAGACGGCCTGGGTGCGGACCGGGAAGGAGCGGTACCTCAGGGCGACAAAGTTCTGGGGAAAGCTCTTCCTGATCAATATCGCGATGGGCGTGGTCACGGGCATCGTGCAGGAGTTCCAGTTCGGTATGAACTGGTCGGACTACTCCCGTTTCGTCGGTGACATCTTCGGCGCCCCGCTCGCCTTCGAGGCGCTGATCGCCTTCTTCTTCGAGTCCACCTTCATCGGGCTGTGGATCTTCGGCTGGGACAAGCTCCCCAAGCGGCTCCACCTGGCGACCATCTGGATGGTGTCGCTCGGCACCGTCCTCTCCGCGTACTTCATCCTGGCCGCCAACTCCTGGATGCAGCACCCCGTCGGATACCGGCTGAACAAGACCACGGGCCGAGCGGAGCTGACCGACTTCTGGGCCGTTCTGACCCAGAACACCGCGCTGACCCAGGCGTTCCACACCCTCTCCGCGTCGTTCCTGACCGGCGGCGCCTTCATGGTCGGCATCGCCGCGTACCACCTCATGCGCAAGAAGCATGTGCCGACGATGAAGACGTCGCTGCGGCTCGGGCTCGTCACGCTCGTCATCGCGGGCCTCATGACCGCGATCAGCGGCGACCAGCTCGGCAAGGTGATGTTCAAGCAGCAGCCGATGAAGATGGCCGCCGCCGAGGCACTGTGGGACGGGCAGAAGTCGGCGCCCTTCTCGATCTTCGCCTACGGCGACGTGGAGAAGGGGCACAACACCGTCGCGATCCAGGTGCCCGGGGTGCTGTCCTTCCTCGCCGACGACAACTTCACCTCCCATATCCCCGGCATCAACGACGTGAACAGGGCCGAGCGGCAGCAGTTCGGGCCCGGGGACTACAAGCCCGTCATCCCGGTCACCTTCTGGGGCTTCCGCTGGATGATCGGCTTCGGTATGGCGTCCTTCGCGGTCGGCCTCGCCGGGCTCTGGCTGACCCGCAAGAAGTTCTGGCTGCCCGCGGGGCTCCGGGTCGGCGACGACGAGGTCCCCCATCTGGTGCCGTACCGCAGGCCCCTCGGCGAGCGGTTCAGCCGCTGGTACTGGCGCATCGCGGTCTGGACGATCGTCTTCCCGCTGATCGCCAACTCCTGGGGCTGGATCTTCACCGAGATGGGCCGCCAGCCCTGGGCCGTCTACGGCCTCTTCCAGACCCGGCAGGCGGTCTCCCCCGGGGTCTCGCAGGGCGAGGTCCTGACCTCGCTGACGATCTTCACCCTGCTCTACGCGGTCCTCGCGGTGATCGAGGCGCGGCTGATGGCCAAGTACGTCAAGGCCGGGCCGCCGGAGCTGGCCGAAGCCGACCTCCATCCGCCGACCAGGATCGGCGGCGGCCCCGGCGGCTCCGACACCGACGCCGACGCCGACCGGCCGATGGCCTTCTCCTACTGAGCCCGCGCGCGTCGAAAGGAGCCGAGGGGCATGGAACTGCACGACGTCTGGTTCGTCCTGATCGCCGTCCTGTGGACCGGCTACTTCTTCCTGGAGGGCTTCGACTTCGGGGTCGGTATCCTCACCGGGGTGCTGGCCCGCGACCGGCCCGAGCGGCGGGTGCTGATCAACACGATCGGCCCGGTCTGGGACGGCAACGAGGTGTGGCTGCTGTCGGCGGGCGGCGCCACCTTCGCCGCCTTCCCCGAGTGGTACGCGACCCTGTTCTCGGGCTTCTACCTGCCCCTGCTGCTGATCCTAATCTGTCTGATCGTGCGCGGCGTGGCCTTCGAGTACCGGGCGAAGCGGGACGGCGAGCGCTGGCAGCGGAACTGGGAGCGCGCGCTGTTCTGGACCTCCCTCGGGCCCGCCGTGCTGTGGGGGGTGGCGTTCGGCAACATCGTGCGGGGCGTGAAGATCGACCGCAGCCTGGAGTACGTCGGCTCGTTCGGGGATCTGCTGAACCCGTTCGCGCTGCTGGGCGGCCTGGTGACGCTCACCCTTTTCACCTTCCACGGGGCGGTGTTCGCCGCGCTGAAGACCGAGGGCGAGATCCGGGCCAGGGCACGGCGGTTCGCGTCCTGGGTCGGGCTGCTGACGGCCCTCGCCGCGGCCAGCTTCCTGGTGTGGACACAGCTCCACACCGGCAACGGCAACAGCCTGGTGGCGCTGGTGGTGGCGGTGGCGGCGCTCTGCGGGGCCCTCGCCGCCAACGGGCTGGGCAAGGAGGGCTGGGCGTTCGCCCTCTCCGGGCTCACGGTGGTGGGCGCGGTGGCGATGATGTTCCTGGCGCTCTTCCCCGATGTGATGCCGTCGTCGCTGCACTCCGACTGGAGCCTGACGGTCAGCAACGCCTCGTCGAGCCCCTACACGCTGAAGATCATGACGTGGTGCGCGGGCATCGCCACCCCGATCGTGCTGCTCTACCAGTCGTGGACCTACTGGGTGTTCCGCAAGCGGATCGGCACCCGCCACATCACCGACACCGCACACTGAGGCCGGGCACCGAGAGCCGGGAGTGTTTCACGTGAAACCAATCGATCCGCGTCTGCTCCGGTATGCGAGGGCCACCCGTTTCTTCCTGATCGCCGTGGTGGCGCTCGGCCTGCTCGGGGCGGGGCTCGTGGTGGCGCAGGCGATGCTCATCGCCTCGCTGGTGGTCGCGGCGTTCCAGCACGGGGCGTCGGTCGGCGAGGTGCAGGGGCGGCTTCTACTGCTGGTGGCGGTCGCGGTCGGACGGGGTCTCGTCGGCTGGGCCACCGAGCTGGCGGCGCACCGGGCCAGCGCCGCGGTCAAGTCGGAGCTGCGGGGGCGGCTGCTGGAGCGGGCCGGGGCGCTGGGCCCGGTCTGGCTTGAGGGCCGCAGCACGGGGGAGTTGATCACGCTCGCCACCCGGGGCGTGGACGCGCTCGACGACTACTTCTCCCGCTGTCTGCCGCAGTTGGGGCTCGCGGTGGTGGTCCCCGCAGCGGTGCTGGCGCGGATCGTCACGGAGGACTGGCTGTCGGCGGCGATCATCGCGGGCACCCTGCCGCTGATCCCGGTCTTCATGGCCCTCATCGGCTGGGCCACGCGCAGCCGTATGGACCGTCAGTGGCGGTTGCTGTCCCGGCTGTCGGGCCACTTCCTCGACGTCGTCGCCGGGCTGCCCACGCTGAAGGTGTTCGGACGGGCCCGGGCGCAGGCGGAGTCGATCCGGCGGATCACCGGGGAGTACCGCCGCGCGACGCTGCGCACGCTGCGGATCGCGTTCCTGTCGTCGTTCGCGCTCGAACTGCTGTCGACGCTCTCCGTGGCGCTGGTCGCGGTCACCGTCGGCATGCGGCTCGTCCACGGCGAGATGACGCTCTACGACGGGCTGCTGGTGCTGGTGCTCGCGCCCGAGGCGTATCTCCCGGTGCGGCAGGTGGGCGCCCAGTACCACGCGGCGGCGGAGGGCCTGGCCGCCGCCGAGGAGATCTTCGGGGTGCTGGAGACACCGGTGCCGGAGCGGGGGACGGGGCGGTGCGCGCCGGGGGCGCCGCTGCGTGAGGTGCGCTTCGAGCGGGTGACGGTGCGCTATCCGGGGCGGGACGCCGACGCGGTCACCGAGGCGTCGTTCCGGGTACGGGCGGGCCGGACGGTGGCGCTGGTGGGGGCCAGCGGCGCGGGCAAGTCGACGCTGGTCAAGGCGGCGCTCGGGCTGCTGACCCCGACGGCGGGACGGGTCCTGGTCGACGGGGTCGACCTGCGCGACCTCGACCCCGCCGACTGGCACCGCCATATCGCCTGGGTGCCGCAGCACCCGCAGTTGTACGCGGGCTCGGTTGCCGAGAACGTACGGCTGGCGCGGCCGGACGCGAGGGACGAGGAGGTGCGGGCGGCGCTGGCGGACGCCGGGGCGCTGGAGTTCGTCACGGCGCTGCCGAGGGGCGCCGACACCCCGCTCGGCGAGGACGGCACCGGTCTCTCCGCGGGCCAGCGCCAACGGCTCGCCCTGGCCAGGGCGTTCCTCGCGGACCGCCCCCTGCTGCTGCTCGACGAGCCGACCGCCGCGCTCGACGGCGCCTCGGAGGCTGCGGTGGTGGACGCGGTCCGCAGGCTCGCCCGGGGCCGTACGGTGCTGCTCGTCGTGCACAGGCCCGCGCTCCTCGCGCTCGCGGACCGGATCGTACGACTGCCCGACCCCGCGGACGCGGGGGACTCGACGCCGCTCGCGGGCTCGGCGTGTGCCGCGGGCTCGGCACCGGTGGTGCCCGCTGCGGGCGCGCCCGCGGCGACGGAGGCGGGGCCCGGGGTGCGCGGGGCGGCCCTCGCGCCCGAGGGTGCCGCTCCCCCGCGTGAGCCGGGCGCCGCTCCGGACACCGAGCCGGGCGCCGGGCGGGGAGCCCTGGCCCGGGTGCGGGCGATGGCCGCAGGGCACCGGCGCGGACTCGCGCTGGCGCTGCTGCTCGGCAGCCTGGCCCCGGCGAGCGCGGTGGGCCTGATGGCGACGTCCGGCTGGCTGATCTCGCGGGCCTCGCAGCAGCCGCCGGTGCTGTATCTGATGGTGGCGGTGACCGCGACGCGGGCCTTCGGGATCGGGCGCGCCGCGTTCCGCTACGCCGAGCGCCTGGTCTCGCACGATGTGGTGCTGCGGATGCTGGGGGGCACCAGGGCGGCCGTGTACCGGCGCCTTGAGCGGCTCGCCCCCGCGGGGCTCGCGCCGCTGCGCCGCGGCGACCTGCTGGCCAGGCTGGTGGCCGACGTGGACGCGGTGCAGGACTACTGGCTGCGCTGGCTCGCCCCCGCGGGCTCGGCGGCGGTGGTGGCGGTGGCGAGCGTGGGGTTCGCGGCCTGGCTGCTGCCCGCCGCGGGCGCGGTGCTGGCCGCGGGCCTGCTGGCGGCGGGCGTGGGGGTGCCGCTGCTCGCGGCGGCGGTGGCGCGGCGCGCGGAGCGGGCGCTCGCCCCGGCCCGTGGGGCGCTGGCCACCAGGGTGGGCGACCTGCTCACCGGCACCGCCGAGTTGACGGTCGCCGGCGCGCTGCCCGCCCGCAGCGGCGAGGCGGCGCGGGCGGACGGGGCGCTGCGGCGGATCGCGGACCGCACCGCGGCGGCGACCGCGCTCGGCAACGGGCTCACGGCGCTGCTGACCGGCCTCACCGTGGTGGCGACGGCCCTGCTCGGCGTGCGCGCGGTCGCCGAGGGGCGGCTCGACGGGGTGGCGCTCGGGGCGCTGGTACTGGTGCCGCTCGCGGTGTTCGAGGTGGTGCTCGGGCTGCCGCTCGCGGCCCAGCAGCGGCAGCGTTCCCGCAGGAGCGCCGAGCGGCTGCACGAGATCCTGGACGCGCCCGAGCCGGTGCGGGAGCCGCGGACCCCGGTGGCCGCCCCCGCGACACCGTTCCCGCTGCGCCTCGCGGGCGTCACGGCGCGGTACGGGGACGGGCGGGCGGCGCTCACCGGCTTCGACCTGACGCTTGAGGAGGGCCGCAGGGTGGCCGTCGTGGGCGCGTCCGGCTCAGGCAAGACCACACTGGCCCGGGTACTGCTCAGGTTCCTCGACACCGGCACAGCCCCCGCGACCGGAACCGGCATCGCGACCGGAACCCAGACCGCGACCGGCACCGAGACCGGCACCGGCACCGGCACCGGTGGCGAAGGGTGCCCAGGACCGGGCGCGTACACGCTGGGCGGGGTGGACGCCACGGCGCTCGACGGGGACACGGTGCGCCGCTTCGTGGGGCTCTGCGCCCAGGACGCGCATGTCTTCGACAGCTCGGTACGGGAGAACCTGCTGCTGGCCAGGAAGGATGCCACGGGCCCCGAGGTCGCCGCGGCGCTCGCCGGGGCCAGGCTGCTCGGGTGGGCGCGGGGGCTGCCCGAGGGCCTGGACACGCTGGTCGGTGAGCACGGGGCGCGGCTCTCCGGCGGCCAGCGGCAGCGGCTCGCCCTGGCCAGGGCGCTGCTCGCGGACTTCCCCGTGCTGGTGCTCGACGAGCCGGCGGAGCATCTGGACGTCCCCACCGCGGACGCGCTCACCGCCGACCTGCTGGCGGCGACCAGGGGCCGCACCACGCTGCTGATCACCCACCGCCTCGCCGGGCTCGACGCCGTCGACGAGGTGGTCGTGCTGGACGGCGGCCGTGCGGTGCAGCGCGGCCCCTTCGCCGAACTTGTCGCGGCGGCGGGGCCGCTGCGTGACATGTGGGAGCGGGAGCGCGCCGCCGACGCGCTGCTCGCGGTGCCCGCCCCCGCACCCGCGCGTGAGCCCCTCGCGGCGGGAGCCGCCGGGGCCTGAACGGCGGTACCCCACTGGTCCGTACGGGGCAGCGGGTCCCCCGGGTGCGGCAGCGGGACGCGCACAGGGGCGGCAGGGCGGGACACGATCCGTGCCATGCGCTTTGTCCTTCATCGCCGTTCGCCGCTGCTCGTCCTGGTGCCCGCCGCACTGCTGCTCCCCCTCGCCGCGCCCGTCGCCGCGGACGAGGGGGCGGGCGCGGAGGTGGCGCGGCTGTACGCGCAGGCGTCGGCAGCGGCCGGGCGGTACGAGAGCGGGCGCAGGGCCGCCGCCGACCGTGAGGAGGAGCTGCGGCGCATCGAGGCGGACCTCGGCGAGAGCCGGCGCAGGACGGCGGCGGCACGCAGCGGGCTCGGCCGGGTGGCGCGGGAGCAGTACCGCTCGTCGGGCGGTCTGTCGGCGGTGGCGCGGATGCTGGCGGCGGACAGCCCCGAGGAGCTGCTGCGCGGCCGGCACATGGTGGCAAGGGCGGGCCGGGCCGCGCGGCGGGCGCTCGACGACGGGCGGCGCGCCGAGCGCGGCCTGGAGAAGCAGGAGCGGCGGGCGGCGGGGGCGCGGCGCGATCTGGAGCGGCGCAACACGGAGCTGGCCGCCCTGCGCAGGGGCGTGGCGGCGAAGCTGGACGCGGCGCGCGCCCGGCTCCAGGACGAGGCGGAGCGCTCGGTGACGGCGGGTCAGTGCCCGGGGGCGGCCAGGCTCGAACAGGACGAGCCGCCCTCGGGGCAGCCCTGGGTGGCGCCGGTGGAGGACTACGCGCTGTCAGCGGGCTTCGCCAGCGCGGGCGCGCACTGGGCGAACCGGCACACCGGGCAGGACTTCGCGGTGGACGTCGGCACACCGGTACGGGCGGCCGCCGAGGGCCGGGTGGAGCGGGTGTCGTGCGGCGGGGCGTTCGGGATGCAGATCGTGCTGCGGCACGAGGACGGCTATTTCACGCAGTACGCGCACCTGTCGTCGGTCGCGGTGGACGAGGGGGAGCGGGTGGCGGCCGGACAGTGGATCGGGCAGTCCGGCTCCACGGGCAACTCGACGGGCCCCCATCTGCACTTCGAGGTGCGGCTCACCCCCGAGCAGGGGTCGGCGGTCGACCCGGTGCCGTGGCTGGCGGAGCGCGGGGTGGTGGTGTGAGGCCGCCCGGGACCCTCCGGGCCCTGCGGGAGGGGCCGGGGGCGGTCAGGCGGGGGCGTTGTCGCGGAGGATCTGCTCGATGACGGCGGCGACCCCGTCGTCGTTGTTGGCGACGGTGCGCCCCGAGGCGGCGGCGAGGATGTCGGGATGCGCGTTGCCCATCGCGTAGGAGGTGCCGGCCCAGGTGAGCATGTCGAGGTCGTTGGGCATGTCGCCGAAGGCGACGACCTCGTGGGCGCCGATGCCGCGCTCGGTGCAGCACAGTTCGAGGGTGCTGGCCTTGGAGACGCCGGGGCCGCTGATCTCCAGGAGCGCGCTGCGGCTCGACCGGGTGATGGTGACGGAGTCGCCGACGGCGGCGCGGGCCAGGGTCAGGAACGCGTCGGGCCCCATGGAGGGGTGGAAGGCGAGGATCTTCAGCACGGCGCCGCGTGAGTCGGCGGCGGCGTCGGTGAGCAGCGCCACGGCGTCGGCGACCAGCGCGGGGGTCTCGAAGAGCAGCGGCGGGTAGCCGGGCTCCTGGTCGAGGCCGCCGGTGCGCTCCACGGCGAAGCTGGTGCCGGGGGCCGCGGTGCGCAGCAGCGAGACGGTGCGCAGGGCCGCCGCGCGTGCCAGCGGCCGGATCTTCAGGAAGCGCGGGCTGCCCGAGGCGTCGTGCAGGTCGACGAGCGCGGCGCCGTTGCCGCAGATGGCGAGGCCGTGCCCGTGGACGTGGTCGCTGACGACGTCCATCCAGCGCGCGGGCCTTCCGGTCACGAAGAAGACCTCGATCCCGGCCTGCTCGGCGGCGGCGAGCGCGGCCACGGTCCGCTCCGACACGGAGTGGTCGTCGTGCAGCAGGGTGCCGTCCAGATCGGTGGCGATCAATCGGGGCGGAACGGAGCGCGGCGGCATCCAGGCGGGTCGGGTAGCTGAGGTCACGGGACCATTCTTGCGTATACGTACGCACAGGTGTGATACGAGGGCACAGGTGTATGAGGCGGATGCGGGCGGCTGGCGGCAGGCGCCGCCGCCCCCGGCCGCGCGGGCTCATAGGCTCGCCCCATGAGCCCACGTCTGAGCACCGTCATCCTGCCCGTCGAGCGCTGGCACACCGGGGGCGGGGAGACCTGGCGGCGCGCCGAGGACCTGGGCTTCCACACCGCCTACACCTACGACCACCTCTCCTGGCGGGTGCCGTTCAGGGACCGGACGTGGTTCGGGGCGGTTCCGACGCTGACCGCGGCGGCGGGCGTGACACGGCGGGTACGGCTCGGGACGCTGGTGACCTCGCCCAACTTCCGCCACCCGGTGCCGTTCGCCAAGGAGTTGATGTCGCTCGACGACATCAGTGGCGGGCGGCTCACGGTCGGGATCGGGGCCGGGGCCACCGGATTCGACGCCGAGGTGCTGGGGCGGCGGCCATGGGAGCCGAGGGAGCGCTTCGCCCGCTTCGAGGAGTTCGTCGGGCTCCTCGACCGGCTGCTCACCCGGGACGCCACCACCTTCGAGGGGGAGTTCTACGCGGCCTCCGAGGCCCGCGGCATCCCCGGCTGTGTGCAGCGCCCCCGCCTGCCCTTCGCGGTGGCGGCCACGGGGCCGCGCGGTCTGCGGGTCGCCGCCCGGCACGGGCAGGCGTGGGTGACCACCGGCGACTGGAGGCTGAACGAGACGGGGACCCCGCAGGAGTCGCTGCGCGCCGTCCGCGGCCAGGTGGAGCGCCTCGGCGCCGCGCTGGAGGCCGAGGGCCGCGATCCCGCGGGGGTGGCGAAGATCCTGCTCACCGGCTTCACCCCGGAACCTGCGGCGCCGTTCGCGTCGGTCGACGCGTTCGTGGACTACGCGGGGCGCTACGCCGAGGCCGGTGTCGACGAGATCGTCATCCACTGGCCGATTCCGGACACGATCTTCGGCTACGACCCCGCCGTCTTCGAGCGGATCGCCCTGGAGGCCCCGGCCCAGCTCGGCGCCGGAGGACCCGCCTGACGGACGGCTCCGCGGGCCCGGCGGCTCCCCCCCCGCGAGGCCGTCTCAGAGGGTCAGCGCCGCCCGCACCGTGTGCTGGAGCAGCAGCGCGGTGGTGACGGGTCCTACGCCGCCGGGGACCGGGGTGAGGGCGGCGGCGGTGGTGGCGACGGCCGGGTCGACGTCGCCGACGAGGCCGCCGTCCGGGGTCGGGTTGGTGCCGACGTCGATGACCACCGCGCCAGGACGCACATGGCCGGGGGTGATCAGACCGGGGCGGCCCGCGGCGGCGACCAGGATGTCGCCGGTACGCGCCGTGCTGGCGAGGCCGACGGTGCGGGAGTGGCAGACGGTGACGGTGGCGTTGCGGTCGAGCAGCAGATGCGCGACCGGCTTCCCGACGACGGTGGAGCGGCCCACGACGACCGCGTGCCGTCCCGCCGGGTCGATCTTGTAGTGGTCGAGGAGCGCGACGACGGCCTCGGCGGTGGCAGGCGCGAAGGCGGGCAGCCCGGCGGCGAGCCGCCCGAGCGACAGCGGGTTCGCGCCGTCGACATCCTTGACCGGGTCGATCGCCGACGCCAGCCCCTCCAGGCGGGCGCCCGCGGGCAGCGGCGTCTGGAGGATGATCCCGTGCACCGTGGGGTCGGCGCTCAGCTCGGTCAGCCGCTCGTGGACCCGGGCCACCGGCGCCTCGGGCCCCAGGTCGGCGATGGTGCAGGCGAGGCCCGCCTTCTCGGCGCTGCGCGCGATCGAGCGCACGTACCAGGCGCTCGACTCGTCGGCGGTGGCCGTGACCACCGCCAGGTGCGGGGTGGTGCCGCGGGCGGTGAGGGCGGCGGCGCGCTCGGCGGCCTCGGCGCGCAGCGCGCCCGCCAGCTCGCGGCCCGGCAGCTCACGGCCGTGCCCTGTGCCGTGCTGGGCCGCGGCGGCGGGTTCAGGGGTGCCCTGGCTCATGCGGCGATCTCCTCGCGTACGGCGGCGGTGATCCGGTCGGCGCGCTCGCTCAGGGCGTCGACACGGGCGACGGACTCGATGAGCGCGTCGCGCACCAGCGGGTCCCTGACACCGCCGAGGTTGATCTCGACGTTCACCCGGGCCGTGGTGGCGGCGGCGCGCGCCGCCTCGGCCGCGGCGGCAACGTCGGTGATCACATTGCGGTTCCCGACGGGCAGCAGTTCCTCGGCGAGGTCGGTCAGCCGCGCCGCGGCGGCGATGACGTCCGCGGGCGGTACGGCGGCCCCGGCCAGCGCCCGGGCGATCGCCCCCGACCTGGCCTCCTTCTCCTCAGGCGTGGCCTTCGGGAGCGCATAGGCGGTGGTGACGGCGGTGAAGGCGCGGGCGTCGTCCTCGGCGAGCCGCAGCGCCGTGTCGCGCAGTTCGTCGGCCGCCGCGGTGACACGGGCGATCGCGGCGGCGTGCGCCTCGTACTTCGGGCCCGTGCTGTAGCGGGCGACCATCGCGAGGAGCGCCGCGGCCTGGGCGGCGTGCAGGGCGGCCGACGCGCCGCCGCCGGGCGCCGGTACGCGGGCGGCGAGCCGGTCAAGGAAACCGGCGACGGTCTCGTCGCGCAGGGGGAGTTCGGCGGGCGGGGGCTGTTCGTCGGGCATGGCGCTCGCTCCAGAACGATCGGTACCGGTTCCTGCGGTCATCCTTCCACGGAGGGCGGACGCCCGGGCGCCGCGCGCCCGCCCCGCCCACGGCGCCCCGGGGAACCACGCACCGGCGCGCGCCGCCCCGCCCCTCCACACACCGGCGCCCGCGCCGCCGCCCGGCACCCCCACCTCCGCGCCGCCCCGCCGCCCCGTCCCGAGCCGTGCTACCGTCTGACTGAGTCAGCCAACTAACTAAGAGGAGCCCTCATGATCGTGGTGACAGGTGCGACCGGCAACGTCGGACGGACCCTGGTGCCCCTGCTCGCCGAGCGGGGCGAGGACGTCGTGGCCGTCTCGCGGCGCGAGCGTCCTGAAGGGCTTGCGGCGGGGGTGCGGCACGCCAGGGCGGACGTCGGGAGCAGCGCGGCCATGCGGCCCGTCCTCGACTCGGCGGACGCCTTCTTCATCCTGCTCGGCGGGGAGTTGAACGGGTTCGGCGAGCCCCCGGAGGCGCTGGTCGGCGCGGCCCTGGACGCCGGGGTCAAGCGGATCGTCCTGCTCTCCTCGCAGATCAACGCCACTCGCCCCGAGGCCCCCTCGCACGGCAGGCTGCGCGCCTTCGAGGCCGCGGTGCGGGGTTCTGGGGCGGACTTCACGGTGCTGCGCCCGGGGGGTTTCGCCTCCAACGCGCTCGCCTGGGCGGAGTCCGTACGGGGCGGGCGCACCGTCCACGCGCCCTTCGGCGACGTGGCCCTGCCGGTGGTCGACCCCGCGGACATCGCCGAGGTCGCCGCGGTCGCGCTGTGCGAGGAGGGGCACGCGGGCGCCACGTACGAACTGACAGGTCCTGAGGCCGTCAGCCCGCGGCGGCAGACCGAGGTGATCGCCCGCGCCCTGGGCGAGGACGTCGCCTTCGTGGAACTCTCCCGCGCGCAGGCCCGCGCCCGGATGGCGCAGTTCATGCCCGAGGAGGTCGTCGACGGCACCCTGGACATCCTCGGCGTACCGCTCCCGGCCGAGCGCCAGGTCGGATTCGATGTGGAGCGCGTACTCGGCCGGCGGGCGCGGCCGTTCGGCGACTGGGTCGCGCGCAGCCTGTCGGCTTTCCGGTAGGCCCGGAGGAGTTCGGGGGCCGTACGGCCGGAGGGGCGCGGGCGGGCGCGGCCCGTACGGGTACGGCCCGTACGGGTACGGTGCGGTCGCTACGGGTGCGCGGGCCCGGGGAAGCGCAGGTACGCGGGGGGCACGGCGGCGGTGAGCCAGACGCCGTTGGCGCTGACGGAGAAGGTGTGGCCCGCGCCGTGCATGGCGGCGGCGTCGACCGTGAGCACGACGGGGCGCCCGCGCCGCGCCCCCACCCGCAACGCGGTCTCACGGTCGGGTGACAGGTGCACCGCGTGCCGGTTCATGGGCCGCAGGCCCTCGGCGCGTATCGCGGGGAGGTTGCGGGAGACCGTGCCGTGGTGGAGCAGCGGCGGCGGCTCGGACGGGATGAGCCCCAGGTCGACGGGGACGCTGTGGCCCTGGTTGGCGCGGATGCGGTCGCCCTCGACGGTGAAGCGGCGCTTGTCGTTGGTGCGCACCGCCTCGTCCAGTTCGGCGCGGGTGAAGCGGAAGCCGTGTGCCGCGGCGGCGGCGAGCAGGGTGGGGATGTCGGTCCAGCCGCCCGGGTCGAGGGCGAGACCGATGCGTTCCGGCTGGTGGCGCAGGTGCCGTGAGAGGTACTTCGACACCCGCACGGTGCGTGGTTCGTTCATCGTCCTCCCAGGGTGCCGGGCCGTCCCGGAAATCTTCCAAGTATTTTTGCCGTCGATGTTTGATCCACAGCCAAATACAGTTATCCACAGGGGAATTGCTGATTCTGTGGACAACCGGCGCGGCTCTTGCGGGAGTTGATCAACTATCGCCGTATCGACGCCATCTGCGGTGAGGGCGTCCAATGTCCCGGATTGCGGCGGTGCTTGGGTGTCGCACGGGTAAACCCGGTTTTCGCCGGGCGCTCGTCTCTCACCTGACGCTCCCTCACTTGCCGGTTCCCGCAGGGCGGTTGGCGGGCCCTCACATTGGCGGCTTGACCCGGGCCAGTGCCCGCGGCACCCCGGGCAGCAGTCGCGAGAGCGCGTACGCGGCGCGGGCCTCGGGGGTGACGGGCACCACCGCGCGGTTGTGGTCGACGGCGTCAAGGATCGCGTAGGCCACCCTCATCGGCGGGTAGTTGCGCAGCCCGTACAGCCTGGTCACCCTGGCCCTGTGGCGCTCCTGCCCGGCGTCGTCGGAACCCGCGAAGCGGGCGGACGAGGTGATCGAACTGGTCACGAAGCCGGGGCAGACCGCGCTCACCCCGATGCCGCGGCCCGCGAGTTCGGCGCGCAGCGACTCGGAGAGCAGCAGCACCGCCGCCTTGCTCGCGCCGTACGCGGGCAGCACCCGGGAGGGCTGGAAGGCCGCGGCCGACGCGGTGTTGACGATGTGGCCGCCCTGGCCGCGTTCCGCCATCTGCCCGCCGAACAGCCGGCAGCCGTGGATCACGCCCCACAGATTGGTGTCGAGCACCGCACGCCACTCCTCGGGGGTGGTGGCGAGGAAGGGGCCCGCGAGGCCGATCCCGGCGTTGTTCACCAGGATGTCCACAACTCCCCTGGTGGCGGCGGTGCGTTCGGCGAGGCGGGCCATCGCGTCGGCGTCCGACACGTCGGTCTCCTCGGCCCACGCCCCCGCGGCGCCGAGCCGCAGCGCGGCCCGTGCGGTGCGCCGTGCGCCCGCCCCGTCCCTGTCGACGGCCACCACCCTCGCCCCGGCCCGCGCGAACGCGAACACGGTGGCCTGCCCGATGCCGCTCGCGGCGCCCGTCACCAGTACGAGGCTGCCGCCGAACCGGCGCGCGTACCGCTGCCGCCGCCGCTCCCCGCGCCGCGCGTCCGCCGCGAGCCGGGGCGGCGCGACCGCGCGGGACTCCTCGGCCGCGGTCACGAAGTCGCCGATCCACACCGCCAGTTGGTCGGGCCTGGTGCGCGGCAGCCAGTGCCGTACCGGAAGGGAGCGGCGCAGCAGGTTCGGCGCCCAGCGCTCAAGACCGTCGAACAGGTGCGGGGAGAGGAACACATCCCGCTCGGGGACCACCAACTGCACCGGTACGTCGGTGAACGCGTCGGCGCGCGGTGCCCGCATACGGTGCGCGTTGTCACGGTAGAGCCAGGCGCCGTGTGCCGCGTCCGAGGGCAGCGAGTCCGCGGGGAAGCCGTCGCCCGCGGGCAGCCCCTCGGCGCGCCGCACCATGCCGGGCCACCGCCTGCCGAGCGGGCCGCGCCAGGCCAGTTCTGGCAGGGCGGGGACCTGGAGCAGGTACACGTACCAGGACCTGAGGGCCTGCCCGGCGAGCTGGGCGGCCCGCCCCGGCGTGGGGCGCCGCAGCCGCTCCCGGAACCAGTGGCCCATGTGGTCGAGGCCCGGCCCCGACATCGAGGTGAACGAGGCGATCCTGGCGCGGGCCCTCGGCACCGTCACGAACTCCCAGGACTGCACGGAGCCCCAGTCGTGCCCGACGAGGTGCACGGGCGCGCCGGGGCTGACGGCGTCCGCCACGGCCAGGAAGTCGTCCGTCAGCTTCTCCAGGGTGAAGCCGCCGCGCAGCGGCTCGGGCGCGGTGGAGCGGCCGTGGCCGCGCACGTCGTAGCGGACGACGTGGAAGCGGTCCGCGAGGCGTTCCGCGACCGGGTCCCACACCTCCTTGGAGTCCGGGTAGCCGTGCACGAGCACGACCGTGGGGCGCCCTGGGTCGCCCTGCTCGGCGACGCACAGCTCCACCGTGCCTGAGCGGACGCGGCGTTCCTTGGCCGGCGTGGGGTGCATGGCGGTCCTTCCCTGTGGTGCGGCGGGGCACGGGTGTGCCGTACCCCCTGGGGCGCGGGACATGGCCGCCCGCGGCCCTCCGGGCGGGGGCGTGGCGCCGTAGCCCCTGAGTCCCCCTACCCCTAAGGTTCCGTAGTCCCGAAGGCTGAGGCCGCACCGGCACCCTGGACTGACGCCCGGAAGCGGTGCCGCCGTTACGGTCACAGGGTGACTGTGATCGAGACCGAAAGCCTGAGCAAGCGGTTCCCGAAGGTGACCGCGCTTGACCGGCTCTCCGTGGATATCGGGCCCGGTGTGACCGGACTCGTGGGTGCCAACGGGGCCGGTAAGTCCACACTGATCAAGATCCTGCTGGGTCTTGCGCCCGCCACCGAGGGCCGCGCCACCGTGCTCGGTCTCGATGTCGCGACGAAGGGCCCCGAGATCCGCGAGCAGGTCGGCTACATGCCGGAGCACGACTGCCTGCCGCCCGACGTGTCCGCCACCGAATTTGTCGTGCACATGGCACGCATGTCGGGGCTGCCCCCGACCGCGGCCCGTGAGCGCACCGCCGACACCCTGCGCCATGTCGGCCTCTACGAGGAGCGCTACCGCCCCATCGGCGGTTACTCGACCGGTATGAAGCAGCGGGTCAAGCTGGCGCAGGCGCTCGTCCACGACCCCAGGCTCGTCTTCCTCGACGAGCCCACCAACGGCCTCGACCCGGTCGGCCGCGACGACATGCTCGACCTGATCCGCCGCGTGCACAGCGACTTCGGCATCTCGGTGCTCGTCACCTCCCACCTGCTGGGCGAGCTGGAGCGCACCTGCGACCACGTCGTCGTGGTCGACGGCGGCAAGCTGCTGCGCTCCAGCTCCACCACCGACTTCACCGGCGCCACGACCACGGTCGCCGTCGAGGTCACCGACTCCGACGAGCACCCCGACGGCACCGCGGCCCTCGGCGCCGCCCTGGCGCGGCACGGCATCACCGCCGAGGCCGGCGGTACCCTGCCGGGCGCGGGCCACACCCTGCTGCTGACCACGCAGGGCGAGGAGACGTACGACCTCGTGCGCGACCTGGTCGCCGACCTCGGGCTCGGCCTGGTCCGCATGGAGCAGCGCAGGCACCGCATCGCCGAGGTGTTCAACGCCGAGCAGGCCCCAGCGGCAGACGCACACCCCCCGGCCGCCGCCGTCGGCGGCGCCCCGCGGCAGAAGGAGGAGGCCCGCCATGGCCATTGAGCAGACGGCGGGCGGGCCCGGCACCCCCGAGCAGACCCGCATCCACGACATCGGCTACCGCAACTACGACGGACCCCGGCTGGGCCGCGCGTACGCGCGCCGCTCGCTCTTCTCCCAGTCGCTGCGCGGCGCCTACGGGCTCGGCAGGTCGGCCAAGAGCAAGGTGCTGCCGATCGTGCTGTTCATCGTGATCGCCGCCCCCGCGCTCATCATGATCGCGGTCGCCGTCACGACCAAGGCGCACGACCTGCCGATCCACTACACGCGCTACGCGATCTACCTCCAGGCCGTCATCGCGCTCTTCCTCGCCTCCCAGGCGCCCCAGTCGGTCTCGCGCGACCTGCGGTTTCGCACCGTACCGCTGTACTTCTCGCGGCCGATCGAGCACACCGACTACGTACGCGCCAAGTTCGCCGCGATGGCGTCCGCCCTCTTCATCCTCACGGCGACGCCCATGGTGATCCTCTACGTCGGCGCGCTGCTCGCCAAGCTCGACTTCTCCACCCAGTCGAAGGGCTTCCTCCAGGGGCTGGTCTCCGTGGCCGTACTCTCCGTACTCTTCGCCGGCATCGGGCTCGTCATCGCGGCCGTCACGCCGCGGCGCGGCTTCGGCATCGCCGCCGTCATCGCCGCCATGACCATCCCCTACGGGGCGGTCTCCACCATCCAGGCCATCGCGTACGACCAGGGCACCGAGGGCGCCGTGCAGTGGCTCGGCCTCTTCTCGCCGATCACCCTCGTCGACGGCTTCGGCACCGCGTTCCTCGGCGGCGACTCCTCGGCGCCCGGCGGCCTCGGCCCGGACACCGGCGTCGGGTTCGTCTACCTGATCGTCATCCTGGCGCTGATCGCGGGCTGCTACGGCGCTCTGGCCCGCCGCTACCGGAAGGTCGGACTGTGACCACCATCGAGATCGACCACACCTCGCGCTGGTTCGGGAACGTGGTGGCCGTCAACGACGTCACGATGACCATCGGCCCCGGCGTCACGGGACTGCTCGGCCCCAACGGCGCGGGCAAGTCCACCCTGATCAACATGATGGGCGGCTTCCTCGCCCCCTCGGGCGGCACCGTCACCCTCGACGGGCAAACGATCTGGCGCAACGAGCAGATCTACCGGCACATCGGGATCGTGCCGGAGCGGGAGGCGATGTACGACTTCCTGACCGGCCTCGAATTCGTCGTCGCCAACGCCGAACTGCACGGTCTCGGCCGCGCGGAGGCCCAGCGGGCGCTGGCCACCGTCGAGATGGAGTACGCCCAGGACCGCAAGATCTCCACCTACAGCAAGGGCATGCGCCAGCGCGTGAAGATGGCGTCCGCGCTGGTCCACGAGCCGTCCGTGCTGCTGCTCGACGAGCCGTTCAACGGCATGGACCCGCGCCAGCGCATGCAGCTCATGGAACTGCTGCGGCGCATGGGCGACGAGGGCCGCACGGTGCTGTTCTCCTCGCACATCCTGGAGGAGGTCGAGCAGCTCGCCGCCCATATCGAGGTGATCGTCGCGGGGCGGCACGCGGCCAGCGGCGACTTCCGCAAGATCCGCCGGCTGATGACGGACCGCCCGCACCGCTACCTGGTGCGCTCCAGCGACGACCGGGCCCTCGCGGCGGCGCTCATCGCCGACCCGTCCACGGCCGGTATCGAGGTCGACCTCAGGGAGAACGCGCTGCGCGTCCAGGCCGTCGACTTCGGCCGCTTCACCACCCTGCTGCCGCGCGTCGCCCGCGACCACGGCATCCGGCTCCTGACGGTCTCGCCCTCCGACGAGTCCCTGGAGTCCGTGTTCTCGTATCTGGTCGCGGCGTAGGAGGCCCATGATGTACGACCCGACTGTCGCCCGGCTCACCTACCGGGCCCTGCTCGGCCGCCGCCGGGCCCTGATCCTCTTCGCGCTTCCCGCGCTGCTCATCGTGATCGCGATCGCGGTACGCGCCCTCGTCGGCGCCGACGACCAGACCGCGTCCGACGTCCTGGGCGGCTTCGGCCTCGCCACCATGGTGCCGATCATCGGCGTCATCGCGGGCACCGGCGCCATCGGGCCCGAGATCGACGACGGCTCCGTGATCTACCTGCTGGCCAAGCCGGTGAAGCGGCCGACCATCATCGTCACCAAGCTGTTCGTCGCCATCGGCGTCACCATGGCGTTCTCGGCGCTGCCCACGCTCGTCGCGGGCCTCATCCTCAACGGCAACGGCCAGGGCATCGCCGTCGCCTACACCATCGGCGCGCTCGTCGCCTCCCTCGCGTACGCCGCGCTGTTCCTGCTGCTCGGCACCGTCACCCGGCACGCGGTGGTCTTCGGCCTGATCTACGCCCTGGTCTGGGAGGCGCTGTTCGGCTCCCTGGTGTCGGGCGCGCGGACCCTCAGCGTGCAGCAGTGGGCGCTGGCGATCGCGCAGAAGACGGCGCGCGGCGACATCGTCACCTCGGACGTGAGCCTCCCGGTCGCGGTCGTCCTGCTGGTCGTGGTCACCCTCGCGACGACCTGGTACGCGGGCCAGAAGCTGCGGGCGCTGAAGCTGGCGGGGGAGGAGTAGGCCCCCTCGCGGGGGCCGGTGCCGTGTCTGTCGGCGCCGGTGCCCGTGCCGGGTTCCGCGGTGTGCCGGTGGCCTCCCGCCCGTTGGGCGTGGGGGCCACCGCCGTGTGGTGGTCGGGGGCTTCCCCGCCGACGGCGGGGGCGGCTCGTCCGGTTCCGGCAGCGACAGGTACAGCAGCAACGGGCCTTCCAGCGCGCCGGTGAGCTGGAAGGCTTGTGATCCGGGCACGCCGGAACGGGCCGCGACCGTGCCAGTCCCACTGCGCGGGCGGCCTTCACGCAGGCGCCTGCTCCAGCAGGACCCCTTTAGCCAGGACCTCTTGGGTGCTCGGGTGGAGGATGCGCGGTTCGAACGCGCGCGGGATCGCCCGACTGCGGCGGCCGGGGCCGCGGCATGCCTTACCTCTCGGCCAATCCTCCGGGTGGGCGGCCCGCGCGGATGCGCGCTCGAAACGGCCGCCCCGGGCAGCTCGCCACGACCGGGGCTCGACGGAGTGCGGTGACTACTCCGGAGTCCCGGGCGAGGGCCGCCCTGTAGGGGGCTCGACGTGACGGTGAACGGTGACGCCGCGCCCCTCTCCCGGTCATCGGACGCCGATATACGGCGTACTGACGCCCTCCATCGTGCCCCGCACCGCCGCCCGACGCCACCGAATTAACGCGGCCCCTGACCCTTGCGACAGCGGGGAGTTGACGGGGCGCGCCCATCCCGGAGGCCCGTGTCCCGGCGCCCGCCGCTGCGGCGCCCTGCGGCGCCCAACTTCCGCGGCGCCCAGCCCGCGCGTCAGCCGCTCGGCCCCGCCCGCTCAGCCCCGCAGCATGGCCTCCACCGTGAGCGCGACGCCGTCCTCGTCGTTCGAGGCGGTCTCCTCGTCGGCGACCGCCTTCAGCTCCTCGTGCGCGTTCGCCATCGCCACGCCGTGGGCCGCCCAGTCGAGCATCGGGATGTCGTTGGGCATGTCGCCGAACGCGAGGGTGTCCGAGGGGCCCGAGCCGAGGCGCCGTGCGGCCAGCGACAGCCCCCTGGCCTTGGTGAGCCCGAGCGGCAGCAGCTCCACCATGCCCGCGCCCGCCATGGTGACCCCGACGAGATCGCCCGCGGTGTGCCGGGCGATCTCGGTCAGCTCGTCGTCGGACAGCCCGGGGCACTGGAGGTAGATCTTGTTCAGCGGCTCGGCCCACAGCTCGTCCCTGCTGGTCAGCGGGGCGTACGGGCCCGGTCCCTCGTGCACCGCGTACCCGGGGCCCACCAGGACGCTTCCGGTGGTGCCGCTGCGGCTGGCGGCCAGGGCCAGCGGACCCGTCTCCGCCTCGATCTTGGCGAGCGCGAGGGCGGCCACCCGGCGGTCCAGGGTGAGGGCGGTCAGCAGGCGGTCCGCGCCCGCGTCGTAGACCTGGGAGCCCTGGCCGCACACCGCGATGCCCCGGTAGCCGAGGTCGGCGAGGATGTCCCGGGTCCAGGGCACCGGGCGGCCGGTGACGATGATGTGCGCGGCCCCCGCCCCGGTGGCGCTCGCCAGGGCGGCCCGGGTGCGCTCCGAGACGGTGTCGTCGGAGCGCAACAGCGTGCCGTCGAGATCGGTCGCGATCAGTCGATACGGGAACATGCGCGGACTACTTCGGTTCCAGTACGGTCCTGCCGCCCAGGTAGGGCCGGAGGACCTCGGGGACCAGCACGCTGCCGTCCGCCTGCTGGTGGTTTTCGAGCAGCGCGACGATGGTGCGGGTGACGGCGCACAGGGTGCCGTTGAGCGTGGCGAGCGGGCGCACCTGCCTGCCCTCGCGCATCCGCACGGACAGCCTGCGGGCCTGGAACTCGGTGCAGTTGGACGCGGAGGTCAGCTCGCGGAACCTGCCCTGGGTGGGAATCCACGCCTCGCAGTCGTACTTCCTGGAGGCGGAGGCGCCCAGGTCGCCGGTGGCGACGTCGATGACCTGGAACGGCAGCCCCAGCGCGGACAGCCACTGCTTCTCCCAGGCGAGCAGCCGCTCGTGCTCGGCCTCCGCGTCCTCCGGGGCCACGTAGGAGAACATCTCCACCTTGTCGAACTGGTGGACGCGGAAGATGCCCCTGGTGTCCTTGCCGTAGGTGCCGGCCTCGCGGCGGAAGCAGGGGGAGAACCCGGCGTAGCGCAGCGGGAGCCGGTCGGCGTCGAGGATCTCGTCCATGTGGTACGCGGCGAGCGGGACCTCCGAGGTGCCGACCAGGTAGTAGTCGTCCTTCTCCAGGTGGTACACGTTCTCCGCGGCCTGGCCGAGGAAGCCGGTGCCCTCCATGGCGGGTGGCCGCACGAGCGCTGGGGTCATCATGGGGATGAAGCCGCCCTCGGTGGCCTGGGCGATGGCGGCGTTGACGAGGGCCAGCTCAAGCAGCGCGCCGACGCCGGTCAGGTAGTAGAAGCGGGAGCCCGAGACCTTGGCGCCGCGCTCCATGTCGATGGCGCCCAGCGCCTCGCCGAGTTCCACATGGTCCCTGGGCTCGAAGCCCTCGGCGGCGAAGTCGCGGGGGGTGCCGTGGGTCTCCAGGACGACGAAGTCCTCCTCGCCGCCGACGGGCACGTCGGTGTGGACCACGTTGCCGAGGGAGCGCAGCAGCCGCCTGGTCTCCTCGTCGGCCTCGTCACGCTCCGCGTCCGCCGCCTTGACCTGCGCGGACAGCTCTCCGGCGCGGCGCAGCAGCTCCTGCTTCTCGTCGCCCGCCGCCTTCGGGATGAGCTTGCCGAGCGACTTCTGCTCGGAGCGCAGCTCGTCGAAGCGCAGCCCTGACGACCTGCGCCGCTCGTCGGCGGACAGCAGGGAGTCGACGAGGGCGACATCCTCACCACGGGCGCGCTGGGAGGCGCGGACTCGGTCGGGGTCCTCACGGAGCAGGCGAAGGTCAATCACGGCTCAAGGCTACCGGTGCCCGCCGAGGCGTCACGAGCCGATATTCCCCTGAGCGAATTTCGCCCCTTTTGTTTCGTCGTGCTCCGTTTGCCGGAGCGCGGAATTGGCGGGGCGGCGCCGGTGTCCGTGGGTGGGTGCGGGTGCTTTTGAGGGCTCCGGGCGGTGAGTCGGCGGGGCGGTCGCGGGGGTCGCGCACCGCCCGGCGCCCGGCGTCAATGCGGGCGGCGGTATTCCCTGGTTCGGGGCACGGCGGGGCGGGTGCTTGACCCTACTGCGGTGCGGCAGTGGGGATTTGACGGGCCGTGCGGCCCCGGTTGTCCACAGCTTTCCACGGGTTCCGGGGAGTTATCCACAGGCTGTGTGGAAGAACTGTGGATCACGGAAGTGATCATTCCGCGTGGAATCCGCGGCCCGGATGCTTCCCCGTTCAAACCTCTTTCACGCCCGCTTTCGAGTGGAAATGGTTCACTCCAAAGAGTCATCTAGGGAAAGAGCGTGGACTGCGGATGATGCACACATGGCCGACAGGTGATGTGGGCCACTGTGGAGGGAGATGGCGTCGCAGGGCCGATTTGTCGACTGTGCCCCTCTCGGATGTCGACTTGTCCCCAGGGTCGCGAGGGTGCCTGTGGATAACTCTGTGGACAACTAAAATCCGCAGGTAGGATCGGATCGGGGGTGGCCCTCTCCTCTCGGGGGATGGCCCTCTCCTCGCGGGGTGGCCCTCCCTCCGCTCTCCGGCTAAGCCCGCCCGTCCCGCTAAGCCCGCCCGTCCTGGCAGCGGGCCAGCCATTCGGCCGCCGCGACGAACTCCTCGTCCGAGGTGCCGTGGCGCGGCGGCGTGGTGTCCTTCGCCGCGGCCCCGGCGCGCGGGTACGAGCCGAGGAACCGCACCCGGGGCGAGACCCGCTTGAGCCCCATCAGCGCCTCCGCCACCCTGCGGTCGTTGATGTGGCCCTCGGCGTCCATCGAGAAGCAGTAGTTGCCGATGCCCTCGCCGGTGGGGCGGGACTCGATGCGTACGAGGTTCACCCCGCGCACCGCGAACTCCTGGAGCAGTTCGAGCAGCGCGCCCGGATGGTCGACCCGCCCCTGCCAGACGACGACCGACGTCTTGTCGGCCCCCGTGGGCGCCGCGGGCCGCGCCGGGCGGCCGACAAGGACGAAGCGGGTGGCGGCGTTGGCCACGTCGTGGATGTCCTTGACCAGCGGTTCGAGGCCGTACGTGGGCGCCGCGAACTCCCCGGCGAAGGCGCCGTCGTAGCGGCCCTCCTGCACCAGACGCGCCCCGTCGGCGTTCGACGCCGCCGGCTCCCACAGCGCCTCGGGCAGATGCGCGGCAAGCCAGTTGCGCACCTGCGGCTGGGCCACGGGGTGCCCGGTCACGGTCTTCACGTCGGCCAGCGCGGTGCCCGGCCTGACGAGCAGCGCGAACGCGATCGGGAGCACGACCTCCCGGTAGATCATGAGGGGTTCGCCGGTGGCCAACTGGTCCATGGTGGCGGTCACCGCGCCCTCCACCGAGTTCTCGATCGGTACGAGGGCGGCCTCCGCCTCCCCGGCCCGTACCGCGTCGAGCGCCGCGGGGACCGAGAGCATGGGCACGAGTTGCCTGGTCGCCGCCTCGGGAAGCTGGCGCAGGGCGGCCTCGGTGAAGGTCCCCTCGGGGCCGAGATAGGTGTAGCGCGTCGCCGACATACCCGTCACCCTAATGCGGATGGCGCCATGGCTTCAGAGCCCTCCCGCCGCTCGCACGAAAGTACGGAATCGAGCCGCCCCGGGGCCGCTCCCGACCGGTGACCGCCCGCGACCCGGCCACCCCGGGAAACCCCTTCGAGCCCCCGCAGGGCCCGTAAGCCCTGCCGGCCCCACAAGCGCGGAAGGCCGCCGCCCCGCCTACCCCTCCAGCAACTCCTGCCCCACGTATCCCCCCTTCTCCGCCCCGCCCGGCACCGCGAACAGTCCGCTCGCCTCGTGGCGGATGTAGCGCGAGAGGGCGTCGCCGCGGTCGAGCTTGCGCTGGACAGGGACGAAGCCGCGCAGCGGATCGGCCTGCCAGCAGATGAAGAGGAGCCCCGCGTCCGGCGTCCCGTCGTCCCTGAAGCCGTCGTGGTACGAGTACGGGCGGCGCAGCATGGCGGCCCCGCCGTTCTGGTCGGGGCGGGTGATCCGGGCGTGGGCGTTCTCGGGGACGACGAGGTCGCCCCCGGCGTCGGTCTTCTCCAGCCGCATCTCGCTGTGCTCGCCGCCACCGGTCAGCGGGGCGCCGTCGGACTTGCGGCGCCCGATGACGGCCTCCTGGTCGCTGAGCGCCAGCTTCTCCCAACTGTCGAGCAGCATCCTGATGCGCCGTACGACCACATAGGAGCCGCCCGCCATCCAGCCGGGGTCGCCGCCCTCGGGCACGAAGATCCGCCGCTCGAAGTCGGACTCGGAGGGCTTGGGATTGTCGGTGCCGTCGATCTGGCCCATCAGATTGCGGGTGGTCATGGGGTGGACGGTGGCGCCTGGCGAGCGGTTGAAACCGTTCATCTGCCAGCGCAGCCTCGCCACGGAAGCGGCGTCCTTCTGGAGGGCGCGCAGCGCGTGGAAGGCGACCAGGGCGTCGTTGGCGCCGATCTGTATCCACAGGTCGCCCTCGCTGCGGGCCTTGTCGAGGTGGTCGGAGGAGAACTCCGGCAGCGGGGCGAGCTGCGCGGGCCGCCGCTCCTCAAGCCCCGTACGGGTGAAGAAGCCGCGGCCGAAGCCGAAGGTGACGGTGAGCGAGGAGGGGCCCGCGTCCAGCGCGACCCCGGTGTCATGACCGCCCGCCGCCGCCGTGTCCCCCGCCATCAGCCGCTCCGCGGTCGCCGACCAGCGCCGCAGCAGCCCCGCCGCCTCCTTGCGGCCGAGGCCGCCGCGCAGGTCGAAGGCGGCGAGATGGCCCCGGGCCTGCATGGGCGAGGTGATGCCCGGCTGATGTTTCCCGTGAAACATCGCCGCGTCCGCCCCGACCGAGGCCAGCGCCCCCTGCCCGCCCACGGCCCCCGACCCGGACCCCCCTGAACCGCCGGAGTCCGCGGCGGCATAGCCCCCGGCGCCCGCGGCGGCGCCCACCAGCAGGCCCGTGGCGCCCGCGGTGCCGAGCAGCCGCCGCCGGGAGACGCCGGTGGCCGCCTGGGCGGACGCGGCCGACCCGGTGGCGGGCCCGTCGGCGGGGTCGGCCGGGGGTGTGGAAGGTTCGGTCGGGTCGTGCATGCTCTCTCAGCCGATCTGCGCGTTCTTGCGGATGGTCACTTCGTCGATGTCGGAGGTGCGCACGGTCACCGCGATCTCCCACTGGCCCGCCATCGGGATCTGGGTGCCCTTCGCGGCCCACTTTCCGGTGGACAGGTGCTTGGGCGTGATCCGCAGCGGTCCGATGTGCTGCGCCTTGAGGGTCAGGGCGACCGTCACCTCGGGGATGTCGATGGGCTTGCCGTGCAGGTCCATCACCGTGATGTCGACATCGTTGCGGCCGGGGCGGCTGGGGTCGAGGCCGAGCATCACCATGCCCTGGCCGTTCTTGCCGCCGGTGTCGTAGGGCTCGTGGAGCGCGACGGGCGCCGCGGGCTGCTGCCCGCCGCCCGCCCCCTGGGTGCCGCCGTCGCCCGCGGTCGAGTGGGCGACCTCCTCCACGGTGCGGCCCGGCTCCGTGGTGGTCAGTACGGTGGTGACGCCGAGCAGGGCCAGCGCGACCACCGCCTCGGCCAGCACCGAGCGGCGCAGCCGCGCCCGCGCCGGGTCGGCGTCGCGCTCCCGCTTCCTGGCGGCGGCGTCCTCGGCGGCACGCTGCCTGGCGAGCTGCGCGGCCCGCACGTCCCCACCGGCCCCGTCCCCCGAAGCACCGTCCTTCGAAGCGCTGTTCTTCGCAGCCCCGCCCTTCCCCGAGCCCCCGCCCCCGGAAGCCCCGCCCTTCGAACCCCCGCCCGTCGCGCCGCCGGCCGCCGTACCGCCGCCGCCTCCCGTCGCCTTGCGGCCGCTGCTGCCGCTGCCCGCGGCCGCACCGGCTTTCGCCTTCTGCCCCGGCACCTTCGCCGCGGCCTTCCCCGCGCGCTTGCCCCCGGCCTTCGCCGCGCCGCCGCGCGCGCCGCCCTTGCGGGCCGCGGCGCGCGCCGGGGCCTCGGCGAGCCGCCCCGTCCAGCGCCGCGACCCGGCAGCGACGGCGACGATGACGACCACGAGGCCGACCTTCGCCAGCAGCAGTTGCCCGAAGGACGTGCCGGTCAGCGCCGACCAGGAGCCGACCTGCCGCCACGTCTGGTAGAGCCCGCTCGCCACCAGCGTCACGACGCTGCCGAACGCCAGCGCCGAGAACCGCCGTACCGCCGCGCTCTCCAGCGACGGCAGCCGGTAGAGCGCGGTGAGCAGGGCCGAAAGCCCGCCCAGCCACACCGCCACGGCCAGCAGGTGCACGATGTCCACGGGCATGGCGAGCAGCGTCTGCATGCCCACGGAGGCGTGCTCGGACAGCGCCCACGTCGCCGCGACACCCACGGCGATCACCGCGCCGCCGACCGCGAGCCCGAAGCGCAGGTCCCGGCTCCCGTCCGCCGCGTCCCCCGCGTCACCGCCGCCCCCGGCCTCCTCCGCCTCGACGCGTCTCGCGTACGTGCCGAAGAGCACCGCGATGAACAGCGCGGCCACCGCGAGCAGCAGCAGCCGGGAGACCAGCGCGGCCCCCGGCTTGGTCTCCAGCACGTCCCCGAGCAGTCCGAGATCGAAGATGTCCGCAACCTTCCCCGACTTCGTGTACGAGCCGCGCATCAGCAGCAGCGCCAGGGTGGCCGCCGTGATGACCACCCAGCCCGACACCACGAGGCGCTGGAGCGGCCGCGCCCCCGCGCCCCGCCGCCAGCACGCGAGCACGAACGTGCCCCCGCCGACCAGCAGCACGAAGCCCGCGTACGAGAAGTAGCGCGCGGTGTTGTAGAGGAAGCCGACGACCCCGCCGCCGGTGTCCTGGTCGGGCACGGCCGCCGCGGTGGCGGAGGGCGCGCCGACGGAGAACGTGAAGGCGCCGGAGACGGGATGGCTGTCGGCCGACACCACCTGGTAGGCGACGGTGTACGTGCCGCGGCCGAGGCCCGGCCTGAGCCTGACCCGGTAGGTGTCGTGCCCGGCGCCCGTCGCCCTGCCGTCCTCGACGCGCGTGCCCCGCGGGTCGAGCACCCGTACCGAGTCGTCGGCCATCGTGACCTCCTCGGAGAAGGTCAGCGACACCTGGGCGGGGGCGGTCTCGACCACCGCCCCCTGCTTCGGGTCCGTCCCCAGCAGCGCGGCGTGCGCCGAGGCCGGGGCGGCACCGGAGAGCAGGATGCCGAATACGCCGAGGGCGACGGCGGCGAGGGCGTGCGCCCACCGGGGCACGGAACGGGGTCTGACGGCCAGCGCGGCCAGCACGGTCTGCACGGTTCAGCTCCTCACGAGGATTTGCCGGGGTCGTACGTGGGCGGCTTCACCGGCGCCTCGACGGTGATCGCGCCCGACTTCCTGAAGTGCAGTTGCAGGGAGACGTGCTGGCCCGTCCTGAGGGTGCGGTCCAGCTTTTCGAGCATCACGTGGTTGCCGCCGCGGGCGAAGTCCAGGGTGCCCCCGGCGGGCACGGGGAAGGAGGAGCGTTCCTCCATCGTGCCGTCCGTGGTCGTGTGCAGGGAGACGTCGTCGGTGACGTCGGTGCCGACCGAGGTCAGGGTGTCCTCGCTGCCGGAGTTGGTGACGGTGAAGAACGCCGACGCCAGCTCCCTGGTCACCGGCTGCGGCACGAACGCGCCGGTTATCTTCAGGTGCGGCGGCCCCGACGCGGGGTCGGCGGCCTCGGAGTCGCCGCCGCAGCCCGCGAGGACGAGCGCGGCGGTGAGCGCGAGCGCGGCGGGCGCCGCGGCGCGTGCGGTCCGCCCGGTCACGGCTTCTCCCCCTTGACGATCTTGGGGAGGTCCTTGGTGTAGTCGTCGGCGGTGGCGTCCTCGTCGTACAGCAGATAGCCCGTGTTCGACTTCGGTGAGAAGGCGATCACCTGCGTTCCGTGGGTGGAGACGAGCTTTCCGTTCTTGTCCTTCTTCGTGGGCTCGACGCTGATGGCGAGGCTCCTGGCGGCGGCCTGGATGGTGGAGAAGTCGCCGGTGAGCCCGATGAAGCCGGCGTCCTGGGCCTTGAGCCAGGCGCCCATCTCCTTGGGGGTGTCACGGGCCGGGTCGGTGGTCACGAAGACCACCCGCAGCTCGTCCTGCTCGGCCTTCGGCAGCGCCTGCTTGGCGACGGCGATGTTGCTCATCGTCAGCGGGCACACGTCGGGGCAGTGGGTGTAGCCGAAGTAGATGAGGGTGGGGTGGCCCGCGGTCTCCTTCCGCAGGTCGTACTTCCGGCCGTGGGTGTCGGTCAGGACGAGGTCGGGCTTGGTGTACGGCTGGTCGAGCACGGTCACGGGGCGCTGCCGCGTGGTGGTCTCGACCTTCGCGGGCGCCGAGCCGTCGTCGTCGCCGTTGCCGCCGCCGCAGGCGGTCAGGGTCAGGGCGGCGGCGGCCAGCAGGAGGCCCGCGGTCAGGGTTTTCTTGCGCATGACTGAATGTCCCAGATGTCGTGGCCCAGGAATGTCCCGGGGTCCGCTGGGGACCCCGCGGGGGCGCTGTCGCGATCCCGGGCGCGCCGGGCCGCGCCGCCCCGAGGCGGCTGCGGCCCGGCGCCTCCGGCCGTACTCAGCGGGCGTTGCCGCGGCGGCGCGCGCGGACGCCGAAGGCGAGGCCCGCGGCGCCGACCGCGATGCCGGCGATGGCGAGTGCGCGCGCGGTGCTGTCGCTGGCGTCGGAGTCGTCGGACGCGGCGCTGGTGCTCCCCGAGCCGTCGGACCCCTTGTCCTTGTCGGCCGCGGGGGCGCCCTTGCTGCCGGAGTCGGCGGCGGTGAGCTTCAGGACGGGGGCCGGGTTGTCCGGCTCCTCCTGGCCCTCCTGCGCGGGCTCGATCCAGCGGACGACCTCCTTGTTGGAGTATGTCTGGAGCGCCTTGAAGACGAGCTGGTCGGTGTCCTCGGGCAGGCTGCCGACGGAGACCGGGAACTCCTGGAAGAAGCCCGGTGCGACGCCCTTGCCGTCCGCGGTCCAGGTCACCTTGGAGACGGCCTCGTCGATGGTGCCGCCCTCGCCCTTGAGCGGCTTGCTCAGCTTGCTCTTGGTGATCTTCACGGTCCAGCCGGGGACCGGCTGCGGTGACACCGAGGCGAGCGGGTGCTCGTCGTAGGGGAAGGTGACCTCCAGTTTCGTGGTCGAGGCGTTGTCCCGTTCGTTCGGCACCTTGAAGTCGATGACGGCGTAACCGCCCTGGGCCGCCTCGCCCTCGGGGGCGACGGTGACATGGGCGAAGGCGGGCGCGGTCGAGCCGACGACGGCCACCGCTGCGACGAGGGCGACGGCGCCCGCGGCGCGGACACGGGAAAGCTTCATTCGGGAACACTCCACAGTCAGAGGAATCGGCGGGGGACCGGCTTGCGCTGGCACCCGGAACCCGGCCCGCGACGCCGCTCCCTGCCGCCGCTCGCCGCGGCGGGGACACAGGGTCCGTACCGCGGGAGGGCCGCTCCCTCACGTGCCACCGGTCCAAAGCGGTGACGCGGGGGCGCTCACCCCGGCAACGCGGCGTGCCGCAGGGGCGCCGGACACGGCGCGGCGGCCGAGCGCGCGCCGCCGGGGCACCGGTGCTCCCGGGGCGGTCGTGGGCCGCGGGGTGCCGGCACGGGCGGGTGCGCGTCGTGCGATGCGGGGTGGGGCAGGGGGAGGGGGGCCGCGGGGTCAGGCCCCGGGCGCGGCGGCGAGCGGCGGCCCGCGCCGTACGACCGTGTGGTGGAGTGTGAGCGCGCCCGGCAGCCGGTGCTGGGGGCTGGGGGAGCGGCGGACGCGCGCGCCCGCGCAGGGCGTGGACAGGGGCCCCGCGTGCAGGGCGCGTACCAGGGCGAGCGCGGCACGCAGCGCGCGCCCCGGCGCGCCCCGGGCGCCCTCCTCCGCGGCGAGCGCCACCAGGCGCAGCAGCGCCAGATCGCCGCGGCGCAGCAGCCAGCCGGCCCCGGCGGCGGCCAGCACATGGCCGAGCAGCATCGGCAGCGACGGCAGCATCACCGAGGCGCCGTGCGCGAACGGCACCGGCACCCCGTCCGCGCCCCACAGGAACGCGTGACCCGCGCCCGGGGCGTGGGCGGCGTGCGGGACGGGGGCGGCGTGCGGGACGGGGGCGGGCGCCGGGGCGCCGCCGAGCAGCCGGGCCGCGTCCGCCACGAGCGAGGAGGTGTCGCCGCCGCTCATCGGCATCGCCATGCCGTCCATCCGCATGGCGGGGTCCATGGCCATGCCGCCGCACTGGCCGAGGCCGAACACGGTGTGCAGCGCGACCTGCCCCGCGGCGAGCACCGCCGCGATCCCCGGAAGCGACCTGGCGCGCCCGGCGAGCGGCACCGCGAGCGCGAACACCGCGGCGAACCCGACGAGCAGCGCCCGCGCCGGTATGGCGGCGCCCGAGGCGAGCGCGTGCCCCGCGGCGGACAACGCGACACAGGCCGCGGCGAACACCGCGGCCCTGAGCAGCCGGAGATCGACCCCGGCCCGCGTCTCACGCCTCTGGGGGGCACTCATGGCGCAGCCATCATCCCACCGGGGCCCCCGGCCGTGGGGGGCAGGTCCACAAGGTCACCCATGTCCGCCTCGTCAAGCCGAATCCACAAGATCACACAGAATCCCCATGACCCGCCAGAAGTCGGCCGATGCCCCACGCGGCCCCGTCCCCACCCGTTCGTCCCGGGCCCCGCGCACCCCGGCCGCCCCGCACCGTACGCCCGCCCCGCCCCGGCCGGGCGCACGACGCGCGCGCCGACGCCGTCCCCCACCTCCCTTCGTATACGGCCGCTGCGCGGCGCCCCCACGCCCCCACCCGCCGCGCCCGAACGGCACGCCATCCCCACAGGCCCCGGAAACCCCAGGTCGGCGCCGTCTCCCCGGCCGCCGCACCGGCCGTCGGCGGCTGCCGGTACGGCGCGTCACTACCGTGCCTTCCGCCACTCGCGCATCTGCCGTACGGGTGGCTTCCCGGCGACACCCGGCTTACGACCGCCGATGGGCGGCAATACGTACTTCTACGTCGATGCCGCAGCCAGGAGGCTGATCATGAGCATCTGGTGGTCGCTCCACTTGCCGCGGGAGGCCGCGAGCGTTCCGCTCGCCCGCCGCCTGCTCCTCGGGGCGATGGAACTCGCCGGGGTCGATCCCGACGTCTCCTTCGACCTCGCCGTCGCGCTGACCGAAGCGTGCGCCAACGCCGTCGAACACGGCGGCGGCGGGCGCGACACGCCCGGATACCGCGTCACCGCCTACCTCGACGGCGAGACCTGCCGTATCGAGGTCGCCGACTCGGGCCCCGGCTTCCCCTCGGGATGGCGCCGCAGAGTGCTCCGTCCGGCCCCGGACGGCGCCGAGCACGGCCGCGGCCTCGGCCTGATCCGGGAGCTGGCCGACCATGTGGAGTTCACCAACAGGCCCGCGTCCGGCGGCGCCGTGGTGAGCTTCGACAAGGTGCTCAAGTGGCAGCGGGACCCGGCTCCGGCGCCGCTGGCGGGGGTGTGACCCGCGCGGCACGCGCGGCTGTGAGGAAGGCGCCCGCCGCGGGGGAGAGCCGGTCGGGGTGCCAGACCAGGCGCTCCTCGCGCGCAGGACCGTCACGCACCGGAAGCACCCGCAGCCCGTCGAGGCGCGGCACGAGTCCCGAGGGCAGCAGCGCGACCGCGAGGCCGTGCCGCACCAGGCCCGCGATGTAGTCCATCGAGCTGACCTCGAACGCCACCGCCCGCCGCAGCCCGGCCGCCGCGAACGCCTCCTCCGTCTGGGCCCTGGCCACCGTCCCCGCCACCCAGTCGACGAAGACCTCGCGCGCCAGCCGCGCCAGCGTGACACCGCGCGGGTCTGCCGCCTCCGGGTCTGCCGCCAGCGGGTGCCCGGGCGCCACCACCGCGACATGCCGGTCCACGACGAGCGTGGCACTGCGCAGCCCCGGCGTCTCGAACCCCGGCTGCACCCCGAGGAACGCGAGATCGACCGTGGCGGTCCTGACGTCGTCCGCGAGACCCTCGCTGCGGCCCGTCCACAGGTTCACCCCGACCTGCGGGTGACGCGCCCGGTACGCGCCGAGCAGCGCCGGGATGTCGACGGCCGTGATGGTGCCGATCGCGCCGACCGTAAGACGCCCCCTGATCTCCCCGGTCGCCGCCGCCACCTCGGCCCTGGCCCGCTCGGCCGCCTTCAGTGACTGCCGCGCCGCCGGAAGGAACGCCTCGCCCGCCGCGGTCAGCCGCACCCTTCTGCTGGTCCGCTCGAAGAGCCGCGCGCCGAGTTCACGCTCCAGCTTCGCGATCTGGTGGCTGAGCGCCGACTGCACCACGAGACAGCGCTCGGCGGCGCGGGTGAACCCGCCGGTCTCGGCCACCGCCACCACGTAGCGCAACTGCTGAAGCTCCATGGCATCCATCGTGATCCGCGATCGATGGCATGACAAGGATGTGTTGGACTCATCGTTGCGGCCGGTCGCAGTCTGAGGCCATGACACCGCGCATCCCAGGAACCCGCCCCCGCCCCCGGCCCCGTACCGCCTCGTCGGCCCCCGCCGGGCACCGCGGGCCCGCCGCCCTCCCGGCGGAACCCGTCCTCACCCGTGGGCTGCTGCTGCTGCTGGCGACCGCCACCGGCCTCTCCTGCGCGGGCAACTACTTCGCCCAGCCGCTGCTCGACCTCATCACCCGCGACCTCGGCGTCAGCGCCACCCTCGCCGGGCTCGTCGTCACCGCCTCCCAAGCCGGCTACGCGCTCGGCCTGATGCTGCTGCTGCCGCTCGGCGACGTGCGCGACCGGCGGCGGCTCGCCGTCGGCCTCTTCCTCGCCACCGCCGCGTTCCTCGCCCTCACCGCAGCCTCCTGGTCGGGCCCGCTGCTGCTGGCGGGCACCCTGCTGACCGCCGTCACCTCGGTCGGCGCCCAGGTGCTCGTCGCCCACGCGACCTCGCTCAGCGCGCCCGCCGACCGCGGCAGGACCGTGGGCACCGTGATGGCGGGCATCATCCTCGGCGGCCTCCTCGCCCGCGCCTTCTCCGGCACCCTCTCCGAACTGGGCGGCTGGCGCACCGCGTACTGGGTCGACGCCGTCCTCATGGCCACGATGGCCCTCATCCTGTCCCGCCGACTGCCGTCCCCACGTCCCACGCCGTCCCACGGCACCCGGAAAACCGCTCCCACGCACGGCACCGGGACACCGTTGCGCTACGCGCCCCTGCTGCGCTCCACCCTCGCCCTGCTGCGCACCGAGCCCGCGCTGCGGCGGCGCGCCCTCCTCGGGGCGCTCTCCATGGCCTCCTACAGCGCCCAGTTGACCGGTCTGACCTTCCTGCTGACCCGGCCGCCCTTCGGCTGGTCGGAGGCCGAGGTCGGGCTCTTCGGGCTCGTCGGCGCGGTCGGGGTGCTGACCGCGTCGTCCGCGGGGCGGCTCGGCGACCGCGGCCATGTGCGGGGGGTGACGACCGCGGGCGTGGCGCTGTTCGCCGGTGGCTGGCTGCTGATGCTCGTCGACACCGCCTCGCTGGCGTGGCTGGCGGCCGGGGTGGTCACGCTGAACATCGCCCAGCAGTGCGTGCTCGGCAGCAGCCAGTACGTGATCTACGGGCTGCGCCCCGACGCCCGCGGCCGTATCAACTCCGCCTTCATGACGAGCTACTTCACCGGCGGCGCCACCGGCTCCGCGCTCGGCTCGCTGGCCTGGGCGCACGGCGGCTGGGGCGGGGTGTGCCTGCTCGGCCTCGCGCTCTCCGCGGCCACCGCCGTGCCCTGGCTCTTCGAGCGGGCCGCGGCGGCACGCGCCACCGCCTGAACCACCGTCACGACGACCGCACCGTCACGACGCACAGACACCACGACGCACAGACACCACGACACGCAGACACGATCACGACGCACCGAAGGAGACGCACATGCTGAGGATCACGGTGTTCGGGGCCGGGGGCCGGGTCGGCGCCAGGGTCGTCGCCGAGGCGCTGGCCAGGGGCCACCGGGTCACCGCGGTGGTACGGGACGCGGCGCGCCCCGCGGGGCCGCACCCCGGCGCCGTGTCCGCGGTCGGGGACGCGTCGGATCCCGCCGCCGTCGAGGCGCTGAGCGCGGACGCCGACGTGGTGGTGGGCGCCATCAGGCCCGCGCCCGGCAGGGAGCACGAACTGGCGCCGGTCGCCGCGGCGCTGCTGAAGGGCACCGCGGCGGCGGGCAGCAGGCTGCTGCTCGTGGGCGGCGCGGGCAGCCTGCTGCTCCCCGACGGCACCGCCCTCGCCGACTCGCCGGACTTCCCGCCCGACTGGCTGCCGATCGCACGGGCCTGCGACGAACAGCTCGCCGTCTGCCGCGCCGCCCACGAGGGCGACTGGGCCTACCTCTCCCCCGCCGCGCTCCTGGAGCCCGGCGCGCGCACGGGCCGCTTCCGGCTCGGCGGCGACGCGCTGCTGACCGACGCCGCCGGGGTCTCCGCGCTCTCCATGGAGGACCTGGCGGTGGCCCTGCTCGACGAGGCGGAGCACCCGCGGCACCACAACACCCGCTTCACCGCCGCCTACTGACCGCCGCCCCGCACGCGCGGGGGCCCTGCGGCGTACCCGCGCGCGTGCCGCACGGGACGGGCGCGCGGCCCGGGTCCCGGCCTCAGCCGCGCAGCCGCGCCATCCACCGCTCCACGTCCTCGGAGCGGCGCGGCAGCCCGGCCGACAGGTTCTCGTTGCCGTCCTCGGTGACCAGGATGTCGTCCTCGATACGGACGCCGAGGCCGCGGTACTCCTCGGGCACCGTGAGGTCGTCCGCCTGGAAGTAGAGACCCGGCTCCACGGTGAGGACCATGCCGGGCGCCAGGGTGTTGTCGACATAGGTCTCGGTGCGGGCCGCGGCGCAGTCGTGGACGTCCATGCCGAGCATGTGCCCGGTGCCGTGCAGGGTCCAGCGGCGCTGGAGGCCCAGTTCGAGCACACGGTCCACGGGCCCCTCGACGAGGCCCCACTCGACGAGCTTCGTGGCGAGCACGCGCTGCGCCGCGTCGTGGAAGTCGCGGTACTTGGCGCCCGGCCGCACCGCCGCGATGCCCGCCGTCTGCGCCTCGTACACGGCGTCGTAGACGGTGCGCTGGAGATCGGTGAAGCGCCCGTCCACCGGGAGGGTGCGGGTGACGTCGGCCGTGTAGAGGTTGTTGGTCTCGACGCCCGCGTCGAGCAGCAGCAGGTCGCCCGGGCGGACGGGGCCGTCGTTGCGCACCCAGTGCATCGTGCACGCGTGGGGGCCCGCGGCGGCGATGGTGCCGTAGCCGACGTCGTTGCCCTCCAGGCGGGCGCGGAGGAAGAACGTGCCCTCGATATAGCGCTCGCTGGTCGCCTCCGCGCGGTCGAGCACGCGCACGACGTCCTCGAAGCCGCGGACCGTCGAGGCGACCGCCTGACGCAGCTCGCGGATCTCGAAGTCGTCCTTCACCAGCCGCGCCTCGGAGAGGAAGACCCGCAGCTCCTCGTCGCGCTCGGCGGTGACCTTGTCGGTGAGGGCGGCCTCGATCCCGGCGTCATGACCGCGCACGACGCGCACTGGGCCCTTGGCACCTGCCAGGGCCTCGGCGACCTCGCGCACATCGGCCGCCTCGATGCCGTACAACTGCGCGGCCTCGGTGAGCGAGTGCCTGCGGCCGACCCACAGCTCGCCCTGGCCGCCGAGCCAGAACTCGCCGTTCTCGCGGTCGGAGCGGCCCAGGAGGTACAGCGTCGCGGTGTGGCCCTCCGGGGTGGGCTCCATGACCAGCACGCCGTCCTCGGTCTGGTCGCCGGTGAGGTACGCGTACTCGTTGGAGGTGCGGAAGGGGTGGTCGGTGTCGTTGGACCTGACCTTGAGCTTGCCCGACGGGATCACCAGGCGCTCGCCGGGGAAGCGGGCGGAGAGCGCGGCGCGGCGCGCGGCCGTCTCCCGGATCTGGGCGACGGGTTCGAGGCCGTGCAGCTCCGTGTCGGCCCAGCCGGACTTCATGTTCTCCGCCAGCTCGTCGGAGACGCCCGGGTACAGGCCGTTCTTCCGGGGCTTCGGCTCTTCGGCCGCGCCAGGGGCCTCATCGGCCGCCGGGGCGTGCGAGGTCTCCTGGGCCTCCGGGTTCGCCGGAGTCGCCGAGAGCTTTTCAGCCACAGTCTTCTCCTTCTTCGCCTCTCACCGGCTGTATGACCTGACGTGCTCGATCACCCGTTACCGGCGTGCGGTGACGCTTGGGACCCGTCCATCGTAAGTCCCGAGGTGAGGAAGGTGAGGGGGGTGCGGCCGAGGCGCTGGGGCGCGTGGGTGCCAGCGTTACACCGGGGCGTGCGCTCCCGCGGGCGACGGCGCGCGCGACATACGCGCGCGTGGCCGAAGACGGCCGCCCGACGCCGGGCCGCGCTCGGGCCGGGGCCGCGGCACGGCGGACCCCGCCGCGCGCCGCGCACCCGGCCGTCGCGGGGCGCGCAGCCCCCGGGGTGCGCGCCGCGCGCGGCGTCGGCTCAGTCGAAGCGGACGGCCAGCAGGACCACGTCCTCCTCGCCGCCGGAGTGGTCGAGGCCGTCGGGGAGCATGCACTCGAGTACGTGGTCGGCGACGGCTCCGGGGTCCTCGCGCAGCGCCGCGGGGATGTCGGCCGCGATGCCGCGCAGCCGCCGGTAGGCGAGGTCGGGGCTCTCGCCGGTGCGGTGCAGCAGCCCGTCGGTGCACAGCAGCACCGTTTCTCCTGGCGCGGTGCGCAGCTCGACGCTGGGCGCCTCCCAGCAGGCCAGCATGCCGAGCGGGGCGGACAGCGAGGTCTCGACGTACTCGGTGCGCCGCTCCCCCGTCACCAGCGGGGGGCAGTGCCCGGCCCCGGCCAGCGTGATCCTGCGCAGCACCGGCTCGCAGTAGGCGAAGAGCGCGGTGGCGCTGCGCACCGGCTCGGTCATCCTGAGCAGGAGTTCCAGGTCGGAGAGGACGGCCACCGGGTCCTCGCCCTCCATGACGGCGTACGCGCGCAGGGAGGCCCGCAGCCGTCCCATGGCGGCCACCGCGGCGGGGCCCGTGCCGGTGACGGAGCCGACCGAGAGCCCGAGGGCGCCCTCGGGCAGCGGCAGCGCGTCGTACCAGTCGCCGCCGCCGTGCGGCCCGCTGCGGTGCCGCGCGGCGAGCCGCACCCCCGGCACCCGGGGCAGCCGGGAGGGCAGCAGCCCGTCACGCACGGCGGCCAACGACGCCCGGCCCCTTTCGAGTTCGAGGAGCCGCGCCAGGTGCTCGGTGGCGTGGCGCAGATAGAGGCCGACGAGGTGGCGGTGGCGCTCCGCCGGCTCCGCCGGCTCGTCGTACAGCCAGACCACCGCGCCGAGCCGGCCCGCGGTCGTGGTGGCGAGGCCGCGCGCGTAGCTCGCCGCGCAGCCGAGGCGGGTGGCGACCTGGCGGGCGCGCGGGTCGAGGCCGCTGTGCGCGAGCAGGTCGCGCTGGACCAGCTCGCCGCCGTCGCCAGGCGCCGTCGCGAGGGAGTCGAGCAGCCGCCCGTGGGGGGTGGCGGCGCGCGGCACCGTCTCGATGTGGCCGAGGTCGGCGCGGCTCAGCCCGAGGCCCAGGGTGGTGCGCGGCCCGAGGCCGTCGGCGGGTTCGAGGACCACGAGGCCCCGGGGCGCGCCGACGAGCGCGGCGCCCGCGCGCAGCACCTCGTGCAGGGCGTCGTCCAGCGTGCCGACGCGGGCCAGCCGCTCGGTCAGCTCGTGCAGGGTGGTGAGGTCGGAGACCCACCCGGCGAGGCGGTCCTGGATGACGGCGCCGGGTGCGGGCAGCGCCGCGCTCCGGGCGGTGTCGGCGACAGCGTCCGTGGCGGAAGCGGAAGACATGGCGGGGGTCGCCGGGTTCGAAGAAGCGGCAGGGGTGGGCACCGCTGAATTGATTCCGGCCACTTTCGGCAGATGCGGGGCGCTCATGTTTCAAGGCTCTCGGGCTGGTGCGTAATGCGCGAAAGCATCGCAAACCCCCTGTCATTCTGCGCTGCTTGCCAGGTCTCCCCATCTACACACAGAGATACGGAGATGTCCAGCATTGTCCTGATGGGTTTCCTGGTGTCCATGGGTCGTGGTGAGTTCGTCAAAGTTGGCTGAAAACTGACTGAGGTAACGGCATATTGGGGTCGACTGGGTTTGTTCAACGAAGCGTCATAGCGCGTCAAAGCGGTCGTGATGGGTACGTACGTCATGACAGCGGGGACTTCGGCACGCGTCAGGAACTGATGCGTGGGTCCCGGCGTCATAACGTTGTGCGGCCGTGCTTCATCCTCCGGGGCGGAGGCGCAGAGCAGTACCGGCAGGGCGAAATCGCCAGGCACCGCCACCCCCCGCCACGTCCGATTTCGACCCGTCGCAGTATGGATGCAAGCGCCATGCAGTCCCTGTTCTTCCGGTGGCCAAGCCCTGCCCCGGTTCGGGAAGCAACGCGTCGGCGTGTACGCACAGTGAGTGATCAACACATGGTGTGATGTGCCTCTTGGCGTTCAACGGAAAGGAACGAGCGCTCATGCGCGAGATCCTCGGAAGGCGACGCAGGCTCCTGTCCAGGCTGCTGGGCGGGAGGTCCGAGATGACCGAAGCGGCTCTCACCTTCGCCACCCGGTGGCAGTGGCCCGTAATCCCCGGCGTGGGGCTCCAGCCCCGCAGCCGCACGCTGTGCGCCTGCCCCGACCCGGAGTGCACGGTCCCGGGGGCGCACCCCTTCGATCCCGGTCTGCTGGCCGCCACCACCGATGAGCGCATGGTGCGCTTCTGGTGGGGGAACCGGCCGACGGCGCCCGTGATCCTGGCGACCGGCGGGCGCGCCCCGTGCGCGGTCAGCCTGCCCGCGCTCGCCGCCGCCCGTGCCATGGCCGCGCTCGACCGCGACGGCATGCGGCTCGGACCTGTGGTCGCCACCCCCGAGCGCTGGTCGATCCTGGTCGCCCCGTACAGCCTTGAGCGGCTCGGGGAACTGCTCTTCGCCAAGGACTTCGTCCCCGGCGCGCTGCGCTTCCACGGGGAGGGCGGCTACCTCGCGCTCCCCCCGTCCGGCACGGGGCGCAGCAGGGTCCGCTGGGAGCGCGCGCCGCTCCCGGGCTCCGCGTCGCCGTGGGTGCCGGACGTGGAGGCGGTCGTGGACGCGGTGGTCGACGCCCTGACCGTACGGGGCGTGAGCGCGCCGGAGCTGTAGACCCGGGGCGCCCGAGGCCCGCCGGGGCCTTTACGGAACGTAGTGGGGTGTCGCTGTCCGAAACTGGACGGCGGTGCCCCTTTTTCTGTTGCCGTACGACGCCTGCACGGCCGATGCTCAGGGGTAAGCCTGCTTCCGCGTCACGAGCCGGAGAGACCGGAGAGAGAGGGGTCCGACGGCACCGCGGGCGGGGAGGCGTGTCCGCGAAGCGGTGCCGCGCTGCCGGAGGGCCGCGTGCCCTGCTGGTGGAGGCGCGTCCTGGCGCCCCGGAAATCCTCACGGGACGGCACACGCGCGGCGGCACAATAAGACCCGGTTGCTGGCGACGGGGGATGCACCAGCAACCGGGCTATATGAACGGTAACAAGAGATCGGCTGTACGCAAATTCGATCTCGGCCATTCACACACCGATTTACCTGCGTGGATGGAGAGTTGTGACGGGAGTCACCCCGTCCGCGCGGGGGTGCCGAGCTGAATGGTCGGTCAGCCGGGACGCGTACGCCCCCGGGGCGCGCAGACCCCGGCGGGCACCCGGCGCGACCCTCCGTCAGCTCAGCGTGACCTGCCGGTTGGTGAGCCCGCCGCGCGCCCGCCGCTCGTCCGCGCTCAGCGGCGCTTCGGCGGCGAGCGCCGCCGCGAGCCGCTCCGCGAACTCGGCGGCCGGCTTCTCGATGTCGTCGGCGCCCGTCCCCGACGGCAGGTCCCACACCGGCACCGTGAGGCCGTGCGCCCGGAACGAGCCCACCAGGCGGGTCCCCTCGCCGAGCCCCGACGTGCCCGCCGCGTGCAGCCGCGCCAGCGCGTCGAGCAGCCGCTCCTCGCCGTGCGGCATCACCCACCGCAGATGGTTCTTCTCCGCCGCCTCACACCAGTACGCGGCGTCCACACCGGTGAGCCTCGTGGTGGGGATCGCGGCCGCGTTCGCCCGTTCGAGGGACGCGGTGACCTCGGCCGACGCGTTGTCCGCGTCCGGCACCCAGAACTCGAAGCCGGCGTGCACCACGGGCTCGAACGCGCCCTCGGGGTCCAGCAGGTCCTGGAGCCTCGGCCCGTCGGCGGGGGCCCTGCGGCTCTGCACGGGCGCGCCGGGCTCCGCGGTCAGCGCCCGCCGCAGGGTGTCCGCGAGGTCCCTGCTGATGTCGCCCGACGAGGTGTCGTTCTGAAGGCCGAGCAGCACCGAGCCGTCGTCGCGGCGCAGCGCGGGCCACGCCATCGGGAGCACCGTGGCGAGCGTGACCGAGGGGACGTCGGACGGCAGCGCCTCGCGCAGCGTCAGCGGCGCCGTCGCCGCGGGCACCAGCTCCCGCAGCGCGACCCAGTCGCCCTCCGCGGGCAGCCCCTCGAATGGACGCTGCACCAGCTCGGTCACCGCTTGCGCCGCGGCCCTGCCGTGACACGCCTTGTAGCGGCGCCCCGAGCCGCAGGGGCAGGGCTCCCGCGCCCCGACGACCGGCACCTCCCCGTCCCGCACGCTCTGGGGGGCTCGGTTGGCCCTGGTCGGCACACGCTTCTTGGCCATCGTGGCTGTCTCCCGATTGCGGCTCGTCCAGTACGGTCCGCGAGCCTAGCCGGTCCGCCGTCGGCGCCCGGGAGCAGCGGCGCCGGTTCGCCGTCGGGCGTCGGGAGGAGTGGCGCCGGTTTGGCGCCGGGGCCCGGGAGGGGTGACGCCGGTGCGCGGTGGCGCGGGCGGGGCGTGCGGGGTGGCGCGGGTGGGGGTGCGGGGAGAGGTGTGCGACCGCCGGTGTGACGGGTGCGCGCGTCGGGCCGCATCCCGCCGTGCGGCCGCACGGCCGTACGGTGCCGGGGGCGGGCGCCGCGCCTGTCACGCGCGCGTTACGCGGCGTAACGCGGTGGACGTCCCGGGCGCGGCACCGAGTGCCGTGCGCCACGGGAGACCGTGCCTATTCGGCGTCCGCCAGGGCGGGAACCGGTGCGCGGTCGTCCCCGGAACCGGGCTCGTGCACGACGGCCCAGACCGTCACCTCGCCCTGTTCGTCCCTTACGCCCCACTCGTCGGCCAGGGCGCGGATGATCGTGAGCCCTCGCCCGCCGCGCGCCGTCACCGAGGGGGTGGCCGGAATGGGGCGGGTCGGCCCGCCACCGTCCGTGACCTCGACCGTGAGGTCGCCGCACCCGTCCACATGCCAGCCCGCGCGGACGTCCCCGTCGCCCGCGAGGGCGTCCCCCAGGGGCCTGCCGTGCCGGCAGGCATTGCTGAGAAGTTCGGAAAGAATGAGGACCGCGTCGTCGACGACCGTGTCGGGCACGCCGCTGATGCGAAGCTGAGCGCGCATCTTGCGCCTTGCCTCCCCCACGCCGGCAGGGCCATGGGGTACAGCCATGCACGACGACGCGGGCACCTTCTGTGCCACCATCAACGCCACCCCCGAGACCTCCTTCGCCCCACGCCACGGTGTGAATGCCCCATACGGGGGGACCGGAAACCGGCCAAGGGACGTGCTGTGGGGCACTCCGCGGACCGCGAGCGGGCGCCGTGCGCGCCGGAGTACGCCAGGTAACGCCCGTTATGGGGCTTACGGGTCCCGCGCCCGGCACCGTGAGAGCGCCCACGCTCCCCCCTCTCCCGAAGCCGGGGAAGGCGCCCCCACCTGCCCGAAAGCCGAGGGAGGTGCCCGAACGCCCCGCGCGTACCGGCACCGGGTGCCGCGGACGCGGCGGACCAAGGCGGCCTTTTGCGTACGAGACCGGCGCCACGGGTTCCGTATGACGTCCGGCGCGGGTGGGAGACCCGCGGCATGCGGCGTTACGCGCGCGTGACGGCCGCCGAACCACCACGCGCGCACGCGCGCGCCCGGACCAGCAGCCCACCCGGCCACCATGCGCGCACGCGCGTGTCTCAGCCTCTGCCCAACCGGTCGAGCACCTGCCGGGGCCTGTTGGTGATGATGGCGTCCACGCCGAGGGAGACGCAGAGATCGACGTCGTCGGGCTCGTTCACGGTCCAGACGTGGACTTCGTGACCGGCGGCCCTCAGCTTCTCGACGTAGCCGGGCCGCCCCCGCACGATCCGCAGCGAGGGCCCCGCGATCCCCACGCCCCCGGGCAGCCGGCCCTCGCGGTGCCGCGGCGAGACGAACTGCATCAGATACACGGTGGGCAGCTCCGGCGCCGCCGCCCGCACCCGCTGTAGCGAGCGCGCGGAGAAGCTCATCACCCGCACCCGCGCGCCTCCGGGGCGCGGCGCGTCGAGCCCGTAGCGGCGCAGCAGTGCGAGCAGCCGCTCCTCGACCTGGCCCGCCCAGCGGGTGGGGTGCTTGGTCTCGATGGCGAGCCCCACCGGCCTGCCGCCGTCCGCGGCCTCCGTGACCAGGCCGAGCAGCCGCTCCAGGGTGAGCACGGACGTCGCGGAGCCGTCGGCGCCCGTGTCGTCGCGCTCGGGGACCTCCTCCCACTCCCCGGCGCCCGAGGCGGCCGAGCCGCGGGCCTTCCAGGAGCCGAAGTCGAGCGCGGCCAGCTCGGCCAGCTCCAGCGCGGAGACGGCGCCCCTGCCGTTCGAGGTCCTGTTGACGCGGCGGTCGTGGACGCACACCAGATGGCCGTCGGCGGTCAGCCGCACATCGCACTCCAGGGCGTCGGCGCCGTCCTCGATGGCCTTGCGGTACGCCGCCAGCGTGTGCTCCGGGGCGTCCTCGGACGCCCCCCGGTGGGCGACGACCTGGATCGGCCGGTGTACTGCGTGCCTCATCGCGTCATGGTGCCACTCCGATGGGGTAGGCGCCCGGTCGGCGGCCCGCCGCGCGCCAGTGGGCCGCACGCGCGGGGCGCCCGGCCCTCCGCGGTCCGCGGGGCGGTACGCGGCCCTTCGCGGGCGGCACAGGGGATGCGGCCGTTCGGCGGGGCGTCAAGGATGGCATCCGACGCACAGCATCGGCTTATGGTGCCCTGACGTCCTGTAGGAAAAGCTTGACGGCGTACAACAGCACAGCTTGACCGCGCCGACCATGAACGAGTGCGACGGACCGTGAACGAGTACGACCGAGTGCCACCGACAAGGATCGACAAGAGACAGCCGTGGATCGAGGAGTAGAGCTGTGAGCACAGAGAACGAGGGCACCCCGGTACCCCCGGCGCCGTCCGTACCTCCCGTGCCCGCGGATTCTCCCGCGGCGCCCTCGGGGGGCGACCCCCAGAGCGCCCCCGCGGGAGCGAGCCCCGCCCAGCCGGAAGGCACCCGGCCTCCCGCGGGCCCGGCCCCCGGTTCCACGCCGCCCGCCGCCCCGTCGTCGCCCCCCGCGGGCTACCCCGCCGCCGCGCCTTACCCGCCCCAGCAGCCCCCCACCCAGGGCGCGGGGGGCCATGAGCAGCAGGAGCAGGCCGGGGCTTCCCACCCGGAGGGCGCGACCCAGGGCCAGGGCCAGGCGTACCCGCCGTCGGGCCAGCAGGGCCAGTACACCCAGAGCGCGTCGCCCGTCGGCGACTGGCCGCCCCCGGCCGCGCCCGGCTACGGCGGCGGTGGCGGCTCGGGCTGGGGCTCCTCGTACGGGCAGCAGGCGCCGGACGCGCGGCCGCAGCGCCGCGGCGGGCTGATCGCGGCCCTCCTGGTCGCCGCGCTCGTGGCGGGCGGCGTCGGCGGTGGCATCGGCTACTGGGCCGCGGACCGCAACGACGACGCCAGCAACTCCACGACGGTCTCCGCGGGCGACAGCGGCAACAGCAAGCGCGACCCCGCCTCGGTGGCCGGCATCGCCCAGCGCGCCCTGCCGAGCGTCGTCACGATCGACGCGGAGGGCGGCGGCGAGGGCAGCACGGGCACCGGCTTCGTCTACGACAAGCAGGGCCACATCCTCACCAACAACCACGTGGTGGCGTCGGGCGCGGACGGCGGCAAGATCTCCGTCACCTTCTCCGACGGCAAGAAGTACACCGCCGAGGTCGTCGGCAGGGCGCAGGGCTACGACGTCGCGGTGATCCGCCTCAAGAACGCCCCGTCGAACCTGAAGCCGCTGCCGCTCGCCGACTCGGACAAGGTCGCGGTGGGCGACTCCACGATCGCGATCGGCTCGCCCTTCGGCCTCTCCAACACGGTGACCACCGGCATCGTCAGCGCCAAGGACCGCCCGGTGACCACGAGCGAGAGCGGCGACAGCCAGTCCGCCTCGTACATGAGCGCCCTCCAGACCGACGCGTCCATCAACCCCGGCAACTCGGGCGGCCCCCTGCTCGACTCGCGCGGCGCCGTCATGGGCATCAACTCCGCGATCCAGCCGGGCGGCGGCGGTGGCGGCATGGGCGGCGAGCAGTCCGGCTCCGTCGGCCTCGGCTTCGCCATCCCGATCAACCAGGCGAAGAACGTCGCCCAACAACTGATCAAGACCGGTCAGCCGGTGTACGCGGTGATCGGCGCGACGGTCTCCGTGGAGGACAGCAGCCAGGGCGGCGGCAGCAGCAACGGAGCCACGATCACCGACCAGGGCGTGGACGGCGGCCAGCCGGTCACCCCCGGCGGCCCCGCGGCCAAGGCGGGCCTGAAGTCCGGCGACGTCATCACCAAACTCGACGACACGGTGATCGACAGCGGCCCCACCCTGATCGGCGAAATCTGGAACCACAAACCGGGCGACGAGGTAAAGATCACCTACACCCGGGACGGCAAGGAACACACGGCTGACCTGACGTTGGGGCAACGCAAGGGCGACGATTAGCCCTGCGGGGGCGCGTGTGTCTTGCTGGGGCTTTGCGGGGGCGTGTTTCCCGCTGAGTCCTGGGGGCGTGAGCGTGTCTTCGACCGGGCGCTGCTCGGGTAGGGCGTGAGCGCGTCTTCGGGGCGGGCGCCGGTGGGTCGTTGCGGGGCACGGGAGTGTCCTCGCTGCGGCGGGCTCTGCTCGGGTCGTTGCGGGGCGCGGGCGTGTCCTCCGGCGGGGGCCCTTGCGGGGCGGCGTGAGTGTGTCCTCGACGCGTGCCCTCGGGAGGGGCGTTGCGGGCGCGGAAGCTTGCGCCTGATGTGTGCCCTGCTTGGTCCCTGCGGGCGCGGAGGCGTCTCCGACGCGTGATCCGCTGGGTCCTTGCGGGGCGCGGCAGCACCCTCCACGCTTGCCTCGCTCCCGGTCACGCCCCGCGTAACCGAGCTTCGGAGCGCCGCCTCCCCGCGCGCGTCCGACACCGTGTGGCCGATCTCTCGCCGGGGTCGGCCACACGGCGTTCACGGAGACGCCCCGGCGGCGCGTGCCTCCCCCGGAGGCCCCGACGATCACACCGGACGCCCTCCCACCCCCACCCGCTAAGCTGTCCCCGCGCCCCCGCAGGCAGGTGGGCGCGGGGAGGCGTGCCCGAGCGGCCGAAGGGAACGGTCTTGAAAACCGTCGTCGTGGCAACACGACCGTGGGTTCAAATCCCACCGCCTCCGCAGCAGGTCAGCGTTAGCGCTGGTCAGAGGGCGTGAACCCGGTTCGGGGTCACGCCCTCTTTGCTCGGCCTGTCTCACCCTGATCCGGGGATGTACCGCCTCTGACCAGTGCGTGTGGGCCATACGCGGGCCAGGATCAGGGCCCCTCTGCCTCCTCCGGACCCTTCTGAATCAGGCTGTTGGCGTGGGCGGAACTGCCCTTCAAGAGCTTGGCGTAGAAGCGGTAGAGCACTGCGACGCTGTGGCCGGCGCGGTACGCACCTCCACCGGGTCCACGCCCTGTTTGATCCACAGAGATACGGCGGCATGGCGCAGGCGGTAAGGCACGGCGGCCATCTCGGACTTCAGCTCGGGGCGAGTGAGCACGGCTTCGCGCGCCGCATCCCAGACGCCGCAGTACTCGTTCGACGTGACCCGGCCGCCGCGCGCCGCCCAGAACAGACGACCGTCCGGGGCCACGCCGCGGGCGATGTGCGCCCGGACCATCCGGACGTAGATCGGGGGGGATCGGAACGGCGCGAACGGCGTTGCGGGCCTGGTGCTTGAGCCCGCGCTCGTCATGGGACTTCCCGCCGTCCGTCCACCCAGCCCCTACTTCCGGGTGGCTCTCAGAGACCAGTACCTCTCCCCAGGCGCCCGGCTCGCTCTCAGGTGGGAGCGTGAAGTCGTCCTTTCGGAGCGAGACGGCCTCGCCGGGGCGGGTGGCCACGTAGTAGATCGCGCCGAAGAACGTCTCTAAGTGCTCGCCGCGCGGGCCCTGCTCCGCCACGGCGCCGAGTAGCCGGCGCGCGAGCCGGGGGCCAGGGACGTACCTGAAGTCGACTTCGTCGGACGTGGACGGGGCCGTCCAGTCAACGGCAAGGAACGGATGCCGGTTCAGGAGCGCCCGCTCCTCAACCGCGTACCGAAAGGCGTTGCTGAGCACCATCCGCTTGCGGTTGGCAGTGTTCTCGGCGGCCGGGGCGCCGTTGAGCTTCTTCGACAGGGCGGCGAACGCGGAACGGATGTGCTCCGGCTTCGCGGCGTCACTGACCTTCAGAGAGTTGGCCGCGACCCAGTCGAGAGCCTTGCGCATGTCCTCCGGCAGAACCTCGGTCTCGCAGCGCGGCACCCAGTCGCCGCCTTCGGTCTTCGCCGCCCTGAACGCCCACTGGTAGAGCGCAGCGCGCAGAGTTCGGGGGTCCGGCTGAACGGCGGTGGTGCGCACGTAGACAGGCGTCACGACGGCGAGCGACTCGGCGATGCTCGCGCGGTGCTTCCCCGCCGCTCCCGGCCACTTCATCAGGGCGTACGCCATGGCGTGCTCGAACCAGGTCGGCATCGCCAGTGCGGCCAACTCCTGTTCGGGCAGACCCGTTTCCTCGTCGAACTGCTGGCCCCTGCGCAGAGCCTCCATGAGTTGCGAGCGGCGGCCATCTGCCTGCGGCTTGAGCGCAAAACTCTTCGAATGCCCCTCCTCACCTACGCGCCATCGAAGCTCCCAGGGCTTCGGGCGGCCGGTGCGGAGACGAGTGGACCACACGACAACGTCGTACGTGAGCATGTCTCTCCAGAGCAGGACAGAGCCCGCCCCTGAGGATCCAGGGGCGGGCTCGGGTTGACGGCAGGTCAGGCGGCGTTCTGCTCGCAGGTCTCCCACCAGGCATCCAGATCGGCGCGGCTGACGCGGAGCTGGCCGTTGGGGAGCTTGCGGAGGCGAGGGGCTTCGCCGCGGGCCCGCATTTGGTAGAAGGCGGCGCGGCTCATGTCGATCTCTTCGAGGACCGCGGCGAGCTTGAGCATCTGGGGGCGGGCCATTTCACTCCTCAGGGAGGTGGGGGCAACATGAAAAAGTTCGATGCACATTGCTCTGAGTCGCGACTCAGGCAAATGTGGGGCGAGGTTGTTCAGCGCTCGGTGCGCACGGTGATCCCGTTGTAGGTGATCACCTGTCGGCCGTAGGCATCGCGGGGTCGGCTGCGGTTGAGCTGGGGGACGACGGAAAGCAGGTTGCGGCCGAACATCTGCTTCGTGCCGGGGTGGACGCCGTTGTCGTCGGCCCAGTCCCGCCAGACCGACCACAGGGTTTCCACGGGCACGCTGCACGTGGCCCCGGTCGAGCAGCACTCGCGCACGAACGCGGAGGTGGGGGATGCGGTGTCCTGCATGGTCGCGACCGCGTCCCGGCTGGAGGTGGGCTGGGTGATGCGGCCGGTGCGCTCCAGGCGGGCCAGTCCTTCCAAAGCCCAGTTGGGGATGCCGGGCATCTCGGTTGCCAGCCGGTCCATGAGGGTGGTGTCTTCCTTGCCGAGCCAGGAGACCGTCATGTTGAGGACGATGAAGCGGCGAGCGATGACGCCGGATGAGTCCCCGAAGTGCGGCAGTTCGTTGGTCAGGATGACCAGCCGCGTGGGGAGCTTGCCGGTCCACATGTCGCGGTACTTGCGGTCGATGTCGATGGTGTCCTCACCGGAGATGGTCAGCAGCCGCTCGACCACAGCGGCGCTGTCGTTGCCGGACAGCCGTGCGTCCGCGATGACCGCCAGCGGCTTGCCCAGCAGCGTGGACAGACCGAAGTTCGTTCCCAGCCCCGCCAGCGTCGGCCCGGCCAGATTCTCGCGGCCGACCAGCTCTTTGAGGACGCGCGCGATGGTGCCCTTGCCGGAGCGGGACGGGCCGACCATGAGCAGGATCTTCTGCTGGTCGGTGCGGCCGGACAGGACGTAGCCGAACCACTCTTGAAGGGCTGCGACGGCCTGCGGATCGTCGGGCCAGATCTGGTGCAGGAACGCCTCCCAGCTCGGCGCGGTCGCGTCCGGGTGGTAGGGGAAGGGGACGGAGACCAGGTTGAAGAAGCCGGGTCCGTGCGGCAGAAGGGCCCGGTCCCGGATACGCAGCAGCCCGTTCTCACAGGCCACGATCGGACTGTCGTCGTGGTCCTCGGCGTCGGCGCCGATCCAGGCCGGCGCGTCGGTCTCGGTGGGCAGCAGCGTGATCGCGCCCATCGCGTCGAGCAGGTTGCCGATCTTCTGCTTCGTGGGCGCCCAGGGCCGTTCCTCGGTCTTGCCGTCCTTGCCGGGCGCCCGGAACACCACGTGCTCCAGCCGCTCGTACATGGCGGCCTTCATCTGCGCTTCGTCGACCTCGCGCCAGCAGGAGCCGTTCCAGCGCGTCCACGGCGCGCGCCAGCGGCGGCACACGAGCTGGCCGTTCTCCCGCTGCCAGTCCGGCAGGAGGCGGCGGGCGACGGCGAGCGGGTTGGACGGCGGGGGAAGTTCCTCCGTGTCGATGTTCTCGGTCATGCGGCGGCCCTTCCTTCCTCATGAGGTGCGGGGGTTCCGGTGCAGGTGGAGCGGTGCAGGTCCCACAGGTCGACCAGCCGGGCAACTTGTCGGGCACCCATCGCGCTGTCGGCGTATCCGCAGCCACAGGCACAGGCCGCGGTGGGGGTGCTGGCGTAGCGGGTGGACCAGCGGGCCCGGTCGTAGTGGTCGCGGTAGACCGGCGGGGCGTAGATGCGGATACCGGGCCGCTCCGAGGTCGGGTCGTCCGCGTCGTGGCTGGGTTGGTCGCGGCGGAAGCGGTCAGGGCGAAGGGCAGTGACGACGCCCTGACGGGCGACGCCTTTCGGCTCGCTCACGGTGGTCTGCGGTGCGGCCGGTTCGGCGGCGTGCGGCTGGTCGGGGGTGGGGTTGCTTTTACCTGCGGGGTGGGGTCGGGGGGCGGTCATGCCGTCCTCCGGGGCCAGGCGGTGCCGGTGGAGTAGTCCAGGGCCTTGCGGATGGTGTTGCGGCACTCGGCCGGCGACAGTCCTGCCGACTCGCCCCCGCAGGTAAAAGCCGCTTCGACGGTGGCGCGGTCGAGGTCTCCCCAGGCGACGAACCGGCCCACGGCCCTTACGGCGCGCAGCAGTTCGGCCTGGCGTCCGCCCTCGGCGGTCGTGGCCACGGTGGCGACTTCACGGGTGAAGACGGCGGCGGCGTACCGGTCGGTGTCCCGGTGCAGGGCGAGCCGTGACGGTGCCGTGACGGGCCGCTGAGGGGCCGTCAGGGCCTTTTGTAGCCATTCAGGCGTTTGCTACGGGCTGGTCGTCCAGGACCGTGTACGGACCGTGTGGGGTGGTGCTGCCGGGGGCGACGACTTGTCCGCCCCATGCCCGGGTGTCGACCTTGGGTGTGAGGGTGCCGGTGGTGTTGGTGAACCAGGCCCCGCGCGGGGCGGTGAAGTACAGGTGCTCACCGCCGCTGGGGGTCCGGATGCGACGGGTCGTTGGGACGGCGTGTCCGGCGCGCTCGCAGAGCGCCGCGAAGTTGGCCGCGCCGTCAGGCGTCCCTCCACCGGCCATCCACCGGCCGTCCAGGCGCACGGCCTGGCCGGGCAGGTAGTAGTTGCCCGCGCTTTCGCGCTGGTTGGGCCCGCCGTGCGGCCCGTCGGAGGCTTTCGGGGTGGGCAGCAGGTTCACCACCACCTCGTTGAGCGGCCGGGAGTTGGTGCCGAGCAGGTTCGAGGCGCCGGACTTCCAGTCCCGGGCCGCGGGAGTGCGCAGCAGGGCCACGGCGGTGCGCAGGTTCATCCCGCCCTGCCGCTTGGCCGACAGTCCGGGCCCGCCGGCCTTGCGCTTGTCCGGATGCAGCGGGCCCCCGTTGCGCCCCAACCGTGAGGTGGGGGTCTTCAGCAGCGGGATACGCGACGGCGAACCAGCGGTCCCGGCGGTGGCAGGCGCCGACTTCGGGATCTCCAGCGCGTAGGCACATCCAGCGTGCGTCCTACCCGATCGCGGCCAGGTCGGCGACGACGTCGAGTCCCTGGCTTCGCAGGGCGGCGACGTTCTCCAGGAAGACGAGTCGGGGTCGAAGTACGCGAATGGCGTGGGCGATGGTTTTCCAGAGTCCGGAGCGGTCACCGGCGATCCCTCCCCGAGGTCCGGCGTTGGGGATGTCCTGGCACGGAAACCCGGCGGTCAACGCTGCCGGGCGGGGCAGGAGGCTCAGGCTGTCCCAGTCGATGGCGGTGATGTCGCCGAGGTTGTGGGCGTGGGGCAGGCGGGTGGCCAGTAGCCGGGAGGCGGCGGGGTCCTTCTCCGCGACCATGACCGTGGGCAGACCGGTGACCGCGTGCACGGCCTGGTCGAGCGCGGCGGATCCGGTGCAGAAGCTGACGTTGCCGTCCTCGAACGATGCGGCGGGTTGCGTCATGCTGGGTGTCTCCAGTCCTGTTGCAGGGTGCTGGTGGGCAAGGGCGGCCCCGCGGCTTTGGCGAGACGAGGGGGCCGCCCTTGGCTTAGCTAGAACGGGGCGTCGTGCCGGTACCGGGCGTTGGTGACGATGTCGGTGTGGTCGAAGGCCAGGCCCCGGGCGTCTTCGAGGGGAATCCAGCGGACGGCGGCGGCGTCGTCTCCGGCCTGGGCGGTGGTGTCGGCGGGGACTGCCGTGAGGTAGGCGGCGGTGACGTACCGGCCGCGTGGGTCACGGCCGGGGGTGTCGTAGACGCCGATCACGGTCAGGTCCCAGGGGTCGACGCGGACGCCGGTCTCCTCCAGCAGTTCCCGTGCGGCGGCGGCCCGGGAGGTCTCGCCGGGGTCGACGTGACCCCCCGGCAGGGCGAGCTGTCCCTGATACGGCGGCCATCCCCGCTCGATCAGCAGGACGGTGCCGTCCCGGATGCACACCACGTCGGCGGTGTAGCGGATGGTCTCGAAGATCTCGGTCATCTGTGCAGCTCTCGATTCTCGGCTGGTCAGCCGTGGAAGTGGTTGCGCTTGAAGACGGCCTTTCGGATGTTGACTGTCGTCCCGCCCCGCGCGGCACCCAGCACCTGCACCGCGATGAACCCGCCGAACACCACGGCAGCCAGGATGATGAGTTGCTGGATCAGCGCGGCGAGTGCGGCGATGAACGTGGTGAGCAGCAGCAGGCCGCCGCACACGGCGAGGAAGCCGACGCCGCCGAGGGCGACGTTCACCGCGGCCCGGGAGACGACCGGCTTGACGATGACCGGTTCGGGCCGGGTCGGTCCGATGGCGTAGCCGGTGACGACCCGGCCGTCGGGCAGGACGATCGACTGCACGGCGGGGATGTGGCCCGGCTGCGCGGGGACGACCGGAGCGGTCTGGACGGGGTGTATCGGGGCGCGCTGGTGGACGATGACGGGCGCCTGTACGGCCGTTCGGTGGCCTGTTCGGGCAGCATGCATCCCTTCGGGCCGATGGCCAGGGAGGCGGGGACACCCCCTTGCCGGGGTGCTGTGGAGGGGGTTTCAGGGGTGCTGACCTGCGTGCCTCCCTGATTGATCCTTTTCGCAGGTCAGGGCAAGGGAGGTAGGGCAGGGAGGCGATCAGGGAGTTCTCCCTGCCTCCCTGCCCCGTCGGTGTCCGGCTCCCTGTCATCCGTCGGCGGAAGCGGAACCCTCGGCGTCGCGGTTGGCGAGTGCGCGGGCGACCCGGTCACGACCGACGACCATGCGCCCGTCGGACTTGTATGGGTCGGCGCCGGCGTCCTCCAAGACGCGCTTGAGGTCACCGAACGACCAGCGTCCGTAGGCGTCCTCGTTCAGGGCGGCGAGCCGCTGAAGCACGGTCTGGGTGAGCACGCGCGGCGCGTCGCCGACGACGGCGGCGATGTCGGCGAGCGGGTCGCGCTCCTCTCCCTGCTCGATGACGTGCAGGGTGGTGACGCCGTCGCGCAGGGCCTTGGCCCGGTCGGTGAGGGCCACGGCGTCGTCATCGGGGATGTAGTGCGTGCGCACGGTGATGGACGACTGGCCGGCGGGGATGGCGATGCCGTCGGAGGCGACGACCAGCGTTCCCCGGTCCAGGCCAGGGCGCAGCAGATTTGGCGCGGCCCCGCCGTCAACGGCCTTGTCTGCCAGGGCCATGGGGGCCTGCGACTCCGTGCCGAGCGCGAGGGAGACGCGGGTGTGGGCGCCCTCGCGGACCAGCTTGGGAAGGTTCTCGTTGGTCGGGTCCTGGGTGCCCTGCCACATCAGCACGTTGACCGCCCGGCCTTGGTTGTGAATCTTGCGGACCGCCATGAAGTAGCGGGAGTTGGCCTTGGAGCCGCCGTACGGGCGCTTGTCCTCGTCCTTGGCCGGGCACATGAACGCCACCTGTGCCTCGTCGACCAGCACGATCAGCGGCGGGAACTGTGTTCCGGGCGGCGCCTGGATCCGGCGGTTCATCTCCGCGACCGTGCCCTCGACCATCTCGGTGACCTGGATGACGTGCTCGTCCGTGGGTCCCTGGATGAGCGTGCGGGCGAGACCGTCGAACATCGCCCAGTCACCCACGCCCTTGAGGTCCCCCATCAGGAACGCGACCGACTTGTCCAGCGCCAGCCACAGCGCAAGGGAGCGCAGGGCAACGGTCTTGCCCTCGTTGGACAGGCCCGTGATCAGGAGGTGGCGCTGGTAGAGGGACAGGGCGGCGGCGTCGCCGCGCAGGTCCTGACCCCAGGGCGCCTTGCCCTTGCCGTAGTCGGCGGTCATCGTCTCGTCGGTGACCAGCGGAGACGGGCCGATCGGCTCATCGAGCGCACCCGAGTCGGCCACCCACAGGCGGACCGTGCGGGCCGCCTTGGGGATCGTGATGAACACCTCGTGTTCGTGGCGGGTCAGGTTCTCCGCGAGCTTCCGGCGACGCTGCTGCACCTCGATCGCCGACACCCCGGACGGAAGCGTCACGTCGACCTCGACACCGCATCCGGCGATCCGGATCGGTCCGAGCATGGAGGCGCCGGCATCGCCCATCTCCTTGATGGCCCTGCTCAGCGGCGCGACTCCCAGGTCGCGCAGGGCCTTGACCACGATCGACGACGTGATCGGTTCCCCCTCGGAGCTGCGGACGTTGTCCGGCAGCGCCCAGTACGGGGCAGCCTGCGCCCGCCGCCCGACCTCCCACAGCCCGAGCAGGGCGAGCAGCGGGCCCACCGTGATGAGCGGCCCCCAGGTGACCTGAACGATCGTGATGAGCAGGCGAATCAGCCCGACGACCGCCATCAACGGCGTGACCACGTCGGACGCATCCTTCGTGGCCACGGCCAGGGCGATGCCGAGCAGCAACAGACCGCCGATGCCGAGGCCGACGCCGGCGCCCTTGGCTGCGTCCACGGGTGAGGTGAGGAGGTCCATGCGGCGGCGGTGGCGGGCCTCGCGGTAGCGCTGCCCGCGCTCCTCCCACTCCTGTGCGACCTCGTAGTTCCCGGCCGCCTCCGCAGCCCGCAGCATGCGCTCGTAGCGGGCCGCGGTACGGCCGTCCCACGCCCGGCGGGCCACGATGCGGGTGCCGCCGAGCACGTAGGTGGTGTGGCGGACCGTCATCCGGCCGACGGTGCGGGTGCGCTCGTGGGCGGCGGCACGTCGGATGGCGCGGCCGGAGCGCACCCACAGGGGCACCCGGCGCGGCTCTGGAACCACGGTCAGCGTGGTGACGTTGGTGGTGGGTTCGGGGGTGGTGTCGGGGTTCTTGTGCAGGTGAACGACGTTGTCACTCATGCGTGTTGACTCCAGACAGCCCGGAAGCGGGCACGGGAAGCCAGGGCCCATGGCGGTGGGCCCCGACGCGGGAGGGTGGGGGGTTAGCGCAGGTGGGCGGCGAGGCGTTCGGTGTCGTACGCCTCCCGCTCGTGGTCCTTCAGGGCTCGCTCGAACTCTCGGGCCTCACGACGGGACTGACGCTCCACGCCGTAGGCGGCGCACAGGTCCCGCACGATCACGTCCAAGACGCCCCGGCGGGAGAACTGCATGGCGTGGACCAGTTCGTGCACGAGGGGGGTCGCGATGTCCTCGCGGGTGCGGTGCTGCTCGGCGTTGACCAAGACCAAGACCAACCCGTCCGCGCGGGGAATGGCGAGGCCGGCGGCGTCGCGGGCGTGGCGCAGGCTCTCGCGCCGGGCCTTGTCGATCCGGCGCCGGTCGGTGCAGCCGGACAGCTCGACCTCGGCCTGAAGACCGAGTTCGGCCATACCCTTGGCAATGGTCAGGGTGATGTCCACGTCGGGCATCCGGCCGTTCACGGCCCGGCTGACCTGCCGCATCGCGTCCGGGACGAGTTGCTTGGTGTCGCGTTCCAGGTCGCGGCGGCCCCGGAGCTGGTGCGTGGTGATGGTGTGCTTCACAGCGTCTCCGATCACGAATCGCCGCAGCTCACGCGGCAACAGTGGTGGGGTTGTTGTGGCAGGGCACGCACATGCCGAGCGAGACCGGGATGACGTATCCGGCATCGCGTCGGCACTTGGGGCAGGTGCGGCGTGCGGTGTTCGCACGGTCCAGGGCCGCCCGTCGCGCCGGCGTCATCGGACGCACGGGAAGCGCGCGGTCGATGCGGTAGAGGTAGGCGACCAGCGGGCCCCGACGGCGCCGGGGCCGCTCGATCTGCGCGGCCACATCTTGCCCGCCGGGGCGCAGGCCGCGCGCCCGGAGCTGTCGGCGCGTGGCCAACCCGTCCGGGGCGAGACGCCACCGGTAGACGGGCGGGGTGGCCATCAGGCGACCATCCGCTTCCAGGCGGCCCGCAGGCGGACCTCAGAGGCGGAATGCCCGGCGGCGCGGAAGCGCAGCGCCATCTCCCGGTAGGACAGGGCCGGATGCTCGCTGGTGCGGATCTCCTCCACCAGGACATCCAGAACGTCATCCGACAGAGCCGGGGCCGCCTCCAGGGCGGGGGCGCCGGTCGGCTCGCTCGGACCCCACACGGGCAGTTCTCAGCGGGCCGTGACGTCGGCCGTGACGGGACTCGTCACGCTGGTCAGCGCCCTACCCGTCTCCTCACCCTGGCGGGCACTTTCCAGCGTCGACCAGGCCCCGGCGAGGGTGCGGGCCGTGGTGGCCTGGACGCGTGCGACGCGTGCCCCTGCCGCCGTCACGGCTGTCAGGCGGGTCTCCTCGGTGGACGCTTCCGCCCGCAGTCGGGCGCGGGCCACGGCCGCGTCGTCGCGGGCCTCTTGCCGGATGCCCCTGATGGCAGTCAGGGCGTTGTCGGTGAGGGCGGTGCGCTCTCACAGGCTGTGCACCAGCCACAGGGCTTTGGCGGCGATGGGCAGCCAGGCCACGGCCAGCCACGCGCCGGCCGCATGGTCGACGGTCAGTGCGTGCGCGACGAGGACGCCGGCGGCCAGCAGGCCGAAGGACCAGCCGACCGCGGTGACGGCGCGGTCGTGGTCGCCTTGGGCGGCCAGGCGGCATTCGTACGCGAGGGTGGCCAGCCATCCCCCGTCGATACCGAGCCCGACGACCAGCGCGACCGGCCACGGCACGGCCGTGCCGAGCCACATCATGACCACGGCCAAGGTGAGCACCATCGATACCGTCGTCATTGCGACGGTGGGCAGTGCGGTCTTCGCCTTCACAGGGCACCCCCGGTGGTGAGCGGGGCGGCGAGGATGAGCAGTGCGCCGCCAGCGGCGGTCAGGTCGACCGCGCGCCGCAGGCAGGTGAACTTGGCGACCGCGAGCCGGGACAGTCCGGCGATGTCGGCGGTCAGATCCCGCTCCACCGCCGTGGTGATCTCCTCGGCGGTGAGCGTGGCCCACAGGGGGAAGCCGTGCCGGCCGCTCAGGTTCGGGCGGACCGAGCGCAGCAGCAGCCCGGACGCGCCGACCAGCAGCGCCATCCCGGCACCGCCCACGATGCAGGCGGCGGGATTGCAGCGTCCCCGCCCCGTGCGTTCGTGCAGGTCAAGCAGCAAGGCAAATGCCAGCACCTACACTTATGTACTCATGTGCAGGAGTGACATGTAAGAGAGTGCCTAACTCCTGTACATGAGTCAGCCCGCCGCGCAATTTTGCTGCGGCGGGTTGGGTGCCCGGAGGGTGGCGTTCAGTCGCCTGCTGGGATGCGATACTCCAAAACGAACTGGTCAGCGGCCATGAACGTGTCACAGACCTCGATGACGCGGCCCGCTTCAGATTCTGCGTTCCGCGTCAGGTGGATGATGGGCGATCCCGGGCTGAGGCTCAGCGCGACGACCTCTTGTTTGGTTGCCAGGCGGACGCGGACCGTCTCTGACAGCTCCTTCAGCGTATGTCCATGCTCCTCTAGTCGGGCGTAGATGCCACCGCCGCCGGGATTCTCCTCAAACAACTCCGGGATGTCCTTAGCCAGGTCCCACGGGAGGTAGGAGGTGGCTTCCTCGGTGGGGATGCCGTCGCTGAAGTAGAGGCGCCGCCGAGCCAGCACCTTTCCGTCAGCCGGGACCGAGAGCCGCTCTGCGATCTCCTCCGGGGCCTCTAGGGGGCCCACGTACAGGACGCTCACGCTGGGCTTGCTACCTGCCTGCTCGGCCTCAGCCGGGTAGGCGGCCTTGCCCGCGGTGCGGTGCGACCTGCGGAAACGGTCCGACGACTTCCTGCGTACGGGAGGGCGCCGCTTCACGTACGAGCCCTTACCGTGCCGCGTCTCGATCAGTCCTGTGGCGCGCAGCTCTGCGAACGCTTTGCGAACCGTTCCTTGGGACGAGGCGTACTTCTTGATGAGGTCGGTTTCGCTGGGTACCTGATCCCCTGGAGCGAGGATCTGTTCCTTGATCTGACGAACCAGGTCGTCCGCGATTTGTAGGTATTTCGGCTTGCCCGAGTCTCTGGAGGACGTGGGCATGTCCTACTGTTCCTCCTAAGCTCCTGTACATAAGCAACGCTACCCGGAGGGTGCGTCAATGCCGCGTCACTCGGTCTCGGTCGCAGGTGTAGTAGTGCGCGATGACGGTCGTGTCCTGGTCATCCGGCGCGCGGACAACGGCACGTGGGAGCCGCCCGGCGGCGTGCTAGAGCTGGGAAGAGCGTCCCGAGGACGGAGCGGTACGCGAGGTACTTGAAGAGACGGGCATCCGAGTCTCTGTCGAGAGACTGACCGGGGTCTACAAGAACATGAGCCGTGGCGTCGTCGCCCTCGTCTTCCTGTGCCGACCCGTGGCCGGCACAGAGCGCACTTCAAGCGAGTCGACCGCCATCCGATGGCTGACCCCAGAGGAAGTCGAGGAGGCGATGGGAGAAGTATACGCGGTCCGCGTGCTCGATGCCCTCGACGCTGCAACCGCCCCCCACGTCCGCTCACACGACGGTCGGCGTTTGCTCGAATCTGCCTGAACTGACCATTCGCCTGAACGCAGGCATGAGCGGCTGCAACGATGCTGGTATGTCGAAGCCTGGAATACCTCTCCATGCGGAAGCCATCCCCGACTGCTCTGAGCTGAAAGCCCACCACGCGGCCTACAAGAGAGCCAAGGACAACGACGCGATCTTTGTGTGCGTTGCGCGTCGCGGGCGTCGTTGGTCAGTGGAGCTTGACGCCATGGCCAGCAGGAAGCCCTACGTCTCAGACAAGGCGATGAAGATACTGGAATCCGCTGCCGAAACCCTGGTCCTGGATGGCACGGTGGAACAGGCGAATATTGGAGCTGACTACATCTCCATGTGGCCTATCGAGACCGAGGGCAGGGCGCGCGAGATCGCGGCGGCATTCCATGCTGCCTTGTACGGTCTTCAACTCCTTCACATGACCGTTCCCAGTCAGAGTGACGCGCCATAGGAGGCTGTCCTGGTCCAAGGTGCGTGCGGCCGAGGCTTGAGCGCGAGCACAGACACCCCATGCCGCCGCGCTCCGGTCGCTCGCCCCGGAGTGGCTCATCGAGCGCGGGTGGGAGGTGCGACGTGCTCGGGACGAGGGCGTAGATGCGTGCCCGCACTGCCGACCCGAAAATTCCCTCGGCGCCGATCGATGTATGACCTGCCGACCGGAGCGATGTCTCAGCTGAAGAGTGTTAGATCCTGGCCGTTGTCCTCGCCGGATTCACCCTCGCTGCCGCCATCAGACTCGCTTCCTGTGCTTGCGTGATCCGCAGAGATCTCACTTTCGAAGCGGAGTGCCCTCTCTGCAGAATCCAGCAAGTCAGCCCAGGTCAACACGTCAATTCGGTTGATGAGTGAGTCGTAAGTGCGAATTGTTTGGTCAATCATGGACCTCGTGACAGCTCCGACCTGCCGTGCAGGATCCTCCGGGATGTCCACGAAATCTTGATTCCCAATGATGACCGTTGCCCGGCCGCGCCGGAGATCGTAGTTGAGGCCGCTATTCCTGTATAGGGTTTCCAAGGCTGCGCCGCCCTCATCGAGCTGGCGGATGTAATTTGCCGCCTGCATAGTGGCCTTGTGTACTTCTTCGCCGGGGATTAGATGTTGCCTATGGCGCTCCACCAGATTCGGAATATACGACCCTTTGAGTTCGATGATGTGCAGTGAACCGTCAGCGCAAAACAGGGGGATGTCGTACCTGTCCATCGGGACGATCGATCCACGAGCCACCCCCGTGTACCTTCCACCGAAGATCCAGTAGTTTCCCCTAATCTTGCGGTGAAGATCAGTTTCGGTCGTGGCTGGATCGGCGATCATGCATTTCAGTTCGGCAATCAGAGCGCGCCGCTGAGAAATTACCGCAGTTTCCGCCGCCGAAAGGCCTGCCGCGCTTGAGGCGGCAGCAAATTGAACGATGCTGGAAATGTCTTGCCGCTGCGAAAGGGCGGCCCCGACTCCTGCGCCACTCAACCCGACCCTATCGAAAAAGTCGAGAACGCCAGAAACTGCTTCATCGGGGCTAACGTTGAGCGGCTCAAATGGAACGCGCCCAAAGTTCTCCACAATATTTGCCACGATGCTTTGAGATCTAAGGTCGGCAGACATGAAGTAGCCGCCCATGATGTTCCACTGAAAGCTATCTGGGGAGACGCGTTGTAGCAGCAATAGGGTTTTGCCAGTCCTTAGCGCCAGCTTTCGGGCCGCCCGATGCGTGGCTTCGTTTTCGTCCCTGCGTTTAATTAGGGCAACGACCACAGACGCTTGTAGGGCGGCATCCGACTGCACTGCGCGTACGCTAAAATTGGCGGCTTTGCTAATGTATGTGAAGTACACCCGAGAAGACGGCAGTTTGAGTAGTTTGGCCGTAAAGTCGCGCGCTTCGTTGTACTTGTTGTTGACAGGCTTCTCGTGCTCCCTGACGAGCAGTTCGCACAGATGCCCCAGGGTCTCCTCAGGTGTCATGCGTCGATTCTATGGCTGTGAACCGTAAGTGACGCGTGATTTTATTGAACTGCTCGGATGCGGACGCGATTAAGGTCCGCACCCGAGCGGGTGAGTCACGGCTGCCTGCCTCTGGCGGCGCGGGCGTAAATCCTCTGGTCCCTGAAATGCGTCCGGAGTATTCGGCTAAGCGGCCGAGGCTGCGTCAGCCATGTACTCGGAATGCTCTTTTAGAGCTTGCGAGAATTCTTCTCGGTAGCGAAGTCGGCTCTTGAGGAGACGGGTGTGGAACCCTGTGGTGGCGCGCAGACTCAACGGTGCAGCCTCATTAGCGTCCACGACGTCCAGCAGACTGCGATAGGGATGCTTCTCGGGCCAAAGGCTAGCTGGGACCGACCATCGCTCATCTGAATTTCCCCAGGCAGCTGTCGGCCACTTCATTCCCTTTGGGAGGATCAATTGCCCGGTCTCATCGACCTCTCCGGGGCTCTGAAGGCGTCGCCCTAGCCACGCTGATACGCCTACTGTGACGGCATTTCCAACTAGTTTCCACCGAACCCCGGGGCGGGCAACCTCAAGCGCCGGTTGAGTCCAGTCGCGGGGGAAACCTTGCAGCTCTTCTGCGTCCTCAATGCGTGGTGTCACAATGGCACGGCCGGGCTCTGCGTTGCACACCCACATGGCCGGTGACGATGGGATACCGAGCCCGGAACCGCTCTTGAGGGTGGGAAGTGCATCCTGTGCCCATCCCAATCCGGTGTTGCCTTCAGTCCAATAGAAGCCGAAGGCGTCTTCTCTGTAATCTGATTCGGGGCGTTCCTGAGCTTCGTCGGCAAACAAAACCGAGCGAGGATCTTCAGTGCGCGATGCGACGAAGATTACTCGATGGCGACGCTGAGGAACGCCGGTGAATCGAGAGTCGACCAGGCGATAGGCCCACGTGTAACCGAGCCGTTCAAATTCGCTGACCAGGTATTCCATGGCTGTGCCGCGGTCGAGGGCAAGCATGTTGCGTACGTTCTCGATGACTACCCATCGAGGAGAAGCGTCCTTCAGGAGCTCAAGCAGATGCTTGACCATCCCGGACGCCTCTCCATGGATGCCCGCAGTCCGGCCGGCCTGGGACAGGTCAGTGCACGGAAAGCCCGCAGTCACCACATCAACGTCAGGTAGGGCCTGCAGGGTCTGGATGTCATCGTGGAGCTCCACATCCGGAAAGCGGTGATTGAGAACAGCTTGTGCAGGTTCCCACCACTCGCAGAGCAGCTTGGTCTGCATGCCTGCTGCCTGAAGCCCTAGCTCAACACCGCCGATGCCAGCAAACAGCCCGGCAACGGTCAGCGGTCGAGTGGCGACATCGAGGTTCGGCATGGTGAAAATGATCCCACGTCCCTTCTGGTTGGTCTGACGCATGCGCCTCTTCCGCGCAGCCCGTACGCAGCGGTTGTCGTGCGTAGTCGAGTCATGTCCATACGTGATCGGCGTGGTCCGGGCGTGCCGGTCGGTGCCACCCACGGGTGGATAGGCTGGGTGATGTGGTGTCGTATGGCTCTGCTTCGAAGGACGGGCCGCAGGGAGTCCAGCGAGCGGGATCGGCAGTCCTGTGGGCCATGTGTGGGCCGAACCGGCAGTGCGAACGCATCGTTTACGCGTTCGTGCAGGTCGTAGTGCCTGCCTGATCCGATTGCGCAGCGGTCTTGAAAACCGTCGTCGTGGCAACACGACCGTGGGTTCAAATCCCACCGCCTCCGCGGCATTGAAGCGTGCGTGCGGCTCCTGACCTGGGTTGATGGTCGGGGGCCGTTGTCGTGTGCGGTGCAGGAGGCTGACGCGTGTGGGCTCTGGGTGCTTCTGGACTGTCCGTGGTCGTCACGTCGACCTGGAACGAGGCGTGCTCGGACGGCTCGCGCCGCGACGAAGGTGCCATCCCTATCCGCTGGCGAGGCTGGGTGATCTAGGCGCTGGGACCGGCGCGCCTTTCAGTACGCCCTGGGAGTCGTCGACCGCGAGTGTGACCATGCGGCACGCGTCCGGTGTGTTGTGGGACGCGATGACCAGGTCGCGCGGCAGTGCCGTGTGGTGCCTGTCTGACCTGTGGTCGGCGGCCGACTGCCCGCTCCTCCGTATTGCGAATGATGAAGGTGGTCGGGTCGTCGAGTAGGGAGGGGTGGAACGGGGCCGCGTTGCCTGTCCCGTTGTCCCAGGCCAGTGACCAGTCGTGCCGCCGACTCACCTTCTCGTCAGGCCGCGTGCCGTGCGGCGTGCCCACCATGTTCCTGCGGCGGCCAACGCTGTTTGCCACAGCAGGTGTTGGACGTGCCACGTCTGGTCCTGTGCTGCCGCATTGCAGACCGGTAGCAGCAGGGTGATCGCCGCCAGGGGGCCGCGGCCGTACCAGATGGCGGTCTGCCATGGGCCGGTGTTGCCCATGGGGGTGTCCGCCCCGACGGTCAGATGGAGCGGCAGGGTGCCGCGGTACGAACTCACCAGTGCGGCGGCGACGAGTGCGGGTACGCAGCCGATGAGGGACGCCGTCGTGCCGGGCGGGGCGCCTGTCAGGGCGCAGCCGGCCGCCCTCGCCGCCGTAGTGGTCAGCAGCAGTGCCAGGGGAACCACCGCGTGCAGGAGGGCGAGGGTGCCGAAGCTCCACCTGAGGTTGGTGGAGCGGCGGATGTCGTCGGTGTCCAGGCGGGCCGGCTCGGTCAGTTGGGCGGCGGCCAGGTAGAGCGCCGTCAGGGAGCCGAGCACCGCGAGCAGCCGCGGTGTCTCCCGCAGGGAGGGCGCGCCGTACGCCGCGCCGAGTGCGAGCGCGAGCCAGCCGAGGGACCAGCCGAGCCTGCGGGGGTGGCGCAGCAGTGAGCTGAGGTCGCGCCAGGGCACCAGCAAGGCGGGGCTGCGGGGCATGGGCAGCCGTATGAGTGGTGTGGTGCGCCGCGCCCGCAGCGCGGGCACCCCCGATCTGGCCTGTCTGAGGTCGAGCATGAGGACGGAGGCGCCCACCCGCGCGGCGACGGTCGCCCGCAGCCGCAGCGCCGAGAGCGGAATCCGGGGCAGCTCCCGCGCGCTCAGCAGCAGGCCCCACACCGCGGCGCCGACGGCCAGCAGCGATCCGGCGGCGGCCCGGGGGCCCAGGGCGCCGAGTGCCCACAGCAGCGGTTGGGCGGCCCATCCCCAGGGGCCCGACCAGAGCAGCACCTGTGCGAACCAGTCGGTCCCCGACCCGCGCCACTTCCACTCGCGCCAGGTGAAGACGGTGGCGGTCGCCGCGGCCGCTGCCACGAGCCAGCCCGTGGCGAAGAGGGCGGCGGCGGGCCGTGCCAGGGCCGCCGCGTGGCGTTCGACCAGGGCGCCGAGCGCGCACGCCACCAGAGCGGCGCAGCCGCCCGACACCGCGCCCGCTGTGGTCAACAGGGGCCATGGCCGGGGTGAGATGCCCTGGAGCAGGAAGCCGGCGAGGGCGCCCACCGCAGCGCCGACCGCCGACCACAGGACGGCGGAGGCCCGCAGCCTCGGCAGCAGCAGGGAGCGCCGGCCGACCCTCGACGGCAGCAGCAGATGAACGGTGGGGCTGTCCAGGACCACCGGGCCTCGCCACATCGCGCCGCGGGCCGCGAGGAGCAGCGCGATGAACAGGACGGTGGGGAGGAGAAGTACGGCTACCTCGGTGGCTGCGGCCGACAGCGGGTCCGTCGTTCCATCGGAATGCGCGGTGTGTGCGGTGTGCGACCAGTGGACCAGTGCCGGTACGCCCCAGAACGCGCCGAGCAGGACGATCACGTAGAGGACGAACCAGTAACTGCGGCGGCGTTCCTCGCGTGCGGGGGCGCGGGCGCCGCGCAGGAACCGCAACGCCTCGTCGGGCGCGTCCCCGTCGTCGGCCGTGCTTCCGATATCGGTCGCGTTCCCGTCGCCGGAGCCGGAGCCGGAGCCGGAGCCGGAGCCGGAGGCAGGGGCGAGGGCGGTGGGCGGTGGCGTCCGCGTTCTCGCCGTCCTCGCGCCCGGCCTCATACGGCTCATCGGCCCTGCCCCGCTTCGGCCTCGGCCCCCGCTCCGAGGTCGACGACACGGTCGGCCGCCTCGTTCAGTACCCGGTGGTGGCTGGCCATCAGGACCGCCGTTCCGGCGTCGCGGTGGGTGGCGATCAGTTCCGCCAGCCGTCGCCTGGCGCCCTCGTCGAGGCGCTGTTCCGGCTCGTCGAGTACGAGAAGGTCGTGCGGTCTGACGAAGGCGACCGCAAGGAGCAGCGCCTGGCGCTGCCCCGAGGAGAGCGCCGACGGCAGGTGGTCGGCCCTGGCCGTGAGGCGGTGCGCCGCGAGCACCCGCTCGACCGCGTCCTCGGCGGCCGCGCCCATCCCGTGCGACAGCGTCACGAGCCGCAGGTGCTCGCGCACGGTGAGGTCCGGGTAGAACGCCCCGGCGTCCATGGCCGACGACACACGCGCGCGGACCTCGGGGGAGTCCTCGTCGAGGGGGCGGCCGTCGAAGAGTACGGACCCCTCGCCCGGGGTGTCACGGCCGACGGCGACACGCAGCAGGGTGCTCTTGCCCGAGCCGTTCTCGCCGATCAGGCAGACGCATTCGCCGGGGTGCAGACGGAGGTTCACGCCGTCGAGGACGACCTGGTCGCCGTAGGCGCGTACGACGTCCTTCAGCTCCAGCAGGGGCGGGACCCGGGTCCCGGGATGGCGGCTCACCCACCCATGGTGCTCCGGCCCGCTCACCTACGGGCTCCCGCCCCGGCCCCCAGGCAGCGGGCTTCCCCTCACCCCGCGCCCGAACTCCACCCCATCCGCGCCGAACTCCATCCCCCGAAGCGCCCCCACTCCACCCCCCGCAGGGACAGCCCTCCTCACCCGCCACTCAACCGCCACGCGGAAGCCAGCGTCGCGCGGGCCTCGTGTTCTGTGAGGCCCGTGTGCTGGGCGGCGGAGATCAGGGCGGGGCCCAGGAGGTCGCCTAGGCCGTTCTCGTACGCGCGGCACGCCGCCCAGAAGAGGCGGGTGTTGCGCTGGCCCTCCTCCGCCGCGAGCACGAACTGCACCAGGCCGCTGCCGTCCCGGTGGCCGTGCGCCGGGGCCGCGTGGCGGGGGACGCGCGGCGCAAGCAGCCGCAGCAGGCCGGGCGGGCAGGGCGCGGGCGGCAGCCGGTCCGTGCCGGGTACGACGCCGTACACGCCGCCCGAGGCCAGCGATCCTGGGCCGACCAGATAGCCGCCCGCGCCGCGGACGTCGACGCCGGGGGCGAGTCGGCCCGCGGAGTTCGGCACGGGGGTGTCAGCGGGACCGCTGAGCCACAGGTGCCGGCCGCCGCGCGGGGTCATGACCGTGACCGTCTCGCCGAGTTCGAACAGGTGCCGCAGCGCCAGCTCGCGCAGCACCGACGACTCGGCCCCCGCGGCCGTCGCGTCGTGCCCGGGGGCGTCGATGTCGATCCCGATCAGGTGGTACGGGGGCACGCCGCACGCGATGCCGTACCCGGTGGCCCTGGGTGCCGCGGAGAACAGGGCGCGCACCCGGCCCGGGTCGCTGCTGGCGTCGTACACCCCGTGCCCGAAGCGCCCGCACGCGCCTCGGCAGCGGATCGGGCGCGGGTCGTCGTGGTGGGGGGAGCGCAGGGCGGGGAGCTTGGCGCGGGACAGCGGGAAGACGGCGAGGCCGCGCTCGGCGGCCGCCAGGGCGTGGTCGAGCGCCCGCTGTGCCGGAGGGACGGCGTGCCGGTCGATGATGGCCATAGCTCTATTTTCGTACAAGCGTTCGATGAAGGGAAGGGGATTGTTCGTCGGGTGGTCGCGCGCGGGTCCGCGCAGGACCCCTGGCGAAACGCTTCACCTCTTGGGGCGCCTGGGCTGCGTGGGGTGTGCCTCTGGTGCGCCCCTGTCGTCTGTGTTGGGGAGGTTTATCGACTTGTCCTCACGCTTGCGAGGGAATGGCGGCTTCCGGGGTGGTTCGGCGGGGTTCGGTGGGCAATTCTGATCTCGCGACGTCGTGATCCACCCGAGGGGGTCGGCCAACTCCCTTGGAAACAGCCGTACTTCGGTACGCCGGTGTTGCCGCACCGGTGCGTACTTCCTGGTCCTGGAGGAAAGAAATGGCAAGCATCCGTACCGTCCGCGTATTCGCCGCCGTTGCCGCAGTCCCGCTCGCCGCCGCCCTCTTCTCGGGTGTCGCCGCCGCCGACAACGGCTCGATCGCGGACGACGGATCGAACGCGGGCTCCGCCTCTGTGGTCGGCAGCGGCGTCGGCGACGACAACCTCGGCAACTCCGCCACCACCCAGCAGCAGGCGACCGGCGACGGCGCGACGAACAGCAGCAACACCGCCCAGGTCAACCACTCGGCGTTCACCGACATCGACCAGTCCAACCGGAGCGTCTCGATCGACTTCTCCGACTGGTTCTGATCCCTGACGGGTTCTGAGAGGTGGTCCGGCCGGAAGGCGGGTCCTGGAGCCCGCGGGGGCCCGGCCGGACCGTCGTTCCCAGGGGTGGTGTGAGGGTCTGCGCGGCGGTGCTCGGGGCACCGCCGCGCAGTCATGTCACCGTCCGCACGCGGCGCGCCGCCGTACCGCCCGCGCCCCCGGAGAACCCGCGCGCCCCCACCGCGAAGCCCATGCCTCCACCCTCCGCGACGGCTGTCTCTCCACCCTCCGCGGGGCGTATGCCTCCACCCTCCGCAAAGCCCGTCCCTCCACCCTCCGCGGAGCGCTTGTGTCCACCCTCAGCGGCGCACGCGCGGCCGTCTCCCACGAGGTCGCGAGACCCGCCCCCACCTGGGCCGCCGTCACCGTCACGGTCACGGCGCGGCACCGGCCGCAGACCCTCAGGGACGACCCCCAAGGGTCGCGCTCATGACCTCCACCCTGGGGAGGTGGGGTATTCCCCTCTCGTACAACCTGAGGCGGAGGCGGCTTCGGGACCTCCGGCCGATCCGCCGGGGACGCCCTCTTCATAGCGTTGAGCCATGACCGTTCTTGTGGGGCCCATCCGCACCTCCAAGACCGCGGAGCAGGCCCCCGCGGTCACCGCCACAGCCACCGCGGTCGCGGCGGCCACCGTACGGCGCGACCGGGCCGTGCGCCCCGCGCGCGACGCGCACCCGGGGCCGGACGCCCGTATCGCCCGCGTCCCCCGCCGAGCCCACCCGCCGAACGAGAGCTGGCAGGGCCGCGCCCCCACCGCCGACCCCACGGCCGCCCGCCGCACCTACCCCTCGTTCGCCTCCTACGTCCGCGCCCGCGGCCCCGTCCTGCTGCGTACCGCCAGATCCCTGACCTCCAACCCGAGCGACGCCGAGGACCTGCTCCAGACCGCGCTCACCAAGACCTACGTCGCCTGGGACCGCATCCAGGACCACCGCGCGCTCGACGGCTATGTGCGCCGCGCCCTCGTCAACACCCGTACCTCGCAGTGGCGCAAGCGGAAGGTCGACGAGTTCGCCTGCGAGGAGGTCCCCGAGCCCGACAGCGCGCCCACCGGCGACCCCGCCGACGGCCAGGTCCTGCGCGACGCCATGTGGCGCGCGGTGCTCAAGCTTCCCGCGCGGCAGCGGGCCATGGTCGTCCTCAGGTACTACGAGGACCTGAGCGAGGCCCAGACGGCCGAGGTGCTCGGGGTCTCCATCGGCACCGTCAAGAGCGCGGTCTCCCGCGCGCTCGGCAAGCTCCGTGAGGACCCCGAACTCGGCGACTCCGAACTCGGCGACCCCGCCTGACGGCGGACACCACGCCTCCTCCCGGACGCCGTGCGGACGGCCCCGCGCCGCTCCCGTCCCGGGCCCCCACGCCGTGCCCGTTCCCGGCTCGCGCCGCCCTCCTCCCGGCGGCCGTGCCCCCTTCGCCCCCGGTGGCCGTGCGCGGAGGGCGACCACTACTCGGCGGCCCCGAGCAGGGCGCGCCGGTCCCCGGCCCGCCGGGCCGCCGATCCCCCGGCCCGGCGGGCCGTCAGGGGAGCGCGGGCAGACGGAGCGGGGAGATGGAGCGCGGAGGTGGAGCGCGAGACCCCCGCGGGCCGCGCGATGCTGGCGTGCACTCCGGATCTCACGCGGGTGCGCGCTCCGGCGCCACGCGCGTACGCGCCCCTGGCCCGCGCTGATCGATCATCCTCCGTAGTGACATACCGGCCGGTATGCGCGCAGAATTCTGCGTGACTCCATGACGCGTGACGTACGCGCGAGCGCACACCGACCGGGAGGAACGCCGTGCAGAGCACGATGCAGGACGTACCGCTGACCGTGGCCCGCATCCTGGAGCACGGGGCGGGTGTCCATGCCGACGCCCGCATCACCACCTGGACCGACGAGGGCCCACGGCGCCAGACCTTCGCCGCGACCGGGGCGCGCGCCGCCCAGCTCGCGCACGCCCTGCGCGACGGCCTCGGCATCCGCGGCGACGACCGGATCGCCACCTTCATGTGGAACAACTCCCAGCATGTGGAGGCGTACTTCGGGGTGCCCGCCATGGGCGCGGTGCTGCACACCCTCAATCTGCGGCTGCCCGCCGACCAGCTCGTCTGGATCATGCGGCACGCGGCCGACCGCGTGGTGATCGTCAACGGCTCGCTGCTGCCCCTCCTCGTCCCGCTGCTGCCGAAGCTGCCCACCGTCGAGCACCTGGTCGTCGCGGGGCCGCCCGCCGACACCGCCGTACTCGACGACGTGCCCGACCGGATCGGGGTGCACGACTACGAGGAGCTGCTGCGGGAGCGGCCTACGCGCTTCGACTGGCCGGCGCTCGACGAGCGGGACGGCGCGCTGCTCTGCTACACCTCGGGCACGACGGGCGACCCCAAGGGGGTCGTCTTCTCGCACCGCTCCATCTACCTGCACTCGATGCAGGCGTGCATGACCGAGTCGATGGCCCTGTCCGACGCGGACACCAGCCTGGTCGTGGTGCCCCAGTTCCACGTGAACGCCTGGGGGCTGCCGCACGCGTCGTTCATGGCCGGTTTCGGGCTGCTGATGCCGGACCGCTTCCTCCAGCCCGCGCCGCTCGCCGCGATGATCGAGTCCGAGCGCCCCACGCACGCCGCCGCGGTCCCCTCCATCTGGCACGGCCTCATCGGGGAACTGGCCGCGCACCCCCGTGACATCGCGGGCCTGAAGCACGTCACCATCGGCGGCTCCGCCTGCCCGCCCGCGCTGATGACCGCCTTCGACGAGCTGGGCGTACGGCTCTGCCACGCCTGGGGCATGACGGAGACGTCGCCGCTCGGCACCGTCGCCAGGCCGCCCGCGCACGCCCTCGGCACCGACGAGGAGTTCGCCTACCGCGTCACCCAGGGCCGCTTCCCTGCCGGGATGCAGGCCAGGCTGACCGGTCCCGCGGGCGAACGGCTCCCGTGGGACGGTGAGTCGGCGGGCGAGCTGGAGGTACGGGGGCCGTGGGTGGCGGCCTCGTACTACGGCGGCGCGGACGGCGAACCGCTGCGCCCCGAGGACAAGTTCAGCGAGGACGGCTGGCTGAAGACCGGGGACGTCGGCACCATCAGCCCCGAGGGCTTCCTGACACTGACCGACCGCGCCAAGGACGTCATCAAGTCGGGCGGCGAGTGGATCTCCTCCGTCGAGCTGGAGAACGCGCTGATGGCCCACCCGGGGGTGAAGGAGGCCGCCGTCGTCGCCGTGCCCGACGAGAAGTGGGGGGAACGGCCGCTGGCCACCGTCGTACTCGCCGAGGACGCCGCCCCCGACTTCGGGGAGCTGCGCGCCTTCCTCGCAGGCAAGGTCGCCAAATGGCAGATCCCCGAACACTGGGCGATCACGGCCGAGGTGCCGAAGACAAGCGTGGGCAAGTTCGACAAGAAGACCATCCGCAGGCGGTACGCGGACGGGGCGCTGGATGTGACGACGCTCTGAGGGCGCGGCGCGGCGCGGCGCGGCTCAGCTCGGCGCGGCGCGGCGCGGCTCAGCTCGGCGCGGCGCGGCGCGGCGCCGGTAACCATGTGGTGCGGCCGGTAGCCATGCGAGGTGGCCGGTGGCCATGCGAAGCGGAGCAGTTGACCGTGCGGCCCGGGTGCCACGTGGCGCCGGGGGACGGGAGCAAGCCTGTTCCGTTTTGTCCCACGCGATCCCACGTCATCCCCCGCGTGGGACGGAATTCGTCCCATGGGACGCGGGGCCGCCACCGTGGGACGCGGGCCGCGCCGTGGGATATCGGGCGGGGCGCCGCTCCGGTCAGTTGGTGCCGATCTTCGCCAGCAGGTCCACGATCCGTCCCTGCACCTCCGTGCTGGTGGAGCGCTCCGCGAGGAACAGCACCGTCTCGCCCGCCGCGAGCCGCGGCAGCTCCGACTGGTCGACAGCGGCGGTGTAGACGACGAGCGGTGTGCGGTTCAACTGGCCGCCCGCGCGGAGCCAGTCCACGATCCCGGCCCGCCTGCGACGTACCTGCATCAGGTCCATCACGACCAGGTTCGGGCGCATCTGCCCGGCGAGCGTGACCGCGTCGGCGTCGGTCGCCGCGCGCGCGACCTGCATCCCGCGCCGTTCGAGCGACGCGGTCAGCGCGAGCGCGATCTCCGGGTGCTCCTCGATGAGCAGGACGCGCGGCGGGTGCTGCTCGCTGTCGCGCGGCGCGAGCGCCTTCAGCAGGACGGCGGGGTCGGCGCCGTACGCCGCGTCGCGGGTGGCCTGCCCGAGCCCGGCCGTGACGAGTACGGGCACCTCGGCGGCGACCGCGGCCTGCCGCAGCGACTGGAGGGCGGTCCTGGTGATGGGCCCGGTCAGCGGGTCCACGAAGAGCGCCGCGGGGAAGGCCGCGATCTGCGCGTCGACCTCCTCGCGCGAGTGCACGATGACCGGCCGGTAGCCGCGGTCGCTGAGCGCCTGCTGGGTGTTGACGTCGGGCGCGGGCCACACCAGCAGCCTGCGCGGGTTGTCCAGCGGCTCGGGCGGCAGCTCGTCGTCCATCGGCTGCGGCTGGGGCTGGTTGGAGACCTCGACCGCGCCGCCGGGGCCGTCCAGCGGCTCGGGGCCCTCGTCGGCGTCCTCGTCCGGCGCGCCGATCGCGTACGAGCGCCCGCCGCCCTCGGACGCCGAGGACGCGAGCCTGGAGCCGGGAAGCGGCGGCGGGGGCGTGTGCTGCTGCGGCGCCTGCCCGCCCTGCCTGGGGGCGCCTCCCGCGCGCGGGGGCTGCCCGGGGCGCGGGTCCTGCTGCTCCTCGCCCGGCTCCGTACGGGTGCCGAGCTTGCGGCGGCGCGCGGCGGGCTGCCCGCCCGGCGGCGTACGCCCCGGCGGCGCGGGCACCCCCGACGGCGGGGTGCCGCCCTGCTGCGCCGGTTCTGGCGAGCCCAGCGGGCGCGGCTGGCGCCCGGGGCGAGGGGCGCCGGGCGCGGGGTGCGGGGGCGTGCCCGTCGGGCGGCCGAAGGGCACGCCCTGGCCGAGGGTGCGCACGCTGAAGCCGCGGCTCTGCGTGCTGTTCGGGTCGTCGTCGGCCGGGGGCTCCTGCGGCGCACCGCCCGCCCGAGGCCGCGGAGCGCCGCCCGCGCGTGTGGGGCGCTCCATGGGGAGCGGGCCCGCCGCGGTGCCCGCGGCCGGGGTGTCCTCGGGCGGCGCGGGCCAGGGCCCGGGCGCGGGCCCCGGCAGCGCGAACGGCGCCTGGGGCTCAGGCGCCTCGGACGCGGACGCGCGGCGCGGATCGCGTCCCGGGCGCCGCCTCGGGTCGACGACGCCGCGTCCCACACCGGACCCTTCTCCCCGCCCGGCCCCGTGGGACGGCCCATGGGATGCTCCCCCGGCCTGGGGCACGGGTGCCACGCCCTCGGGCCCCTGCCCGCCCGGCCCGGCGTTCCGCGCGCGGCCCGGCTCGTGGTGCGGCGAAGTGGCCCCCGGGGCGCGGTCCTCGTACGGGTCGTCCTCGTAGGGATCGCCCTCGTAGGGGTCGGCCGGATCGGCGCCGTACGGGCCGTCCATGAAGTCCCCGGCACCTGCTGCGTTCGCGGTGTTCTCGGTGTGCTCGGCGTTTTCGGCGTCCGGATCGCCCGTGCCGTTCTCGGCCTCGAACGGCCCGTTCCTGGGGTCGTACGGCACGCGCGGGTGGCTCTGCGGCTCCGGCCTCTGCTGTGGGGGCCGGGCGCGGCGGCGGCCGGTGGACCCGGACACGGGGTGCGGCTGGGGCGGCGTGTGGTCGTCTGCGGGCGCGCGCAGCGCGGTGGCGTGCTGCCCGTTCTCCTGGCCCTGCTGCTGGCCCCGGTCGGCCTCCGCGGGCGGCAGCGCGAACATCGGCCGGGGCCCGGCGCCCTCGGGCGCCGCGGCGAGCGCGCGGCGTGCGCGCCGGCCGCCGGGGGCCGAGGCGCCCCTGGGGTCGACGACCTGCGGTTCCTCGGGGCGCTGCGGCTGCGCGGGGGCGGCGTGCGTGACGCCGTGGGTGGTGGTCACGGCCGCGGGCGCGCCCTGCGCGCTGCGCGCGGGCGGCACCGCCGCGATGCCGCCGGGCGGGATGGGGGCGCCGGGCAACTGGGGCGCGCGCGGGCCGACCCCGGCGGCCGGAACCGGTTCGCCGGGCGGCTCCTGCCCCGCGGGCGGCGCCGCGTCGGCCGCGGCCGCGGGCAGCGCGTGCCGGTGCTGGCGCGGTACGGAGCCCTGCTGGGCGGCGGTCTCTTCGGGCTCGGCGGCGCCCTGCTCCTGGCCGCGGCGCGCACGGCGCCCTGCGGGCGCGGGCGCCGCGGGCGGCAGCGCCGCCTGCTCCCCGGTGTCATGCCCCCCGCCCCTGCGGCGGCGGCCCGTACCGCCCGCGGTGCCGGTGTCCGCGGAGCCCGCCGGGGCCTCCTGCGGCGGTTCGGGGCGGCGGGCGCGCCGCCGTCCTGTCGGGGGGCCGTCGGGCGCGGGCGCGCCGCCGGGCCCCTCCCGCGCGGGCTCGCCCTCGCCCGACCCGCTGTCCAGGAACGCGTCGACCGACGACCGCCTGGCCCTGCGGCGCCCCGCGCGCGAGGTGTCCTCGGCGGGCGGCGCGGGCTCGTCGGCGGGGTCCTGGACCTGGTCGCCGTAGCCGGTGAAGGCGCCCGCGCCCCCGCCGACCGGCACTTCGAGCACGAACGCGGTGCCGCCGATGCCCGGCACCTCATGGGTCTGGAGGACACCGCCGTGGGCGCGCACGATGCCGCGCACGATGGGCTCGTGCACCGGGTCGCCGCCCGGGTAGGGGCCGCGCACCTCGATACGGACGACGTTGCCGCGCTGGGCCGCCGCCACGACGATCGTGGAGTCCATGTAGCCGCCCGAGCCGACGGGCGCGTTGCCGGTGGCGTCCACGCCCGCCACGTCGGCGATGAGGTGGGCGAGCGCGGTGGCGAGCCGCTCCGGGTCCACATCGGCCTCGATGGGCGGCGTGTGCACGGCGAACTGGGCGCGGCCAGGGCCGATCAGCTCGACGGCGCCGTCCACCCCCGCCGCGACGACCTGGTCGAGCAGCACGGTGCGCTTGGCGACCTGCTCGTCGCCCGCGTCGAGGCGCTGGTAGCCGAGGACGTTCGAGACGAGCGTGGTGATACGGGAGTAGCCCGCGGCCAGATGGTGCAGCACCTGGTTGGCCTCGGGCCAGAGCTGGCCCGCGTCGTCGGCGGCGAGCGCGGACAGCTCCCTGCGCAGCTCGGTGAGGGGTCCGCCGAGCGAGTCGCCGAGGACGGCGAGGAGCTGGTCGTGGCGGGCGGCAAGGGCCTCGTAGCGGTCGTTGCCGCGCTCGGCGAGCGCCGCGTACCGGTCCTTCTCGGCGGCCAGCTCCTCCTCGTGGCGCTCGGCGGAGTGGTCGAGTTCTGCCGCGTACTGCTCCTGGAGGCGGGCCAGCTCGTCGGCGTGCCGCTCGCGCTGCGCGGCCAGTTCCTCCGTGTGCCGCTCGGCCTCCTCCGCCTTCTGCTCGGCGAGCGTGTCGTACGGGCGCCGGTCGGTGAATGTCAGCACGGCGCCGACGAGTTGGTCGCCGTCGCGTACGGGGGCGGTCGTGAGGTCGACGGGGACCTTGTCGCCCTTCTTGGACCACAGCACCTGGCCGCGGACCCGGTGTTTGCGGCCCGACCTGAGCGTGTCGGCGAGCGGGGACTCGTGGTACGGGAACGGTTCGCCGTCCGCGCGTGAGTGCAGGACGAGCGGGTGGAGTTCCTGGCCGCCGAGTTCGCCCGCGCGGTAGCCGAGGATCTGCGCGACGGCCGGGTTCACGAGGACGACGCGGCCCTCGGTGTCGGTGCCCACGACGCCCTCGGCCGCGGCCCGCAGGATCATCTCGGTCTGGCGCTGGGAGCGGGCGAGTTCGGCCTCGGTGTCGACGGTGCCCGACAGGTCGCGCACGACCAGCATCAGCAGTTCGTCGGACGCGTATCCGTGACCGTCGTACGCCTGCTGGCCGTTCTCCAGATTCGCGCTCGTGACCTCGACAGGGAACTCGCTGCCGTCGGTACGGCGCGCCATCATGCGGCGCGGCTTGGTGCGGCCGCGCAGGTCCGTGGTGTCGGGGCGGCGCATCGAACCGGGGATGAGCCGGGAGTCGAACTCCGGCACCAGGTCGAGCAGGCCGCGCCCCACCAGGGCGGTGCCCGGGGCCTCGAAGGTCTCCAGGGCGATGGTGTTCGCGTTGACGACGGTGCCGTTCGCGTTGACCAGCACCAGCGCGTCGGGCAGTGCGTCGAGTATGGCTGCGAGGCGAGCAGCGCCTCGGGATGGCCTGCTGCTCACGACGACGCTTCCTCCCTGTTACCGCATCCGGCCGATCGTCCCGGCCATCTTGCCCCGCTGCCCGCGACGTGTCACGCGAGGGAGTCTACGGGCAGCGGTTGCGCTCGCGACGCCGGATGAGAACGAGTTCACCCCCCGGGGGACGGCCACGCGTCGTCACGGTACGTGTCCATTTGACGGCATGCCTGGTCATGAGCGCGACGCGGCGCGGGGGCGCGGGTGCCGCGAAGGGGAAACGGCTGGAAATGCCCCGTGGTGGTCACGGCTCACGAGGGGCGTGAAGGGGGGCGTGAAGCGAACACGCGCGCGCCGCCTGAGCGGTGGCGCGCGCGTCCACCGCGGAGTGGCGCCCCGGCCGGGGCCTGGTGGGCCGGCCGGGGCGGCGGGTCAGGCCGTGGGCGCCAGTTCGGGGAGGATCGGTACGGCGGCGTTCCAGCGGGCGATCTCGCAGCCGTCCGCGCGGGAGAAGCGGGAGTCCACGGAGCGGCCCCGCCACATGCCGGTGATGTGGGCGGTGGCCGGGCCGCCGTACTGCATGGTGCACAGGGCGCGCTTGGAGGTGGGCGCGAAGGGGTTGTCGCCCCCGGCGGAGAAGCTGCCGAGCCGCTCGCAGGCTTCACGCGCGCGTGGGTGGTCGCCGCTGTACGTCGTCCCTCCTTCTGCGTTGCACCGCAGTTCAAACGTTCCGTTCTGGCCTTCTCCCGCGTTGCTGACCTCAATGGTGAGGCGGTCGCCGGCGGCGAGGGCGGGCGGCGATGAGGGCGTTCCGCCGGGCGTGGCGGCCGGCAAGGTGGACACGGAGGGTGACGGTGCGGTGACGGCACCGTCGGGCGCGGCGGCGTGGGCGGCGCCGGCTCCGGCGCCCACCATGAGTGCCGAGGCGGCGGCGGAGGCGAGGGCGAGAAGGACGGTACGAGGCGGCATGACGGCTCCTGTGCATGCGGTCGGACGCTCCGCCGCCCACGGGCCGGGGCGGCGCACCGTGTCCAACGCCGCGGGCGCCCGTACGTTGCGCGCCCGGATAGGGCTTTGCCCCGTGCCGGTACCGCCTAGTATCGTAAGCGCCGATTGGTGACGCCCGGCCTGGCTGTGTCATCATCTGCACGCACCGCGCTCGCGCGGGCGAGCTGGAGGCGTCGCCTAGTCCGGTCTATGGCGCCGCACTGCTAATGCGGTTTGGGTCTTAAAGCCCATCGAGGGTTCAAATCCCTCCGCCTCCGCACCCCCGAAGCCCCGTGCCACTGCCGCCCGGGGCTTCGGCCGTTCCCGGCCCCCGGGGGCATCTGTGCAGGTCAGCACGGTGAGGCCAAATGGATTTCACCAGACGGCACGGGTCATGTAATGTTGTTCCCGCAAGCCGATCAGGGCCCAAAACCCCGATCATCACAAGAAAACACAAGCACTCGTAGCTTAACGGATAGAGCATCTGACTACGGATCAGAAGGTTGCAGGTTCGAATCCTGCCGAGTGCGCACAGGTAAGAGGCCCCCGGAGATGATCCGGGGGCCTCTTGCGTTGGGCCGTACAGCAGCGAAGTACAGCAACCAGGTCAGCCGCTACCGTCCATCGCGCCGGAAAGCTGATCCAGTGCCGAGGGCACCTCTTCTTCGCTCGCCTCCGCGTAGACCTCCATCGTCATGGCGATCTGCGAGTGCCGCAGAATGCGCTGAGCGACCTTCGGGTGCACCTTCAGGGCTACCAGGAGCGAGCTGCACGTGTGCCGGGTGTTCCGCAGCGGGATCACGCGGAGGCTGGCACGCCGAGCCCGCAGGGCGAACATCCGGGTGAGGTTCCCCGGCTCGATCGGCGTCCCGTACTTCGTCGTGAAGATCAGGCCGCGATCGTCCTGCCACGCATCCCCGATGGCCTTGCGGTCGCCGGACTGCTGAGCGCGACGCATCCGGAGCGCCTTCAGGCAGAGCGAAGGCAGGGGCAAGAAGTCGTCGGAGTCCTCGGTCTTGGTCTCCCGGTGCAGGATCTGCCGACCGGCGCGCTGGATCTGGTGGTCCACGTACAGCTCGCCGCGCTCGAAGTCGACGGACTTCCATGTCAGGCCCAGGACCTCACCCCGGCGGAGCCCGAGGCAGAGCACCAGCATCCACGCGGCGAACAGGTGGTCGTCCCGAGCGGCGGCATCGGCGAGGAACTGTCCGGCCTCGGCGACGGACCACGGCTTGATCCGGCGGCGGCGCGGCTTGGGCACCTTCACCAGGGAGGCGACGTTCTTGCTGATCTCCTCCTCGGTGACGGCATGGGTCAGAGCGGCTCGCAGAGCATCGCGGGAAGCCTGAATGACCCGGCGGGAGGGGTACGCCTCGCAGCAGTCCCCGACCGCGCAGCACTTCCGTCGGGTCGGCGCTCGCTTCGCATCCTTCTCCTGGGCGCAGCACTGGCAGACGGTCGCCAGCTTGGTCAACCACTCCCGCACATCGCGAACGGTCAGCCGGTCGAGCCGCTTCGCCCCGAGGTAGGGCGCGATGTAGAGCCGCACGCAGCCCTCGTATGAGACGTACGACAGCGGGGCAAGGTTCGGCTTCACGATCGAGTCGAGCCAGTACGCGAGGAAGACGGACACCGTGCGGTGCTGGGTGGCGACGGCTCCCTTCTTCGCCTCCGCATGGAGGTTCAGCCACTTGTCGTGGACCTCATCGCGAGTCTTGCCGTACGCGTACTTCCGGGCCCGCTTGCCGTCCGGCTTGGTCACCCAGACGTAGGCCGCGAAACCGTTCTTGTAGGGGTAGATGGAGCCCTCACCGTTGCCGCGCTTGCCGCTCATGCTGCCTCCCCTTCAGCCTGCTGGGCGAGCCGCTCGATGTACTCGTCCACGTAGCGGGGGAGGATGCGCCGACTGCGGCCGTCCTTGATGGAGCGGATCTCGCCGGTCAGCACCAGCATCTTGGTCTTGGAGAGGCCGTAGCCGAGCATTTCGGCGACCTCCGCCGTGGTGTGCCACTTCCGTTGGATCACTGCCGTGGTCATACGTCGGTTCCTTCCAAGGGCCAGTCGTCTTGCAGGGCTTCGCGGGCGAGTTCGCGGTTCTGGGCTATGCCGCGGCGGATGTTGGCGGCGAGCCAGGACTCCCCCGGGGTGTGGCCGTGTCCGGCATAGGTCCAGTGCGCGAGCGTGAGCGTGGTCTCCTCGGGGATCTCGTCGGGGTCGGGGAGGCCGAGGGCGGCGCGGTGTTGGGCGGCGCGGTAGTCGGCTCTCACCTGGCGGAGGGCGCCGAGGGTGGTGGAGTAGGCGCGGGATTTGGTGGAGAAGTGGCCGCGGAAGCCGAGCATGTGCGCCCACTCGCGGAGCTTGCGATCGGGGTACATGGCGTGCAGGTCCAGGCACGCTTCGATCAGGCGCCGGGGATGGTCGGGCACGTCAAGCAGGATCAGCGCCTCTTTGTTGCCGATGCGGCGGTCGACGGTGCCGGTGGTCTCGGCGGCTTTGGTGGCGTACTTGGCGACGTAGGAGGCGACGGCCTGTTCGGTGATTTCGGAGCCGTCGCCGAAGGCTTTGATCTCGCGGACGTCGAGGCGGTCGCCCCAGCAGAAGACGCGGGCTGGGAGCTCCCCGACGGCGTCCAGGTCGACACGGACCCGGGCAGCCGCGGCGTGGATCGCGTCGGTCAACAGGGCGACGCTCGCCCAGTGCGGCGGCGGGCTGTCGGGACCGTCCGGCCCGTCGAAGCGGACAACGGCGTGGAAGTGGATGGCGCCGCGCTTTTGGTATTCGGCGACCTTGCCGAAGGACACCTTCGACTGTTCCCGGGCTGCCTTCTGGGTCAGGCCCGCGCGGGCGGCGATCTCGCGGCGCAGGTAGATCGTGAAGAAGCGCCACAGCTCGGAGGCGTGGTTGTTCCACAGCACTGCCCCCGCGTAGTCGTACTTCTCGGGGGCGAGCGGAGTGCCCAACTCTGCGGAGTCCTCGGGGTGTCGGGTGCCGCAGCGGCAGGGCCGGTTGTCGGGCCGGTTGTGGACGGGGCCGAAGCTGGGGGCGGTGAGGGTGGCGAAGACGCGGGGGTGGTCGCGGATGGTGTGCGGGGTGCCCTTGTCGGGATCGCCGACGAGTCCGGCGCGGATGAGGTGGTAGGTGTCCCCGGCGTAGGTCCAGGCGCACGACGGGCAGCGCGAGGCCCGGCGGTTGCCGCACGCGATCCGGAGTCGGCCGCCGGGTTCGGTGTCGGTCGAGTAGGAGAACAGGGCCTGTCCGGTGGCGCGGTCGCGGGTGACGGTCGAGCCCGTCAGGTGGATCGGGTCGGAGCAGCCGCCGGTACGGCGGATCTGGTCTTGGATGCGGTCGAAGCCCGGGGACCCGGCGACCCTCAGCACGTCGGTGAGGGTGGCCGGGTCCAGGCCCGCCATGGTGGCGGTGTCGGTCATCGGGCGCCGCCCTTGCGCTTATTGCGGGGCCGGTCGGAGTGGTAGCGGCTGGTGCCCAGGTCCCGGCCGTTCTCCTGGTGGCGCGGGGCGTCGGGGTTGCGGTCGTTCCAGTCCTCGGCGCACACCTTGTGGACGGGCTCGCCGGAGTGGGCGCGCAGCGGGGTGGGCTTGCCGCACTGGGTGCAGGCGCAGTTCCCGGTGTGGTCGTAGTGCTCGCCGTTGTTCCAGTTCAGAAGTCCCATGCCAGTCACCGCCCTGCGCGAGCGAGGACGGAGGCCGGGGTGGTGTGGCCGTGGCCCTTGCAGGTGGTGCAGGTGGCGGTGAGGGTCTGGCGGGAGCCGTCCCGGTTGCGCAGTCCGGTCGTGATGGCGACGGCGGGGAAGCCGTCGCAGTCGGGGCAGATGCGTGCGCGGGCAGGGGTGGGCTGGGCCATGATGGAACTTCCTTCCGGATCGTTTGGTTCGGGCAGGAGGCACGGCTCCGGAGCGGACGAAACTTGGCGGTAGAGGCCGCTCCGGGGCCGGTCAGCGGTTCTTGATCTCGCTGTTCATGAGCGAGCGGATGACGAGCGCGACGATCGCGAGCGAACCCGCGGTGATCGCGACGGCGAGGAGCATGGAGACCAGCACGGCGCCGACGACGAGCACGGCCGCGGTGCCGCCACCCACGAGGAGCGCGAGGGCGCCGGGGGTGAGCTGCACGGTGGGCCGGTTGGTCGCGGCCGAGGCGGGGGCCGGGTGCGGGCAGGAGCAGGCGGCCGGGGCGTGCGTGTGGCCTTCCACGGCTGTGGTGTTGAGCGGGATGATCTGGCCGGTGGGCTGGTCGTTGACCGGGATCTTCGGGGTGAACACGGGGTGGTCCTCCTTTCGGGGTTAGTTGATGAGGGAGTCGACGGCGGGGCCGAGGAAGCTGTCGGCGATGAGGTAGCCGCCGAGCAGGAGCAGGATCACGAGCCAGAGCGGCGGGCGGGTGAGCTTGATGCCGAGCCATCCGACGACGATCAGAGCGAGCCAGAGCGGGACATCCATGGCGGTCTCCTAGGCCGGGCAGTGGTGGGTGCGGGCGGCGAGTTCGGCGCCGGAGCGGTTGTCGTATTCGGCGGAGAAGTCGCAGCGGGGTGCGGTGCAGGCGGCGGTGTGGCGTTCGCGGCCGCGGCCGTCGTAGAAGGTGGCGACCTGGACGGGTCCGAGCCTCTGCACGTTGCGGAAGCGGCGGTAGGCGGTCATGGCAGGCGGTCCTTTCAGGCGAGTTGGAGGTGGGCGGCGATCGAGTCGACGACCGGCGCGGGTAGGCCGAGTTGGGCGCGCAGGTTGGCGATGGGGAGCGGATTGCCGGTGGTCGCGTGGTGCTTGTCGGCGAGCTTTCGGGCGTGGTCCAAAAGGGCCGGCGGGACGCTCGCCGGGACCGGCGCGGGCTCCGGAGTGGGGTCGGATGCCGGGAGCTCCCGCGTGGCGGGTGCCTCGGGACGCTCATCGATTTCGGGCGCGGTGTCGGTGCGGTGCAGGTCGACCGCGGGTGCGTCCTCGGTGGGCTCCGGTGCGTCAGGCTCCGGGGCCGGGGTGGTGTCGGTGGGGCTGTGGACGAGGAGGGTGCCGCCGAGGAAGGCCAGCGCAGGCCATCCGGCGACGACGATCCGCAGCCAGGCCGGGACGGCGTTGAGGTTGAGGAGTCCGGCGGTGGCGACGTTGGCGCCGAGCGAGGCGAACAGGGCGATCACGAACCAGGCCCAGGCCGCGCGGTCCTTGCGGGCGGTGCGCAGCCGTCGCCAGGCCGCGACGAGGAGCAGGTCAACCGAGATCGGGTAGGCCCAGGCTTTCCAGCCGGACTGTCCGGCTGCTTCGGCGAGGTCGTGCAGGTGGGAGAAGGACAGGGCACCGGCAATCACGGCTTGGATGAGGACGGCGTCCGGGTGCAGTGAGCGGGCCATGGTCTTCACCTCCCTTCAGTTCAGAACAGGGCGAGTTGGGCGTGCGCGGTGTCCGGGGCGGTGGTGCGCGTGGCGGCCAGGACGCGGGTACGCCAGCGCATGGCGTAGTCGAAGCAGTTGGCGCAGTTCTTGTGGGTGTGACCGGGCAGCGCCGGGCGATGGCGGGCGTGGGAGCTCCAGGCGGCGGAGTCCGCGGAGGCCAGCAGATGGCCGACCTTGGCCAGCCCGAGGGTCTTGAAGCCGAAGCCATGCAGCTTCAGCCCGTGCGCCGCCATCGCGGTGACGATCGCGGCGCCCTTCTTCGTGGACTGCAGGCGGCACACCGAGCCCAGGCCGACGATCGGCTCTTTGCGGAGGTCGACTCCTGCCTTGTCGTACAGCTCCAGGCAGTCCTCTTAGGCCGGGATGGTGTCGCCCTGCACCACGGGGGCGATCTTCAAGTCGGGTGCGAGGGAGCGCAGTTCGAGGAAGTTGTTCACGGTGCGTCGCTGGTGTTCGGCGACGCTGAGGTGGGTGCCGACGAAGTGCTGTCCGTTGAAGGTGCCGCCGTTGATGATGGCGTCCTCGCACATCCAGTCCTGCGGGGCAGCCCAGTCATAGGGGCCGACGTGCTCCCAGATACGGCGCAGATCCGTGACGTACTGGCGGGGCGGACGCTCCCAGGTGCCCTTGTCCTTGAGTTCCATGAAGCCGCCGGAGTCCACCGCATACGGGCCGAGGGCCGGGTACAGCGTGACTGCGTTGGCGAAGTGCTCGGACTTCAAGAACAGCGGCTTGTCGGTGAGCTTGACCCAGTGCTTCTTGTGCGTGGTCAGGTAGAACCGCATCCCGGGAGCCCCCGTCGTGGTCAGGTGGAAGTGGTGGCTTCGCCGGAGCCGAGGCAGGTCAGGCACAGCCCGGTCTGCTGGCCGACGGCCTGGCGCTTGCGGCCGACGCGGACAGCGACGGAGACCTCACCGGAGCCCTTGCAGGTCGGGCACGCGGCGCTCTGCGGTTCGAAGGAGGGCTTCTTGACGGCGGCCATGGGTCGTTCTCCTTCCGGTGTCAGGCATGGGTGGGGTAGGGACCTGGCGCGAGGTGGTCACGCCAACCGGTGGAGTGGCAGCTCAGAAGGCTGCCGGGGCCTGTTTCGGCATGGGCGGGATGATCAGCGTCGGGTCGAGCGGCACGACCGGGCGGAAGGGCTCCAGGGCCGGGAGATCCGGGATCAGGTGGACGTTCTCCCGGCAGGTGGTCACGGTGTCGTCGACCGAGGTGAGCGGGGTTCGGATGCGTCCCCAGCCGCCGGAAGCATCCGCGGCGACGGCCTGGCCGGGGCGGTCGGCGGGGATCGTGCACGCGGCCGGTACCGACTCGGGGGCCACGTCGTTCAGCCCCATCTCGGCGGTCTGCTTGTCGTTGACGCGGTGCACCACGCGGCCGGTGAGCTGGGCGCGGAGCATGGTGGCGCCCTTGCCGAGTTCGGAGCCGAAGCGCTGCCCGCAGATCTCCAGGTAGATCCCGACCGCCCGGGAGAGCTGCGCGAGGCGGATTAGACCGGTGACGATGCGCTCGCGACGCTCCTCATCCTTCTTCGCAGAGATCAGGAAGAGTTCCGCGATCTCGTCGACCAGGACCACGACCGGCGCGGGCCGCAGGTACTCGGGGAGCTCCCACAGGTCTGAGACGCCGTGCTTGGCCAGCAGGTCGAAGCGGTCTTCCATCTCCGCAACCAGCACATCGATCAGTGAGGCTGCATCGTCCGGGGTCGTCGCCAGCGCGGACAGGCGCGGGGCGTAGCGGGACTGTTCGACCCCGCGCTTGCAGTCGATCCCGACCAGGGCGACCGGCAGTTGTGCCAGTCCCTTGATCAGGTTGCGCTGGTACATGGACTTGCCCGACTGGTTCGCGCCGAGGGTCAGCGCGTGCGGGATCTCGCGGTAGTTCCGCACGAAGGCGGTGCCGTCGTCGCGGAGGGCGACCGGCGCGATCAGATCGCGCGGAGTGGCCTTCTTCGGCATCTGGACCCGGCGCAGCAGGTCGAAGCCGGTCATCCGCAGTTCCACGAACCCCGGCTTGGTCGGGCGGACGTGGACGGAGCGGACGCCCCAGGCGTGGCGCAGCCGCTCGGAGGCGGCGGCCAGGTCGGCGGGCTCCAGACCGGCGGGCAGCCGGAGCGTGACCCGCAGGCCGGTCGACGTTCCCCACACGCGGCGGATCTTCGGAGCCACCGGCCGGACCTCGTGGCGGGCGACCCGGCGCGACATGAACGCCCGCAGACCGGACGGCTGCACTGTCAGCCCGCACACATCCATCGTGTTCCGGTACGAGAGGGCGAACCGGCCGTAGGTCAGCGGCAGGCCGACCGCAGCCCAGTAGGCGCGCGGGGCGCGGACCTTGGCGTAGCCGACGCCACCAGCCGCCGCTAAGGCACCCGACGCCTCCACCCACACGATCGGGTCAGTCATGATCAGGCCGCCGTCGTGATCGCGATGGCACGGAACGAGATCCCGTGACGCTTCTGGCCGTTGAACTCGTTCTCCCAGTCACGCGCCTTCAGCCCAGTCACCCGCACCGGCACACCCGGCGTCAGGTCCGCGGGGAGACCCGTCTCCGGGATCGTCACCTGGTAGAGGTTGCCCTCCCCGTCGTCCGAGACCAGCAGGCCCACGGTCGACAGCGGCGCGTTCGTCTCCCGGTCCATGGCCCGCTCGCCCGTCTTCTGGTTGACCAGCTTCGGCGTCGGCGCGGTCGCTACGAACACCACAGCGGTCTGAAGGTCGATCTTGAAGGACGGCATACAGCACTCCTTGCGATCTAGGGCGCACTCGATGAGCGAGCCCGCCCAACTGGCTTGAGCCACTTACTGGCTTAAGCCAGTTGAGCACACGCTGCGCTTCGGGTCAACAAGGTGGCTTGAGCCAGTTGCTAGACTGCGGGCATGACTCCGTCCGTCCCTCCGACTCAACAGCCTCCGAGCAGGCGAATTGCCGATGATCTGCGCCGCAGGATCGAATCTGGAGAGTTGAGCAGCGGGGACAAGTTGCCGTCGGAGCGTGCCCTTGCCGAGGAGTTCGGCACAGCCCGGAACACTGCGCGGGAAGCCGTTCGGATCCTTCGCGAGCAAGGTCTGGTTGTCGCGAAACACGGCAGCGGGGCATACGTACGCGAGCCTCAGAAGCTGTTCCGCTTCGGCAGTGATCGGTACTCGCTCAAAAACCGCGAGACGGGTCTCACGCCGTTCCGGCTGGAGTGCGCGCGGCAGGGCAAAGTCCCGAGGATCGACGTCCCGTCCATTGCCCGTGAGCGGCCACCGGCAGATGTTGCAGAGCGTCTGAAGGTCTCCGCAGACGAGGAGAGCGTGGTTCACCGGGAGAACCACTACTTCGCGGACGACGAGCCGGTACAGATCGTCTCGACGTACCTGCGCTGGGATGAGGCCCAGGGAACGCTCCTGATGCAGGCCAAGACCGGCAAGGACGGCATCTACGGACGGCTCCAGGACCTTGGGCACGTCATGACCCGCGTACGCGATGAGATCAGCGCCAGGATGCCGACACCGGCGGAGGCCGCGACTCTCGATCTACTCCCCGGCGTGCCAGTGCTCGATGTTCTGCACACCAGCCTCGACCAGGACGAAGTCCCCTTCGAGGTCTCGCGCTACGTCCACCGCGCCGACCGCACCGGGCTGCTCTACGAACTGCCCGTCGAGTAGACAGGAGCTCCTGATGGCATCCACGATCGTCCGCCCCTTCGAGAGCGATGACCTAGATCCCGCTGCTGCCGCGCTGGTTGAAGTCCATGAGACAGACGGCTATCCCGTGGAGGGGATCGAAGATCCTCAGGGGTGGCTCTGGTCTGACGATGTGCTGCGTGCGTGGGTGGCCGACGGTGAGGGGGAGGTCGTCGGGCATGTCGCCATCATGCGGCCGCGGGGCGAAGACGCTGTCCGGATGTGGACCAAGCAGAGCGGTGACGACGAGGCTCATGTAGCCGTTCTGGCGAGGCTGTTCGTCGTCAGAGCGGCGCGTAAGCACAAGACCGGAGAGCGCCTGATGGAAGCCGCGATGCGCTTCGCTCAGGAACGGGATCTACGCCTGGTGCTCGACGTCATGACGAAGGATGTCGCAGCCATGCGGCTCTACGAGCGGCTCGGCTGGCAGAAGATCGGCGAAGCCACTCACCACTTCGGAGACGGCCAGAGCATCCCTGCCGTTTGCTACGTCTCGCCCCCGACAGCCTGAGAGCTGTTACAAGTTTCTCTACCTCATCAAGCACCCGGCTGCGCTCCGCTCCGCCGGGCGGGCTTTCCGGCTCCGCTGGGGCGCCGCTCCTGCCTTCGGCCCGCTCCGCCCCGCTGCGCCGACGCCCGCCCACTGTGGATAGGCCCGGAGGTCATGAGTCGATCACCCGACATTTGCGGCCCACGGTCAGGGACATGCCTCCGGCGGGGGATCGGCCGGCACCGGGTGGGAGGGGGGCGCCGTTCCCGGCCGCGGGCACATCGTGGCGAGCGTGGGGAGCTCCCATCCCGTCCACCGTCGACCCAGGCAGAGCCGAGCAGACGCGGCCCAGGGGCGTCAAGGTCGTTCGTACAGTGGCGCGCTCCACCTTGACGCCCCTGAACCACGCCCGCTCCACGGTGTGTGGGTCGACGGCGGACGGGATGGGAGCGGGGGAAGTGGTGAGTTGAGGTAGCAGGCAAGCGTCAGCAACAAGTTGACGATCCCCTGGACAAGGTGATCTACCGTGCCGGTATATTTTCCGGCATGAATTCCTACCCGGAATCCCCAGAAGTCCTGTCAGGCTTAGGCGAGAAGGTCACGCACGGTCTGGCTAGATCAGTGAGGCTCGCTGCCGATGACCTGCGCACCTATCGCAACTGGAATCCCACGTGGGTGGCCGAGGCGAGCGAGCGCGGTCTAGCCAACTGGATCCATGATCGCCTGTGGGCCCACCTCACAAGCTTGCTCGACGGCCACCCCGGTGTGACCTTGAGTCACGGGGAGCCCACGCGCGAGGTGATCGTGGGCGTCGGCTATCGTCTGCGGGTCAAGCGGCATCGGGAAGATGGCCAGGTCAGCAGCTACGCCACACAGACGGCTCTGGAGTTCTTCGCACAGGGTGTGCAGGACACGTTTCCGGGAATGGAAGAAGTCCGTCTAGTCGCTGGCTACGAGTGGGAAGCTGACTCACGCGAGATCGGTGAAGCAGTGCTGTCGCTACGCGACGGTCAGGACAACGTGGTCTGGCTGGTGCCTCTGCCGGACGTCGGCCAAGCTGGAGGCACGGTTCAGCCTGTCCGTCCTACAGCGCCCGAACCTTCGCTCCCGTCGATCAACGTGCCTGCACCCGAGAAGCACGAAGCAACGGAGGATGGGTCGAAATGAGCAGTCTCGGCGAAGCGATCACAACAGCTCGCCGGGCCCTTGGTTTCACCCAGGAAGACTTGGCAGAGGCCGCTGGGGTGACCCAAGCGGCCCTGTCCCGCTACGAGAACGATCTACGCGAGCCCGAGAGTGAAGCCCTCGCCCGCCTCGCGGATGCTCTCGGCGTAACCGTCTCGTTCCTCAAGCACGCAGTTTCCGTTCGCGGCGCGATGGCTGTAGACGCTCATATGCGGAAGCGAGCGACCGCCAAGGCCACGACCTGGCGGCAACTGGAGTCCCAGCTGAACATGTACCGCATGCACGTCCGCCATCTGATGGAGGAAGTGTCACTCCGGGCACAGCAGCGCATCCCGACGTTTGATCCAATTGAAACGGACGCCGCTGACGCTGCCCGCATGGTTCGGATGCAGTGGCGCATGCCCATTGGCCCTGTGAGGTCGCTGGTTCGCTGGGTCGAAGCGGCTGGCTGCATCGTCCTCGCCGAAGACTTCGGGACGACACGCGTAGATGGGCTCTCTCAATGGGTGGACGACTACCCGGTGATGATGATCAACGTAGCGGCGCCCATTGATCGTGTCCGCCTTACCGTTGGTCACGAACTGGGGCATCTGTGCCTGCACTCCTCAGAGCCCATCCTGTCCATGGAGGAAGACGCGACAAGGTTCGCGGCGGAGTTCCTTATGCCTGAAGAGGTCATCCGCCCTCAACTCAGGAACCTCACCCTGGGCCGGTTGCATGATCTCAAGCGGGAGTGGGGCACATCGATGCAGGCCCTGATCGAACGCGCATACGACTTGCAAGTCATCACCTCCGCGAAACGCACGAGTCTGTACAAGTCCCTGAGTAACCGGGGTTGGCGAACCCGAGAGCCCTTGAGCGACGAGCTTCCACCGGAGACACCTGCCCTGGCCCAATCCATTGGCGAGGCCATGGCCGACAAGGGCCTCAGCCACGAGGAGATCGCCGAAATGGCCGGGTTCTCGAGTGCGGACCGGAACACCCTCTTCATCGCCCCCACGCGACGCCTGCGGGCAGTGTGAGCTCCAGCCGCAGAAGTCCGTGCCCCATCTGTGCCTGATAGACCGGTAACTCACGGGGAATCACGGCCGCCAGCAGGGACCGCCCACGACGAAGGCCCCGACCGATGTTCCTGGTCAGGGGCCTTCAACAACTGCGGTGGGTGTGGGATTTGAACCCACGGTGACTCTCGCCACGACGGTTTTCTAGATCGCTCGGATTTTGACTCGCCATTGAGAATCCGCCGACCCCTGCATCCCTTCGGAAAGCGTGAGGTTGACGAGGCTCGGTGAAGCCGCAGCGAGGCGTTAGTACTTGAATGGGTTGGGGCACCCATGGAGGCGGAGCGCAGTATGTGTTGGCAGAAACTTCAGGCAGCGATCGTAGAGTTGAAGCAGTCCACGCTGGCTGATTTTTGAGACCATTAGATCGTAGAGATCAAGCAATCTGATCACGTCGCCGACAGCGTACTCCACCTGATGTGCGCTTAGGGAATCCGCCATCCAGTCTGTAAAACGGATTTCCTTGTGGAGCTGCACGTTGAAGTGGTGAGCCATCAGATACTTCAGAGAGAAGTGCTCGGCAGGCGCAGACGGCTCCAGGAGTTTGGCGGCGATCTTGGTGCAGGCGATGTTGCGCGGCTCGACACCCCATGCGGCTGCCATGAATGACAGGTCGAAGGGCGCGTGATGGAATACCTTCAAGACCTGTTCGTCGGACAACAATTGGGCCAACATAGGCGGAGTGCTGCCAGCAACGTGAGTCACGACGAATGCACCCACGCCTTGTGCATGGATCTGGCACGTGCCAATCTGCGCTTCGCGAGGATCGAGCCCGTTGGTTTCGATGTCCCATGCAACTCGGCCGCTCTCCACCAGTTTCGCGTATATATCGCGAGGCAGGTCGTGGCAGAATACTTCAACGCGGCCTGCTTGCGCTTCATGGATAGACTTTTGTGCTCGCACCGAGAACCCCCTCCAGATCTTCCTCGAAGAAAGCAAATAGGGACCCACCTTTCCGGCACATGAAAGCCGGGAAGGATCCGCTCCGGTTGTCCTTATGGTGGTACAGCGTCACGACAAATTGATCGTCGATGCGGTAGGCGGAGAAGGCGCGGAAGACGGGGGTTGTCCAGATCTCTACGCGCCCCGTACGGCTGCCGTTTGCGTCAAACTTTTTGTACCCCTCGATCGCATCGTTAAGCCTGGTTCGAACATCTCCTTGGCTCAGGTTGAAGCGCGCGGCCAGCGACTTGACACAGGTGTTGTCGTTGGGGTCCGGGAGGCAAACCCGGATCTTTGCGCCGTTGCGGGATGCAAGTTGCTGGAGATTCGTTTGATTATTGTTACGCCAGGTTGTCGCCCAGGCGGCAAAGATGTCCAGGTTCTTGGCTGAATTCAGGCGGTCATCCCAGTCGACAACCTTCCTGTAGTCCGTGCCGATCGACTCAAGTCCGGAGCTGTGGACATCATGTTTCAGTTCCAAGACCTCAAGCATCTCCCTGAAGAATGACCGGCGGCCTACCAAGTCCCACAGGGTGGCCAAAGCGACCGAGGCGATGAGCAGGCCACCGAGTTGATTGGCTAGCACACCAAACGACTTGTGATCTTCGGACCAAGACAGCCCCGACACGTACAGCAGCCCCAACCCAGCTGCCAGGCCTCCGCTGGCCAGCAGCCAGTACTTCAGGTTGGTGACCAATCTGTACGGGTTGTTGGTTGCCATCCGGGTCCCCTCTCATGTCCAACGACGCTAGCCGGTGCCACTGACAGCGGGGCTGCTGCGTTCCGCCCGTGGGCTGAGCCAGACTGTATCCGCGCTGCACTCAGCGAACGCTCCGTTCGTGACCTTGGGAACTCCGGCAGCTGCCGAGCCGTCGCCCTCCTGGTCGTCTGTCACTGAGCCTTATTGGTGGGCGGAGCTGTACAGCAGCGAAGCACAGCAACCACAGCAACCGTCCCCGCCCCGTAGCGTCCCTGTAAACCCAACGAGCGGCGTATATGACCGCCATTGACCGATCTCTACAGAGCTACGGATCAGAAGGTTGCAGGTTCGAATCCTGCCGAGTGCGCACAGATGAGAGGCCCCGGGACGAAGTCCCGGGGCCTCTCGCTTTGGCGGCCTCGCAGCGCCGACCGGCGCTTCGTTTCCCACAGGGTGTGGATGAGTCTCGGCTTCCGTACGCGCGACGAGGGCGCGGAGGCGGAGCCATGGGGTCCGGGGGCCTGCCGCACGGCTTTGCAGACGATCCTGTTCAGTCCGTGGGTGCGTCAACGGGCCGCCGTGGCAGCCCCCATGCCCCCAGACCCATTCCAACGGCACCAATAGCGCCCCCGCACCTCCATGAGGGAGGATGGGGGTATGTCCTCGCGTTGGTCGATCGGGTCGCGTAACTCGGTGTTGTCCATCGGCTCCACGGAGTCCGTGCTGTCCATCGGGTCGGCCGGGTCCGCCCTCTCCATCGGGTCCGTGGCGTCGTTCGGGTCGTTCGGGTCGCTGGGTTCCGCCATGTCCGCCGTGTCGGTCGGTTCTTTCCAGTCCTTCGGGTCGTGGCTGTCCGGGCAGTCGAACGCCTCCGTGCTCTCCTGGCAGTCCAGCGGCGCCAGGCTCGCCCGCCGTGCGGACGGCACCGGACGGCCGCTGCCGCGGGCCGCCGTCGTGGTGGCCGTCACCGCCGCCGCGGGCCTCGGCTGGTGGCAGGCGCGCAGGGCGCTGCGGTAGTACCGGCGGCCGCCCGCCCGCCCCCGCGTCGTACGCTGAGGCGCGGGAGAGGGGTGAGGCGCTTGGGGCGGATCGTCGTCGTCACCGCGGTGCACGCGCCCTCGGCGCGCTTCCTGCCCGACGCCCACAAGTCCCTGCGCAACCAGGAACTCCCCGGCGGCTGGGAGTGGCACTGGGTGATACAGGAGGACGGCACGGGCGACGCCGTACGGCCGTATGTGCCCGACGACGCGCGCGTGTCGTTCCGGCAGGGGCGGGCCGGTGGCCCCGGTGTCGCGCGGACGCTGGCCCTGGCGCACGCCGAAGGCGCGTATGTGAAGGTGCTCGACGCCGACGACCAGCTCGCGGACGGGGTACTCGCGCGGGACATCGGCGTGCTCAGCAGCGACCCGTCGGTCGGGTGGGTCGGCTCGCGGGCGGTCGACCTGCTGCCGGACGGGACCACCGTCGACTTCCCCGGCGGCCCCGGGCACGGCCGCGTCGAGCGCGGCACGCTGCTCGGACCGTGGGCCGCGGGCGGTCACCTGCCGCCCGTCCACCCCGCGACCCTGTGCGTACGGCGCGAACTGCTGCTGGCGCTCGGCGGATGGATGGCGCTGCCCGCCTCCGAGGACACGGGGCTGCTGCTCGCGCTGAACGCGGTGGCGCGGGGCTGGTTCTCCTCCGAGGTCGGGATGCTGTACCGCAAGTGGCCCGGCCAGGTCACGGGGCAGCGGGCACACGGCGACACCGAGGAGCGGGCGGCCCGTATGGCGGTGGTGGAGGCGCGGGCGCGGGCCCTCGCCACCCTGGACGGCGGCTGTTTTCGGACAAATTGACACTGCCCGATGCCCCGGTTCCGGGTACGGGACCGGGCGAATCCGAGTACGGGACCAGCGAAGGGGCCGCCCGGGCACGAACCGGGAGGCCCCTTGGCGCCGCCCGTGGGGGGTTTGACGGCCCCGCCGCACGTGTGCGGCGGGGCTCGCTCGGTGCGGATCGGCCGGTCCCCCGGCTTCCCCCGTCTTGCTCCGTCCGGCCGTTCCCTGCCGAGCTGTGTCGACCGTGGCAAAAGCTCACGGCTCGTGGCAAGCGGATGGGTGACAGTGGGATGCTGGGACGGCTACGTCCCCTGTGAGCTGCGCACTTGATATCCCGGTGGGACGCGGGTGGGATGCTCGCGTCCGTGCTTTCGCGCATGCGCGCAGTTCACACGTCTGCGAGGCAGGATGACACCGCTGCAAGAGAACGAGCAGTTCGCCGCCCGGCTGCGGGCGCTCAAGGAACGTGCGGGGCTCAGCTTCGAGACGCTGGCCCGGCAGACCGGGATCAGCCGCTCCAGCCTGCACCGCTACTGTGCGGGCGGCAAACTCCCCGCCGACTACGGAATAGCGCATGCCATCGGCAGAGCCTGCGGCGCCAGCAAAGAGGAGTTCAGGGAGCTGCACCGGCTGTGGGCGATCGCCGACTCGGCGCGTAGCGGCGCCGGGACGCCGGCCGCCGACGGCGCCGAAAGACCGGGAGCGGACGGCACGCCGGAGGACGGCGAAGCCGGGGAGCCGGAGGGCGGCGGGGCCGGGGAGCAGGGGGAGGGGCCGGGCGGTCAGGACGGCCATGCCGGGTCCGACGCGTCCGGGGCGCGGGAGCGGCAGCACGGCGGGCAGGCGGCGGGGAGGGAACTGCCCGAGGTCACCGACGTGCCCGTGCCGCCGCGGCCGAGCCTCTTCCGGCGCAGACTGCGTACGCACCGGGTGGCGTTCGGCGTCATAGCGGTCGCGGCCGCGGGGCTTGTGACCGCCGCCGGGATAGCGCTGTTCGGCTCCGACGACGGGGGCGCGAAGCACCCCGCGAAGGGTGGCGCGCTCTCCTCCACGGTCTCCGTGCACGTCTTCAACGTCGAGAAAGCCTGCCGCGGCAGCGACCACCTGCCCGCGTGCAGCATCGGCCTCGCCAAGAACCCCCGTAAGAAGTACGACGCGGACAACGTCGTCACCCACCGGGTCTGGCACAACGACGTCCTCGTCGCCGACTGCGTCCTCTACGAAGGCACGATGGTCGCGGACGAGACGGGGGTCACGTCGAGCAGGTGGTTAAGGGTGCGGCTCAACGACGCTCCCGGCGGCCACGCCTGGCTCTCCGCCGTCCGCACCCACGACAGCCCCGCCCTGCCCACCTGCAAGGAGTAGCGCCGCCGCCCCCGGTGCGTGCCACAGGACCCCGGTCGCGGTGCAGGTCAGGGGCCGTTGTCAGACCCCCGGGTTACCTTCGGGAGCATGACGGCTGTGGTGTGTACGGGGGTCCGGTGGGGTGCGGGGGGCGCCGCCGTGCTCGGGGGGAGGCGTGCGCGACCCCAGGAGCACGCGGCGGCGGACCCCGGGCCGCGGGAGCCCGCGCTCCCCCTCGCGCCCGGGTGCGTGCTGGCGCTGCGGACCACGGGCCCCCGGCGCTGCCTCGGTGTCCAACGCGCGGGCCGGCACACACCCTGCCCCGGCGAGCGTGCCGTTCCCGCGCACCTCACCCGCGCCCAGTGCGAGGAGTGCGCCCGTGTCGACCGCGCGCACTCCGTCGCCGCCGACACCGCGCCCGCAGACCCGCGCACGTACCGGGTCTATCTGGCGTGGTTCGGGCCCGGCATGGTGAAGTCCGGCATCACGGCGGCCGAGCGCGAGCGGCTGCGGCTGCTCGAACAGGGCGCGGTGGCGTTCACCTGGCTCGGGCAGGGGCCCCTGATGGCCGCGCGGCGCACCGAGGAGCTGCTGCGGTCGGCCCTCGGCGTCCCCGACCGGGTGCCGTACGCCGACAAGCGGGCCGCGCGCTCGCGGCTGCCGTCCGCAGCGGAGCGGGCCGCCGAGCTGACGGCGCTGCACACCGCGGCCGCCGCACTGCTGCCCGGCGGGGCCGAGGCGCTCGACTGGCTGCCCGCCAAGGTCGTCGACCAGGCCGAGGACTTCGGGCTCGCCGGACTCCCGCCCGCGAACGCGCTCCTGACCGGGCTCGTCCCCGGCGCCGCACTCGGCGGCACGCTGCTCGCCGTCGCGGGCCCCGACCTGTATCTGCGCCAGAGCGACGGACGGGTCCTCATAGCCGACGGCCGGCTGCTCGCGGGCTGGCCCTTCACGGCGTCGGCTGCGCCCGGCGGTGCGCGTACGGACGCGGTCACCGACGCACCCGTACGGGAGCTGCCCGCCGAGCAGCCCGCCCTCTTCTGACCCGGGGCGCCCGGCCCCGAGGCGGCGGGGCGAGGCTGGACACCGCGCGGGGCCGCGGCGCAGGGTGGGGCCATGAGTGATCAACCGGGCAGCGAGGGCGCGGACTCCGCGGAGGCCGGTGCGGTGCGCCGCTTCTGGACGCGGCTCGGCCTGCCCGGACTCGTCGACGTCCACACGCACTTCATGCCGGAGTCCGTCCTGCGGAAGGTCTGGGCCTACTTCGACTCCGCGGGTCCCCTCACCCGCGTCGAGTGGCCCGTCGTCTACCGGTACGGGGAGGACACCAGGCTCGCGCTGCTCCGCGACTTCGGGGTACGGGCGTTCACCGCCATGCTCTACCCGCACAAACCGGGCATGGCGGCCTGGCTCAACGGCTGGGCCGCGCAGTTCGCCGCCCGCACCCCCGACTGCCTGCACACCGCCACCTTCTATCCGGAGCCCGGCGCCGAGGCGTATGTGCGGCAGGCCGTCGAGGCGGGCGCGCGGGTCTTCAAGTCCCATGTGCAGGTCGGCGCGTACGACCCCGGCGACCCGCTGCTCGACCCGGTGTGGGGGCTGCTGTCGGAGGCGGGCGTGCCGGTGGTGATGCACTGCGGTTCAGGACCGGCGCCGGGGAAGCACACGGGGCCAGGTCCTGTCGCGCGGATGCTGGCCCGCCACCCGCGGCTGCCGCTGATCGTCGCCCACATGGGCATGCCCGAGTACGGGGACTTCCTCAAGATCGCCGAGCGCCACCCCGGGGTCAGGCTCGACACCACCATGGCGTTCACCGACTTCGTCGAGGCCACCGCGCCCTTCCCCAGGGCGGAGCTCGGCAGGCTGGCCGACCTCGGCGACCGGGTGCTGCTCGGCAGCGACTTCCCCAACGTCCCGTACCGCTACGTCCACCAGCTCGACGCGCTCGCCCGCCTCGGCCTCGGGGACGACTGGCTGCGCGCGGTCTGCTACGGGAACGGGGCCCGGCTGTTCGGGGTGGGGACCGGCGCTGCGGCCGGTTGAGGAGGGGGCGGCCGACGGGGGTGACCGTCAGGCGGCGGCCCGTTGACGCGGTGGCCGTCCGGTGCGGGGGCGTCGCTCACGCCCGGGCGTGGACGCCCACGCCGCCCGAGACGGTGAGGTTGTCGCCCGTGATGTAACCGGCGGCGTCCGAGGCGAGGAAGGCCACCGCCTCCGCGACGTCCGCGGGGGCGCCGGCCCGGCCGAGCGGCACCTCGGCGGCCCAGGAGTCGAGCATCTCCCGGGAGACGCCCAGCCTGCCGTAGGCGGGGGTGTCGATCAGCCCGGGGCTGACGGCGTTGACGCGGATGCGGCGGGGGGCGAGTTCGAGCGCGAGGGCGCGGGTGAGGGGCAGCAGGGCGCCCTTGGCGGCGGTCATCGCGGCGCCGAGCCCTTCCCCCGCGCCCACCGTGATCACGACCGAGGCGCCCTCGCCGAGCAGCGGGAGCGCCTTGCGCAGGGTGAAGAAGGTGCCCTTGACGTTGATGTCGAAGAGGGCGTCGAAGGCGTCCTCGTCGGTCGACTCGACCGGTCCCGGGCGGGAGACGCCCGCGTTGAGGAAGAGCAGGTCGAGCGAGCCGAACCTGCGGCGTGCCGCGTCGACCGCCCGGTCGAGGTCGGGCAGCGACCGCGCGTCGGCCCTGACGACCGCCACGTCCTCGGGCAGCGCGGCGTTCGCGACGTTGTCGACGCCGGTGACCATGACGCGGTGGCCGCGGGAGTGCAGCAGTGCGGCGGTGGCCCTGCCGATGCCGCTGGTGCCGCCGGTGATCAGGGCTGTGGGTGCGGGCATGGTGCGTTCCTCCGTGTGGTCGGGTGCGCCCGGGGCTGGGGCGCGGGGGCGCCGTATCGGGACGGCCTCCCTTGGCAGCGTACGACCGTATGGCAGTGACTGCCAAGCAGCATATGAATGCCAGACCGCTATCCGACTGCCAGGTCTCGTGCGAGTGTCAACCTGGCAGCGCTCGGCTACTGTGGGGGCATGGACCAGGAAGCCAAGGCGGCGGCGGGCGCACCGGCCACGCTGTGGGACAGGACCAGGCGGCTCGCCTCGCGGGAGATCCTGGACACGGCTCTGCGGCTCTTCACCGAGCAGGGCTACGACGAGACGACCATCGCGCAGATCGCCCGCGAGGCCGGTGTCTCCCAGCGCACCCTCTTCCGCTACTTCGGCACCAAGGAGGAACTGCTCGGCGGGGACCAGGGCAGCTTCGGGCAGGTGCTGAAGGACACGATCGGCGCGCAGCCCCCGGAGGCCGGGGTCTGGGAGGTGCTGCGGGCGGGGGTCGCCGCCGTACTGGCCCTGCACGACAGCCGTGAGCAGGCACTGGAACGCTTCCGGCTCCTGCACCGCACCGCCTCGCTGCGGGCCGGCTGGCTGGAGAAGCGGCTGCGGTTCCAGGAGGAGCTGCTGCCGCTCGTCGCGGCCCGTATGGGGGCGGTCGGCGGTGCGGACCCGCGGGCCCGCGCGGTGCTCGCGACGTCGTTCGCATGCCTGGACGCCGCGTCGATGGCGTGGGTCGAGGGCGGCGGCGAGCGCGACCTCATGGACCTGTACGACGAGTGCCTGGCCGCGGTACGCGGCTGAACCGCCACCTCCGGTCCCTTTTTCTCAGGCAATTCACAGGTTTCCGAAAGGGAGCTTTCAGGGCCGCGGCGCACCGTGTCCTCATGACCGTGACTTCGCCCCAGAGGCGTGCCGAACCGCGAGGCTCGGACGGGAGCCCCGTCCGGGTGCTCGTCGTGGACAACGAGGCCGCCGTCACCGACCTGCTCGCCGTGGCCCTGCGCTACGAGGGCTGGCAGATCCGCAGCGTCGGCGACGTCGGCCGGGCCGTGCAGCAGGCCAGGATGTTCCGGCCCGACGCCGTCGTGCTCGATCTGATGCTGCCCGGCGTGGACGGGCTCTCCCTGCTGGGCAGGCTCCGCCGCGACCTCCCCGACGTCCCGGTGCTGTTCCTGACCGCGAAGGACGCCGTCGAGGAGCGCATCGCGGGGCTCACCGCGGGCGGCGACGACTACGTGACCAAGCCGTTCAGGCTGGAGGACGTCGTCGCCAGGCTGCGCGGGCTGATCAGGCGCTCCGGGGCCGCCGCAGGGCGCCGCGGGGACTCCATGCTCGTCGTCGGCGACCTCACCCTCGACGAGGACAGCCGCGAGGTCACCAGGGGTGGCCAGTCCATCCATCTGACCGGCACCGAGTTCGAACTGCTCCGCTTCCTCATGCGCAACCCGCGCCGGGTGCTCAGCAAGGCGCAGATCCTCGACCGGGTCTGGAGCTACGACTTCGGCGGCCAGGCCAACGTGGTCGAGCTGTACATCTCGTATCTGCGCAGGAAGATCGACGCCGGGCGGGAGCCGATGATCCACACCAGGCGCGGCGCCGGCTACCTGATCAAGGCCGCCGAGTAGGACGGCACCGAGGCCGCCGGGGCGGACGGCGCTCGGCGGACCGGGGCCGGAAGGGCTCCCGGAGCGCGAACGCCTGGGGATGGGCGTGCTCCGGGACTGTGGGGTGCGCCCGGGAGACGGTGCGCGGGCGGGGGTGCCCGCCGCGGCCTCCCGGGCGTACGGGACGGCGCCCCGCGGTGGTGCGCGGGGCAACGAACAGGGCGCGTGGTCGTGTTGTGCGACCGCGCGCTTCGGCGTTTCCCGGCGCGGTGCGCCGAGTTCCCGGGCGCGGTGCGCGGCCCCGTACGCACCGCCGGTAACGGAATCGTGTCCATGCCCGCATAGCATCGAGGGGGCGGGCCCCGCGAGGCCCGGTTCGGACACGGCCGTACGGGAAGGTACGGGAAGGGGTGGCCATGGCGGGGGCAGCCGACCGGACGAGGGCGGCGGGGCCGGGCGGGCGCCCGCAGCGCACCAGCGTCTGGCTCGACGGCACGGCGCGGCGCGGCCGTTCCGCGCGCAGGGCCGAGCAGCCGAGCGGCCTCGGGCGGGACCGGATCACCGAGGTGAGCGTGCGGCTGCTGGACGCGGAGGGCCTCGCCCGCTTCTCCATGCGGCGCCTCGCCACCGAGCTGAACGTGACCGCGATGTCCCTCTACTGGTACGTGGACACCAAGGACGACCTCCTCGAACTGGCCCTGGACGCGGCCTTCGGCGAGATCGCGCTGCCGGCCGCGGGCGCCGCGCGCGACTGGCGCGCCGAACTGCGGGCGCTGGCCGGGGAGTACCGCGCGCTGCTGGTGCGGCACCCCTGGGTCTCGTCCCTGGTTGGCATGTTCCTGAACATCGGGCCGCACTTCAGCGACTTCTCACGGACCGTGCGGCGGGTGATCGGGGGCACCGGGCTCTCGGCGGGGCGCCAGCGCGGGGCCATCGCCGCCGTCTTCCAGTTCGTGTACGGGTTCGGCACCATGGAGAGCCTTTTCCTGGTGCGGTGCGCCGCCGCCGGGATGACCGAGGACGCGTACTACGGGGAGGCGGTGGCCCGGGCGCCGCAGGGCCTGTGGCGCATGGCGGACGGCGGCGGCGAGAGCGCGGCGTCCGTACGGCAGATGCGGGAGAAGGACTTCGGCGTCGCCCTGGAACTCCTGGTGTCGGGGATCGAGGCGCTGCGGAGGTAGGGGTCCGGGCGGGACGGGTTCGTGCGGAGGTTCCCGGCCCCCGGGGTGGCCGGGGGCCTGGGCGGTGTCAGTTCGATGCCAGCTCAGGGGGGAAGCCGCCGGTGGCCACGGGGCCCCACTTCGCCGGGGTGATCCTGATGATCGACTTGCCCTGGCGCCGCATGGCCTCGCGGTACTCGGCCCAGTCGGGGTGCTCGCCCGAGATGTTCCTGAAGTACTCCACGAGCGGTTCCACCGACTCGGGGATGTCGAGGACCTCGGCGGTGCCGTCCACCTGGACCCAGGGGCCGTTCCACTCGTCGCTCAGCACGATGACGCTCACCCGTTCGTCCCGCTTGGCGTTACGGGTCTTGGCGCGCTGCGGGTAGGTGGAGACGACGATGCGTCCCGAGTCGTCCACGCCGCAGGTCAGCGGGGACGCCTGGGGGGAGCCGTCCGCGCGACGCGTCAGCAGGAGCGCGCGGTGCCGGGGGCGAACGAAATCGAGCAGTTCCGTTAGAGAAACGGTCGTATTTGTCGCGATGTTCGGAGCCATGCTCGCACCCTACGCCGCCCCGTCCCACCGCCCTCCGGAGCGGCGGACGCGGCCCGCCGGGCGGTGCGGACGCGGGGCGGCGGCGCCCATCAGCGGCCCGGGGTGTCCCGCTCACACCTGCGGCAGCGACTCGCCCTGCACCGCCTGGATGTCCAGCTCCACCCGCAGCGTGGTCCCGATGGCGGCGATGCCCGCCTGGACGACCTGGTTGTAGTTCATGGCGAAGTCCTCCCTGCGCAGCTCCGCGGTGGCGTGGAACGCGGCGCGCACCCCGCCCCAGGGGTCGGGGCCCGTACCGAGGTAGCTGAGGTCGAGGTCGACGGGGCGCTGCACGCCGCGCATGCCGAGGTCGCCGTGGACGGTCCAGCGGTCGGTGCCGGTGGCGGTGAGCCCGCTGGAGCGGTAGGTGAGGTGCGGGTGCCGCTCGGCGTCGAGGAAGTCGGGCGAGCGCAGGTGGTCGTCGCGCAGGGTGTTGCCGGTGTCGATGGACGAGGCCCTGATGACCGCCTCCACCCGGGACTTGTCGGGGTCGGCAGGGTTGTCCGCGATCTCGATACGGCCGCGGAACTCGGTGAAGCGCCCGCGCACGCTGGAGATGCCGAGGTGGTGGGCGATCGCGGCGACGGAGGAGTGGGCGGGGTCGATGGTCCAGGGCCCGGGCGGCGGCAGCTCCGTACCGCCCTGCCGGGTGAGGACGATCCGGCCCAGCTCCGCGCGGCCCGAGGCGGTGACGATGGCGGTGGCGGCGGTGGGGGTGTAGCCGATGGCGGTGACGATCACGGTGTAGGGGCCGGGCGGCAGCGTGACGGGGTCGCCGACGGCGCCCTCGTCGTCCGCCTCGGCCCGGCAGATCTGGTAGCCGCTCGGGTCGGTGACGGTGACCACGGCGTGCGGTACGGCCCAGTCGTCGCGGGTACGAATCCGTGCGCTGAGCGGCATGGTGTGCTCCTTGTTCGTGTCGGACGGCCTGGTGGGAACGGCCGCCGGGCGCCGGGGGTGCCCGCGCCGGTGCGGGCGCCGCGCGCGGGCCCGGCTCCGCGCGCCCGCGCGCGCCCGTGTCCGCCGCCGTCCGTGCGGCGGCCCCGCGGGGAGGGGAACCGGGGGCCCGGGCCGGGGGATGACCCGGGCCCCCGGGGCTTGCGGGGGTCAGTCGGACGGGTGGCCGAGTTCCACGTCGGCGCCGTCCACTCCGCTGCCCGAGACCCTGAGCCCGGTGGCGACCGGCGGATACCCGGTGGCGATCACGGTGTAGTCGCCGCCGTCGAGGTCCGCGAAGGCGTACTCGCCGTCCTGGCCGGTGGTGGCGCTGGCGACGACGTTGCCCGCGGCGTCGACGAGGGTGACCCTGGCGTCGTTCAGCGGGGCGCCCGCGGCGCGGACGGTGCCGCTGACCCTGGCCCCCGACTCCAGCTCGACCTCGACCCGGGTGGCGCCCGCGGTGCCGATCTCTACGGGCAGCGCGAGCGGCCGGTGCCCGGGGGCGTTGACGGCCACGGTGACGGTGCCGGGCACCAGTTCCGCGAAGGCGAACTCGCCGTCGGGGCCGCTCGTCCCGGTGGCCAGGACCTCGCCGCGCACATCGGTGACGATGACCATGGCACCGGCGACGGTCTCGCCCGTGGCGGCGGAGCGCACCGTGCCGCCGAGGCCGCTTGTGCCGCTGAGCAGGACGTCGAAGGCGACGGGCTCGTCGGCCACGACGACCGTGGAAGCCTGCGGCTGGTAGCCGTCGGCCGAGGCGATCAGCACGTAGGACCCGGCGCCCGGGGCGTCCACTCCGTACGAGCCGTCCTGCTGGGCGGTGGCGCGGCCGAGCTGGCGCCCGGTGAGCGAGATCAGCGTCACGGCGGCGCGCGGGACGGGGGCGCTCTCGACGCCGCGGACGAAGCCGTGCACCGGCACCCCGCGGCCGCCGGGGCCGCCGGGGCCCGGCTGCGCGGTGGCGGTCGCGGCGGCGGGGACGGCGGAGGCCAGGGCGCCGAGGCGCCCGGTGCCGTCGTGCCCGTCGACCGGTCCCGCCGCGGCCCAGCTCGGCACCCGCTCGGGGGCCGCGGGCGGCTCGGGCTCCTGCGCCGCCGCGGCGGCGGCGAAGGGCTCGGGGACGGGCTGCGGTGCCACCGCCGCGTCCGCCATGTCCGCCGGGCCGGCGGGGGCCGCGGCCGGGGCGGCCTCCTCCGCGCTCTGTGCGAGACCGCCCTTGGTGCGCAGCGGGACCTCCTTGATGAACAGGGTGATGAGGAAGGCGAGGAACGCCAGCGGCGCGGCGATCAGGAAGATGTCCGCGATGCCGTGGCCGTACGCGCTCTCCATCACGGTGCGGATCGGCGCGGGGAGCTTGGCGAGGTCGGGGATGGCGCCCGCCGAGTCGGAGCCGCTGGGCAGCGCGCCCGCGGCCTTGCCGCCGAGGCCGGCCAGGCCGTCCTTCACGTAGTCGCCGATCCGGTTCGACATCACGGCGCCGAGCGCGGAGACGCCGACCGCGCCGCCCAGGGAGCGGAAGAAGGTGACGGTGGAGCTGGCGGAGCCGAGGTCGCTCGGTGCGACCTGGTTCTGGGTGCACAGCACCAGGTTCTGCATCATCATGCCGATGCCGAGGCCGAGCAGCGCCATGAAGACGCCGATGTGCCAGTACTCGGTGTCGTAGCGCATGGTGCCGAGGAGCCCGAGACCCGCGGTCACCAGGAGGCCGCCGGAGACCAGCCACGCCTTCCAGCGCCCGGTCCTGGTGATGACCTGTCCCGAGACGGTCGACGACAGGAAGAGCCCGCCGATCATCGGGATGGTCATCACCCCGGACATGGTCGGCGTCTTGCCGCGGGCGAGCTGGAAGTACTGGCTGAAGTACACGGTTCCCGCGAACATCGCGACGCCGACGAAGAGCGAGGCGAGGGACGCCAGGGTGATGGTGCGGTTGCGGAAGAGGCGCAGCGGGATGATCGGCTCGCGGGCCCTGGTCTCGGTGAGGAGGAACAGCAGCCCGAGCACGATCGACCCGGCGACCATGGCGTAGGTCTGCCAGGAGAGCCAGTCGTACTTGTTGCCCGCGAAGGTGACCCACACGAGGATCAGGCAGACGCTCGCGCTGATGAAGAACGCGCCGGTCCAGTCCACCTTGACGTCGCGCTTGACGACCGGGAGCTTCAGGGTCTTCTGGAGCACGATCAGCGCGATGACGGCGAACGGCACCCCGACGTAGAAGCACCAGCGCCAGCCGAGCCAGCTCGTGTCGGTGATGACGCCGCCGAGCAGCGGGCCGCCGACGGTGGCCACCGCGAAGGTGGCGCCCAGGTAGCCGCTGTAGCGGCCGCGCTCGCGGGGCGCGATCATGGCGGCCATCACGATCTGCGCGAGCGCGGAGAGGCCGCCGACGCCTATGCCCTGGACCACGCGGCAGGCGATCAGCATGCCCGCGTTCTGGGAGAGGCCGGCGACGACCGAGGCCGCCACGTAGATGATCAGGGCTATCTGGACCAGCAGCTTCTTGGAGAAGAGGTCGGCGAGCTTGCCCCAGAGCGGCGTCGTCGCCGTCATGGCGAGGAGCGAGGCGGTGACGACCCAGGTGTAGGCGCTCTGGCCACCGCCGAGGTCACTGATGATGTGGGGGAGGGCGTTGGAGACGATCGTCGACGACAGGATCGCGACGAACATGCCGAGCAGCAGCCCGGAGAGTGCCTCCATGATCTGCCGGTGCGTCATCTGCGCGCCGTCGGATGCTGCTCCTCCGTGCTTGGCATGGCTGCCCCGCACACCGGCTGGTGTGGTCGTTGCCATGGATGTCCTTTTCTTCTTACGCGGGGATGGTGGGTCGGTCGTTCACGCGGGGGTGTGGGTGGCGGGCTGCGGGGAGTGCTGTGCGGGGTGGGGACCGCGGACCGTGGCGGTGCGGCAGTCGCCGAAGCTCTCTCTGAGCCGGGCGAGGAGCGAGCAGAGCCGCTCGACCTCCTCGTCGGGCCAGTCCTCCAGGCAGCCTTCGAGCGTGCGCAGATAGCGGTCCGACAGCTCGGCGAGCTTGTCGCCGCCCTCGGGGGTGAGCGCGAGTATGCGGGAGCGCTTGTCGTCGGGGTCCCGGGTCCTCGCGATCCAGCCGCGCTCGGCGACATGGGCCACGTGGCGGCTGGTCACGGACATGTCGACGGCGAGCAGTTCCGCGAGCCGGCTCATCCGCATCGCTCCGTGCTGGTCCAGGAGGCGCAGGACGGCCGCGGAGCCGGCCGGGCACTCGGGCGGCAGTGTGCGCGCGAGGCTCCGTTTGATGACGCCGATCGCGCTGAGCTGACGGGCCAGTTCCTCGTACTGACGCCGCGCGGCCATGGCACCTCCATTTGTTGCTCTAGGCAACCATAGGTCTACTTGGTTGCCGAAGGCAAATGAATAGCGGGATTCGTGGGTTAAAGGGTGGGCAAAGCCCGGGTTGTGGGCGTCTCCGCGCCGGAGCGTACGGCGTGCGTGGGGCGTGGGGGCGGGCGGTCGCGCTTGACGGGGGCGTGACAGGTCGATGCCTCGGGGGTGCGGGGACGCGGGTGCGGGCGGGGAGGGGTGTGCGGGGGTGTGCGCGCGCCGGGGCGGGCGCTCTCCGGTGGGGCGGATCAGGAGAGCGTACGCGGGCGCGTGGGAGCGCGGAAGGGTGGAAGGCGGGGCTCGGGGGGTACCAGGCCCGCGGTTGCGCGGGGGCCGTGCGGCGCGGGGGTGCCGGGGCGGAGCGCCCTGTCGGCCGGGGTGGTGCGGCGCCCTGCCTGCCGAGTGGCGCGGTGTCCGGCCGGCCGGGCTGCGCGGTGTCCTACGGGCCGGTCCGTACTGGTGCGGGAGTGGCCGCTCTTCCGCCTCGCCCCCGGGCTTGGGTGTCGTGCCCCGATTCGCTAGGGTCCTTGCTCATGGCACACAACCCCCAAGCCCCCCAGGGCCCCGAGGGCACACCTGATCCGGCGGGCAGCACCCAGATGTTCCGCGCGTTCGTGGACGAGGAGGCGCCCCGTGGCGCCGCCCCGCAGACTTCCTCGTCGGGCGGTCGGCCGCTGCTGATCGTCGGCGTGGTGGTCGCCATCGTCGTCGTCGCGGCGGTGGCCTGGCTGGCCTTCAAGTGACGCCGTCCGCGGGCCTCTTCGGGGCCCGCGGACGCGCGTGAGATTCCTCCCTGACCGCCGGTCAGTCGGAGATCAGGCCGTCCCTGAGCTGGGCCAGGGTGCGGGTCAGCAGCCGGGAGACGTGCATCTGCGAGATGCCGACCTCCTCGCCGATCTGGGACTGCGTCATGTTCGCGAAGAAGCGCAGCATGATGATGCGGCGCTCGCGCGGCGGCAGCTTCGCGAGCAGCGGCTTCAGCGACTCGCGGTACTCGACGCCTTCGAGGGCGGTGTCCTCGTAGCCGAGCCGGTCGGCGAGCGAGCCCTCTCCCCCGTCGTCCTCGGGCGCGGGCGAGTCGAGCGAGGAGGCCGTGTACGCGTTGCCCACCGCGAGGCCGTCGACGACGTCCTCCTCGGAGACGCCGAGCGCCGAGGCCAGCTCGGGCACCGTGGGGGAGCGGTCGAGCCGCTGGGACAGCTCGTCGCTCGCCTTGGTGAGCGCGAGGCGCAGCTCCTGGAGGCGCCGCGGGACGCGCACCGACCAGGACGTGTCCCGGAAGAACCGCTTGATCTCCCCGACCACCGTCGGCATCGCGAACGTCGGGAACTCGACGCCCCGTTCGCAGTCGAACCGGTCGATCGCCTTGATCAGACCGATGGTGCCGACCTGGACGATGTCCTCCATCGGCTCGTTGCGGCTGCGAAACCTGGCTGCCGCGTACCGCACCAGCGGAAGGTTCAGCTCGATCAGGGTGTCCCGCACATAACCGCGCTCGGGGCTGTTCTCGTCGAGGGCGGCGAGCCGTAGGAACAGGGAGCGGGACAGGGTGCGGGTGTCGATGGCTTCCGAGGTCTGGGGCACTACGGGCTCGGCGGGCTCGGCGTCTTCGCTCGTGCCGAGCGTGAGCACCTTCGAGCTGCCCTGGTCTGCGGACATGCCACCCCCTTGAGGTCGCGGACGGTCGCGGCTCTACGCCCCCACGAGGAAGCGTGCCTCCACCTGAATACCGGAGCGAAGGCCCCGGCAAACGCTGTTCCAGCAGAATGTCACATGTCGGCAACGCGCTGTAGTGACATGTCGACATCCAGCGGGTCGGTTTGTCCGCTGATAGTCACTCATGGGGCTTTCTCCGGGGGGATGTTCCGGTAAAGCTCCGGTAACCCTTCCGCCCTTTGAGACTACGCCTCGATCCTGTTTGCGGACCTCAGTCGAGCAAAGCTGCGGGCGAGCAGCCGGGAGACGTGCATCTGCGAGACGCCGAGTTCCGCGCTGATCTGGGACTGCGTCAGATTGCTGTAGTAGCGCAGCAGCAGGATGCGCTGCTCCCGCTCGGGGAGCTGGACGAGGAGGTGGCGTACGAGGTCGCGGTGCTCCACGCCGTCGAGGGCCGGGTCCTCGTAGCCGAGCCGGTCGAGCAGCCCCGGCAGGCCGTCGCCCTCCTGGGCCGCCTCCAGCGAGGTCGCGTGGTACGAGCGGCCTGCCTCGATGCAGGCCAGGACCTCCTCCTCGGTGATCCGCAGCCGCTCCGCGATCTCCGCGGTGCTGGGCGAGCGGCCGAAGGCCGTGGTCAGGTCCTCGGTGGCGCCGTTGACCTGGACCCACAGCTCGTGGAGGCGCCGCGGCACGTGCACGGTGCGGACGTTGTCCCTGAAGTAGCGCTTGATCTCGCCGACGACGGTGGGCATGGCGAAGGTCGGGAACTGCACCCCGCGCTCCGGGTCGAACCGGTCGATGGCGTTGATCAGGCCGATGGTGCCGACCTGGACCACGTCCTCCATGGGCTCGTTGCGGGTGCGGAAGCGCGCGGCGGCGTACCGCACGAGGGGCAGGTTCGCCTCGATGAGCGCGCCGCGCACCCGGGTGTGCTCGGGGCTGCCGGGCGTGAGGTCCTTGAGGCGGCCGAAGAGCACCTGGGTGAGCGCGCGGGTGTCGGCGCCCCTGCTCCTGGGCGCGGGGGCGGTCCTGGCTGCCTCCTCGTCGTCCGCCGGGGGCGCCTCCGGGGCCGCGGGAGGGTCCTCCGGGGGCTCGGGGGCCTCGGGCGCCTGCCGGTCGTCGCCGGGGGGCGCGGGCGCGTGATGCGGTGCCGTAGGCGCAGTACTGGCCTGCAAGGTCAACGCCACCCCTTCTGTCGGCACTCCCGGGCCGCCGTACGGCGCCCGTGGCGGTCCCGGCCGGGTGCTCGCCGGAACCCGCGGATACGGCATCGGGCGGAACGCGCCGGGACTGATAAGGAACCGCTCAGCACCGTTTAACTCATCCGTCAAAAGCGGTCATAGCATCACAAGACATGTGCACTGTGTGCAAGTACCCGATAGCACCGTGTTGGGGGCTCGGACGGGGCCGGGGCGGAGGCGGTGAACGGGGCCCGCGGGCGGGGCGAGCACGGCCTGCGCAGGGCCCGTGCCGGGATGTCGGCAGTCCCGCGTCCGTGCGCCGACACACGTGGGCCCCCGGCCCGTGAGGCGGGCGGCGGGGGCCTGGGGGCGGCGTCGGGGCGGCGCGGGGGCGGTGGCGACGCGGGGTCAGATCTCGTAGTCGGCCATCACCCAGGTGGCGAAGGCGCGCCAGAGGGCGACTCCGGCCTGGTGGGCGGGGTGGTCGAGGTAGCGGCGCAGCGCGGCGGCGTCCTCGACGGTGGCGTTGATGGCGAAGTCCTGCGCGATGGGCCGGTCGCTGATGTTCCACTCGGCTTCCCAGCCGGTCAGCTCGGGGATCTGCCCGCCGAGCGCCCTGAACGCCTCGACGCCCTCGGTGACACGGGGATCGTCGCGGGTGACGCCGTCGTTGAGCTTGAAGAGGACCAGGTGGCGGATCATCGCGTGCTCCCTGTCGTTCATGGCGCCGGTCGCGGGCCGGTCGTGCGGGGCCTGCCGTGGAGCCGGGCGCGGGGGCCGGTGGCGGCTCAGTGCCCGCCGTGGGCGGCCCAGGTGAAGAAGTCGCCTATGGAGTGCGCCGCGCTCGATATGGCCTCGAACCCTACCTGGACGTAGTCGGCCGCTTTGGCCGGGTCCGTGATGATCACATAGAGCGCGAAGACGATCACGATGAACATCAAGATCTTCACCCACTGCACGGCCCGGCCTCCCCTGCCCGCGGTCTCTCGGTCCCGGCTCTCCCGGCGTCCCGGTGTCGGTGTCGTCAGCGTCGACCGTGTCATCGGCGTCGGCTGTGTCGGCTGTGACTTCTGTGTCGGCTGTGACTTCTGGGTGCCGCGGGACCCTGCTGACCCACGGGGCCCGCTGCGCCGGGTGAGTCTATCCCGCCCCCTTCCGCGTCCGAAGGCGCCGGTGGCCGAGTAGGCGGAGGAGGGAGCGTGAGGGAAGGCGGGAGACGGCGTGCGGAGGGGCGCGAGGGGAGGGAAGGGGCGCAAAGGCAGGGAGCGGGAGCGGGAATGACGGGACGTCACGTCGTGGTCGCGGGCCGGTTCTTCGGCGACGGGCCGGGCGGTCGCGAGGGGTCCGGTGGCCGCGACGGGCAGGACGGCCACGACCGGCTTCATCGGCAACGCCCTGCTCGCCCTCCTCAGGCACCCGGACAGGCACCCGGACGCCCTGCGCCGGCTCAGGGAGGCGCCGGAGAGGATTCCGGGCGCCCTCGGCGAATCCCTGCGCTACGACGCCCCGGTCAGCGTCGCCACCTTCCGCCGGGCCACCGCCCCGACCGGCTCGACCTCGACCGCGAAGCCCGCGGGCACCTCTCCTTCGGCCACGGCGTCCACCGCTGCCTCGTACGTGTGAACTCCGGTGTCCGGGCGTCAGGCCGCGCTCTCGGCCGTCCCGGTGGTGTCGGTGGCCCCGGCCGCCCCCGCCTGCGTCCGGTCCTGCCGCGGGGCCACGGGGCGGCGGCGGGTCGGGATGCCGAAGGTCGGGTTGGCCACGCCCCAGGCCGCGCTCTTGCAGACCAACTCCTTGTAGAGGGCGGCGGGCCGTCCCCTGAGGGCGGCGCGTACCGCGCGGTCGTCGGCGGTGACGTACTGGATCAGACCGTCCTTGCGGCCGAGCGAGACGCACTGGTTGAAGTAGCGCAGCGGCACGTGCGGCAGCTTGGTGCCACAGAGGCGGGCCGCGACGGAGTCGGCCGCCTGCCAGGCGGTGGGGACGCCCGAGGCGCACGACATCCGCAGCGCCCCGCCGCCGGGCCCCTTGGCGAGCGCGGCGTCACCGACGGCGTACACGTCGGGGTGGGAGACCGAGCGCATGGTCCCGTCGACCACGATCTGGCCGTTGTCGGCGACTTCGAGGGCGGTGGCCCGTGCGATCGGGTGGGTGGCGAAGCCCGTCGTCCACACGGTGACCGCGGCCGGGACCGACGCGCCGTCTGCGGTGGTGACGTGGTCGGCCCCGACCGCGGTGACGGCGGTGTGCTCGCGCACGGTGACGCCGAGCCTGTCGAAGACCTTCCGCAGATGCCCGCGGCCCCTGTCCGCGAGCCAGTCGCCGAGTTCGCCGCGGGCGGCGAGGGTCACGTCGAGGTCGGGCCTCGCCTCGGCGATCTCGGCCGCGCTCTCCAGCCCGGTGAGGCCGCCGCCGACCACGAGGACCGGCGCCCCGGCCGCAAGACCGGCCAGCCGCTCCCGCAGCCGCAGCGCCCCCGGACGGCCCGCGACGTCGTGGGCGTGCTCGGCGACGCCCGGGACGCCGTGGCTGTTCCAGCCGCTGCCGAGGGCGTACACGAGCGTGTCGTACGGCAGCTCCTCGGTGGTGCCGGTGGTGCCGGTGGTGCCGGTGGTGTCAGTGGGGTCGCCGTGGGTGTCGGTGGCGAGGAGGGCGACGCGCTTCGCCTCGACGTCGATCCCCGTCACGCGGGCGAGTTTCAGCTCGACGCCGGTGCCGGCGAACATCCCGGCCAGTGGCCTCGGGCTGAGCCGCTGCCCGACCGCCAACTGGTGCATCCTGACCCGCTCGACGAAGTCCGGCTCGGCGTTGACGAGGGTGATGGCGACGTCCTCGCCGCGCAGCCGCCTGGCGAGGCGTCCCGCGGCGGAGGCCCCGGCGTATCCGGCCCCGAGAACAACGATGCGGTGCTGCATCTCCTTGCTCCTGTCTTGAGCGCTCCCGCCCTGAGCGGGCTCGCCCCCTGAACCGGGCGGCCCGCCGTTTCCTGACAGGGGCCCGGTGTGAAGCACCTCACACCGGGCTCAGAAGGCGCGGAGCAGGGGTTCCCCGTGGTCGGTGGCCGCCCACTGGCGGGTGGCGCGGCCGAGCTTGTCGGGGTTGACCTGGTTGCGGCAGGCGGCGATGCCGTGCTCGGTGACCTCAAGGCACATGACGCCGACGACCCGGCCTTCGACGACCGCCACGACGGCGGGGCCGCCGTTGGCGAGGGCGGCGTGGATCTCGGGCGAGCCGCCCGCGAGGTCGCGCTTGGCCTTGCCGGGGGTGAACAGGCCGCGCAGGAACTTCGCGACCGCGACGGCGCCCTCGAAAGGCTTCGCGCGGGCCGGGATCTTCCCACCGCCGTCCCCGACGGTGACGGCGTCGTCGGTGAGCATCCGTACGAGCGAGTCGGTACGGCCGCTGGTGGCGGCGGCAAGGAACTCCCCGACGATCCGCCGGGCCGCGGCCTCGTCGATCTCGGTGCGCGCCCTGCCGTCCGCGAGGTGCTTCCTTGCCCGGTGGAGGAGCTGCTGGCTGGCGGCCTCCGTGATGTCGAGGATGTCCGCGATCTCGCGGTGCGGGTAGTCGAACGCCTCCCGCAGCACGTACACCGCCCGCTCGTTGGGGGAGAGGCGCTCCAGCAGGATGAGGACGGCGTACGAGACCGACTCGCGCTGCTGTGCGGTGTCGGCGGGGCCGAGCATGGGGTCACCGGCGAGCAGCGGTTCAGGGAGCCACTGCCCGACGTAGGTCTCGCGGCGGGCGCGGGCCGAGGCGAGCTGGTTGAGGCAGAGGTTGGTGAGGACCTTCGTCAGCCACGCCTCGGGGACCTCGATGCGCTCGACGTCGGCGGCCTGCCAGCGGATGAACGTCTCCTGCACGGCGTCCTCAGCCTCGGCGGCGGAGCCGAGGACGCGGTACGCGATGGCCTCAAGACGGGGCCTGGCGGCCTCGAACAGGTCCACGTCGCTCCGGGGCAGGGACATGGGCGGATAGTAGCCGCCGCGGTGCGGGGGCGGGGCCCGGCCCCGGGACGCCCGGCGTGTGGCGGGCGCCCGCCCCCGGCGCCCGCCCCGGCCCCCTCCCCCGCCCTCACCAGGTGACGGGAAGCTCGTGCAGGCCGTAGATCACCGCGTCGTACTTGAACTTCACGTCCTCCAGGGGGATCGCCGCGCGCAGTGTGGGGACGCGGCGCAGGAGGGTCGGGTAGAGGACCTGGAGTTCCATCCGGGCCAGTGGCTGGCCCACGCAGTGGTGGGTGCCGCCGCCGAACGCCTGGTGCCTGCGGGCGTTGCGGGTGATGTCGAGGCGGTCGGGGTCGGCGAACACCCCGGGGTCGCGGTTGGCCAGCTCGCCGAGCAGGATGACCCCGTCGCCCGCGGGGATGGTGTGCCCCGCGACCTCGATGTCCTCCAGCGCGGTGCGGCGGCGGCCCAGGTGCACGATCGTCAGATAGCGCAGCAGTTCCTCCACCGCGTCCACGACGACCCGCGGGTCGTCGGTCTCGCGGACGGCCGCCAACTGCTCGGGGTGCTGCAACAGGGCCAGGGTGCCCAGGCTGATCATGTTGGCGGTGGTCTCGTGGCCGCCGAGCAGCAGCAGTACGCCCATGTTGGCGGCCTCGCGGGCGGTCAGCTCGCCCGTCCTCACCCGCGCGGCGAGCTTGGAGACCAGGTCGTCGGCGGGCTTCGCGGTCTTCTGGGTGACCAGGTCGTCCAGGTAGCCGGAGAGCGCCGCGTGCGCCGCGCCGCGCTCGGCCGCCCCGGCGGTGGCGGAGACCAGCAGCTTGCTGTTGGCCTGGAAGAACTCGTGGTCGTCGTAGGGCACCCCGAGCATCTCGGAGATCACCATGGACGGCAGGGGCAGCGCCAGCGCCTGGACGAGGTCGGCAGGTTTGGGTCCTTCGAGCATGCGGTCGATGAAGTCGTCCGTGATGCGCTGGACCATGGGGCGCATCGCCTCGACCCGCTTGATGGTGAACGTACCGCTGACCATGCGGCGCAGCCGGGCGTGCTCGGGGTCGTCCATGCCGACGAAGCTGAGGTCGCCCCCGCCGCCGTGGCTGTGCGCGGGGTCGATGGGGCTGGGGAAGTTGGGGGCGGCGAAGTCGACGCTGAGGCGGGGGTCGGAGAGCAGTTCCTTCTGCTCCGCGTGGCCGGTCACGGCCCACGGCGTCGAGCCGCCCCAGGAGCGCACCCGGGTGACGGGCCCGCGCTCGGCGAGGGCGCGCAGCTCGGGGGAGGGCGCGAAGGGGCACGCCGCCGAGCGGGGCGCGGGGAACGCGGGAAGGGTCTCGTCGATGTCGCTCTGGGGGGTCATCACTGAACTCCTGGGGGGTGGAGGGCCGTACGGCCGGGAGGGGGGAGCCTGGTCGGTTCTACGGCGCGGCGGGCTGCCGGGGGCGGGTGTACGGGGCGACCAGGTGGGCGCGCTGGAGCCGGGTCTGCTTGGGCATGTTCCAGCCGAGGACGCACTCGGGCCCCCGCGGGCCCTCGTGGCGGACCACGAAGCGTCCGCCGGCCGGATCGCCCTCCACGACCTCGGCCCGGGAGCCGCCGGACACGACCCCGTGGACCTGGAGCTTCACGTCGAACTGGTCGGTCCAGAAGTACGGCACCGGGGTGTACGGCACGCCCTCGCCGAGGATGTCCGAGGCGACCGCGAGCGCCTGCTCCGACGCGTTGGTCCTGTTCTCCAGCCGGAGCGGGCGGCCGAGCCCCGCGTGGTGCCAGCGGGCCACGTCGCCCACCGCCCACACCCCGGGGGCGGCGCGGCAGTACGCGTCGCACACGACACCGTCGTCGAGTACGAGGCCGCTGCCTTCGAGCCAGCCGGTGGCGGGCGCGCAGCCGACCGCGGTGACCACGACGTCCGCCGCCAACTCCGTGCCGTCGCTCAGCCGGAGCCCCGTCACCCTGCCCTCGCGGGTGTGCAGGGCGTCGAGCAGCACCCCGCAGTGCAGCGCGACGCCGTGCCCGCGGTGGAGTCCGGCGAGGTGCCCGGCGACCAGGGGGCCGAGCTGGTCGGTCATGGGGGCCTGCTGCGGCCCCACGAGGGCCACGTCGAGGCCCAGCAGGCGGGCGGTGGCCGCGGTCTCCGCGCCCAGGACACCATCACCGATGACCACGAGGCGTCTCGACGAGAGCAGTTCGGACCGCAGCGCGACCGCGTCGGCAAGGGTTCTGACCACGTGGGTGCCGCCGACGCCGTGCTGGGCGGGCAGGGTCCTGGCCGTGAGGCCGGTCGCGACGACGACCGCGTCGGCGCGGAGCGTCCGCCCGGCCGCCGTCGTGACCTCGCGCCGCCCGGCGTCGAGGCCGGTGGCCGGGTCGCCGAGTACCCACTCGGCGTCGAGCGCCGCCAGGTCGTCCGCGGCGCGCAGCCGGGCGCGCTCGGGCTCCCACGCCCCGCTCAGCACCTGCTTCGACAACGGGGGGCGGTCGTACGGCGGTTCCGGCTCCCCGCCGAGCAGGGTGAGGGCGCCGCGGTAGCCCTTGCGGCGCAGGGCCTCGGCCGTCGCGAGCCCCGCGGCCGCCGCCCCGACCACCAGGACGCGGCCCACCGGGCTCACGCGTTCTCCGCCAGGTGGATGCAGGCGCCGGGGCAGACGGCGGCGGCCTCGCGCACCTGCTCGTGCAGGTCCTGCGGCGGGGCGGCGTCGAGCAGGACGACGATGCCGTCGTCGTCGCGCTGGTCGAAGACCTCCGGTGCGATCAGCACGCACTGGCCGGCCCCGCAGCACTTGTCTTCCTCCACAGCGATCTTCACGGGTCTCCTTCGTCGTTCGTCGGAACAGGGCTTGGAACAGGGCAAGGGGGACCGACGGCCGCGCCCCCGGGACGGCCGCGGTCGGTCGGGCATGGGGGCGGTGGGGGCCGGGCCGCGCAGTCGGGCGATGCCGGTCGTATGGCGGCCAGTTGGGGACGGAGTCCGCCGCGTGGGCCCACGCGAAGGGGGCCGGGGCGAAGGGGCGGGGCCGGGCGTTACCCCCTGGTGGTGGGTGCGGTCAGGAGCCCCACGAGCGCGTCCTCAAGGGACTCGGCCGTGCGCTGCCACGAGGCGCCAGGTCTCGCCGTGCCGTCGGCCAGCGCCCGTTCCTGCTCGGCGCAGGTGTGGATGATCAGATGGCGGACCATGTCGCCGCGTTCGCGGCGCACCGCGGCGGGCACCGTGGGACCGAGGCATCTGCTCAGGCCGCGCAGGGTCCGCCAGAGGCTGTCGCGGGTGAGCGACTCGTCGGTGACGAGGGCGCGCAGCAGCGGGTCGGCCAGTACCTGTTCCGCGCAGCGCGCCAGCCACGACGGCACCCCGAGCGCGTCCAGGTGCTCGGTCACCGGGCGGACCATGCACCACACCCAGTCCCGCACGTCGCCGCCCTCGCCGACGGCCGCCACATGGCGCTGTCTGATGGCGTCGATCATCGTGTCGTGCCTGGTCATCAGGGAGCGTACGAGGGCGGGTTTGCTGCCGAAGTGGTAGCTCACCACGGTGGTGTTGCCCTGGCCCGCCGCCTCCGCGATCTGCCGGTTGGAGACCGCGGACAGGCCGTGCTCGGCGTACAGCCGCTCGGCCGCGGCCATGATCGCCTCGCGGGTGCCGGCCCCGCGGCCGCTCCGTGTCTCCGCCCCACGGGCGGTGCCGTTCACCATGGTGCCGTGACCCCTCACCAAGTGGCTCAATCAACTGACTTAATTGTAGGGACGGCCGGTTGCCAGCGCAATCTCCGGCCTTCGGGCCCCGGCCCTGGCGTCTCGCCGCCCCGGCCCCGTGCACCGGCGGGAGTTGGGGCGCACGCAGAACACCCCCCTGACGCGCGTCACCGCGGTCAGGGGGGTGTGAGAGCGGTAGCGGAGGGATTTGAACCCTCGGTGAGTTTCCCCACACTCGCTTTCGAGGCGAGCTCCTTCGGCCGCTCGGACACGCTACCGGGAGAGATCCTAGCCCACCGGGGGGCGTGCCCCGAAATCCTTTGCGGTGCGGGGTCAGTGCGCGGTCAGTGCGGGGGGCCGGGGGGCCGCTCGCGGTGGGTGCGGAAGAACGCGGAGAGGAGGCGGGCCGACTCGTCGGCGAGGACGCCCGCGATGACCTCGGGGCGGTGGTTGAGCCGCCGGTCGCGCACCACGTCCCACAGTGAGCCGACCGCGCCGGCCTTGGCGTCGACGGCCCCGTACACCAGGCGGTCGACGCGGGACTGGACGACGGCGCCCGCGCACATCGTGCACGGTTCGAGGGTGACGACGAGGGTGCAGCCGGTCAGCCGCCAGCCGCCGAGACCGGCCGCCGCCCTGCGCAGGGCGACGACCTCGGCGTGCGCGGTGGGGTCGGCGGTGGCCTCGCGTTCGTTGCGCCCCGAGGCGAGGGGCCGTCCCGTGGGGGAGAGGACGACGGCGCCCACGGGTACGTCCCCCGCCTCCGCTGCCTCACCCGCCAGCGCCAGGGCGTGGCGCATCGCCTCGTGCCAGGGGTCGCGCACCGGGTCGGGTTCCGGCGCGGGCCGCGGGTCCCGCGGTTCGCCCGGCACGGGTGGGGCGGCGGCTATCGGACGGTTTCCAGTACTTCCGCGGCGCCGAGGGTCTCGGCGATGTCGCTGAGGGCGTCGTCGCTGTCGAGGGCGAGCAGGTCCTTCTCGTCGACGCCGAGGTCCGTCAGAATCCCGAAGTCGCCGACGGGGCCCGCGGGCACCGCGTCGTCGTCCGGGGTGTCGGGTTCGGCGCCGCCGCCGTCCGCCCCGGCCGGCTCGCCGTCCTCGGTGCCGTCGAGGTCGAGGGCGTCCAGGTCCGGCGTGTCGTCGTCGGTACCCGGCTCCCGGCCGAGCAGTTCGTCGGTGAGCAGGATCTCCCCGTACGAGCTGCGTGCGGCCGCGGCCGCGTCCGACACGAAGATCCGGGGGTCGTCCTCGCCGTCCACCCGGACGACGCCGAACCAGGCGTCCTCCTGCTCGATGAACACGAGAACGGTGTCCTCGTCGGGAGAAGCCTCCCGGGCGAGGTCCGTGAGATCCGACAGGGTCTCCACATCGTCGAGCTCTGTGTCGCTCGCTTCCCACCCGTCTTCGGTGCGCGCGAGCAGTGCGGCGAAGTACACCGTGACTCTCCCACTGGTTAGGCGTGCCGGTTGGTGGTCCCCCCGGCGGCTGCGGGGCGGTGCTGGAGTGCCGTGACCCGCCCCATCGGAATCGTGGCAGAAAGAACGGCTTCAGGAGAGGTCTTCCGCCCGCTGTGTCCGCTCTTGTTTTCGCCAGGTTCGTTCTCCGGGCACCCGCACGGGTCAACTCCGCGGGTGGCCCGCGGCTCGGCTGCCCGGGGTCACCCGCGCAATCCACCGTTCGCGCCAGGACCGCGCGGACCTGGGTGCGGCTACCAACGGAAGGTTCGCATACGGACCGCGGCCTGCCGCAGCCGGGCCGCCCGCGCGCGGCGCGGCCGCACCCGCGCCCGCAGCTCCCTGGCCTCCCCCAGCTCCCACAGGAACTCCGCGCGCCGCCTGCGCCGTTCCCGCTCCTGCTCGCGGTGGCTCCGCTCGCCGTCTCCGTCAGCCATGGGCCCTCACCCCCGTAGTCACTCCACCTTCCCGCTCCCCGGCGGTTTGATGCGGCCACAGTGGCGTCAGGGGCCCGAGGGGGCGCGGTTAACCTGGGCGCATGCGTCTCCATGTCGTCGACCATCCGCTGGTCGCTCACAAGCTCACCACGCTGCGCGATCGGCGTACGGACTCGGCGACGTTCCGCCGCCTCGCGGACGAGCTGGTCACCCTGCTCGCGTACGAGGTGACGCGGGACGTCAGGGTGGAGCCGGTGGAGGTGGTGACGCCCGTGGCGCCCACGACCGGGGTGAAGCTGTCGTATCCGCGGCCGCTCGTGGTGCCGATCCTGCGGGCCGGGCTCGGCATGCTCGACGGCATGCTGCGGCTGCTGCCCACCACGGAGGTGGGCTTCCTCGGCATGGTCCGCAACGAGGAGACCCTTGAGGCGTCCACGTACGCGACGCGCATGGCGGAGGACCTGTCGGGGCGGCAGGTGTACGTGCTCGACCCGATGCTGGCGACCGGCGGCACGCTGGTGGCGGCCATCAAGGAGCTGATACGGCGCGGCGCCGACGACGTCACCGCGGTGGTGCTGCTCGCCGCCCCCGAGGGCGTGGCCGTCATGGAGCGTGAGCTGGCGGGGGCGCCGGTCACGGTGGTGACGGCCTCCGTGGACGAGCGGCTGAACGAGAACGGCTACATCGTCCCGGGCCTCGGCGACGCGGGCGACCGGCTGTACGGGGCGGCGGAGTAGACCGCGGCCGGGCGGGCCGCGGGGTGCGGCGTATCGGGGAGCGGGCGGCGCGCCGTGTCAGCAGTGTCCGGCGGTCGAGGGGGACGGGCTCGGCTCGGGGGTGGTGAGGGCGGCCAGGTCCTTCTTGGCCTCGGCGCCGGCCACCAGGCCGTCGAACTTGTCGCCGATCACCAGGTCGACGTCCCCGCCCTTGCGGGTGTCGGTGACGGGTGGGGCCCCCTTCACCTGGACGCCGAGCACGGAGAGCGCCTTGCCCTCGGCGCTCTTGCCGCCGATGAGCACCCCGGTGCCCTTCACCTTCTTGTCGTACTTGGCGGTCGCGTTGCCGACGTCGCCGATCTTGAAGCCGCGCTTCTCCAGCGCGTCCGCGGTCTTCTGCGCGAGGCCGCTGCGCGGGGTCGCGTTGAGGACGTTGACGGTGATCCGGCCGGGCTTCGGCAGCGGCCCCACCGGGCGGGCCGCCGCGGACGTGCCGGCCCCCGCCGTGCCCCGGCCCGCCGCGGTGCGTGTCCCGGTGCCTGCGCAGCCGGCCACCGCGGAGTCCTTGCCGCCGCCGGAGAACACGTCGACGAGTTGCAGGCTCCCCCAGCCGACCAAACCCACCACGACGGCGGTCGCCACCACGGAGAGCACGATCCTGCCGCGCCTGCGACCGCGCCTCATCCGGGGGTAGGTGTTCCCCGTGACGCGGTACTTGCCGCCCATGCCGGGGGGAGTGAGCATGCTCATGTCCGCAGCGTAGTGCGGTACAGCGGACATGCATACCGGATGATCATCGTATGACGTGAGGTCTTACCCGATTGGGTCACGGTGCGCGCCACCCGGTCGTACGCACGGCCGTGCCCGCGCCTTCGCGGGGGGTGCTCAGTCCAGTTCGAGTACGCGCGCGTGGAGCACCTGGCGCTGCTGGAGCGCGGCGCGCACGGCGCGGTGCAGGCCGTCCTCCAGATAGAGGTCGCCCTGCCACTTCACGACATGCGCGAAGAGGTCGCCGTAGAAGGTCGAGTCCTCGGCGAGCAGGGTCTCCAGGTCGAGCTGCCCCTTGGTCGTCACGAGTTGATCGAGGCGGACCGGGCGCGGCGCGACATCCGCCCACTGCCGGGTGCTCTCCCGGCCGTGGTCGGGGTACGGCCGCCCGTTTCCGATGCGCTTGAAGATCACACGGAAAGCCTACCGGTCCCGGCTCTCCGGGCGCAGCCGCGCGCGCCAGCGACGCCCGGGGAAAAGTTGCATTATTACGGGTGAAACGGGCGTGGGGTGTGAGGCGGTGCCGGGCCTGGGAACGGTCGTTGGGTGATGCACCCGGACGGCTATCCCCCGAACGGGTGAAGCGTTTTTTCCTCGCTCAGGTTCCGGCGGGTTTCCTGGCCTCGATGAGGAAGCGCGTGGAGTGCGCGACGAAGGGCCCCTCGGCGCGGATGGCGGCGTCGAGCCGGCGCAGCAGGCCGTGGTGGCGGGCGACGCTGAACTCGGGGACGATCCAGATCACCTTGCGCAGGAAGTAGACGACGGCGCCGATGTCGCAGAACTCCATGCGCAGCCGCTCGTACCGCAGGTCGACGACGTCGAGCCCGGCCTCCTCGGCCTCCGCGCGCGCCGCCTGCGGCCTGCGCGGCATCTCCTCCGGCGCGGGCTGGGGGCCCCAGAAGTACTCCGTCAGCTCCCCGACGCTGCCGGGGCCCACCTGCTGGGACAGGTAGGTGCCCCCGGGGCGCAGCACCCGGGCGACCTCCCGCCACCACACGCGTACCGGATGGCGGCTCGTCACCAGCTCGAAGGCGCCGTCGGCGAAGGGCAGCGGCGGCTCGTCGGAGTCCGCCACCACCACCGCGCCCCTGGGGTGCAGCAGCGCCGTGGCGCGGGCGAGGTTGGGCGGCCAGGACTCGGTGGCGGCCATCAGCGGGGGCAGGTGCGGGACGCCCGCGAGCACCTCGCCGCCGCCGGTCTGGATGTCGAGCGCCGAGCGCACCCGCGCGAGCCGCTCGCCCATCAGCCGCTGGTAGCCCCAGGACGGCCGCTGCTCGGTGGCACGCCCGTCGAGCCAGGAGAAGTCCCAGCCGTCGACGGAGACCTCGTCGGCCTCCGCGACCAGTTCGTCAAAGGAACGCATGGGCCGCAAGCCTGGCATGCCGTGGCGCGGGGCGGCGCGCGAATATCGCGCCCGCGCGGAGGGTCCAGGGGAGGGCCGCGGCGCGGGCGGTGACCGGGGCCGACGCGGTGTCAGAGGGGGCTGCCGACCAGCGCGTTCCAGCGGCCCTCGCGGCCGGTGAGCACGGTCGCCGTCAGGGGGCGCACGTCCAGGCGCCAGAAGGCGGCGGCGGGCAGTTCGAGCGCCGTCACGAGGGCGGCCCGTACCACGTCGGGCTCGACGACGGCGAGCGCCCGCCCCGTCGGCAGGCCCGCGAGCCAGCCGGAGACCCGGGCGCACAGCGCGGTCAGCGGCTCGCCGCCCGGCGGCGCGAAGCCGGGCTCGGCGAGCCAACAGGACACGGCGGCGGGCTCCGCGGCGGCGAGCGCGTCGAGGGTCCTGCCCCGCCAGGCGCCCACGTCGCGGCCCGCGAGCGCGGGCAGTGGGGCGGCCTCAAGACCGAGGGCGGCGGCCGTCTCGGCGCAGCGCACGGTGCCGGAGGCCGCCGCGCGCCCGGCCGCCGGCAGACGGCACGCGGCGCGCTCTGCGGCGGCGCGGCCCTCCGGGGTGAGGGGGTGGCCGTCCTCGAAGGCGGCGGTGGCGAGCGCGGTGCTCGCGGCGGCGGAGACGAGGGTCACACGGGTGGTCAACGCGGGGCCTTCCTTGCCCAAAGCGGCCCGGATTCACCGGATTCGGGGGCCTCCCACCGGGGATGGCCGCGGGTGAGGCGGTCTTGGCCGGGTCGCGGGCGGGAGGTACGGTTCCGGTGATATTCGCGCGTCACGACGGAACCCGGTGCGAGACCGGGGCGGTCGCGCCACTGTATGCCCGGCCAAGGCCGGGCGAGCCAGACCCGTCGTCACGCCAAGGCTCCACCTATCGGGACGCGAGTTCCCCGCAGGAGGTCTCATCATGGCGCAGTCGTACGCCCCTCCGGCCACCGGCCGGGCCACCCCCGCCGAGGACAACCCGCCGCTGCGGCTCCCCGTCAGGGCGATACTGCCCTGGGCCGTCTTCGTCGGCGTACTGATGCTCGTACTGCTCTACTTCGTCGGCGCCGAGCAGGGCGCCACCTCACTCTTCTCCGGCACCGACATCCACGAGTGGGTGCACGACGGCCGGCATCTGCTCGGCTTCCCCTGCCACTGAGCGGGGGAAGGGTGAACTCCACCGCCGTCGGAAAGCTTCTGGTGCGCGGGATGCTCGCGGGGCTCGCCGCGGGTGTGCTCGCCTTCGTCGTCGCGTACCTCCTGGGTGAGCCGCGGGTCGACTCCGCGATCGCCTTCGAGGACGCGCACTCCCACGAACACGGGATGGAGGTCGTCAGCCGCTCCCTCCAGTCCACCGCCGGGCTCGCCACCGGCGTCCTGGTCTACGGGGTCGCCTTCGGCGGGATCGCGGCCCTCGCGTACTGCTTCGCGCTCGGCAGGCTCGGCCGCTTCGGGCCGCGGGCGACCGCGCTGCTGGTCGCCGGGGCCGGTTTCACCGCGGTCTACCTGGTGCCGTTCCTGAAGTACCCCGCCAACCCGCCGTCGGTCGGCGACCCCGGCACGATCGGCAGGCGCACCGCGCTCTACTTCCTGATGATGCTGCTCGGCGTGCTGCTCGCGCTGGGCTCCGTGGCCGTCGGCAGGCGGCTCGCGCCGCGGCTCGGCGCCTGGTACGCGACGCTGGCGGCGGGGGCGGGCTTCGTGGTCCTCGTCGGCCTCGCGTACGCGTTCCTGCCGTCGGTGAACGAGGTGCCCTCCGACTTCCCGGCGATGCTGCTGTGGCGGTTCCGGGTGGCGGCGCTCGCCATCCAGCTCGTGATGTGGGCCGGTTTCGGCCTCGTCTTCGCCACGCTCGCGGACCGGCTGCTGCGGCCCGCCGACCCCGACACGGCCCACGGCGGCGCGGCGGCCCCCGCGGGTGCCGAGGGCGCGGGGCGCGTCGAGGCGGCGGAGGGGAGGGCGGCGGGGTGAGGCGGGGCGCCCTGCCGTGCGGGGGAGGGCGCCGCCCCGCGCGGACCGGTGCCGGTATGCGCGGACGGGTGCCGGTGCCGGTACGCGCCGTGGTTCTAAGCCGCCCTGCGTGCCGGGGCCGCGTCGTGCCGTAGTACCAGGACCGCCGCGTCGTCGGCGTGGCCGACGGACTCGGCCATGCGCATCACCGCGCCCGCGAGGTCGTCGGGGTCCGCGTCCGGATGGCAGCCCACCACGCCGCGCACCCGTTCGAGACCTTCCTCAAGGGGATACGAGGGGCCCTCCACCACCCCGTCCGTGACCAGGACGAACGCCCCCGCGGCCGTCAGCCGGTGCCGGGTCACCGGGTACCGCGCGCCCGCCATCACACCCAGCGGCAGCCCGCCCTCGTCCTCCGCGATCCCCGAGCGGCCGTCGACCGTCGCCCACACCGACGGAACATGCCCGGCCCTGGCCCCCAGCAGCTCCCAGCCGACCGGGTCGAAACGGAAGAAACTGCATGTCGCGAAGAGTTCCAGGCCGACCGTGTGCAGCAGGTCGTTCGCCCGGGACAGGATCTCCCCCGGGTCGGTGACCGCGGTCGCCACCGCACGCAGCACGATCCGCACCTGCCCCATGAAGGCGGCGGCCTCCACGTCGTGGCCCTGGACGTCCCCGATGGAGAAGGCGTAGCTGTCGTCCGCCATCGGGAAGCCGTCGAACCAGTCGCCGCCGATGTCCAGGCCGTGCCGCGCGGGGGTGTAGCGGGCCGCGGTGCGCAGCCCGGGGGCGGCGGGCAGCTCGCTGGGCAGCATCACGTTCTGGAGTGCCTCCGCCAGCTCCACCCGGGCCTGCTGGAACTCGACGCGCTCCCTCGCCTGGGCCGTCAGGCTGTCGAGACGGCTCAGCAGGTCGTCGGCGCTCGCCGAACCTGTGCGACGGCGTCGCCAGGGCATGGGCCGCTCCGAAGCTCACCCGGGGCCCGCGGGCCCCGGTTCCTGCGGGGGGACGGTGGCGTAGGGCCTCCTGCGGAGGACGGTCGGGTACGGGTTGTTCCGGCGGGGTGCGCCGGGGCGCCGCGGGTGCGGACCGTGCCGGGGGCGTGGATCGCGTCGGCCGTGGCGACGGACGTGCGTGCGAGCGCCGCCTTTCATCCTAGGAAGGTCCCGGCCGTTCTGCCCGCCGGGACCGTGCGGGCCCGCCCCGCGGCGGTTGCGTCCCCCGGCGGACCTGCCGCGTGTCCTGGCCGCGGCGGGCGCCGACGCGGTATCTCATGACGGGGTGCGCAGCAGATCGGATTGGTGGTCGTGGCCCCTGCGATGGATCGTCCTCGCGGCGGCGTACTACGGGACGGGCCGTCTCGGCCTGCTGAAGCGGCTGACCATCGACGGAGTCGTCGTCACCCCGATGTGGCCGACGATGGGGGTGGCCCTCGCCGCGCTGCTGCTGTGGGGCGTGCGGATGTGGCCCGGGGTGCTGATGGGGGCGCTGTCGATCTATCTGACGGGGTCGCCCTTCAAGCCCGAGGGCATCGCGATCTCCGTGGGCAGCACCTGCGCCGTGCTGCTGTCCTGGTGGCTGCTGCGCAGGGTCGGCTTCAGGCCCCAGATGGACCGGCTGCGCGACGGGCTCTCGCTGGTGTTCCTCGGCGGCTTCGCCGGGATGGTGATCAGCGCCTCGGTAGGGGCGTCCCTCCAGGCGTACAAGGGCGGCATCCAGCCCGGCGGCTTCTGGGCGGTGTGGTCCGTGTGGTGGGCCGGGGACGTGCTCGGCGTGCTGCTCCTGACGCCGCTGCTGCTGATGCTCGTACGGGGCAGGGGCCTCGTGCCGGAGGAGCGCTCTCTCGGCCGGATGGTGGAGGCGACGCTGCTGGGCGCCGTGGTGCTCGTGGCGACGCCCCTCATCACGCTCACCGGCACCCGGCTGCTCTTCGTGATGTTCCCCATGGTGATCTGGAGCGCCCTGCGCTTCCGGATGCCGGGAGCCGCGCCGACGGTGCTGTACACCGCCATCCTGGTGACCGAGGCGGCGACGGACAGCCGCGGCCTCTTCTCGGTGCAGTCGGTGACCGAGCGCATGTGGTTCGTGCAGGCGTTCAACGGTTCTGCCGTGGTGACCTCGCTGCTGCTGTCCACCCTGGTCACCGAGCAGCTCAAGGTCAGGCTGCGGATCGAGCAGGTCTGCTTCGAGCTGGCCGAGGTCGTCGACTACCTCACTCCGGGCGCCTCCGTCGCGCACTGGCCGCTGCGCGACGAGGCCACGCGGCGCGGCAGCACGGAGCTGTGAGGCACGCGAAGAGGGCAGTCGCGGGGTGCGACTGCCCTCTCGGGGGTGCCCGGTGCCGGTGCGGGGCGGCGGTGGGTGAGCGGCCCGCCCGCCGGGGGCTCAGGCGGCCACCGCCACCGCCGACACGGCCGGGGTGTGCAGCGCCCGCCGGGTGGTGACGAGCCCGGTCACCAGGGTCGCCGCGGCGCCGATGCCCGCGACCGCCAGCCAGATCCCGGGGCCCTGGTCCGGCAGCGTGGCGTCGGTGCGGACCATCGTGAAGGGGATGATCCCGGCCAGTGCCGCGACGGTCCCGAAGAAGAGCCCGGTCACGCTGAGGACGACACCCTCGGTGGCGACGGTGGCGAGCACCTGCCGCGGGGTGGACCCGGCGAGCCGCTGGCGTCCGAACTCGGGGCCGCGGTACGAGGTCGCCGCGTACAGGCTGTTGATCAGCATCAGGCAGGCGAAGGCGGCGATGATGCCGACCACGACCAGGTTCAGGGTCTGGAGGTTCTTGTCCTCGGTGGTCTGGGTGACCCCGGCCGCGTCGAGGGCGGAGTTCTCGACACCCTGCATGTAGAGGGTGGCGGTGGCCACCGCGGTGAACATGATCAGCGGCATCAGGATGCCGGAGAGCTGGGCGGCGCGCTTGCGCATGTTCTCCACCGCCATATAGCCGCCCGCCCCGGCCAGGGCCGCGATCGGCCTGCCGAGGCGCCCGAGGAGCGAGCGCAGCAGCGCGGGGGAGAGCGTGGCGAAGCCGACGGAGATCAGGATCGCGCCGTACGCGGGCGACGCCATCAGGCCGGGCTCGTCGGCGTCCATCGCGAAGGTGGTGGTGACCCCGCCGACCCCGGCGATCAGCGCGAGGGCGCCGCCGACGGTGCGCAGCCGGGTCCGCGGCGCCCGGCCGCCCGCCTCGGCCCTGGTGGCCCTGCGGACCGCGAGGAACGCGGCGCCGATCCCGGCGACCAGGTTCGTCAGCAGGCCCGCCGTCAGGGCGAAGGAGCCGAAGGTGTACGAGACGCCGTCGGAGATCTGCCCGCTGTCCTTGAACATGTCGAGCAGGACCCGGCCGCCGAGCATGGCGGGGCCGATCGCGAGCACGGTGCCGAGCAGCGCCACCAGGGCGGCCTCCCCGACGACCATCCGCTTGATCTGCGCCGGGGTGGCGCCGGTGCTGCGCAGCAGGTGCATCTCCGAGGCGCGCTGGCGGACGTTGATGGTGAGGGTGGAGGCGATCGCGAAGAACACGAGGAGGGTGCCGTAGCCGCCGACGACGGTCGAGATGGTCGTCAGGCTGTCGGCGCTCGCCTTGTCGACGCCCGCGGCGCCCGCGGTGTCGCGCAGGGAGTTGAAGGTCATGGTGACCCCGGCGCCGAGGAACGCCGCCAGCAGCGTGGCGAAGAACCGGCCGGGTCGCTTGCGTACGGAGCGCAGGGCGAGGGCGAGCATCGGTCAGACTCCCATCGGGACGTGGTGGGCGGAGACGTCGCCGAGGTGCGCCAGGCGCTCGGCCACGGCGTCGACGGTGGGGTGCAGCATGCTCCCGGCGAGGCGGCCGTCGGCGAGGAAGACCACCGAGTCCGCGTAGGAGGCGGCCACCGGGTCGTGGGTGACCATGACGACGGTGCGGCCGTGCAGCCGTACCGCCTCCTGGAGGAGGCGCAGCACGTCGCGGGCGCTGCGCAGGTCGAGGGCGCCGGTGGGCTCGTCGGCGAAGATGACGCTCGGCCTGGTGACCAGGGCGCGGGCGATGGCGACGCGCTGGCGCTGGCCGCCGGAGAGTTCGTCGGGCATGTGGCCGAGGCGGTCGCCGAGGCCGACGTCGCCGAGGACGGCGCGGGCCGCCCTGCGGTCGATGGACCGGCCGGCGAGCTTCAGCGGGAGGGTGGTGTTCTGCTCCACCGAGAGGGTGGGCAGCAGGTTGTACTGCTGGAAGACGAAGCCGATGCGGGTGCGGCGGAACTTGGTGAGCTTCGCCTCGCTGCCGCCGGTCATCTCGGCGCCGTCGACCAGGATCTGGCCGCTGTCGGGGTGGTCGAGGCCCGCGGCGCACTGGAGCAGGGTGGACTTTCCCGAGCCCGAGGGGCCCATCACCGCGGTGAAGCTCCCGGCGGGCAGGCTCAGCGACACTCCGTCGAGCGCGGTGACCGCGTTCTCGCCCTGGCCGTGGACCTTGGTGACATCCATGAGGCGCAGGGCCTCGGGGTGGGGTGCGGTCTCGGAACGCTTGCTGCGGAACATCTGGGTTTCCCCCTTCTCGGCGGCGGCGCCGCCCGCTTCTTCCGGTGGGTGCTTTCGGCGGTGCCGACTGCACTTAAGAAGTTACGGAGCGGGGGTTCGCGGCACATTGGGTCCACGACCCGAAGCGGGGGTGGTGTTGAGTGCACCATCGCAGGGGGGTTCGCGCCCGGCGGGGGCCGTCAGGGGGAGGCGGGCGAGCCGTGGCGGGGCGGGGCCCCGGGCGGTGGCGCCCGGTGTGCCCCGCCGGGTCAGACGGCGAACGGCACCGCGGCGTCCACGAGCGTGGCGTATCCGGCCTCGTAGGGGTGGCGGCGGTGGCGCCCAGAGCGCACCGGCTCCACGGGCGGCGCGGGGGAGAGCAGGCCCTCGCCCGCGAGGGACTGGACCCGCTGGAGCAGCGAGCCGAGGTCGACGCCGAGTTCGGCGGCGACGGTCTGGAGGTCGAGGTTGGACCGCCAGCTCCACAGCAGCACCGAGTCCATGCTGGGCGACCAGACCACACTGGCCGGAGGCTCGGGGGCGGCGGCCGGAACGTCGGGCGGCACCTCGGGCGGTGCGGGCATCTCCTCCCTGGGGTGCGGCACATGGAAGCCGAGCTGCTCCCCCATCAGGTCCTGCACCGAGGACGCGGGGACGGCGGTGAGGGGATAGGAGAAGGAGGAGAAGGCCGAGGCGGGGGTGGGGGCGGCCGACACGGCGGCGGGCGCGGTGTGCGCGGCAGGTGCGGCGGACACGGCCGGTGCGACCGGGGCCTGCTGGGCCGCGGGGGACGGGCCCTGCTGCGCCCCGGCTGCCGCCCCCGGCTGGCCCTGCGGGCCCTGCACGGCGACGAGCGGCGGTGCCGGCTGCGCGGCCTCCGCGGTGAGCTGCGGCTCCGGGCCCTGGGGGCCCCTGGTCAGCAGCTCCTCCGCCACGATGCGGGCGTCGCCGCGGCCGACGGTGCGGCGGGCCACCCGTACCTCGCGCTCGGTCAGACCCATCAGATCCGCGATCGTGCCGTCATGACCGACCGTGACGGCGAACGCGGCCAGAGTTCTGCTGCGTTCGGCCTGGGCCTCGTCCAATACGGCCTGGGCGTGCCGTACCCGCTCGTCACTGGCGCAGAATGCTTCCGCCAGCACGCTGTTGCGATCCCAGAATTCACGTGGTTCCACGATGAGACAACGCCGCCCATACGATGTTTCGTAACGCACTTACCGCATAAAGACACCCAAAGGAACTAGTGGACATTTTCGATTCCGGGTGCGGCGGGCGGCGCCGCCCCTCCGCGGAAGCGGGGGACCGGCGCCGCCGCGTCCCTGTTCACGGCCGGAATCAGCCCTGCGAGGTCTCCTCGAAGGACAGCTTGTGGAGCTGGCCCGGGAGGTCGTTGACCATGTACAGCTCACCGTCGACGTCCTGGCCGAAGGCGGTGACCTGGGTCGGCAGCACGCCGAGCGTGGCGTGTTCGTACGAGCCGTCGCCGTTCGGCCGCAGCGCCCACACGGTCGTCGAGCAGTAGTCGCTCGCGAGGTACGTGCCGTCGGCGAGGTCGCCGAACTCGGCGCCGTGGTAGACGAATCCGCCGATCACCGCGCAGCCCTCGTCGGAGGTCGGGTAGGTGAACACCGGCTCCTTGAAGACGGTGCCGTCGTCGCAGCGCTCCGGCTCGTGCTCGCCGGTGCCCTCGCGGCACGACCAGCCGAGGTTGGCGCCCGCGTCGGCCGCGGTCAGATGGTCGATCTCCTCCTGCGCGCCCTGGCCGACGTCGCCGATCCACAGCGAGCCGTCCTCGCTGTCGAAGGAGAAGCGCCAGGGGTTGCGCACCCCGTAGACCCAGATCTCGGGGCGGGCGTCGGCGCGGTCCGCGAACGGGTTGTCGTCCGGCACGCAGTACGGCAGGTCGCCACAGGTGGCGCCGACGTCGAGGCGGAGGATCTTGCCGAGCAGGGTGTTCAGGTTCTGGGCGTTGTTGGGCGGGTCGTCGGCGCCGCCGCCGTCGCCGATGCCCCAGTAGAGGTAGCCGTCGGGGCCGAAGGCGAGCTGTCCCGCGTTGTGGTTGGTGTTCTCCGCGTGGTCCTGGGAGAGCAGCGGGGTCAGGGTGCCGTCGGTGACGTGGTAGCGGGCGAGGGTGTCGGCGCCGTCGGGCAGCGCGGTGTAGGCGACGTAGAGGTCCTGGCTCTCGGCGAAGTCGGGCGCGGGCACGATGCCGAGCAGCCCGCGCTCGTTGTCGTCCGCGTCCACCACGTTCGTGAGGTCGGCGAGCGGTTCCTCGACGAGTCCGGACGCCGGGTCGTAGACCCGTATCCGCCCGGCCTTCTCCAGGATGAACAGCCGCCCGCTGTCGTCGTCGGGCGCGGCGATCGCGGTCGGCCGCTGGAGCCCGAAGGCGAGTTGCTCCGTGGTGACGGTCAGGTCGTCGAGCGGCGCCGCGGCCGTGGCCTGCCCGGCGGCGGCGAAGGTCAGCAGAAGCGCGGTGAGGGCGAGGCCGAGCCTGCCGAGCAGGCTTCTTCGTTGCGTCATGGCGACTCCAGAGGTGCGTGGGGGATTCCTCAGACGAAGGCGCGAAACGAGTTACGAAAACTTTGCACAACGGTGGCCCTCCGACGTTACCCGCTCAACTGGGTTGGGACCAGGGGGAGTCGGGGGCGCCGGGGCGGGATCTTTCGGGATGCGGTTCCGGCTCCGCCGGGGCGTGGCCGCGCCGGGGAGCCGGGACGGCGGGACGCGGCCGACGAGCCGGCGGAGCCGTGCGGGACGTCGGCGATGCCCCTGCGCGCTGCGGCATTGCTGCCGCGTGCGGAGAAGGGGCGCGTGATCGCCGGCGGTGCCCCGTCGGCGGCGCGGGCACGGCACCGCTCTTCCCTGAATGCTGTGCCCTGGATTCCTCAAAAACTGTTCCAGCGGACCCAGAATTTTAGCCCGGCCTGCGCACAGATTTAGTTTCGCGGCGGCCGCAATGGCGATATCCGGCCTGCCCGGCCTGCTCCGGCGTGCTACTGTCGTTCCCGGTTGCAGTTGTGGTTCCCAGTACTTCAGGTGCTTCGGGCGGCGTTCGCGCCGCCTGGCATTCCTGCGTATTTCCGGTCTTTTCCGGTCGGGGTAATCATCGCGGCGACACGGCATTCGCGAGGTGCGGATGCCGGTGCACTGCCCCGAAGGAGAATGCCATGAGTTCAGGTACCGTGAAGTGGTTCAATTCGGAAAAGGGTTTCGGCTTCATCGAGCAGGACGGTGGCGGCGCTGACGTGTTCGCCCACTACTCGAACATCGCCGCCCAGGGCTTCCGTGAACTGCTCGAAGGCCAGAAGGTGACCTTCGACATCGCGCAGGGCCAGAAGGGCCCGACGGCCGAGAACATCGTTCCTGCCTGACGCGGCTCATATACGTGCAGAGGGGGCCCGCATCCTTCGGGGTGCGGGCCCCCTCTGTATGCGTCGCGCGGCGCCTGTCTCGTCCCGGGCGGCTCAAAAGCTGCATTCTCCGCCCCCGAAGCGCCCCGAAAGGGGCGCAGGAGCGCATCCGGCTGCCGTGCGGCCGTACTTCCAGGTGACGTATCACCGTCGTATGGCCGCCTTTTCCGCGGGCGCCTGCGCAGACTGCACGCGATCGAGTTCTTTTCGCGTTCCATCCGGCCGCTTCTTGTGATTCTCCGTGCTGTTCATCGCTGCGGAAAATTCATTGATGTGTGCCGTATCAAGGAAGGCTCCCCATGAACCGCACAGGCCACCGATTTTCCGGTGCGCGCAGCGTGCGTCCCGCCCGGGTGCAGGCCGAGTTCGCCCTCCCCAGGACAGTCAGCCCCGCGCTTCCCGCCGTGGAGAGGTTCGCGGATCTCGACATGCCCGGGGCGCTTGTGGCCGCGCTCGGCTCGCAAGGCGTGACCGTGCCGTTTCCGATCCAGGCCGCGACGCTTCCGAACTCCCTCGGCGGCCGCGATGTGCTGGGCCGGGGACGCACAGGATCGGGCAAGACGCTCGCCTTCGGCCTGGCCCTGCTGGCCCGTACGGCCGGGCGGCGTGCCGAGGCCGGGCGACCGCTCGCGCTGGTCCTCGTACCGACCCGTGAGCTGGCGCAGCAGGTCACCGACGCGCTCGCGCCCTATGCCCGCTCCGTGCGCCTGCGGCTGGCCACGGTCGTGGGCGGGATGCCGGCCGGCCGGCAGACGGCCGCTCTGCGCAACGGCTCCGAGGTCCTCGTCGCCACACCCGGGCGCCTCAAGGACCTGATCGACCGGGGCCACTGCCGGTTGGACCAGGTGGCCGTCACGGTCCTCGACGAAGCCGATCAGATGACCGACATGGGCTTCATGCCACAGGTCACCGCCCTGCTCGACCAGGTGCGCCCCGGCGGGCAGCGCATGCTGTTCTCCGCCACCTTGGACCGCAATGTCGATCTGCTCGTGCGCCGCTACCTCAACGACCCCGTGGTGCACTCCGTCGACCCCTCGGCCGGTGCGGTCACGACGATGGAGCACCATGTGCTCCACGTCGACGGCGCCGACAAGCACGCGACGACTACCGAGATCGCCGCACGCGACGGCCGGGTGCTCCTCTTCCTCGACACCAAGCACGCCGTCGACCGCCTCACCGAGCATCTGCTGCACAGCGGGGTGCGGGCCGCGGCCCTGCACGGCGGGAAGTCGCAGCCGCAGCGCACCCGCACGCTGGCACAGTTCAAGACGGGCCACATCCGTGTGCTGGTGGCGACCAATGTCGCCGCGCGCGGCATCCATGTCGACGACCTCGACCTGGTCGTCAACGTCGATCCGCCGGCCGACCACAAGGACTATCTGCACCGCGGTGGCCGCACGGCCCGTGCCGGCCGGTCCGGCAGCGTCGTCACCCTGGTCACCCCCGGCCAGCGGCGGAGCATGGCCCGCTTGATGGCAGCGGCCGGTGTCGTCCCGCAGACCACCCAGGTCCGGGCCGGCGGAGGGGCCCTGCACCGCATCACCGGCGCACAGGCCCCCTCCGGCATTCCCGTCGTCATCGCCGCACCGGCGGCCGGACGCCGCCGCAAGCGCGGAGCGGCCCCGGCGGCCGCCGCCCCGCTTCGGTGAACCGGGCGGGCGCCCACAGCGGGCGTTGCGCCACCTGGTCGTCCGCGACGAGGACGGGCGGCGCACCGATATGTCACCCTGGCCCGCCCCGCCGATGTCCGCGACAGCCCCGGCCAGCTACACGGGCCGGACGCGGCTGCGCGATGTCGCCGACGACGCGGGCTCCGCGGCCGAACACCCGGTGCACCGCCGGTCGCCCGAAGACCCGTCCCCTACCGTGGACCACAGCAGCGCCCCGGCGCGCTCGCCGTCTCCCGCTGAACAGCCCACTCATCCCGCACGGCCCCGTCTGCTCCTTCTCTGTGAGGCATCATGCGCTGTATCATCGCCCGCTTTCCGTTCGACCTGACCAGAAACGGCGTGCTGGAATCGATGAAGGGCGTCGAGCCCGAGCCGGTCACCGACGACCTCGTCATCATCGGACGACGCCACTATCCGCCCAAGCAGGTCGGACAGGTCATCACCCGCCAGGACCGCCGGGACTTCAGCGCCGTCGAGGTCCTGAGAGCCATGACCAGCCTCCGCTTCACCTGCCGTACCCGCCCCGCCGCCGCACCCGCTCCCGCGGGCGACCCCTACCAGAGGGCTTCCGCCATGCTCGGCACACGGCCCGCCCCCCTGAACTACGGGCAGGTGTGAGCCGACCTCGTGCGGCGGTCGGGCGAGGGTCAGGCCGAGGTCTCGGGCTGGTTGTGACCGCGGAGTTCGTCGTTGATGCGCTGGGCTTCCTCAAGCTGGTCTTCGAGGATGATGATGCGGCAGGCCGCCTCTATGGGAATGCCGGAGTCGACGAGTTCGCGAGCCCGGCCGGCAATGCGCAACTGGTAGCGGGAGTAGCGGCGGTGGCCGCCTTCTGACCGCAGCGGGGTGATCAACCGGTGTTCACCCAACGCGCGCAGGAAGGCCGGTGTGGCGCCGAGCATCTCGGCGGCCCGGCCCATGGTGTAGGCGGGATAGTCGTCGTCGTCGAACTTGTCGGCAGGGCGGATACCGCGAGGGGGCATAGACCTCTTCTTCCGGGGACGCATCGAGGGGCCCGAGCGCCGACTGGCGCCCGGGCCCCGAGCTTTCAACACCATCTGCCGGCTGACTGCACCGGCTCACTTCATCCGCAGGGCCACCCGCGAAGGCGGGGCTGCGGGGATCGCGGTTGCGTGACCGGGGACCACCTTCCAATCCGGGGTCTGCGGTACCCGGGCGGACGTCGTCCCGACCCCGGGCGATCCTGATGGCGTTCTGCTCCTTACCTCTTCGATCTATCTGGTTCGATCTGTACTGACTGGTGACACGGGACTGCTGTGCGACCCCTGGGGTCGCTCGGCCCGGCAGCCAGCGGGAGAACCCACCACTTACGGCTCCACCACTCCGCTGCCGGACCGCTTCTGCACTGACTTGCCAGCGCGGCGCCTCACCTCTGCCGCGCCCTTCTGACTTCTGGGCTACGTGGAAAATGCTAGCCCCCGCAGACGGCAATGTCTACTCCGGCCGCTACAGATATTCTGTAGCTCCAGCCTGGCTGATCCTGCCTTCGACGGGTCCGGAAGTGTGACCCGCCCGGTTGAAGTGCCGCGCTGCGGGCACAAGCCTGAGTCGGCGGTGCAACCTACAGGCGGAGGCGGTGTTCCGCGTATGAGCGAGACGGAGACAGTCCCTGGCACATCAGCCCTTGGCACATCTGCCTCTGGCACATCAGCGGTGCGGCCCGTCGTGGTGGAGGACGACTGCCCCTTCGGTATCGCGCACGCCCGTGACGTCGCCCGCGCGTTCGCCGAGAGCCTCGTCCCACCTCCGGCCGCCGACCGGGGGGAGACCGTGGCCGTGGTGGTGTCGGAGCTGGTCACCAACGCGCTGCGGCACGGTGGGGGCCGCTACCGCATGCACCTCAGCGCTGACGCGGACGCGGTGCATGTCGCCGTCGGCGACCTCAGCCCCGAACCCCCGAGGGAGCGGGACCCCGACTACACGGACGGCACAGGCGGCTTCGGCTGGCACATGATCCGCTCCCTCACCAGCAGCGTCACCGTCATCCCCGGGCCGGGGCGCGGCAAGATCGTTTACGCGGTGATTCCGCGGTGAACGCCCGGCTCGACGGGACGGCGGACGCAGCGGCGTCCTGGAGACCGTCGCGGTCCCGTCAGCCCTGGCGCCCCCGGCGCCCCCCTCACGCCCTGATCGTCCCCGCCTCCTCCTCCCGTGGGCCCGGTACCGCCGCGGGGGGCGGGGGCGGGGTGGAGAGGCCGAGGCGTTGGTGGGTGAGGCGGGAGAGGCCGCGTACCGTGCCCTCGCTGCTGAGGAGTTCCATGAACGGGATCTGGATGTCGTAGCGGCCCTGGATCGACGCCAGGAGATGGGTGCCCATCAGGGAGTCGAGGCCGAACGAGTCGAGGCGCTGGTCGGGATCGAGGTCTGCCGGGTCCATCTGGAGCGTCGCGGCGATGAGTTCGGTCAGCTCCTCCGTCAGCCTCGTGAGCGCCGCGTCCGCGCTCAGCCCGCGCAGCTCCCGCAGCATCTCCTCGCGGTCGAGGCCCGCGGGCCCCGCGTCCTCGGGGACCAGCTCGCGCAGCCGTGCCCCCGTCTCCGTGGGCACCAGTGCGCCGACCCGGCGCCAGTCGTAGCGGCCCGCGCCCGCGACGTCCGCGCCCGTGCCGAGCAGCAGCTCCGCCGCGGCGAACGCCTCCCGCGGAGACAGCAGCCCGATACCGACGCCCTCGAAGTGCCGCGCGAGCCCGGTGCGCGCCACGTACCCCGTCTCGCCGAGCGCGCCCCACGCGACGGCGAGCGCCGGGCGGCCCGCGGCGCGGCGGCGGCGCGCCAGCGCCTCCAGATACGCGTTGGCGGCCACATAGGGCGCCTGCTTCACATTGCCGAACAGCGCCGTACCCGAGGAGTAGAGCAGGAACAGGTCGAGGTCGCGGTCCGCGGTGAGCGCGTCGAGCAGGGCGGCGCCGCGCAGCTTCGGCGCGAGGACGGCGGCCGTGCGCTCGGGGGTGAGATCGGCGAGCGGGGCGTCGTCGAGGAGCATCGCCGCGTGCACCACGCCCCGCAGCGGGCGCCCCGTGGCGTCGATGGCCGCGAGCACGCCCCGTACCGCTTCGGGGTCGGTGACGTCCGCCGCGTACGCCGTCGCCGCCACGCCGCGCGCGGCGAGTGCGGCCAGCAGCTCCGTGGCCCCGGGCGCCCCGGGCCCCGCCCTGCCGACCAGGGCGAGGTGGCGGGCGCCCAGGCCCGCGAGCCAGGACGCGGAGGCGGCGCCGAAGCCGCCGGTGCCGCCGGTGACCAGATAGGTGCCCGCGGGGTCGGCGGCGGGGGGCGCGGGGCGGGCCTCGACCAGCGGCGGCTCGTCCGTGTCGTCGAAGGTGACGACGACCTTGCCGATGTGGCGGGAGTGCTGGAGGAGGGTGAACGCCTCGGCGACCCGGGCCGCGGGGAACGCCGTGTGCGGCAGGCCGCGGTGGCGCTCCACCGCGAGTTCGGCGGCGAGTTCGGCGGCGAGCCGCCTGGCGAACGCGGGGTCGCCGAGCAGCTTGGAGATGTCCATGCCGAAGAAGCCGATGTTGTTGTCGAACGGGCGCAGCGCGAGCGGCCTGTTCTCGTGGATGTCCCGCTTGCCCAGCTCGACGAACCGGCCGCCGGGGCGCAGCAGTTCGAGCGAGCGGGCCAGGGCCTCCCCGGCGAGCGAGTTCAGGACGACGTCCACGCCCGCGCCGCCGGTCGCCTCCCGTACCTCCTCGGCGAAGTCGAGCGAGCGCGAGTCCAGCACGTCCTGCACCCCGAGGGCGCGCAGCAGGGCGCGCTTGCGGGGGGTGCCCGCGGTGGCGATGGCGCGGGCGCCGACCCGGCGCGCGTACCGCAGCGCCGCGATGCCGACGGCCCCGGCCGCGCCGTGCACCAGCACCGTCTCGCCCGCGGCGAGGTGCGCGAGGTGGCCGAGGCCGTAGTGCACGGTGAGCGCGGCGACCGGCAGGGTGGCGGCCTCCGCGAACGTGAACGCGTCGGGGACCCGCATCAGGCCCGCGACCGGTGCGACGGTGTGGGTGGCGAGGCAGGCGGCCGCGCACCCCGAGACGCGGTCGCCCGGCGCGAACTCGGTGACGCCGGGCCCGCAGGCGGTGACCTCGCCCGCGAACTCCACCCCGGGGCCCTTCTCGGAGAACGTGCCCTCGCACATCTCGCGCGGCAGCAGGCCCGTGCACTGCATGACGTCGCGGTAGTTGAGCCCGACCGCGCGCACCCGCACCGCGACCTCGCCGGGTCCTGGACGCGGCATGTCGATGTCCGCCCACGCCAGTTCGTAGGAGAGCCCGGGGTCGCGCACCACGAGCCCGAACGGCGCGGCGTCCGCGGGCTTCCCGCCGCCCGCCCTGCGCTCCCGCGCGGTGTAGCCGCGCTCACGCGGCACGAAGCGGCCCCGCGGGCTCAGCACGATCTCGTCCTCGGCGCCGGGGGCGAGGAGTTCGCGGGCGAGCCTGGCCGCGTCGGCGGCCGGTTCCGCGCCGCGCGCCAGGCTGATCCTGCGGCCCTCCAGGTCGGGGTGCTCGCTGCTGAGGCAGCGCGCCGCGGCCCAGGCGGCGGCGTCCGCGAGGCCCGACTCGCCCGCGGGGGCGGGCAGTCCGGCGTGCGGCCCTGTGACCAGCCAGAAGCGTGCGGGCGGCGCGCCCGCCCGCTGGGCGGCGGCGAGCGCGCCGAGCGCGGCGATCCGCCGGGTGACCGACTCCTGCCCGCCGTCGGCCCCCTCGGCGCCCGGCGACAGCAGCAGCACCACGTCGGTGGGCTGCCCCGCGGGGCCCGCCAAGGCGTCGGCGCCCGGCAGTTCGCCCGGCGCGCGCGCCGCCACGGCGGCGCCGCGCCCGCGCAGGTCCGCCGCGAGCGCGTCGAGCAGCGGCTGCCCCCTGTCGTCCTCGGCAAGCAGTACGTATACGGCGCCTCGCGGCGCGTGGGTGAGGCCGGGTTCGGCAGGCCGGTGCTGGTCGGCGGGGGCGTCGCAGAGCGCGCGTCCGTCGGCGGGCTCGTCGGGGAGCGCCGCGAGCACCACCGAGTGCTGGTCGTCGTCGCCGGTCAGCGCGACGTCCGTGAAGCCGTGCCCGGCGAGCAGCGCGGGCCACTCGGCACGCGGCACCACCGGGTGCTCGGGCAACTCGCCGAGCAGCGCGAGCAGTTCCGCGTCGTGCGTGGGCAGGCACAGCAGCCGCCCGCCGGGCGCGAGCAGCGCCACGAGGCCGGGGAGCGCGTCGGGCGCGGGCGCCTGCCCGGTCACCAGGAGGTCGAAGCCGCCCTCGGGCAGCCCGGGTTCGCCCTCGGCGCCCGCCCCCGGCGCATAGCCGGGGCACTCCCGGTACTCGACGAAGTCGTACCCGGCGAACCTGGCCCTGGCGGCGGGGAAGTGGGCGGAGCCGGTGTCGGTGAACAGGTAGCGGGTGGCGTCCGCGGGCAGCAGCGGCAGCAGTGCCGCGGTCAACTCGCCGCTGCCCGCGCCGGTTTCCAGGACCCGCAGCGGCCGGTCGGCGGGCCGTCCTTCGAGCGCGGCGGCGAGCAGCCGCGCCGCGAGCCTGTGGTGGTGGCGCAGCCCCGGCGTCGGCGGCACGGCGCCAGGCGCGGGCGCCGCCTCCGCCGCGACGGCTAGCGCGCCGACGAGCCCGGGCGCCACGGCGAGGCACCGTTGCCCCGCCTCCTCGGGGTCCGCGGCCTCGCCCGCCACCCGCCAGCCGTCGCCCGGCTCCCCGGCGAGCAGCCCGTGCCGCGCCATGAGAGCGACGAGGGCTTCCGCGCGCGCGGTGTGCATGCCGGTGGCGGCGAGATCGGCGATGGTGAACGGCGCGGGCAGCCGCGCCGCGAGCGCCCGCGCCCACTGGCGCGCCCCGAACTCCTTGAACGCGTCGAGCCCTTCGGGACGCGGCTCGTGGGGCGGCATCGGCAGCGCGGCGAGCGTGTCGGCGGGGGACGGCAGCGCCATGGGCGGCAGCGGCACGCCCGGGTGCGGGGCGGCGCGCAGCACCGTGTGGTGCACCGTCACCGGCACCGCGGTGCGGGCCGGGGCGCGGCGCAGCCGGCAGCCCTCGACCTCGGCGAACACCCGCCCCGCGGGGTCCGTGAGGACGAGGTCCCAGCAGACCTCGTCGTCGGTGCGGTCGCGCTCCCGCGCCCACACGGCGCCCTCGGCGGGCGGCTCGCCCCACACCCGTACGGCGCCGAGCCGCGCGGGCAGGAACACCTGGCCGGCCGCGAGCCTGTCCCGCAGCAACTGCACCCCGGCCTGGAGCGCGCCGTCCAGGACCGCGGGGTGGATGACGTACGGGGCGCCGGGCGCGGGGTGCCGGTAGCCGACCAGGCTCTCGCCCTCGCCCGCGTACAGCTCGTGCAGGACCTGGAATCCTGGCCCGTACTGGAGGCCGACGGCGGCGGTGGCGGCGTAGAACTCGTCGGCCGCGACGCGCGCGGGGCAGCGGGCCCGCAGCGCGTCGAGGTCGAGCGGTGCGGGCCGTGGGCGGCGCAGGACGCGCACGCGCGCGGTGGCGTGCGGGCGCGGCGCCGCGGTGGTGGCGTCGGTGCTTGCGATGGCGACGGTGCCGTCGTCGGGCCGCAGCGACAGGTGCAGGGTGACGCCGCCGGTCTCCTCCCAGGGCACCGCGAGCCCGCTGGTGACGGTGGTGTACTCGGCCTCCACCGGCTCCCCGCCGAGGGCGAGGCGGCCCGCGGAGAGCGCCATGTCCACGAAACCGGTCGCGGGCATCAGCGGCAGCCCGCCGATGCGGTGGTCGGCGAGCCAGGGCACGAGCACCGGCTCGACGGCGCCCTCCCACACGGGGTGCGGCGCGGGCACCCGCCTGCCGAGCAGCGGGTGCTCGAAGGCGCCGCCGCCGCTCGGCCGCGACCAGCTCCCGGGGCCGCCGACCCAGTGGCGCTGCCGCTGCCAGGGGTAGGCGGGCAGGTCCACGACCCGCCCGGGGCGCGGGAACCAGCGGGCCGCGTCGACGCCGACGCCGGAGGCGAGGAGCGCGGCGGTGGCGGCCGTGACGGCGCCCTCGGCGGCGGCGCCGCGCACGTCGCGGTGGAGCGTGGGCAGTACGGCGGCGCCCTCCGCGCTGCGGCTCAGGCAGCCGCGGAGCACCGGGTGCGGCCCGATCTCCAGGAAGACGTCGGCGCCGTCCGCCGCCGCGGCGGCCACCGCGTCCGCGAAGAGCACCGGGCGGCGCACGTTCTCCCACCAGTAGGCGGCGTCCAGTTCGGTGCCGGGGAGCTGGGCGCCGGTGACGGTGGAGTAGAGCGGCACGGCGCCCTCGGCGGGCGCGAGCGCTTCGAGGGCGCGGGCGAGCGGGTCGCGCGCGCCGTCCATGGCGGCGCTGTGGAACGCGTAGTCGAGCCCGAGGTCGCGGAAGAACACCCCACGTGCGCGAAGCTGCGTGCCGAGCGCGGCCAGCGCCTCCGTGTCGCCCGCGACGGTGGTGTCGGCGGGGCTGTTGCGGCCCGCCACCTCAAGCGCGCCGTCGTAGGAGGCGAGCACGGCGGCGGCCTCCTCCGGCGGCAGGCCGACCGCGGCCATCCGGCCGCCGCCCGCGAGCGGCGCCTGCACCCGGGAGCGCTCGGCCACCACCAGGGCCGCCTGCGCGAGGGTGAGCGCACCGGCCGCGTACGCGGCGGCCACCTCGCCGACGCTGTGCCCGAGCACCATCGACGGCTCGAAGCCCGCGGCGCGCACGGCCGCCGTGAGGCCGGCCTGCACGGCGAACAGCAGCGGCTGCGCGTGCTCGGTCGCCTCCAGCGTCCTGGCCGGGCGCGCGAGTTCTTCGGCGACCGACCAGCCGAGCAGCGGCGCGAGCGCGGCGTCCACGCGCTCCACCTCGCCCCGGAACACCGGGTCGGCGCCCAGCAGGTCCGCGCCCATGCCGCGCCACTGGGAGCCGTTCCCCGAGAAGACGAACGCCACCTGCCCGCGGCGCACGGCACGCGCGGTGCGCACCGGCGGCAGGGCGGCGCCCTCGGGCGGCGCGTCGGGCCCCTGGGCGGCGGCCTGCGGCGCGTCGTGGGTGCCGGGTGCGGTCTCCGGGAGCGCGGCGATCTGCGGTCCCGCCGGCGCCCCGGGGGCGGTCACGGGGCCCGCTGCCGCGTCGGCGCCGGGCTCCGCGGCGGCAGCCGGGGTGGCGCGCGCGGCGCGTGCCTGCGCCGTGAGGGCCGCGGCGGCCTCCGCCGCGCTCCCCGCGACCACGGCGGCCCGGAACTCGTGCAGGCCGCGGCGCAGGCACGCGGTGTGCGCCAGGTCGTAGAACTCGTCGGGCGCGGCGTCCGCGAGGCGGCGGCCCGCGCGCGCCATCGCCTCCGTCAGGGCGCCCGCGGTACGCGCGCTCACCAGGAACGGCAGCGGCCCCTGCGCCCCCGCGGGCGCCTGCGGGGCGGCCGCCTCGGCCGGTACGCCCCCGGTGTGGCCGCCGCGCGTGGGACGCGGCACGGCGGGGCCCTGGGCGCGCGGCTGCGCGGGCAGGCTCACCGGGCCCGCGGGCGCGGGTGCGGGCGGCGCGGCGACGATGACGTGCGCGTTGGCACCGCCGAAGCCGAAGGAGTTGACGCCGACCACGGGGCGCGGCACCCGCGCGAGCGGCCGGGTCGCCGTGGTGAGGCTGAGCCCGAGCCCGGCGAAGTCGATGTCGGGGTGGGCCGGTTCGCCGTGCAGGGACGGCGGCGCCGTGTGGTGTTCGAGCACCAGCAGCGCCTTGCAGAGGCCCGCCATCCCGGACGCGGGCTCCAGATGGCCGAGGTTGGTCTTCACGGAGCCGATCGGCAGCTCGCCGCTCATCCGCCGCATGCCGAGGGCGCGCCCGACCGCGCGCGCCTCCGCCGGGTCGCCGACCGGGGTGCCGGTGCCGTGGGCCTCGAAGTAGACCAGCTCGTCGGGGTCCACCCCGGCCTCCGCGTACACCCGGCGCAGCAGCTCCTCCTGCGCCTCCGAGCTGGGCAGCGCGAGGCCCATGGTGCGCCCGTCGCAGTTGCTTCCCGTGCCCAGGATCACGCCGCGCACCCGGTCGCCGTCGGCGAGCGCGTCCGCGAGCGGCTTCAGCAGGACGGCGCCGCCGCCCTCCGCGCGCACGAACCCGTCGGCGCGCGCCGAGAACGCCGAGGTGCGCCCGGTGCGGGAGAGCATCGACGCCTGCGAGAAGCCGATGTAGTGCACGGGGCTGAGCACGAGGTTGGCGCCCGCGCACAGCGCGGTGCGGCTCGTGCCGTCGAGCAGGGTGCGGCAGGCCCTGTCGAGCGCCACGAGCGAGGAGGAGCAGGCGGTGTCCACGGCCATGCTGGGCCCGCGCAGGTCGAACGCGTACGAGAGCCGGTTCGCGGCGATCGAGGACGCCGCGCCCGTCATCGAGTACGGGCCGACGTCGCGCGGGTCCTGGAGTGCGATGTACGAGCCGTCGGAGATGCCGACGTAGACCGCGGTGTCGCCGCCCGCGAGCGCGGCGGGCGCGACGGCGGCGTCGTCCAGCGCCTCGGCGGCCAGTTCGAGCAGCAGCCGGTGCTGGGGGTCGATGTACGGCGCCTCCTTGGGGGAGATGCCGAAGTAGCCCGCGTCGAAGGAGGCGATGTCGTCGAGGAAGCCGCCGGTGCCGGTGTAGCTCTTGCCGAGGCGCGGCTGCGCGGTGTCCACGAAGCGCGGCGCCTCGAAGCGGTCGGCCGGTACCGGGCCCGTCAGCTCGCGGCCCTCGCGCAGCGCCTCCCACAGTCCTTCGAGTCCTTCGACGCCGCCCGGCAGCCGGCAGGACACGCCCACGATGGCGACCGCGCGGTCCCCGCCGTTCGTCTCTTTTGGCTGCATACGTGCGACCTTCCTGGTACCCGGTGGCCCGGTACGCCCGCGACCGCAGTGGTACGGCCCGTCCGCGTCCGACGCGCTCACAACGTAGGCGCCGCGGCGCCGGGGCCCGGGGGCTTTACCGGGGGCGCGGGGCGCGGCGGCGGCGCGGTGCAGGGCGCGGCGCGGTCCCGGTGTTCACCCGATCGAGCGGTCCCCGTCGCGGCGGCCGGGGTACCTCGTGCGGGTGACGGCCGGTCGTGGGGCGGGCCAGGGGCGGCGGCCCCGGCACCGCACCCGGCGTCAACCGGCCTCCCCGGAGCGCGCGGTGTCTTTGACACGGTGGCCGGACGTCCCCGAGCGCCAAGGAGTCCCCGTGTCCGTCCTGATCACCGGCGCCACCGGCTTCGTCGGCAGCCGTGTGCTGCGGTACCTGCTGGCCGGCGGTGGTGACACGCCCGTCGTCGCGCTCGGCCGCGACCAGGACGGCCTGCTGCGGCGGCGGATCGAGGCGGCGGTGCGCTGGGCGCCCGGGCCCCCGCTGCCGCCGTACGCCTTCGACGCTCTCCGCTGCTTCCACGCCGACCTCGGGCTGCCGGGGCTCGGCCTCGGGGCGCAGGAGCGGGCCGCGGCGGCGTCGGGGGCCACCGCGATCTGGCACTGCGCCGGGTCGCCGAACCTGCACGGCGACCCGGGACCCGTCTACCGGGCCAATGTGCTGGGCACCCGCCGGGTGATCGAGCTGGCGGACGAGGCGCCGGGCGCCCGGCTCGTCCATGTGAGCACCGCGTACGTCGCGGGCCGCAGGCACCGCGGGCACGTCCTGGAGGACGACCTCTCGGGCGAGGCCGGTTTCCAGGTGTACTACGAGGAGAGCAAGTACCTCGCGGAGCGCATGGTGCGGGCCTGGGCGGCGGGCGGCAGGGCCGCCACCGTGCTGCGGCCGAGCCTGATGGTGGAGGACCGCCCGGTGCCCCCCGGGCTGCCGCAGCAGCCGCTCGGGGTGCTCGGCCGGTTCGTGGCGCTCTCCCTGCGCGGCGCGGGGAGCGGCGCGGCCCGGGCGCTCGGGCTGCGGCTGCGGGTCCCCGGCGACCCCGACGGCGCGCTGAACCTGGTCGGCGCCGACTACGCCACCCGCGCCATGGTCGCCGCCGCCGCCGCGGGTACCGGCCCCGGGGTGCGCACGCTGCATGTCACGCACCCCCGCAACACCCCGGTCCATCTGCTCACCCGCGCGATCGAGACCGCGTACCGGGGGGTGTCGGTGCGGGTGCTGCCGGAGGTGCCGCGGCCGACGTCGCGGGAGGCGCGGGTGGCCGAGGAGTTCGCCACCCTGCTGGCGTACACCGCGCAGCGCCGCACCTACGACCGTACGCATCTGCGCTGCGACGTACCGGAGTTGGACGAGCCGCCCGCGATCGACACCGAGTGCCTCGCGGCCGCCCTCGGGGTGCTCGACGGGGGGAGCGCGAAGCGCGGCGGCCGTCGTGCGGCCGCCGCGCGCGGAGAAGCCGTGACCGGAATCGAACCGGCGTAAACCGCTTTGCAGGCGGTTCCCTCAACCACTCGGGCACACGGCTGGGCGGGTGGTACGCGTACGACGTTAGGCACCGCCTCGCGTGTGAGGAAGGTCTGACGGCCTTCCGCAACGCGATCGCCACGGTGCAATACGGCTGCCATACGGCGTTCGCAAAGCGGCGATGTGGCGGTGGCGCGCGTGGGTGGTCATCGGCGATACGCGCGTGTGGTGGCCGTTGGCGCGTTGGCGGTGCGCGCGCGTGGCGGCCAGGATGGAGCAGGCGCGCGCCCGCGCGCGTACCTCGCGAACCACGGAACGGAGCACGCCATGGCGGACCTGAGGACGGTCGCCCCCGAGGCGGCGGCCCTGCTCGCCGAGCAGCACCTGGGCGCCCTCGTCACCCTGAAACGGGACGGCAGGCCCCAACTGTCCAACATCGTCTACGCGTACGACCCGCAGGCCGCCGTGGTCCGGGTCTCGGTGACGGACGACCGCGCGAAGACCCGCAACCTCCGCCGCGACGCCCGCGCCAGCCTGTACGTCACCACCGACGACCGCCGCTCCTACCTGGTGGCGGAGGGCGAGGCGGAGCTGGCCCCGGTGGCCGCCGACCCCGCCGACGCGACGGTCGAGGAGCTGATCGCCACCTACCGCGCCATCAGCGGCGAGCACCCCGACTGGAACGACTACCGCCGCGCCATGGTCGCCGAGCGCCGCCTCGTCCTCCGGCTGCGGCTGACCAGGGTCTACGGCCTCGCGGGCGGCGAGGGGGTCTCGGTCGACCTGGGGTGACGGGGGCGGCTCCCACGCCCGTCGAAGCGCGCGATCAGGGACGGCAATTCAGTGACGCTCTGGACGCGCAGGGTCGGGAGCGTCCTGGCGTCCTCGCTGTTCCACCGGATCGTGGCCCAGGGACCCCGGCGGATCAGCGCCGTCCGCATGCCGGCCGCCCGCGCGGGGGCGATGTCGTTGTCGACGCGGCCGCCGACGTGGAGGGTCCCGGCGGGCCCGCCGGGGGCCGCCCCGGCCACCCTGCGGAAGAATTCCGGGTCCGGCTTCGAGGCCCCCGGTCGTCCGACGTACCGATCATGTCGACGTCCTCGCCGAACAGTTCCCGCAGCAGGTCCCCTGAGCGGGCGGGCCGGTTGCCCGCGATACCGGGCCAGAGACCGTCGGCGCGCAGGGCGGCGAGGGCGTCGCGGACGTCCGGGTACAGGTCGTCCTCCCCGAACGTCTCCGGCCGCCCCGGCGACGGCGCGCTTCTCGCGCTCCGCGCCCAGGTCGATGCCGAGCCTGAACTCCTGGAAGGTCTCCCGGTGGTCGCGCCCCCGCGCGATGACGGTGCCGAACACGGCGTGGAAGGTGTGGCGGGCAACGCCGAGCCAGTCGGCCCAGGCGCCATACGCCCGGCTCTCGTCCACCAGGCCCTCCCCGACGTCGAAGACCACGGCGCGAATCACGAGGGGGCATAGCGGGACTCGGCGGCGCGGGGCGGGGGCGACGGTCCGCGGGGGGCGGGCGCCTCGTACTCAGGCAGCTCCACGTCCGCGCTGGCCCTCCCCCCTCGCCTCCTCGGGCAGAAGACCCGGTGGGAGACGCTCCGAGTGTGTTTGAGATCAGCAGTACCGGCTGCGGCGGTCACTCGGTGGGCGGTGCATGAGCAGGGCCGGGGAGGGCTGTCCGTCGGACCTGACGGACGAATGATGGAACGCGATCTTGTATCTGGCGCGCGTGGGCTGCCCCTGGAGGGGCGTCCCCCGTGCCAAGGAGACGAGTGGCTCCGACGCGGGAAAGAGGATCAAGGGCCGCAAGCGGTCCACCATCACCGACACCCTTGAAGTGAACCGTTCGCGGCATGAGCCCGTTCTTACCTTGCGATGCCGGAACGAGCGGAAGGCGTGAGCATCAATGACTGGCAACAATCCTCCTTCCCCACAACGGTCGTCAAGATCTCCCATGGACAAGGTGAACGATGCCTACGCCGGGGCCTACTACGAGGCGAAGAGAGTGGCCGAGCAAAGGGAACAACTACAGAACCAAATGGCCTCGCCGTCGGACCTGAACGCTGTGGCGCTACGCGAGCAGCAAGCCGTGGAGGTCGCGACAAAGTATTTCCAGGCGAGAGAAGCGTTCCAAAGTGCAAACATACGGACAGCGAACGACGTACAGAACAATCCGCAGGCTCAAATGGCCTTCAACAATGCACTTGAAACGCATGCAGCGTACATTCAGACATACTCTTCACTGCCCGCGCAGCCAACCGTCGCGCAGGCAGCTCAGATGGAAAATGAGAGGGGAGGAGCCGGTCAAGCACAGAATTCTGGTTACTCGCAGCAGTCATCGGCTCCGACGCAGGGCAACCAGGCTCAGAACCGTCGTCGTGCTGCCCGGCGCTGAGGCTGGGCACAGCGCCGGGCAGGACCGAGAAGTGCTCCCGGGCTCGGGCCGGGGCACTTCCCGGTTCCATATGAACGCATTCAGTACAGGTGATTGCCATAAAGCCCTTCTGTCTCTTTCCTGAGTGCGCGTTCGAGATCGGTTCAGCGGATGCGCAGTAGCGGCTTTCGGTCGGTCGCGGGGTGGGCCCGCCCCGGGTGAAGGGGACGACGTCGTCACCCTGGGAGGCGGGGGGATGAGCCCGAGATCACCCCGTGGGCGCTGGACACCGGCCACCGAGAAGCTCAGAACGTCCCCCCATCGACGAGAACGCGGCTGTGCCACCAGGCGCGACCCCGGCGCTACCGGCGCCTTGAAGGCCCTCCGGACAGGCCCCTGCCCGCGCCCTTGAGGCCCCGCTGCCCGGCCCGGGCGCCCGCCCGTGTGGTGCGGGCGCGTACCCGGGCCGGGTGCGGGTACGGCTCAGCCCCCGGACGGGGTGCCGTAGAGGCGGAGTTCGTAGAGCGAGTCGCCCCACTCCGAGACCCTGCCGGTGGCGTTCACCCGGACATAGCGTCCGCTGCCGTTCAGCGTGAGGTCCTGGATGTCCTGGGGACTGTTGTTGTTGGTGGTGATGGTGCGCCAGTTGTTGCCGTCATCGGATGTCTGGATCTCGTACGCGGATGCCGCCGCGGCCTCCCAGATCAGGGTGGCTCTGGAGAGGTCGTACGACTGCCCGAGGTCCACCTGGAGCCACTGCGGGTCGCTGAACTCGCTCGACCAGCGGGTGGTGATGTCGCCGTCGGTGGCGTTGGAGGCGGGGAACTGGTCGCTCTCGGCCGAGGACGCGGTGGTCGGCTTGCCCTGGGCGATGTTCTCGCCGCGGTCGTCGGCGGGCGGCTTGTTGTAGACGGCCACGTAGTCGACGTTCAACTGGCCGCCCGAGACCGTCGCCGCGTTGGGGCCGCCGCCGTAGGCCGCGGGGAACGCGCCGCCGATCGCCAGGTCGAAGATGATGTAGAAGCTGTGGTCGACCGCGTTGGACCAGGCCGCCTGGTCGATGTCGGCCGACGAGAGCGTGTAGTAGTTGTCGCCGTCCAGGTACCAGCGGATCTGCTCGGGCGAGGTCGACCTGTCGATCTCCACCGCGTACGTGTGGTAGCCGGTCTGACAGCCCGCGCAGGGCCGCTCGCCGCTGCCGACGCCGGTGGACTCGTTGCAGGGCCCGCCGGGCGACACCCCGCAGTGCAGGGTGCCGAAGGTGGAACTGCGGCCGTTGATGTCCTCCAGGATGTCCACCTCGCCGGAGCCCGGCCAGGTGACCCCGGTGCGCAGCGGGGCGCCGAGCATCCAGAACGCGGGCCAGTAGCCGGCCCCGTTGTCGGCGGTGACGTCGGGCTGCTGGATCGACGCCTCCATGCGGACCACGCCGCCAGGCAGCGCGCCGAAGCCGTCGGCCTGGGTCTCCACCCGGCCCGATGTCCAGCCGGTGTCGGGGTCGGAGCCGTCGTGCAGGGCCTTCAGCACCAGATGGCCGTTGCCGTCCGTGTAGACGTTCTGGGTGCTGTCGGTCATGGTCTCGATCTCACCGGTGCCGAAGGTCCAGCCCTCGCCGGTGTCGTAGCGCCAGGCCCCGGTGTCCAGGGCCGAGTTCGCCGGTCCTTCGAAGTCGTCGCTCCAGGTGGTGGTGAACCCGGGCGGCGCCGCGGGCACCGCGGACGGGCGCGCCGCGGGCGCGTCGGCGGACGCCGGGGCGGCGGGCGTGCCGCCGAGCGCGAGGGCGCCGACGGCCGCGAGTGCCACGGCCCCGGCACCGATCCGGCTCCCCGGTCGCCGACGCAGTAACGAAGCGCACATGCCTCTGAGAGACATCGGAAACTCCTTCTGGGGGTTCGCTTGGGTTCCGCTCAGGAGGGCGGTCGCACCAGCCGGAAGGAGCGCCGCGGTGATCGGATGTTAGTGAGAGCGCTCTCAGATGATTGGCCGGTTGGTGGGGGCATGTCAAGAGAGGGGGAGGGCTTGCTGCTTGGGGGGTGGGGGCGTGTCTCGTGTGCGCGGATGGGGCGTTGTGGATGGGGGGCGTGTCTCGTGGGGAGGGTGGGGTGTTGTGTGTGGGGGTGCGTGTCTTGCGGGGAGTGGGGGGCGTTGGGGTGGGGGGTGTGTTCTGTGAGGTGTGTTCTGTGGAGTGTGTTCTGCGGGGTGCGGGGTGCGGGGTGTGAGGTGTGAGGCGTGAGGTGTGAGGCGTGAGGCGTGAGGCGTCCTGAGTTTGCTTTCGACTTGACTTCGACGGAGGGCAGAAGATGACCACGCCGACCCGGCGGGCCGACCTGGAGCTGGTCAGGGCGGCAGCCGATGTCGCCCGTACCCGCTGCCGCGGCGACAACCACACCATGGCGGCGGCGGCCCGCGCCCGCGACGGCCGCATCGTCACCGCCGTGAACGCCTACCACTTCACCGGCGGCCCCTGCGCCGAACTCGTCCTCGTCGGCACGGCCGCCGCCCAGGGCGCGTACGACCTGGAGACGGTCGTCGCCGTGGGCGACCGCGACCGCGGGGTCGTGCCGCCGTGCGGACGCTGCCGCCAGGTGCTACTGGACTACTTTCCCCGGCTGAGGGTGATCGTGGCGGCGGATGGGGGAGTTGGGGGTGGGGGTGCGGGTGGCGTCGGTGCGAGTGTCGGTGGCGTAGGTGCGGGTGTCGGCGGGGATGGCGTGATCCGGGTTGTCCCGATTGTGGATTTGCTGCCCGCCGCGTATGTCTGGGGCGAGCATCAGTAGGAGGGCTTGGGGTTGGGGCGAGCGGTGGGCGGCTGGCGGCTGGTTGGCGGTTGATCGGATGGTCGGATGGTCGGCTCTCGGTCCGTGTGCGTGCGTTCGGAGGGACGGCCTCCTCCGCCGTGAGGGGGAGCGTGGGATGCCGCCTTACGGGGTGGGAGCGCGCCGCCGTTACGGAAGTGAGCCTCGCCAGGGGGCAACCGAAGTCGGGGGCCAGCAGGTTGAGGGTGTGACAGCGGGAAACCCCCGGCGGGCGAGGTGCGAGGTTCTTCAGGATGGTGGTGGCTGGCGGGCGGCCCTCGTTCGAGGAGTTCGTCTCGGCGTGCGGGCGCAGACTGCTGCGCGCCGCCTGGCTGCTGACCGGCGACGCGCACCTGGCCGAGGACCTGCTCCAGACCGTGCTGGCGAAGATGTGGCCCAAGTGGCACCGGCTCGCGGACCAGAGCCCGGAGGCGTACGCGCGCAAGGCGCTGATCAACACGTTCTCGTCCTGGTGGCAGCGCCGCTGGCGGGGCGAGGTGCCGTACGGGCGGCTGCCCGACTCCGTCACCGCCGACGCCTTCGCCACCGTCGATCTTGAGCACGCCCTCGCCGCGGCCCTGCGCGCCCTGCCTCCGAGGCAGCGCGCGGTGGTCGTCCTGCGCTACTTCGAGGACCTGAGCGTGGCCGAGACCGCGGCCCTGCTCGGCTGCGGCCCAGGCACCGTCAAGAGCCAGGCCGCCAAGGCCCTCAGGACGCTGCGCGGTTCCCCGGCGGTGACCAGCCTCGTGGAGGGCGGTGAACGGTGTGACCACGTCTGACCGCGGCCGGAGCCGGGATGACGGGCGGAGTTGGGACGACGGGCGGAGTCGGAGAGACGGCCGGAGTCCGGATGGCGGCCAGGGGCCGGAGGTCGGCCGAGGCCCGGAGCACGGTGGGTCCGGGGGGCGTGGCGGTTCGCGCGGCTCCGGTGGTTCTGGTGGCTCCGGTGGTTCTGGTGGTTCTGGTGGTTCTGGTGGCCCGGCTGGTCCGGCCGATCCGGCCGAGTTGGCCCGCCTCGGACCACCAGCGTGCCCGGGGGACCTCGGAAGCCCGGGGGACCCCAAAGACTCCGGAGACCCGGGGGACTTGGAGGGCTTGGAGGGCCTAGGGGCGCCGATGGACTCACGGAAGCCGATGGACTCACGGAAGCCGATGGGCTCACGGAAGCCGACGGACTCAGGGAAGCCGATGGACCCAGGGAAGCAGACGGACCCAGGGAAGCAGACGGACCCAGGGGAGCCGATGCCCCCGGAAGTGTCGACGGACCCGGGAGAGGACGGTTTCGAGGAGCGGCTGCGGGAACTGCTCGGGCGGGGTGTGCCCGAACTCGCCGCGCCCCCCGACCGTATGTCCCAGGTGATGCGGCGCGTGCTCCGCTTCCGGCGGCGCCGGGCCGCAGTGCTCACCGCCGTCGGTACCGTGGCCGTGGTCTGCGGTGCGCTGCTGCTGCCCAGGGCGGCCACCGAGGCATCAGCCCCCGTGTCGCCCGCGGCACGCCCCTCGTCCCCTGGGACCCCCTCCACGTCCCCGACCTCGGTGGACGGCGTACGTAACACGGTGGTCCAGGACGTCTCGGTGCCCCTGTCCGGCACCTGGCACGCCGTCGACGGCACCGACGAGGCGGCCGTCGTCCACGGCTACCTCGCCAACGGCCCCTCGGTGGGCAGCGGCGTCTGCGCGGGCGAAGCGACAGGCGACTACCCCTGCGTGCCCGTCACCCGTCTCACCCCGGGCGACGCGGTGGTCTCGTTCACCGTGGGCGGCATCCCCCTGCCGTCGCACGACGGGCGGGCGTTCGAGGTGGCGAAGCCGAAGGAGGCGGGCGCCGCCTGCCGGGCCATAGGCGGCACCGCGGAACTGCTCGCACTCGGCAGGGAGCGCCACGACTCCCAGGGCTCCCCGGCCGTCGACGCCCACGTCTGCATGCGGACGCCGGAGGACGAGGCACTGGCCGAGATCGTCAAGATCCTCGCCCTCTCCACCTTCGCGAACCCCCAGGACCAGCACGACGACCACGACGACCACGACGACCACAACGACCACAACGACCGGGACGACCGGGACCAGCCGAGCCAGCCGAACCAACCAGATCAGCCGAACCAGGCCGATCAACCCAATCAACGCAATCAACCCGACCAACCCGATCGACCCGATCCACGCCACCAACCGGAGTCCAGGACGACGCCCCCGCCCCCCAGCTCCGGCGCCAACTGACCACCCCTCCTTTCCTCAGGCCCCAGGCCCACCCCTTCCTCCTCCCTCCCCCGGCATCCGGCCCCGCACGGCCGGACGACGAAAGGCGGCTCCGATGCCCTCCCCCCAACCCCCGCGAACGCCGTACCGGCGAGCGGGCCGGTACGTGCTCTGCGCCGCCGTGCTCGGCGCCCTCACCGCCTGCGGCGCCGGTACGGACGGCACCCACCCGGCCGCAGGCAAGGCCGCGTCGCCCGCCGGGGCGCCGGAGCGGCAGCCGCGGGAGACCGTGCAGGCGCGGCGGCTGCCCGCGCAGGTTCCGGGGCTCGGGCCGAAGACCCTGGCCGAAGTGCCGGACGACACCCGGCAGGTTGTGGTCGCGAGCGGCGCGGGCAAGGACTCGTCCACCTCCCGGGTCACCGTCTACCGGCGCTCAGCCGACGGCTGGGAGGCCGGGCCGACCTGGTCGGCGCGGAACGCGGAGCGCGGCTGGAGCGACGACCACCACGCGGGCGACCTGCGCTCCCCCGTCGGGGTGTACGGCCTCACCGACGCGGGCGGCGCACTGCGCGACCCCGGCTCCAGGCTCCCGTACGACCGGTCAACGGGCGGGTTCCACGTGGTGGGGACGGGGTTCGACGGGGAGTCGCTTGCCGGGTCCTTCGACTACGTCGTCGCCATCAACTACAACCGCGAGCCGGGCACCTCACCCCTGGACTGGACCCGCCCGCTCGGTGACGGCAAGGGCGGCGGCATCTGGTTCCACGTCACGCACGGCGGCCCGACACACGGCTGCGTCAGCCTCTCCAAGGCCCACATGCGGGAACTCCTCAGAACCCTCGACCCGGCCGCCCATCCGGTGGTGGCCATGGGCCCCGCCCGCGCACTGGCCCGCTGACCCCGGGCACCGCCCCGGCCCCACCCACTCCGGCCGACCGCGTGCGCAGGTCAGCCGTGCCGGGGATCGCCGAGCGGGCGTGGCCTGGTCGGGCCCTCGCCGGGCAGCGAGCGGTACGGCAGCCCCACCAGCGCCTCGACGCGCCCCGGCGGGTAGGCGACGGGGCCGTGCCACTCCAGGAGCAGGATGGTGGCGTCGTCGTTCAGCCGCCCCTGGTGGTAGTCGAGGTGGTGGCGGATCAGCCGCCGCAGCACCTCGGGGACCGGGAGGTCCTGGCTCGCCTGGTACCGCATCAGGAAGTCGGTGAGCCGGGCGAGCCCGAACTCCTCGCCACCCGGGCTCCTGGCCTCGGTGACGCCGTCGGTGTACAGCAGCAGCCGGTCGCCGGGTTCGAGCTGGTCCTGCGCGAGGGTGCCGGGCATCCCGAGGCCCGTGCCCATCGGCGGGGCCGGCGGGCAGTGCAGCTCGATGACGTCACGGGCGCCGCGGAGCACGACCGGCGGGTAGTGGCCCCGGTTGGTCCAGGTCAGCAGCCCCGACGTGGTGTCCAGGTCGAGGAGGATGCCGGTGGCGTACCGCTCTCCGCCGAACTCCGCGAGCAGCGCGCGCTCCACGGCCTCCGCCGACTCCACGAGGCCGCCGTGCTGGCGGCGGTGGTTGCGGCAGGCCGCGGTGGCGAGCCCGGCCGTCAGCCCGGCGGCGAGATTGTGCCCCATGGCGTCGAACAGGCTCACATGCACGCTGTCCCCGGCCACCGCATAGTCGAACGCGTCCCCGCTCACCTCGTACGCCGGCTCCATCACGGCGCTGATCAGCACCCGCCCGGTGGCGAACGTACGCGGCGGCATCAGCCGCCACTCCATCTCCGCGGCGACGTTCATCCCGCGCCTGCGCACGAGACGCGCGTACGAGTCGCTGGTCCCCCGCTTGCTGACCAGCATCAGGGTGACGAGTGCCGCGAGGTCGCGGAGCTGGCGTGCCGCGGCCTGGTCCATCCGCGCCCCGGCGCCCGCGGTGACCCCCATGACCCCGAGCCGCTCGGTGCCGTCGAGCAGCGGCACCCACCACTGCCGCCCGTCGACCGTGACACAGCCGCTCTGGTAGGCGCGGCCCGCGGCGGTCCCCTCGATCGCGATGGCCCCGACGTTGTGCCCGGAGGCGACGTGCTCGGCGGAGCCCCGGAAGACCTCGTCTTCGCTGCCGGGCAGCCGCTTCCTGCCATCGGAGGTCTTGTCGTCGGGAGGCTTGTCACCGGGGACCGCTCCGTTGCCAGGGGCCGTGTTGCCGGTGGCTACGCCCCCGGGGGCCTTGTTTCCAGGGGCTGGGTCGCCGGGAGCGTCGTTTCCAAGCGGCGGGTTCTCAGAGGCTGCGTTGCCGGTGGCGTCGTTCCCAACCGATTCAAGCGCCCCGTTCCCAGGGGCCGCGTTTCTACGGGGCTGGTCTCCGGGCGCCCTGTCCGCGGCGGCCCCGTCACGCGAGGACCGGCCATACGGCGAAGCCTCCTGCCGCGAAGCCCTCTGCCGCCCACTCTCCTGCCGCGAAGCCCTCCGCTCCGATGCCCTTTGCTGTGAAGCCCCCCGCCGCGAGAACCCCTGCCCCGGCGGCGGATCACCCGAGCCACCACGCCCCGCGCCGTCGCCACTCCCCCCACCGCCCGGCCCCTGGGGGCCGCCGCTCGCGCCGCCGTGGGTCTGCTCGATACCGGCCTCGGACGCGGGGCCGCCCTCGCCGAGCGGCGAGAGCGTCTGCTGCTGGAGGTCGGCCAGGTAGACCCCGACCGACGTCCACCCGACCCGGGAGGCGTGCTCGCCCGCGGCCGTGGGGATCTCCTCAAGCGTGACCACGTGGCTGGCGGCGAGGAGGTCTCCCAGCACGGCCCCCCACTCGTCCCGAGCCACAGGCACCTCCGGCGTCTTTCGCGGCCGCGGGGGCCATGCCCGCCGTGACCGAACCGTCCCACTCCTCACCTTCCCGCCGGTGGCCCGGCTCCGCACGTGGGGAGGGTCCGGGGGGCCGCACCCGCGGGGGCCGGGCGCCGCCCCCCGGAGTCACTTGCCCGACCCGACGGGGTCGACGAGGATCTTGCGACCGCCACCGTCGGAGACCGGGATGTTGATGCCCGCGGAGATCGTCTTGGAGTGGGTCTCGTTGGGCGGGGTGACGACCATGGTCGTGAAGGTGACGCCGGAGCCGCCGGAGTCGTTCGGCGGGTAGGAGACCATGAAGTTGGTCTCCTCGCCCGGGGCCAGCTTGACGTTGGGCGCGGCGCGGTCGCTGCGCTCGGCGCTCACGGTGCCGTCCTTGCCCTTGAGGTCCACGCCCGCGAAGCCGTGCATGGTGCAGGAGCTGCCGCTCTCGTTCTTCATGTTGATGATCAACTGGCCCTCGCCCATGCCGTACGACTTGGTGAGGGACAGGTCGGAGGTCTTGCACATCGAGCTTGACCCGGAGCCGGAGCCGGAGCCGGAGTCGGACCCCGACCCGGAGGAGCCGGACCCGGAGGAGGAGCCCCCGCTGCCGGAGCCGGAGCCGGACCCGTCGGAGGCACCGTCGCCGTTCGCCGACCCGCCGCCCGATCCACCGCCCGAGCCGTCGTCCGAGGAGCCGCCGCCCTGGTTGTCCGAGGGTGTCTGGCTGGAGCTGCCGGTGGAGTCGCCGGCGTCGGAGTCCGAGTCGGGGTTGCACGCGGTGAGCGCGAGGCTCGCGGCCACGGCAGTGATGGCGAGGATCGAGAACTTGCGAACGCGCATTTCTACTCCCAGGGTCGAGCGCCGTCGCCCGCACCGTGCGGGCCGTCTGTAACGTCCGATCCAGCCCCCCACGCCTTTGTTCGCGCTCCCCGGCCGTCAAGACACGCCTGTGACATTCGGGCGGGCAGCCCGTGACATCGCGCGCCCGCACTGGGACCCGTATGCGTATATACGCGGACGGAACGTACGTGTAGCTGGAACGGACGCACGTACGCCCACCCGCCCCTCAGCGCCCGACCCGAGGCTCCCCCACCACCGCACCGCCGCCCTCCACCACCGCACCGCCGTCCCCCGCCCGCTCCGCGACGGCCGCCATGACGGTCTCGGCGACCCGGGAGGGCGGGACCCCGGTGGTGTCGAGCACCGTGCCCGCGCGGCGCAGCCACGGCAGGGCCTCGCGGTACTCGGCGAGGTGGTCGAGCCGCCACTGCCGGGCCCCGGCGCTCTCCGGCTCGGTGTCGGTCTCGATGCGCCTGACCAGCGTGGCCTGGTCCGTGTCCAGCACGAAGTGGTGGACGGCGATCCCGGCCTCCGTGAGACCGGTGTGCAGCTCCCGCCAGTACCGCTCGACCAGCACCGTCTGCGGGACGACCAAGGTCCCGCCGACGTGGTCGAGCACCTGCCGCGCGGTGTCGACCACCAGCCCCCGCCAGGGCGGCAGGTCCTGGAAATCCCGCTCGGCGTCCCCGAGCACGTGCCGGAGCAGGTGCCCGACCATCTCGGAGTCGAACAGCCGGGAGTCCGGAAGGCGGGCGGTCAGCTCCCGCGCGGTGGTGGTCTTGCCTGCGCCGAAGGTGCCGTTCAGCCAGATGATCACGGCCGCGATTCTACGTGGGCGGCCCCACCGGGCCCCGGCCCCGAAGGGGCGTTCGCGGGCCAGGGGCCCGACAGGGACGGCCGCCCGGCCCCTGACCCCCGAAGCCGCCGACCCCCCCGGGATCGTTACCCGCGGCGCGTCTGCTGTTGCTGCCGCTCGAAGACGCGGCCCATGAGGGTGGTCAGCAGTTTCCGCTCGGCGGGGGAGAGCGGCGCGAGGAGTGCGTCCTGCGCCTCGCCGAGCGCCGCGTCGAACCGCGCGAGCGCGCTCTCCCCCTCCGGGGTGATCGTGATGACGTTGCGCCGCCGGTCGGCGGTGTCCGGGGTGCGCAGCACGTACCCGCTCTCGGCCAGTTCGTTGACGGCCTCGACGACATAGCTGCGGTCGATGGAGCAGCGCCGCCCCAGCTCGGCCTGGCTCGCGGGTCCGAACTCGGCGAGGGCGGACAGCAGCGCGAAGTGGTAGCGCCGCGCTCCCACCGACTCGAACGCGTCGCTCACCAGCCGTGACGCATGGGTGGCGGTGTGGGTGATGAGCCAGCTCGGGGTCGTACGCAGCCGGGCAGGGGTGCGAAGGGGTTCGTTGCCACTCATGGTGACCAATGTAGCCGAAATTGATTGGCCAGACCCACGATCATCCTCTACTGTGGGTAGAGCCAACGTTGGCCAAGTCAACATTAATTCCCTGGAGGCCCCCATGCGCACCGCAAAACAACAACCCCCGCCCGACTACCCAGACCACCCCACATCCGAGCGGCGGGGCGGGTCCGCCGCTCGCCCCGCGCCCTGACCGCCGCCCCTCGCGACCAAGGAGATTTCATGCCACGCGGTCGAGCAGCCCCCGAGGGATCAAGCCCGGTCCGTGAGTTCCTCCGCGTATACCTGGGACAGCGGCTGTGGGCCCACGTACTGCTGGCAGTTGCACTGGCCGGCCTCGTAGCGCAGCGGCTTCTTGTCCTCGTCCCAGGCGGTCGGCACCTCGACGCGCTCATGGCAGCGGCCCTGCTTGTCGTGCTTGGCGAGGTGATGGGTGCAGCCGCATATCGGCTCGGGCGGCTGGTTCGCTGCCTCAAGCGCCAGGCGCTGCTGCTTCGTCGCCTCCATCAGCTCCAGTTTCCGCTTGTGCCGGTTGCCCAGCGCCGTGCGGACGGTGTCGGCGAGCCATGCGAAGCCGCCGGTCCAGAAGATGATGAGCACCCACCAGAACCAGTCCATCAGCCACCCCTCCCCCTGCCGCGACCGATACCTCGCCCGGCCGCCCCCGGCCCTCGGCACCGGGTGAGAGCCGAGCGTTCCTTCGAGGATAGGGGCGTCCAACTGCTTACGGTGAGCGGTTGGACAGGGAGCTTCACCGCCGGGCCCGCCCGGCCGGGCTGGGCCGGGCGGGAGCGGGCGCGAACCGGCAGCGGCGGGCGCGGGCCGCCGTCAGCGGACGTGGACCGTCACCGTCACGGTCTTGAGGACCGCGGGCAGCTTGGTGGTGTCGACCTTCAGGATCTCGCCGTTGTCGTTCTGCCCCGTGGACGGCGTCACCTTCTGGTGGACCGTCCAGGTGCCGTCGGGGTCCACGGCGATGGTGTCGATGCCGAAGTCGTCGTCGTTGGACAGGTAGAGCGTCTTGCCCGCGTCCGTGGTGGCGACGCCCTCGATCTTGTCGTGGGCGAAGAACGCGCCGCTGGGGTCGAGCTGGCTGACCAGCGTCCCGACGCCCAGATACGGCTGCTTCTGCGTGACCTGGACACCGGCGGTGGTGAGCGCGGCGAGGGCGTCGTCGGTGCCGTCCTTGCCGACGAGTGCCTCCGGCGACTTGCCGGCGACGGTCAGGCCGCTGACGTCGGTCGCGCCGTTGACGTCGACCTCGTACAGGGTCTTGCGGGCGAACGGCTCGAAGCCGCCGTCACGTTCGTCGACGAGGAACTTGGTGGCGGACAGCGCGGTGATCTCGCTGTTGGCGTTGCCGGTGTCGTCCGGGTCGTCCAACAGGTACAGGTACTGCCTGGTCCTGTGCGTGCGCAGATCGACGGTGACGATACGGGTGGGCGCGACCTTGGACGACTTGGTGTCACCGAGGTCGGGCTGCTGTAGCGCGGCCTGCATGATGCCCACAAGCGTCGAGCCGTCCGGCGTGACCGTCAGGCCCTCCATGCCCTTGTTGGTGGTGCGGTTGGCCAGCTCGGCCGGCAGATATCTCACGATCTTGTGGAACTTGTTGTCCTGGCTGTTCCGGTACGGGGTAAGCCGCCCCAGCTCGTAGCCGCGCGCGTCGAAGTGGGTGAGGTACGGGCCGTACTCGTCCGACACCCAGAAGGTGCCGTCGGGGAGCGCCACCAGGCCCTCCGAGTCGTAGCCGTACGGGTCCCGCTCGACGGGCCTGGGGTCGCCGCCGTTCGCGTTCGTCGCGGCGACGTCGTCGATGACCTCCTTGGTGTCGTGCGGCGGACGGCCGCTGTACGGGGTGCCGCCGAGCCGCTCGGGACCCTTCAGGGTGACCTTCCTGACCAGCTTGGCTTTGCCGCCCTGGAGCTTGAACTCGCCGATCTGCGGGGTGAAGTCGAGCAGCATCTCGGACTTGTTCCCGTCCGGCGCGTCGGCGTTGGGGCCACGGTCGGTGAGCCCGTAGAAGTGCCCCGCCCTGCCCGACACCGGGGCGAGCGACGAGCCGAAACCCTCGCCCGAGATCTCGGTGGTGGTGCCGCCGGGGCCTTCCACCTTCGCGAGCGGGGGGAGGCAACCGCCGTTCGCCTTCGCGTCCTTGAAGAGTTGGACGGCGTCGCTCGCGGTGTAGGTGAAGGTGTCCTCGCCCTTGAAACCGGCGTCCGGGGTGTAGGCGAACGTGCCGTCCGCGTCGACCGTCGCCTTCCCGTGTGACGGGTCGGTGTGCCGTACGACCGCGGTGGCGCCGTAGTCGTTCCGCAACACGTCGCCTGTCACCCTGCCGTGTCCTGAGAAGGTGTCGGGGTGCGCCCGGAAGTCGTGCGTCGGCGCCGACAGCCGGGCCTTGTCCTGGCCCTTTCCGTGGCCCTGGGCCGCGGCCGTGCCCGCACCCACCACGGCGACGGCGACGCCGATCGCCAGGACGATCCGGCCGCGCTTGCGAAAACGGAGTCTCGAAGTCATGACCTGAACTTGTCGGTCACCGGTGAACTCCGCGCCGACTCATGGTGAACCCTCCGGTCGGAATGTGCCGTTTCGGGGGAGCCGCCCCGGTGTCCCCGACTCGACCGGCCACCCGGCCCCGTCCTCGAAGGCCCCCGACATCCTGGCCCGCGCCCACCGCTTCGTATCCGACCACGGCTGGGCGGCCGTGGCCGTCGACGTGCCCACTCATGGCGACCGGCCGGAGGCCGAGGAGTACGACCGGATCGCCGCCGAGAACGAGGCCCGTGTGGCGGCGGGTGACGAACGGGTGCCGCGCGCCATCGGCACCAGCGGGGCGCCGCGGGTCCCCGGTGGTGCCGTGTCCGCAACTCCCCTACTTTTCCGCCGGGTCCGCGGTGTGCTCCGTGCTGGGGTTGGCAGTAGTGCCGGGGGTGGCGGGCCCGGTGCCCTGCCGAAGGGTGAGCAGCGTGATCTCACTCGGCGCGAAGACCCGGAAGGGCGGTCCCCAGAAGCCCGTACCCCTGCTGGTGTAGAGCTGCGTGCGCGCGCCGTGCCGGCTCAGGCCGTGCACCACGGGCTGGTCGATGCGGACGAGGAAGTTGAACGGCCAGATCTGGCCGCCGTGAGTGTGGCCGGAGATCTGCAAGTCGATACCGGCGGTGGCGGCCTGGTGCACGTACTTGGGCTGGTGGGCGACGAGCAGGACGGGCCGCTCGGGGTCCGCCCCCTCCAGCGCGCCGAGGAGGTTCGCACGGTGCCCGGCCAGCCCGGAGGACTCCGCGGTCACGTCGTCCACGCCCGCCAGGACGAGGGCGTCGCCGCCGCGCTCCACCACGACATGGCGGTTGTGCAGCGCGTCCCAGCCCAGCTCCGTCATACGGTCAAGCCAGCCCTGGGCCTCCCCGAAGTACTCGTGGTTCCCCGTGACGTAGACCTTCGCCAGCCGCGACCGGATCGTCCCCAGCGGCGCGGACTGCTCCCGGCGCTGGACGGGGGTGCCGTCGGCGATGTCGCCCGCGTGGACCACGACGTCCGCGTCCAGCGCGTTGACCGCCTCGGCGACCCGCGCCGACCAGTCGGCCCGGTCGATCGGCCCGTAGTGGGTGTCGGCCAGCACGACGACACGGGTCCCGTCCAACCCCCCGCCGAGCCGCGGAAGATGCACGTCCAGCCGCTGCACCCGGGGCACGCGCATGGCCTCGTGGTGCCCCAGGACCAGCAGTACGGCGGAGACCACCGCGACCGCCACGGCGACGCTCCGGGCCGTCCCGGTGCCGCCGACGCCGAAGCCGATCAGCACCAGGTGCACCACACCGCCCAGCAGCGACCAGGTGAACAGCACCCAGACCACCCCGAGCGTGCTGTCCGCCGCGCGGGCCGCCCGGTCGTCCCGCCGCTGCCCGTGGCCCCTGGCCATCAGGAACGGGAACGCGACCAGCCCGGCGGCGAAGACGACCGTACCGATCAGAAAGACCGGAAGCGGCCAGTCGGAACCGGACACGAACAGCGTCCACCACGGCAGGAAGAACAGCAGGCCGAGAACGAGAAAGACCACGGCCCCTCCCAACCGCCGCCGCAGGGACCGCCGACCCCCCGAGCCTTCCTCTCCGCCCCCGTCGACGGGCGCAGCCCCGTCTTCACCCTCCAGGCTCTCCAACTCCCCGTCGACCGCCGGGCTTTCCGCCCCTGACCGGATGGAAGATCCGCTCTCCGCCACGCTCCGCCCCTCACACCGCTGCCATTCGTCCCTCCCATCATCACCCCCGCGACACCCCACGGACTCACCCGAACGACACCGAACACGACCGAACAAGACAGATCCGAAACCGAGTTGATCCCGAGGCAGAACGAGATGAGTGGCGAGGCAGGGCGCGAAGAGTTGCGGTGCGCCGGGTCTCAGCGGCCCGTATCCGTGGCCTCCTCGACGAGCCCGGACGCGTTGGCGCGGCGGCGGGCCCGATGCTCGAAACGGGCGAGCAGGACGGTGGGCACGGCGGCGGCAATCGTGATCGCCAGCACCCACAGGAACGTGGTCCCGAATCCGTCCGCCTGCCCGGCGGGCGTGGGGTGGTGGCGGAGCCGGTCGTCGAGGACGACGGTGAGCACGGCGGTGCCGATCGCGCCGCCGACGCGTTGGAGGACGTTGAGCTGCGGGGTGGCGTCGGGGATCTTGCCCGGCGGCAGGGCGCGGTAGGCCGCGGTCATCGCCGGGATGATCGACAGGCCGAAACCGACGCCCCGGACGACCATGACGACGCACAGCAGGACGTACGGGGTGGTGGCGGTCAGGAACACGAACGGGATGGTCGAGACCACCAGGACGGCGGCGCCCGTGAAGGCGGTGACCCCGGCACCGTAGCGGTCGGTGAACGGCGCCGAGAGCAGCGCGCCCAACCCGGTCGGGGCGAGCAGGAGCCCGGCGAGGACCACTCCCTCGCCCCGTACGGTCTGGAAGTACAGCGGCATGAGGATCATCCCGCCGAAATTCGCGGCGCCGAGTGCGAACTGGGCGACCGACGCGGCGGCGAACTCCCGCTGTGCGTACAGCCGGAGGTCGAGCAGCGGGCGCCGCACCCGCAGGGCGTGTACGACGAAGCCGACCAGGGCGGCAAGCCCGACAGGCAGCGCGACGACGGCACCTGTGTCCAGCCCGGCCGCGACGCCGACCTCCGCCAGGCCGTACGTGATGCCCACGACCCCGGCGGAGGCCAGGACCAGGCCGGTCACGTCGAGCCGCCCCGCGTCGCCGCCCTTTTCCCGGGGCAGCAGCCGCAGGGCGAGCACGACGCCGACGACGCCGAAGGGGACGTTGAGCCAGAAGACCGCCCGCCAGTCGATGCCCTGGATGAGCAGACCGCCGACGGCGGGTCCGAGCGTCGGGGCGAGCACGATCGGCACCGCGATCAGGGCCATCACCCGCCCCATCTGCGCCTTGGAGGACTGCGCCGCCCAGATGACCGTGCCGACCGGCATGATCGCCCCGCCGCCCACGCCCTGGAGGACCCGGGCGGCGATCAGCATCCCCACGCTCTGCGAGCACGCGCACAGCACCGACCCGACGGTGAACACCGCCAGCGCGGCGACATACAGCCGGGCCGCGCCGAACCGGCGGGCCGCCCAGCCGGTCACGGGGATGACCGCCGCGAGCGCGAGGAGGTAGGCGGTCACCACCCACTGCACCGTCCCCAGCCCGGCGCGCAGGTCGACCGAGAGGGTGTGCAGGGCGACATTGACGATCGTCGAGTCCAGGAACGACAGCGACGCGCCGATCATCACCACCCCCACCGCCCGGCGCAGACCAGGCGAGAACGGCTCGGTGGCGCCGGTCACGACCACACCGCCCCCGCCGCGCGCACCACGTCGCGCCCGGCCGCCGCCACGGGCGGTCCGTACCGCTCCAGCAGGCGCTCGGCCCCGGTCATCACGTCGTTCATCAGCCGCCCACTCCTTAAGTTAGTCATGCCTAAGTTAGGGTGGCTGCTGTGCATGTAGAGGCCAATCGATACCCCGAATCGGCCAACCCGGCGGGGCGGACCGCGGGCGGTACGCCGGAGAGGTCCCGGCCGAAGGCCACCGCGGACCCGGCATGCCCGGAAGCGCCCCCGCCGACGGTGGGGCGGCCGCCGGTCTCACCCATCCTCTGCATCGACCGCGACACCGCCCACGACCACGAGCTGCTGCATCTGCACTCGCACCCAGAACCGATGCTCACGTGGAGTTCGACCGCGACGCTGATGGGTACGGTCGCCCACCGCGACTGGCTGATCCCGCCCGGCCACGGTCTCTGGGTGCCCGGCGGCATCGCGCACTCCGGCGCCGTACTGCACGCGGGCGAGATGGTGACCATCACCTTCGCCGCCGACGGCTGCCCCCTCGACTGGACCGAGCCCACCTGCTTCACCGTCGGGCCGCTGCTGCGCGAGATCATCACGCATCTGCACCACATCGCTCCCGGCGACGACACCCGTCCGGCCGCCGAAGCGCTCATGTTCAAGCTGCTCACCCCGCTGCCCGCGCACCACATCCACGTCACGATGCCCGCCGACCCGCGAGCCCGCGAGATCGCAGAACAGCTCATCGCGCACCCGGCCGACCAGCGTGAACTCACGGCCTGGGCCGACCACGCCCATACCAGCGTCCGCACCCTGTCCCGGCTGTTCCGCGCCGGGACCGGGCTCAGCTTCGCCACCTGGCGCACCCAGGTCCGCATCCGCGCCGCCATCCCGCTGCTGGCCGGCGGCACCTCGGTCAACACCACCGCCCGGGCAGTCGGATACCGCAAACCCAGCGCGTTCATCGCCGCGTTCCGCCGGGTCACAGGCCAGACCCCCGGCACCTACGTCCCCGCCGCCGGGGGCGAGGCCGCCCCCCACTCCCCAACTGCGCCACCGCGAACCCTCAACGCTTCCCGACACGCCTCATCCTGACAACTCGTCGAGACACGGGCCCTCGACCTTCTCCAACTCTCCGTCGCCGTCGGCCGGGGCGGGAACTTTCCACGAGACCGCCCGCCCCGGGCACCTGCCGGGGGAGGGGCGGCGGCCCGGACGGCAGCAACATGGCGGCCTCAGTAGGATTTCGGGCATGGCGATTCCTCGTGCTGGTGACCCCACCGACGCGGAAATGGCGCGCGCCGCGCAGGCAGGCGATGCAAGCGCACTCGGCAGTCTGCTGGTCCGCCACCGTCCGGCGCTCCTCGCCGTCGCCGTCAGCCTGATCGGCTACGGCCCTGATGCCGAAGACGCCGTACAGGAAGCGAGCATGATCGCCCTACGCCGGATCGGCGGCTTGCGTGATCCCGCCGCCGTGGCGCCCTGGCTGCGTGCGGTGGTCCGCAATGTCTGCCGCACGCAGCAACGGTCACCTGCACACGTACCTCTGGACAACAGCCGTGTCGCGCTGCTTCGTTCGACGGAACCGGGTCTCCTGGAACGGCTGGAGCAGCACGCCACGCGGGACTGGGTCTGGAAGGCCATGGCTGACCTGTCGTCCCCGCTGCGTCTGGTCCTCATGCTCCGCTACTTCAGTGGCGTAACGACGTATCAGGACATCGCCGCGGCCTGTGGAGTGCCGATCGGGACCGTTCGCAGCCGGTTGAGCGAGGCCCGTGGCAAGTTGACGCGGGCCCTGCTGGCGACTGCCGACACCGCCCATGACGACGCCCGTAAGGCCAACGCGGAGAGTCTTCGCCAGGCTGAGGAGTTGATGGCGGCGACACGGCGTGGTGAGCCCGAGTCCGCGCTGGCCACGTCCTGGCTGCCGACCGTGGCGCTGTCCGGACCTGAGGGCATTCGCTCCGAGGGATACGGCCTGCTCGCCCGTGGGCTTGAGCAGGACGTGCTCGACGGGGTCGGTCATCGCGTGACCAACGTCATCGCCAGCGGTGACCTCGCCGTCTGGGAGGTCACGATGCAGAGCCCGCCCGATGACCCCTTTCACTGTCCGCCCGGTGCGGCGTGGGTGATGCATCTGCGCTCCGGCTGGGTACGACAGGGGCGGTTGTTCCACGCCCGCCGCCGGGTCCCGGAGCACGCCTGCGTGGTGTGACGCGGGACACGTCACACACTCCGAACTTCCGTTCCGCCTCGCGCATCTGGTGGAGGCGAGCGCACGCGTGGCCGCCGACTCCGCCGACACAGCGGTGTTCTCGCCGTCCGGGCCGAACCCTAGTACGGAGAACGACATGCTTTCCTACCCGCGACCCTCCCACGCCCCCGAGGACCTCCCCGACCATCTTCGCCCGGCGATCGAGAAGTACCGCGACGACGCCGAGGACCTCCGTCGGCTGCCGAGCGAACTTGTCGACGTCCTTCGCGCCAGTGGGGCGTTCCGGCTCAACACCCCCCGCGAGCTGGGCGGCTTCGAACTCCCCGTGGCCACGAGCGTGGCGCTGATCGAGCGGCTTGCCCGGATCGACGGCTCGACGGCCTGGACGGTGTGGAACTTCAACGTCGGCTTCGCTGCCGCGTTCCTCGGCGAGGCGGGCGCGGAACGGGTCTGGAGCGGCGGCCAGGACCCGATGATCGCCCATTCGAGCCAGCCGGGTCACCTGGTGCCGAGCCACGAGGGGTTCCTGCTCTCCGGTGAGTGGAAGCTCGTCAGCGGGGCCGATGCGGCCCAGTGGGTGGCACTGCTGGCACTTGTCCTGGACGACGGACAACCGCGTATCACCGAGGCCGGTCCTGACGTGCGCTTCTGTCTGATTCCCCGCTCGTCGGCAGAGGTACGGGATACCTGGCACTCGACCGGCCTGCGAGGCACGGACAGCAACACCGTGATCGCCAGGGACGTACCGGTCGAGTCCGACATGACCCTCGCGCCCGGCGCGACGGCTCGTATCGACCGCCCGCTCTTCCGCGTACCGGTGATCAATCAGCTCACCTCGGGGGGCGCGGCTGTGACGCTCGGCCTGGCCAGGGCGGCGATGGAAGAGATGGCGGAGCTGTCCCGCACCAAGACCGGGCCGGACGGCGTGCCGCTCGCACAGCAGCCCCGCATCCAGGCCGCCCTCGGACAGGCCGGCGCACGGGTCGACGCTGCCCTGGCGTTGCTGCTGACCACGCTTGGCCGGCTGGATGCCGCGGCAGCGGCGGGTCGCCAGGCGACGGAGGCGGAGCGAGGCGCGGTACGAGGGGCGTTGCCCCACGCGGGCGAGACCGCACGTGCCGTGCTGACCTCGATGTACGAGTTGGCCGGCTCGGCCGTCCTGTACGAGTCGAATCGGCTGGGCAAGCTTTTCCGCGACGGCCACGCCGCGGCGCAGCACGCCATTCTGTCGGCGACCAACTACGAGCTGGCCGGTCGCACCGTCCTCGGCATCCCCGGCGCAGACCCCTTCCTGTGAACTGCCCGCTCGACGGCGCCGGTCCCGCGCCGCGGTACTGCGGCGAAGTCGTCGACGGATGCCTCACGACCACCGGAGTGCGCGCGCCAGGCCACCCCATTCGTCTCGTTCCCGTTCAAACGCGGTGCCACAGCTCAGCCGCTGCCGACACCGGTGGGACGGAGTCGTCCGTTTGCCCGGGCCGGACGGGCACGGTCACGACAATCGCGACTAGGGAGACCAGGAAGCCGGAGAGGCTCCGACCCGGAAGCACGGGTCGGAGCCTCGTGTCCGCTGGCAGGCCGTGGCGGAGGATACAAGAGGCGAATTCGTGCGGGGGGGGCTCAACGCGCTTTCCAAGTCTGTTGGTCACTCGCCAAGCCCTGTATGGGTGCGTTCACCTGCGTTCATTATGAACTGGCCTTCTCCGTCAGGACGGCTTTGGGTCTCGCCTGAACGGCTGTGAACGGGGCTGAATGAGACGGAAACTGAGACGGCCCGGCACGAGGCCGGACCCTCTCTACCTGGTGCAACCTTCTGATCCGTAGCTCTACAGAGTTTGGTCAACTGGGGTCATAGAGGTCACCTGGAGATCCCCGGGAGGCTGTACGAGCCATGGTCGGTTGATGTGGTTGCTGTGCCTCGCTGTTGTACGGCGGACGCGCGTACAGCGGAAGCGTGAAGCCTGCAATCTCGTATAGCCGGTTCTCAACTGCCGTCGGCTGGGTCTCGCCAGTGCCAGGGTACCGTTGGAGGCAGCCAAGGAGCGCTGTCGCTCCGGTCAAGCGCTGGAGCCTCGCAGTCATCAGGTAAGGGGCTTCCGTCGATCACGGCCTCCAGGGTGGACTGGACATAGCGCAGGTATCCGCGCACGTCGCGAATCTGACGCACGCGGTTGCTCTGGCCGATGCCTCGCCACCCGACGTCGTAGCCCAGCCGCACGAGAGTCCTGTACCGGGCACGAACGCGATCGTTGCCTATGGAGAGAAGGTCGGTTTGCATGCCTTGGCGGATTGAGCTGAGAGCCACTATGCAATGCTCACGAGCCTCGGGGCTCACCTGAGGTTCGTCCAGGGCAAGGTCTGGCAGTGACGGTAGCCATGCGTAAAGATTCGCGAGCCGTTCCAGGAGCCGCTGTGCGGCCTCGGCGGAGCGCTGCTGCGTCCATTGCCGACGCGCTAACGCGCTGGTGGCAGCTTCTTGAGAAGCAGCAAGTTCAGCCTGGGCCTCGATCGTCCTTGCGGTTTGCCAGCGTGCCACGTGCACCGTGATAGCTCCGCCGGTCAACGTTCCTATGAGTGCACCGACAGTCTGGCCTGCCAGATCCCCCCAGTTGCTCATGCTTCCAATCTTGAGCGCCTTACGTGGGCATCAAACCTTGCCGCCGAGCCTGGGGTGAGCTTGAACCAAGTCACGGGGTTGCCACGTGGACGGGCGTTCTGGACGGAGGCTCGGTGAGCGGCCTCGGCGGGCCGGGCCGCATTCACCGTAATCCCCGCCGTTCCCCGCTCGATCCGGTGCGCTTGTGGTGCGTGCCATGAGGGCTCCGAGGGGCATACGGCTGCACACACGCGAAGACCCCGGCCTCAGCGTCTCCGCTGTTGACGGGGTCGACGGGTACCTTGTGCAAGGCGTGCCCGGCAGGATTCGAACCTGCGCACACGGCTCCGGAGGGGGCTTCTGGCTCACGAAATGACGCAGTTGAGGGCACCTATTGAGATCACCCTGCCCACAGGTAGTCCAGGGCTGACGCTGATAGTCGGGTCAGGCCGTGCGGCGTACCACCCGTCACGAGGTCACAGCAGGAACCAGTAGCTCCGGCCCGCGACGCCGACGATAGCGGCCAGGACACGAGGAAGGCGGGCGAGGCCGACAGAGACACGAACAAGTTGAGGTGTCTCTCGATCGTTACGTGCAGGCGCCGGGGCACCCCCCGCAGGTTGAGATGACGGCGACGCTCTCGCTCATCCCTGCTGCTTGTGCATCAGAGGACAGGTGAGACCGCATCATGGCATGCCGTGGTAGCGGCTTCTCAAAGCTAACTAGACGCCGTCCAGTTACCGAAGAGCGGTCAACTCAGCCTGCAGGTAGGCCTGCTCTGGAGCTCCTGGGTCCTCTCGACTGAAGTCGGCATGACCCGTTCACACTTCAGCCAGCGACAGTCGGGCGAAGCGCCCCCGGAGCCAACACGTCTCCGGTCCCCACCGGCGTGCGGTTGTCGCATCTCCTCAGGCGCGATCGGTACTGACGCCTTCCACGCTCTGCAGAGTCTGGCGTGCGTGCACGCGGTCGTCTCGACAGTCCATGCATATCTCTCCGAGATGCACTTGCGAGTTGAGGAGTTATCACATAGCCTCTTCGAGGCGAGAGTTGACAGGCAGGAGAGTTAGACGCGATGACGCGAGATCGTTTAGTGCCTCACGAGCGCGAGTGCAGAGTTCGGGACTACTACGCTTCGGAACTCGCCCAACACCGTCCGGGTGAATTGCTTATCGCACGGGAGAACAGTTACGAGGGCACGGCCGTACGTGCGGACATGCGCACGATCGATCGGAGCGACGTCACTCGCCTGTGGGAGTTCAAGATTGGTGCGAGTTATGAGGCGCTTGGGCAGATACTGGTCTACGTGGCCATGGCGCGTCGTGCTGAAGAAGCTTCCGGCAACGACTGTTTGATCCGTGGCGTCATCGCAGCGTTCGATTTTCAACCTGAGATCGCGTATACCGTCGAGCGGATGAATCTTTCGATCGAGCTAGTCACTCTGTCGCCCGTCCTTGCCTATGCAGGTGGCATTCCGGCCTCTGCAGAACCCGCATCGCTTCCCGTGATTCCGGGCCAGTCGGGGCTGTTTGCCTCGATGGGCGTCGAGCTTTACTAGCAGGAGACGTCATGAGTACGCCGTTTATTAGTCAGCAGAAACTGATCAACACCGAGGAAATCCCTGAGGACGCGACGTACGGAGGTCTGCGCATCCTTCGTGTCAGCTCTGACGCGGAGGCGCGAGAGAACTTCGAGCAGCATCGCTACCGCTTCCAGCACGAGAGGGAGAAGCGACATGCTATCCGCGGCACGCTGTGCCTGAAAGGTGCGGTGGAAGGATACCGTATCTGCGTCACAGTCCATCCCAGCCTGCAGCAATTTACGGACCTCGTGAAGTACAACCCTTCCGATCCGCCACGCGCTGTCGACTATGAGGCCAACGGGATGAAGGCCGCCCACCTCAAGACGCAAAGCGATTTCAAGGGCGCGAAGGCCAGCAATCGTGGTGACTTCAGTCGGTACATCTTGGAGGCCGTCCGCGGTGAGCGGGTTGCATACCTTCCTACCGTCACCGGTTGGCAGTCAGTTGAGGAGTTCGAAGAAGATCCTCAGCCTATTTTTGTCTCGTTCGATGAAGCGAACCCGGCAGCCATCTACGGCGAGATCTACCTGCCAAAGCGGCCCATCATGCAGGCCGACGGACAGACCCAGACCGCAGCCCTGTTCGAAGCAGCGCAGAATCGACTCGCACTTCAGAGCGGTGCACTTGACACCTTCTTCGTGACGCTTGAGATCGAGTTGAAGGTTAACGTCGACGCGGCGGCCCAGAGTTTCGCAGATCGCAATGGACGCGGCACGAAGAAGAACACCAATTTGGTGGCGACATTCGACACCTCGTCCGCCCTGGCTAAGCTGCGCAACCAGGCAGTCAAGGGTACTATCTTCGAGGATCGCGTCGCAGATGGCCGCAGTACAGGAGCCACGCTCACCGCGGTGCAGAACATCGTCGACGCATCGACGCTCGAGCAGATACTGCTCAATGTGATCTCCCACGGCAACCGTAAGCGTGAACACATCAAGCACCATCACATCGAGGCGGTGTTGCCGTACTGCCGCGAGTTTCTGCAAACGTTGGAAGGTCAATTCGGGGTCGCCTGGAGTGATACCAAGCAGGCTGACACCTACCGACGGTTGTACGTCCATGGATGGGCATTTGCTCTCAAGGCCCTCGCGTTGGCCTACAATCAAGTGCGGCGTGAAAAACTGGGGCCGATCATGGACGCGATGCAGAAGGAGACTGCAACCGGAGACGACACGACTGAGCAGTTGGTGAAGAGGTTCACCGAAATCATTGCGGAACAGTCGGTTCCTTCTCCGGCGGTGTCCTTTGATGAGTTCAAGCGGCGTCTGGCTGCCATCGAATGGCGGCGTGACCGCCGCCATTGGATTCGGATCACAGGCTGCTTGCAGGAGAAAAACGGTACCAAGAAGACGGTGAAGCTGAAAAGCACTGGGGAGACCGTCGTCGCAGCGGCAGCCTCGAACACGCCAGCGCACATCGGCCATGTTGAGAACAAGATCCTTTCCGACACCTGGACCGAGCTCACCAGCAGCGAATCTGAGCCCATCAACTAGACCCCACACGCTGGCCGCGCTGATTAGGCGGCCGTGGGTTCTTAACTCACGGCCTTGCCGTACCTAAGGGCCGGCGCTACGGATCCCGCCCTGGATCAACTGGTGGAACCTTCCAGGAACAGTTTCACGCCCCTGGAGCCACGGAGAAATACCGCGACCTGGCGGAGATGGCGATTAACTCACAGATGGGCCCTCAGTTGCAGACCTGTCGCAACTGAGGGCCCATCTTTTATGAGGCGTCAGCATCTCGGATGACGACAACAGCATCGGCTGACGTCTGGAAGGGGCACTCCGGCGGACGTGGGGACTGTGGCTCGCTAAGGGCTGTCCCGTAAATGATCTCTGACTGGCCGCGGGTAGGGCGGTGTGCCGTACGGCCCTGCGGTTTATCCGGCGAGGGCGAGGTTGTGCATCCGTGTGATGCCGAGCATGGCGTGGTGGACGCCGTCGCCTTTGGGGCGGCAGTCGCGGAGGATCTTCCAGTTCTTCATGCGGGCGAAGACGTGCTCGACGCGGGCACGGGCCTGTTTGTGGGACTTGTTGTGCGCCTGCTTCCAGTCGGGCAGTTCCCCGCCTGTGCGGCGGCGGTGGGGCCTCACAGGCCCGGTGCCCGGATGACCGCCGTCGGCGATGGTCATGGCTGTGCCGACGGCGGCCTTCGTGCCGGATTCCTCACATGCCCTGCTGTCGTTGCGGTTGCCGGGCGGGGGTCTGCCGACCACGAGGACCAGTCGGGTGTCGGCATTGATGACGACCTGGTGGCTGGTGGGGTAGCGGTAGTTCTTGGACTGCTCTGCGACGCTGTGATCGCGGGTGGGGATTAGGGTGCCGTCCACGATCAGAACGGTGTCCTTGCCGGACCGCTTGCGGGGCTGGAGAGCGAGCCTCGGGCCGGGGTGGTCGATGATCCGGTCCGCCGCCGGCTTGGACACCCCGAACAGCGGGGCCAGTTGCCGCATGGTCAGGTTCGTCCGCCGGTACGCCGCGGCCAGCAGTGCCCGGTCCTCCAGCGGCAGACTCCATGGCCGGCCCTTGCGAACCGCGTCCGCACCCTCACGCCGCAGAACCGCCACCAGCTTCCCGAAGGCCCGCGGGCTCAGCCCGGTGAACGGGGCTATCCAGGACGGCTCCGACACCGTGATCACACCAGACACACCAAGATCATCTCATGTGTGACCAGCACTTACGGGACAGCCCTTAGTCCCCGGTCTGGGTGCTCACAAGCTCGATCGCCTGGAGGCTGAGCACCACGAACGCTTTTACCGGAAGATGCAGCCGGGAGGCAGTTCTGCAGGCACTGCCCACCACGTACACCGGACGATCCGCGTTGCGCTCGGCGAAGCGGTCAGGCATGGGCACATCGTCACCAATGTGGCGGAGATCGCCAAGGCTCCTCGTCTCGAAGAGGAAGACATCGAGCCGTACACGATCGAGGAGGTGCAGAGCTTGCTTGTGGAGGCGGTCAAGCTGCGGAACAGCGCCCGCTGGGTCGTCGCTCTTGCCCTCGGCCTGCGGCAGAGGGAAGCGCTCGGGGTGCACTGGGAGGACGTTGACCTGGCTGCTGGGGAGGGCAAGGGGTACATCTTTGCCTCACCGACCGGCGGGCCGTTGAGCCCGAACGCGGACTTCCACGTCTGGAAGTGACTGCTTTGGGACGCCGGAGTTCGGGACGGCCAACTTTATGACGCTCGTCATACCGCCGCGACCGTTCTGCTGATCCTCGGCGTTCCAGACGTAGTGATCGACGCGATCATGGGTGGGAACCCGGGGAGCGGCGCGGATGCGTGCTTGGTACGTGCAGGTGACGGGGACCATGCTCCGCAAGGTCACCCAGCAAGGAGGCGATGCGCTCTGGGTTCTGTCCGGTACTGGCGACGACACGGCAGAGACGGCCGACTGAGACGGACAACGTCGTGGGGCCCCGCTACAAGTAGCGGGGCCCCACGACGTATTGCCCGGTGAGAGCAATGGCGGAGGATACGAGATTCGAACTCGTGAGGGGTTGCCCCCAACACGCTTTCCAAGCGTGCGCCCTAGGCCACTAGGCGAATCCTCCGGCGGGAACATTACAGGACCCGGTGGGGTGCGGGCGAACTCGTTGTGGGGGGTGGGGATCGGGTAGGGTTGGGCGCAGCCCCTCGCGTGGCGCTATCTGACTGAACTCCCCCAGGGCCGGAAGGCAGCAAGGGTAGGTCGGCTCTGGCGGGTACGTGAGGGGCGTCAACGTGTGGGGCCGTGTGTCAGTGGGCGGCTATAACCTCGTATGCGTGTCGTCTCTCGCGCTGTACCGCCGCTATCGCCCGGAGTCGTTCGCCGAGGTCATCGGGCAGGAACACGTTACCGACCCGTTGCAGCAGGCCCTGCGGAACAACCGGGTCAATCACGCGTACCTGTTCAGTGGCCCGCGCGGCTGCGGGAAGACGACCAGTGCCCGGATTCTCGCCCGGTGTCTGAACTGCGAGCAGGGGCCCACGCCCACGCCGTGCGGTGAGTGCCAGTCCTGCCTCGACCTCGCGCGCAACGGGCCCGGCTCCATCGACGTCATCGAGATCGACGCCGCCTCGCACGGCGGTGTCGACGACGCGCGTGACCTGCGGGAGAAGGCGTTCTTCGGGCCCGCGTCCAGCCGTTACAAGATCTACATCATCGACGAGGCCCACATGGTCACCTCGGCGGGGTTCAACGCCCTGCTGAAGGTCGTCGAGGAGCCGCCCGAGCACCTCAAGTTCATCTTCGCGACGACCGAGCCGGAAAAGGTCATCGGCACCATCAGGTCACGCACCCATCACTATCCGTTCCGGCTCGTGCCCCCGGGCACCCTGCGGGACTACCTGGCCGAGGTCTGCGGCAAGGAGCAGATCCCGGTCGAGGACGGGGTGCTGCCGCTGGTCGTGCGGGCCGGTGCCGGGTCCGTGCGTGACTCGATGTCCGTCATGGACCAGCTCCTCGCCGCCGCGGGGGCCGACGGCGTGACATACGCCATGGCCACGGCGCTCCTCGGCTACACCGACGGCTCCCTGCTCGACTCCGCCGTGGACGCCTTCGCCTCCGGGGACGGGGCCGCCGCGTTCGAGGTCGTCGACCGGGTCGTCGAGGGCGGCCACGACCCACGCCGTTTCGTCGCCGACCTGCTGGAGCGGCTGCGTGACCTGCTCATCCTCGCCGCCGTGCCCGACGCCGCCGACAAGGGGCTCATCGACGCCCCCGCCGACGTCGTCGAGCGGATGCAGGCGCAGGCGGGCGTCTTCGGGGCCGCCGAGCTGAGCCGCGCCGCCGACCTCGTCAACACCGGATTGACCGACATGCGCGGCGCGACGGCGCCCCGGCTCCAACTGGAGCTGATCTGCGCGCGCGTTCTGCTGCCCGCGGCGTACACGGACGAGCGTTCCGTGCTCGCCAGGCTCGACCGGGTCGAGCGCGGGGTCCAGGTGCAGGTCATGTCCGGTGATCCCGCCCCGCCGGTCGCGTACGCGCCCGCTTCCGAGGCCCATCCCGAGGTGCCCGGGGCGGCGTCCGGGGCGCCGCCGGTGGCCCCGCCTGCCGCTCCTCCCGCTCCCGCCGCCGGTCCCGCTCCCGCCCCTGCGCCTGCCTCCGATCCCGGGCCCGGTGGGGGCGGGCAGGGTCCGGCCCCGGGGGCGGCGGCGCCGTCCGGTGAGGGTGCGGGGGCGCGAGGGGGGCGTCCCGGTGCCTGGCCCGGGGCCGAGCGGTCAGGGCAGCCCGAGAGGTCAGGGCAGGCCGAGCGGCGGCCCGGCGGCTGGCCCACCGGGGGCGCGTCCGCGGCCTCCCCGTCGTCCCCTCCGTCTTCCGCGCCCTCCGGGCTGCCTCGCGGGGGCGCGCCCGCGGGCAGTGGGGCGCCGTCCGGCGGGGGCGGACTCGACCCCAGGACGCTGTGGCCCGACATTCTGGAGACGGTCAAGAACCGCCGCCGCTTCACCTGGATTCTGCTCAGTCAGAACGCGCACGTCGCAGGTTTCGACGGCACCACCCTCCAGATCGGCTTCGTGAACGTCGGCGCCCGTGACAACTTCGCGAGCAGCGGCAGCGAGGACGTACTGCGGCAGGCGCTCTCGGAGCGGTTCGGGGTGCAGTGGAAGATCGAGCCGATCGTCGACCCCTCAGGGGGCTCCGCCCCGCCGCCGCCCCCCGGCAGGCCGGGCCCCGGGCCCGGCGGCTACGGGACACCGCCGGGGGCCGGTCCCGCAGGGCCCTCCGGCTTCGGCGGCGGTTCTGGCGCCGGTCCCGGGACAGGCGGTCCGGGGCCCGGACCGCAGGGGCCGTCAAGGCCCGGGCCGCCGCCCGGGGCCACGGTCGCACCGCCTCCCGCGCCGCCCGCCGGCGGCGGCCCCGGCCCCGCGTCAGGGCCAGGGCCCGCCCCCGGCGCCGGGCAGGCGCCGCCGCCAAGACCCGAGCGGCGCGTGGTCTCCCCCGAGGACGACGTCCCGGAGGAGGACGACCCCGACCTGGAGGAGAGCGCCCTCTCCGGACGCGAACTCATCGTCCGCGAGCTGGGCGCCACGGTCATGGAGGAGTACGGGGAAGGGGAGATGCAGGCGTGAGCGCACCGGGAGGGGGCCGGGGGCTCTTAAGCGGCCTGTCCCGGGCGCGGGCGGACGGCCGCTAGGCTGAACGGCGTGAAGGTCCTAGTCATCGGCGGCGGCGCCCGCGAACACGCCCTGTGCCGCGCACTGTCCCTCGACCCCGGCGTCACCGCCCTGCACTGCGCGCCGGGCAACGCCGGTATCGCCGAGGTGGCGGAGCTGCACCGGGTGGACGCGCTCGACGGCGCGGCCGTCGCCGCGCTCGCGGGTGAACTCGGCGCCGGACTCGTGGTCGTGGGCCCCGAGGCGCCGCTGGTCGCCGGGGTCGCCGACGCCGTACGGGCCGCGGGCATCCCCTGCTTCGGGCCCTCCGCGGACGCCGCACGCCTCGAAGGGTCCAAGGCGTTCGCCAAGGAGGTCATGGCGGAGGCCGGGGTGCCCACCGCGCGCAGCTACGTGTGCACCACCGCGGAGCAGGCCGACACCGCCCTCGACGCGTTCGGGGCGCCGTACGTCGTCAAGGACGACGGGCTCGCCGCGGGCAAGGGCGTCGTCGTCACCGACGACGTCGAGGCGGCACGCGCGCATGCGCGCGCCTGCGGGCGCGTCGTCATCGAGGAGTACCTCGACGGGCCCGAGGTCTCGCTGTTCGCGATCACCGACGGCACCACCGTCGTACCGCTGCGGCCCGCCCAGGACTTCAAGCGCGCCCTCGACGGCGACGCCGGGCCCAACACCGGCGGCATGGGCGCCTACTCACCGTTGCCGTGGGCGCCGGCCGGCCTCGTGGACGAGGTCGTACGCACGGTCTTGCAGCCCACCGTGGACGAGTTGCGGCGCCGCGGCACGCCGTTCGCCGGGCTGCTGTACGCGGGGCTCGCGCTCACGTCGCGCGGGGTGCGGGTCATCGAGTTCAACGCGCGCTTCGGCGACCCGGAGACCCAGGTGGTGCTGGCGCGGCTCATGACCCCGCTCGGCGGGGTGCTGCTCGCCGCCGCCGAGGAGCGGCTCGCCGCACTCGAACCGCTGCGGTGGAGCGACGACGCCGCCGTCACCGTGGTCGTCGCCTCGCACAACTACCCCGGCACCCCGCGCACCGGCGACCCCGTCGACGGGCTCGACGAGATCGCGGAGAAGGACGCCCCGCACGCGTACGTCCTGCACGCCGGGACCCGGCGCGACGGCGACACCGTGGTCAGCTCCGGGGGCCGGGTGCTCTCGGTGACCGCCACCGGCGCCGATCTGGCGGAGGCCAGGGAACGGGCGTACGCGGCCGTGGGACGCGTACGGCTCGCGGACAGCCAGCACAGGACGGACATCGCGGAGGCGGCGGCCGCCGGTGCCTGAGCCGGTCGGCGTCGGCGCCTGATCCCGGGCGGCGCCCGCGCTCCTGCCGCTGTCGGCGGCTGATCCGGTTGCCGTCCCCACGGGCGGCCCCGCCGCCGTACCCACCGGCGCCGCCGCCTCGGCGGCTGCCATGGTCGCCACTTGCGCCTGCTCCGGTCGCCACTTGCGCCTGCCCCGGTTGCCGCAGGCGCCTGCCCCGGCGGCGCCCGCACCACACCCCCGTTGCCATACGCGTCCCCGCCCCCTGCGCGGGCGCCCGGCGCGTTCTGCTCGCCCCCCGCTCGCACCCGGAACCGTGCGCCCGGCGTGCGCGCTCCCTCGCGTGATTTTTCGTACGCCGTCTGCTTCACCCCGGTGCCCGCCCCCGGCGAACAAGCCCTCCGCGGGGTGGCCGCCACCGCTCCACGTCCGTCCGCACGGCGCCCCTCACCGCCCCGACCAGGTCCGACGGACCACCCACCGGCGCTCGTACGACTTTCCAACCGGCGTTTGTACGGGAAAACATCGGCCCCCGCCCGGCGTGCCCCCTCACCGTGCGCCGTCACGCCGCCACGGAACGGTGCCAGAGTGGGCCTGCCCGCGCCGTTACCCCAACTCCGCCCGGGGGTTGGGGAGCCGCGCCGAGGGGATGGGGCTGGAGGGGGCCGAGCCATTCCATCGGGTGACCGCTGCGCCATCCGGCTGACGCGAAGCAGGGCCCCAACTAGGGTGCCGCGGAGGCATTCCGGCACTTGGCCCACTGACATTGCGATGTCGGTGGCGGGTGCCACAGTGGGGGAGTGAGCAATGCCAGGCTTGTCCGTTCGCGGTGGCTCCCAGAGCACAGGCGACACGGGCGATGCAGAAGGGGGTGACATTCGATCGTGTCCGGGATGGCGGTGGAGGCGGGCGCGTCCGCGCGTGCGCGGGCGCTCGCGGTGCTGCGCGTGCGCGGGTGGGCACTGGGCGCCGCCCTGCTGCCCGCGGCCGTGGCCGTGGTGCTGCTTGCGGGCGGCGCCACCGGGCACATCGAAGGGGACACATGGGACAGCGCGCGCTGGGCGGTGACCGCGTTCGCCGCCCTCGTGCTGCTCGCGGCGGCCGGGGTGGCGCTGGTGGTGGCCAGGGCGCGCCCCGCGGTCAGCCCCACCGTCGTACTGGCGGAGAAGTCGGCCCCCGACCTCTACCGCCTCGTGCGCGACCTCGCCGACCGGCTCGGCGTCCCCGCCCCGTCCGGCATAGCGCTCACCCCCGACTGCGACAGTTGGCTTGAGGACCGCACCCACCCCGCGCACGGCACGCCCAGGCACCCGCGCTCGGCACACCGGCCCCCCGAGGCCCCCGTCCTCGTCATCGGCTCTCCTTTCCTGTGGTGGATGCGGGTCGCGGAGCTACGCGCGGTGCTCGCCCCCGTGGTCGCGGGCACCGGCCCCTCGGCGCACCCCGACATAGCGGCCGCGCGCCGTTTCATACGGGGGCTCGACGCGGCGCTCGCGGTCGCCTCCACGCCGGGGCGCGGGCGGCTCACGGGCGCCGGACTGCGCGCCGTGGGCTGGGTGGCCCGCACCCTGCTGCGCGGCTGCCGGGTGCACGCGGGCGAGATGGAGCGCGCCGTCGCCGCCGCCGCGGCAGACCGCGCCCAGTCGGTGGACTTCGGCCTCAGGATCGTCGCCCAGGAGCAGGTCGGTCTTGCGTACGCGGGCTGGGACCGGCTGCTGACCAGGGTGGCACTGCCCGCCTGGCGGATGGGCCGCTGGCCGTCGCGGCTCGACGCGGGCGTGGTGGCCGCCCTCACGGAGCTGTCACGGCGGGACCGGCTCGCGGAGAACTTCGCGGCGAGGCTCGGCGAGCGCCCCGCCTGTGACCTGCTGGAAGAGCCCGGCGCGGTGGACGAGGCCGCCTCGCTGCTCGCCGCCCGTATCTTCCACGGCGGCCCCGCCAGGCCCGGCCCCGACTGGGCACCGGTCGACTGGGCCGCGTACCCGGACGAGGTCGTGGACCGCAAATGGCGCGCGGACGCCGCCAGGCTGCACCGCGTCCTCGACGGTCTCGCCCCCGACGGCGCCACCGGCGGCCATGGCGGCGCGGGCTCGCCCCCCGCGCCCGTGCTCGGGTACGCGGGCGCCCACGCCCGTGGCGGCACGGCGCCCCCCGCCCGCGCGCACGGCTTCGGGCCCGCCGCGAGCCACGCCGACTCGGCCGTGGGGGCACTGGCGCCGACGCTCACCCGGGTCATGGAGCACCTGGCGGGCGCGCCGGAGCCGGAGACCGTCGGCCCCCACATACCCGACGCGGACGGCGACGAGCCCGAGGGTCCGGGCGCCGCGCTCGCGGCCGGCCTCAGCGCCGAGCTGGCCAGGGAAGAGGCCGCGGCCCCCGACGAGTCGGCCGGGGTCACCGAGGCGGGCGGCCCGCAGGACGGTGCGCCCGCCTGGGACGGCGACGGCCTCCCCCTGCTCCCGGCGCAGCCCCCGCGCACCGGACGTGAACTGCTGGTCGACCATGTGACCGCGATGGTCTGCTGCGCCGCCGTGGACACCGCGGGCGCCACCCCCGGGCTCGACTGGCTCGACGGCCCCGCCCTGCTCGTCGACGGCGAACGCGCCGCCGACCTGGCCCCCCGCGTACACAGCCTCGTCGACGAGGGCGACCCCGAGCCGCTACGAGGCTGGCTCACCCGCCTCGGAGTACGCCCGGAGAAGCCCGTACGACTGGCTTAGCCGGGAGCCGGGAGCCGGGAGCCGGGAGCCGGGAGCCGGGAGCCGGGAAGCCGAGCAGCCGGGAGGGGAGCGGGCGGGCGGCCGGGGTGCCGGGGGCGGGTGGGCACCCCGTGAGAACGAACGCCCGGGCTGCCGCCGATCGCGCATCCCGCAACCTTGCTCCGACCCCTAGCCCGCCCCCTGGACCACACCCCGCCGCACCCACACCCCCTCATCGAACGCCAGTCCACCCCAACCCCCACAAGGGTGAAGTTTTTCGGTGATGTGCGCCGAAGGGCGGAAGGTCGGACGGGACCGCTCACGGGGGCTCGGGGGGCGCGTCGGGCCGGGCGCCGTGCGTGTGGGAGCGCGGTCGGCGGCGCCCCGTGCGCGGGGCATGCGACGGCGTACCGCCTCCGTCCAGCGATTACCCGGAGTTACCGATCGTATGGCCGGTACTTGCGCGACGTCGCGAAGCCGCCCTCACGACGCTCGGGTCCATGCCGGAGCACGGCGCAACTTGCTCCGCAACCGTCTCGGGCGGTCGACGGGTGTGAGGTTTTGCGCGGGTCAAGTCACGACGAAAGGTGACGAGGTGCCTGCGGTATGTGATGTGCTGGTGGGAGTTGTTCCCCGGGGAACTTGTCGGGGCGACGCGTCAGCCGATCGCGCCACAAGCGCCCGGCGGCACGGTTGCCACGACATCAACGGGGACCAGCGGCACGGCACTTCACGCCACATCACCCCGCGGGACCCCACCGCCGGGCCGTGCGCCTCCCGGCGCACGGACGCACCCACGCCGGGGCACGGCGACACCGGTTCGCACCGCCCGCGCCACCCGCCCCTACCGCCCACACCCACAACCCGCCGCCCACCCAGGCCGAGAGCGCCACCGCCACAGGCCGCACCGCACACCACCGCCGAGCCAGACACCCACCGCACACCGCACACCGCCCCCACGGGGCACCGCACCACCGGACCACCCGCGGTCGACCGCCGCGGTGTCCGGACCGACCGGCCAGGGCCGGACCAAGGCCGCTGGTCATCTGCGACAAGTACAACGGGGGACGAGGGAGGGGAGCCGCATGGGACCAGACCGGCCGGAGCGGCCCGAACACATCCGCCGCTGGGAGTCGGGCGCACTCGCGCACGGCGTCAGCGACCCCTTCGGACAGGGCCCGCTGCCCTGGTTGCGCGGCAGCGAGGTGTACTTCGACGACACGGGCCACGTGGTGCCCTGGTACGTCGAGCACGCCCCCGGCGCCGACGGCATCCCGGGCTCCCGCCCGACCGCGGGCCCGCGCACCGCGGACGACGTGCACCGGCAGATCAAGGGCTTCGCGTCCAACAGCGCGGTGGCGCCCGGCGAGGCCATCGACTTCCGGATCACGGTGGACCCGCCGCAGCAGTTCAGCGTCGACATCTACCGCATCGGGCACTACAGCGGCGACGGCGCCGCGCAGATCACCACGAGCCCCCGGCTCGCGGGCATCGCGCAGCCCGCGCCGATGACGGCGGGCCGCACGGTCTCCTGCCACCACTGGTGGCTCTCCTGGCGTTTACAGGTGCCGAGCTACTGGAACGTGGGCGCCTATGTGGCGGTGCTGACCACCCTGGACGGCTACCGCTCCCACATCCCCTTCACGGTCCGCGACGACCGCGCGGCCGACCTGCTGCTGTTGCTGCCCGACCTGACCTGGCAGGCGTACAACCTCTACCCGGAGGACGGCCACACCGGCGCCAGCCTCTACCACGCCTGGGACGAGAACGGCGCGCTGCTCGGCGAGAAGGACGCCGCCACCACGGTCTCCTTCGACCGCCCCTACGCGGGCGCGGGCCTGCCGCTGCACGTCGGGCACGCCTACGACTTCATCCGCTGGGCCGAGCGCTACGGCTACGACCTCGCCTACGCCGAGGCCCGCGACCTGCACGCGGGCCGTATCGACCCCTCCCGCTACCGCGGCCTCGTCTTCCCGGGACACGACGAGTACTGGTCGGCGCCGATGCGCAGGGCCGCGGAGCAGGCCAGGGACCAGGGCACGAGCCTGGTGTTCCTGTCGGCGAACACCATGTACTGGCAGGTGGAGTTGGCGGCGTCGGCGTCGGGGGTGGAGGACCGGCTGCTGATGTGCCGCAAGCGCCGCGGGCCGGGGCGCCCCGCGCTGTGGCGGGAGGTGGACAGGCCCGAGCAACTGCTGCTCGGCATCCAGTACGCGGGCCGGGTGCCCGAGCCGGGCCCGCTCGTCGTGGCCAACGGTGACCACTGGCTGTGGGAGGCGACGGGGGCGCACGAGGGCGACGAGCTGGACGGTCTGGTGGCCGGCGAGGCCGACCACTACTTCCCGCGGGTGCAGCTCCCCCAGCACCAGGACCGCATCCTGCTCGCGCACTCCCCCTACCGGGACACCGAGGGCAACCGCAGACACCAGGAGACATCGTTGTACCGGGCGCCCTCGGGGGCGCTGGTGTTCGCGTCCGGCACCTTCGCGTGGTCGCCCGCGCTCGACCGGCCGGGCCATCGGGACTCCAGGGTTCAGCGGGCCACGGCCAATCTGCTCGACCGCATCTGCAAACGCGACTGAGCCGTACGGAGTCGACCCCCGGGTCCCGAGCGGCCCCTCCCCGCGCGCGTGCGAGACAATCGCCTCGACATTCCGAGCGCCGGGAGGAAGACCGCTGTGACCGGATTCGTGGAAAAGCCGGAGCCGTTGCAGGTCCCGGGGCTTGTACATCTGCACACGGGAAAGGTGCGCGACCTCTACCGGAACGAGGCGGGCGAGCTGGTGATGGTCGCGAGCGACCGCATCTCCGCCTACGACTGGGTGCTGCCGACGGAGATCCCCGACAAGGGCCGGGTGCTGACCCAGCTCTCGCTGTGGTGGTTCGGCAGGATCGGCGACATCGTGCCGAACCATCTCATCGGCACCGACCTGCCCAAGGGCGCCCCGGCCGACTGGGAGGGCCGGGTGATGGTGTGCCGGCCGCTGGACATGGTGCCGGTGGAGTGCGTCGCGCGCGGCTACCTCACCGGCTCTGGCCTCGCCGAGTACCGGCAGACCAGGACGGTGTGCGGGCTCGCGCTGCCCGAGGGCCTTGAGGACGGCTCCGAACTGCCCGCGCCGATCTTCACCCCGGCGACCAAGGCGGAGGTCGGCGAGCACGACGAGAACGTGTCGTACGAGGAGGTCGCCCGGCGGACCGGCGCGGAGACCGCGGCCCTGCTGCGCCAGACCACGCTTGCGCTGTACGCGCGCGCCCGCGACCTGGCGCTCGACCGGGGGCTGCTGCTCGCGGACACCAAGTTCGAGTTCGGCTTCCACGACGGCGAGCTGATGGTGGCCGACGAGGTCCTGACCCCCGACTCCTCCCGCTACTGGCCCGCGGACGGCTGGGCCCCGGGCCGCCCCCAGCCCTCGTACGACAAGCAGTACGTACGGGACTGGCTGACCTCGGACGCCTCCGGCTGGGACCGCGCGGGCGAACTGCCGCCCCCGCCGCTGCCGCCCGAGGTCGTCGCGGCGACCCGCGGCAAGTACGTCGAAGCATTCGAACGTCTTACGGGGACCCCCTGGACGTGACCCGGCCGCGGCAGGCCCCCTGACCCGACGCCCCACGCCCCAGGCGCCCCGCCCGGGGCCGCCGGCCGCCGGGAGGCCGTGGGCGGCGGACACACGGCGAAGCCCCCGGTGGGAACCGGGGGCTCTCGGTCGGGTCCGGTGGGCCGGGCCCTGCTGGAGCGGACGACGAGGTTCGAACTCGCGACCTCAACCTTGGCAAGGTTGCGCTCTACCAACTGAGCTACGTCCGCATGGCGTGCGCTCACTATACCCAATGCCGTCCCCCGAACGGGTGCGGCTTTTTCCGGGAGGCCGCTCGGGAGCCCTTCGGGGGCGCGCCTCAGACCCAGCCGCGCTCCCTGGCCATGCGGACGGCGGTGTGGCGGTTCTCGGCGCCGATCTTGGAGGCGGCGGAGGAGAGGTAGTTGCGGACGGTGCCCTGGGAGAGGGCGGCGCGTTCGGCGATCTCGGCGACGGGGGCGCCGTCGGCGGCGAGTTCGAGCACCTCGGCCTCGCGGGCGGTGAGCGGGGAGTCGCCTGACGATATGGCGTCGGCGGCCAGCTCGGGGTCGACATAGCGGGCGCCCGCGTGGACGGTGCGGATGATCTCGGCGAGGTCCTGGGCGCTGACGGTCTTCGGCACGAAGCCGCGTACCCCGGCGGCCAGCGCCCGCTTGAGGTGGCCGGGGCGGCCGTGGCTGGTGACGATGAGGACGCGGCAGCCGGGCAGCTCGCGGCGGAGCGCGTCGGCCACGCCGACGCCGTCGGTGCCCGGCATCTGGAGGTCGAGGACGGCGACGTCGGGGGTGTGCGCCTTGGCCATGGCGAGGGCCTCGGGGCCCGAGGCGGCCTCGGCGACCACGGTGAGGTCGTCCTCCAGGGCGAGGAGGGCGGCGAGGGCGCCCCGGATCAGGTGTTCGTCGTCCGCGAGGAGCACCCTGACCGGTGTCTCGGTTCGCACTGTCACGCGGGCCGTCTTTCGTCGATGGCGGGTGTCACGGCCGGGGAGGCACCGGCGGCGGCGGGCTCCCCGGGGCGGTGGGTCCTCGGCTCCCTGGTGGCGAGGCGGGGCGCGGGCACGGTCGCCTCGACGCGGAACCTGCCGTCCGCGCTGGTGCTGGTGAGGGTGCCCTCGACCTCGGCAAGGCGCTCGCGCAGGCCCCTCAGCCCGGTGCCGCCGCTGCCGGTGCGCTGGCGCGGCGCGGTGGGCAGCCCGTCGTTCTCGACGGTGAGGACGACGCGGTCGCCGCTTCTGCCGAGCGCGACCTTGCAGTGGGCGGCGTCGCTGTGCCGCAGGACGTTGGTGGTGCACTCCCGCACCACCCAGGCCAGCGCGGAGTGCACGGCGAGCGGGAGGCCCGCGGCGGACCCGGTGACCTCGCAGTGGATGCCGGCGGCGGTGAGGACGCCCTGGGCGCCCGCCAGCTCCGCGCCGAGTTCCGCGTCGCGGTAGCCGCGTACGACCTCCCTGACCTCGCGCTGGGACTCGCGGGCGATGCGCTGCACCTCCGTCATCTGGTCGATGGCCTCGGGCCGCCCGCGGCGGGCGAGCTGGACCGCCAGCTCGCTCTTGAGGGCTATCACGGCGAGATTGCGGCCCATCACGTCGTGGAGGTCGCGGCCGAAGCGCAGGCGCTCCTCGGCGACCGCGAGGCGGGCGCGCACGTCCCGGTTGTTCTCCGCCTCCCACATCACCGACAGCGTCCAGGCGCAGGGCCGCACCGTCGTCAGCGACATCAGGGCGCTGGCCATGAGCGCGAGTGCCACACCGATCAGGGCCCCGCTGCTCATGCCGATCGCGGCCATGGTGGCCGTGACGACGCCCGTGCCCACCAGGGACCAGCGCAGGGAGGTGCGCACCGGCACGAGGAGCGTGTACGGCATCAGCAGGGGCACGGGGGTGAACAGCAGCGTCATATAGATGCTCGGCCAGCCGTGGTACACGGCCTGGAGGGTGATCTCCAGGGCCAGGGCCAGGCACATCAGGGCGAACGCCGGGCGCAGCCGCCGCAGCGGGAACTCGCCGCGCCGCAGGTAGTGGGCGACGGCTGCCCTGGTCTGCCGGTTGCCGAGCGCGCACTGCGCGATGTTGACGGGGATGATCAGGCAGGACAGCGCCAGCGGTGCCGCTTGGTGGGCGTGGCGGTCGACGAGCACGCCCAGCATCGTCGGCAGCGCGGACCAGGTGAGCAGCAGGAACCAGGGGAGCACGTCCATGGTGAGGTGCGAGTACGCGTCGACGCGCTCGATCTTGCTGGAGTTCGCCCACTTCTGGCGGTGCCAGTAGCGCAGGGCGCCGGGCGGGCGCGGTGTGGTGCGGCGGGGCCCGTCACCGGGGCGGCTCGCGGCCGGGGTGTGGGGGTCCTGGTCCGTCGCGACGTCCTGCTCCTGCATGGGTGCCTCACCGCCTTCTCTTCGCCTGGGGCCGGGCCTGGGGCGCCTGGGGCCGGGCCGGGGGCCGGGGGTGCGCCGCCGGTCAGCGGCGCGGCTCCCAGCGGAACCACCGTCGTACAGCAAACACCGCGATGGCCAGCCAGACCAGACCGGTCAGCAGCGCGCTGACGGTGTCGCCCGCGGAGAGGTCGCCGGTCCAGCCCGCCCTGATCAGGGTGATGGCGGGGGTCAGCGGCAGCCGCTCGCAGATCTTCGCGACGGTGTCGGGGAAGACCTCAAGGGGGACGAAGACACCCGAGCCGATCATGGAGACGAACATCAGGGGCAGGGCGGTGACCTGCGCCGTCTCGGCGGTGCGGCTGAAGGCCGCGGTGACCGCGGCGAGGCAGGCGCACAGCCCGATGCCGAGGACGATGCCGAGGATCGCCAGGTGCGGCGCGGGCGGCGCCGACATGTCGAGGACGATGGTGCAGATCACGGCGAGCAGGACGGTCTGGACGAGGGATATGCCGACGGTGGGCACGGCAGCCCCGGCGAGTATCTCCCGGTCCCGCAGCTCGCCCGTGCGCAGCCGCTTGAGGACCAGCTCCTCGCGGCGGCCGACGTAGACGGTGGTCAGGGATGTGTAGACGGCGAAGATCATGGAGAAGCCGATGCCGGCGGGCAGCACCACGGTGCCCAGGGTGAGCCCGGCCTTCTTCAGGTCCATGCCGTCGGCGGCCTGGCTGACGCTGAAGGGGAGGACGAGGGGGACGACGAGGGCGGCGAACAGGGTGCCCTTGGCGCGCCCGAGCAGGGTCAGCTCGGCGCGGGCGAGGGCGCGCATGCGGCCGAGGGGGGTGGTGCCGCGGCCCGCGCGGTGCGGGGGCAGGGCGATGGCGCTCATACCAGGGTCTCCTCGTGGGCGGGTGCCTCGGCGGTGTCGGAGTCGGGGGCGGGCTCGGTGCCCGCGTGTCCCGCTATGCGCAGGAACGCCTCTTCGAGGGTGGCGGACCTGATGTCGAGGTCGCGCAGCTCGACACCGTGGTCCCGGGCCCAGAGCAGGAGTCCGGTGGCGGAGTGCTGGAGCCGGTCGGTGGTGAGGACGGTCTTCCTGCCGGTGTGGGTCTGGCTGGTGATGCCGAGGTGTTCGAGCGGGGGGAGCTGGGCCCCGGGGTGGCCGGACGGCAGCTCGAAGGAGATGTGGGCGGGCTGGTGGGCGATGACGTCGGCGACGGTGCCGGTGACGGAGATCTGGCCGCGGTGCATGATGGCGAGCCGGTCGGCCAGCTCCTCGGCTTCCTGGAGGTAGTGCGTGGTGAGCAGGACGGTGGTGCCGGAGTCGCGCAGGGCCCTCACGAGTTCCCAGGTGTCGTGGCGGCCCTCGGCGTCGAGTCCTGTGGTGGGCTCGTCGAGGAAGAGGACCTCGGGGCGGCCGAGGAGGGCGAGGGCGAGGTCGAGGCGGCGGCGCTCGCCGCCGGAGAGCTGCTTCACCCTGACCCTGCCGCGGCTTCCGAGGCCGACCATGTCGAGCGCTTCGGCGGTGGGGCGGGCCTCGCTTGTGCATCCGGCCCACATGCGGACGGTCTCGGTGACGGTCAGCTCGGAGGGGAAGCCGCCCTCCTGGAGCATGACGCCGATTCTGGGGCGCACGGCGGCGCGCTGGGTGTGGGGGTCGTGCCCGAGGACGCGCACCGTGCCGGAGGAGGCGGGGGCGAGTCCTTCTAGAAGTTCGACGGTGGAGGTCTTGCCCGCGCCGTTCGTCCCCAGCAGGGCGAACAGCTCGCCGCGGGCCACGGAGAAGCTCACTCCGCGCACCGCCTCGAACCCGCCCCCGTAGACGCGCCGCAGATCGCTTGCCTCGATCACGCGATGATCCGTGTTCATGCCTCCAGCGTGCCCGCGGCCCGGGGGCCGGGGCAGTGCGTGGTGTCACCGGCCGTCATGACAAATGTCAGGGGGAGGGAGGGCATGAAAAAACCCCGGCGCGTGGCCGGGGTTCTGGAGCGGACGACGAGGCTCGAACTCGCGACCTCAACCTTGGCAAGGTTGCGCTCTACCAACTGAGCTACGTCCGCAGGGTTTTCCGGTGAGGGCTCAGCGTACCCGATGGACCGGGCGGCCGGGGCCTGATTACTGGAGAGCGGGTGACAGGAATTGCACCATGCGCCTCCCCCTTGGAAAGGGGGCGTTCTACTACTGAACTACACCCGCGCGGCTCCGGGCTTCCGGCCTTTCGGCCTTGCCCCTCGGCGTGACCCTGACTCTAGCCGATCTCAGGGGGCTGATGCCAAATCGGCGGCTCAGGGGGCCGTGCGGGCGCGGTCACCACAGCCCGAGCGCGGCCGCCAGCGCCCGCGCCTCGTCGGCCCACCGCACCATGAGGCCGAGCGTGGCGGCCTTCGCGGCGTAGAGGGAGTCGGTGTCGGCTGCGGGGGCGCCGCCGTAGGCGAGGTGCCCTTCGGACGCGGCGGCCTCCAGGGTGCGGGGGGCCAGCCACTCGTACTTGACCGGGAGGCGCAGATGCCGAGCCTGACCAGCCGGGGGTCGGGCCGGGGCCCGGCGTCGGCCAGGCCCCCCGGTAGGCGTCGGTGACGGCGGCGTCCAGTTCGTCCAGGGACTCGTGGGGGAGGAAGCGGTCGAGTACGGAGTCGGGGATCAGGTTGCCGACGTCCTCGCCGACGGCGCCGTCGCCGGTGAACGCCCAGTCGAGGAAGACGACTTCGCCGTCGGGGCGGCGGATGAGGTTGCCGGGCCAGACGTCGAGGTGGCACGGGGTGCGCGGGAGGCGGAGGCCGAGGCGTGCGGGCAGCCCACTGGTGGGCTCAGGAGACCTGTGTGGGCCTGGCGGACGCGGGAGTGCGGTAGCAGCCGGAGGCGATGCTCACGCGGATGCGCGGCGTGGAGGTGTGGGTGGCTGCGGCGGTGTCGGGGAGGAGTTGTGCGGTGAGCGAGAAGTGGTCGGTCTCGCGTTCCGCGGTGAGGGCGCGCGGGACGGGCCGGCGCCCCCTGGCCGTCCCGGTGCCCGTGGTCTTCCAGTGCAGTGCGGGCAGCGCCGCGCGCAGCCGCCGCAGGCCCGCTTCGAGGCGGTCGGTCTCGACGCCGTAGAGGGTCCAGCGGTGCACCACGCGGAACAGGTGGTGGTCCTCGGGGCAGGACGCGAGCCCCGGAAGGGTCTCGGCCGCCCTGCTGCCGGGGACGTCCAGGGCGTCCAGGATCTCGGTGGAGACGGACCCCGTGCCGGTCTTCGCGGTGGGCGGGTCGAGCACGGGCGGCGGGTAGCCGAGCCCGGAGGCGGGGCGTACGTACCAGGTGAGGGCGGCGGTGGCGGCCAGTGCGGCGACGGCGGCCACCGCGTACATGCGCGGCCTGCGCGCTTCCAGGACCCGCGCGGCGAACACCCGCAACACGAAGTGGACCTCCCTTGTCTGCCGTCTGCCCGATTGTCGGCCCCGTGGCCCCGGCGGCTCCCTAGACCTGTGGACCCGTGGGCCCGTTGATCCGCAGGCCCCCTGAGGAGCCCGCCCAGGCCGGTCGTGATCAAGCATGAGCGGCCTGACCTGCCTGGGCGGGCGGATCTGTCGGCCGGTCGCGTGGCCCGGCCGTGGGACCGCGGCGGCCGTTGCGGCCGTCTGCCCGCGCGGCGGCGCCCGCACCGGCGCGCGTGACGGCCCCACGCTAGAACGCCGTTGCGGTCTCCCGCTTGTGTATGCCCGTCAGGGAATCTGAGTACGGCGACTCATGGACACGGCCGGGGCGGACCTGACCGGCCCCGCGCTCAACTGCCGTACGCGCGAAGGAAGGTGTCCGCCGCCGCGGTGGCGACGGCGCGCTGCTCGGCCACGGGGACGCGGCGGGTGCCGAACCGGGAGCGGGTCTCGGCGGGTCCTGTGAGCAGGGCGACGAACTGTTCCGCCGCCTGGTCGGGAGGGCACTCGCGCAGGCGGCCCGCGAGGGAGAGCCGGGCGAACCGGTCGGCGAGCGCGTCGCGGACGGCGAGCCCGGTGCGTTCTATGACCGTCTCGAAGAGGTCGGGCATGCTCGCCGCCTGGGCGCTGCTAAGCCGCCGCAGCGCCGTGGCGCGCTCGCCGCAGCAGACCCGCAGCAGTCGAAGACCCACGTCCGTGAGGACGGCGCCGAGGTCGCCGCCGGGGTCGCGCAGCCGCTCGACGGCCGCCAAGTTGTCCGCGGCCACGGTGTCGGCCGCCGCGATGACCGTGTGGCGGAAAAGCGTCTCCTTGTCGTTCAGGTGGTTGTAGACGGTCGGCTTGGCGACGCCCGCCTCGTCGGCGATCTCCCGTACGCACGCCTGCTCGTAGCCGCGGCGCGCGAAGACGGTGAACGCCGCCCGGAGGATCGCCTGCCGCTTGTCGATGCGCCCGCGCGGCCCCGCGCCGCCCGCCGGTTCCGCGGCCCTTGACGTTCCTGAACTCATGAGTTCATTCTACGGGTGCGACCATCTAGGCCGTTTAACTGAACCAGTGAGTTCAATCGGAGATGCGATCATGCTTGTTCACATGCTGCGTTTCGCCTTCAGGGACGGTACGACCGAGGAGGAGAAGGAGCGGGTGCTGACGGTCATGCGGCGTACCGCGGCGCTCGACTCGGTGTCCTTCGGGGTCGTCGGGCAGAGCCTCGAACCCCACGGTGGCTTCACCCACGCGTACTGCGTGGGCATCGAGGGCCTTGCCGCGCTCGACCGGTACATGAACGACCCGGTCCATCTGGCGGGCGACCCCGAGATCCTGCCGCACCTCGCCAGGCTGGCGATCGGACCCGACCTCTGCGACGACGGCGATCCGGGCTTCGGCGACAAGGTCATGGCGCTGCACGAGCGGAAGGCGGCCAGGTACCCGGAGTGGGCGGCCCAGCTCGGACCGCTGCTCGTCACCGACGCGTGACGGCCCGCCCGCGACGCGCCAAGGCCCCGGACATGCGAAGACGGCCCCGGACATGCGACGGCCCCGGCCATGGGCGCGCGGGGCGCCGGGCCGGGGCCGTGCGGTATGGGCGGTATCAGGCCAGCAGGGCGGGGATGGTGGCCTCGTGGGCGGTGCGCAACTCTTCCAGGGGGAGTTCGAACTGCCCCTGGACGGCGATCGCGTCGCCGTCGACGACGCCGATCCTGGTCGCGGGCAGCCCGCGCGCCCCGCACATGTCGGTGAACCTGGTCTCCTCCGAGCGCGGTACGGCCACCACCGCGCGGCCCGCGGACTCCGAGAACAGCAGCGTGAACGCGTCGAGGCCGTCCGGCACCACCAGGCGCGCGCCCCGGCCGCCGCGCAGACAGGACTCGGCCACGGCCTGGATCAGGCCGCCGTCGGACAGGTCGTGCGCGGCGTCCACCATGCCGTCCCTGGACGCGGCGATCAGGATCTCGCCGAGCAGCCGCTCGCGCTCCAGGTCGACCCGGGGCGGCAGCCCGCCGAGGTGGTCGTGCACCACCTGCGCCCAGGCGCTGCCGTCGAACTCCTCGCGGGTGTCGCCCAGCAGGTACAGCAGTTGGCCGTCAGCGGTGAACGCGCCGGGGGTGCGGCGCGCCACGTCGTCGATCACGCCGAGCACCGCGACCACCGGCGTCGGATGGATGGCGGCCTCGCCCGTCTGGTTGTAGAGGGAGACGTTGCCGCCGGTCACCGGGGTGCCGAGGTCCCGGCAGCCGTCCGCGAGGCCCCGGACGGCCTCGGTGAACTGCCACATCACCGCGGGGTCCTCGGGGGAGCCGAAGTTGAGGCAGTCGGAGACGGCGAGCGGGCGGGCGCCGGTCGTGGCGACGTTGCGGTACGCCTCGGCGAGTGCGAGCCTCGCGCCGGTGTACGGGTCGAGCTTGGTGTAGCGGCCGTTGCCGTCGGTGGCGATGGCGACGCCGAGGCCGCTCTCCTCGTCCACCCGGATCATCCCGGAGTCCTCGGGGCCCGCGAGCACCGTGTTGCCCTGCACGAAGTGGTCGTACTGGGAGGTGATCCACGCCTTCGACGCCTGGTTCGGCGAGCCGACCAGGGCGAGCACCTGGCCGCGCAGCTCCTTCGGGTCGCGGGGGCGCGGCAGCGCCGCGGCGCCGTCGGCCTGGAGGGCGTCCTGCCAGGAGGGGCGCGCGTACGGGCGCTCGTACACCGGGCCCTCGTGGGCGACGGTCCTGGGGTCGACGTCGACGATCTTTCCGCCGCGCCAGAAGATCTCAAGCCGGTCGCCGTCGGTCACCTCGCCGATGACGGTCGCGATGACGTCCCACTTGTCGCAGATCGCAAGGAACCTGTCGACTTTCCCGGGTGCCACGACCGCGCACATGCGCTCCTGGGACTCGCTCATGAGGATCTCCTCGGGCGAGAGCGTGGAGTCGCGCAGCGGCACGTCGTCGAGGGTGACGGTCATGCCGCCCGAGCCGTTCGACGCGAGTTCGCTGGTGGCGCAGGAGAGTCCGGCGGCGCCGAGGTCCTGGATGCCGACCACCAGCTTCTCGGCGAACGCCTCAAGGGTGCACTCGATGAGCAGCTTCTCCTGGAACGGGTCACCGACCTGGACCGCGGGGCGCTTCGAGGGCTTCCCCGTGCCGGAGGCGCCGTCGGACGCCGTGTCGAAGGTCTCGGAGGCCAGGATCGAGGCGCCGCCGATGCCGTCGCCGCCGGTGCGCGCGCCGTAGAGGATGACCTTGTTGCCGGTTCCCGACGCCTTGGCGAGGTGGATGTCCTCGTGCCGCATGACGCCGACGGCGCCCGCGTTGACCAGCGGGTTGCCCTGGTAGCAGGCGTCGAAGACGACCTCGCCGCCGATGTTGGGCAGGCCGAGGCAGTTGCCGTAGCCGCCGATGCCCGCGACGACGCCGGGCAGTACCCGCCGGGTGTCGGGGTGGTCGGCGGCGCCGAAGCGCAGCGGGTCGACGACCGCGACCGGGCGCGCGCCCATCGCGATGATGTCGCGGACGATGCCGCCGACCCCGGTCGCGGCGCCCTGGTACGGCTCCACATACGAGGGGTGGTTGTGCGACTCGACCTTGAAGGTGACCGCGTAGCCCTGGCCGATGTCGACGACGCCCGCGTTCTCGCCGATGCCGACGAGGAGGGCGTCGGACTCGGGGGCCTTCTCGCCGAACTGGCGCAGATGGACCTTCGACGACTTGTAGGAGCAGTGCTCCGACCACATCACGGAGTACATGGCAAGTTCGGCGCCGGTCGGGCGGCGACCGAGGATTTCCCTGATCCGCTCGTACTCGTCCTTCTTCAGGCCGAGTTCCGCCCAGGGCTGCTCGATGTCGGGGGTGGTCGCCGCGTGCTCGACCGTGTCCAGGGGGGTGCGGCTCATGATGCGCTGACCAGGTTCTTGAGGACGGACGTGAAGAAGGGCAGGCCGTCGCGGCCGCCGGTGCCGACCAGCGGGTCCACGGCGTGCTCCGGGTGCGGCATGAGGCCGACCACGTTGCCCGCCTCGTTGGAGATCCCGGCGATGGCGCGCAGCGAGCCGTTGGGGGCGGCGGCGGGCGGCGGGTAGGCGCGGTCCGCGGTGGAGGCGGCGGGTGCGGGTGCGGCCGGTGCGGCGTCCGTGTAGCGGAAGACCACGCGGCCCTCGGCCTCCAGCATGTCGAGCGTGCGCGCGTCGGCGACGTACCTGCCGTCCATGTTCTTCAGCGGGATACGGATCTCCTGGCCCTGCGCGTAGTCGGCGGTCCACGCGGTGCGGGTGCTCTCGACGCGGAGGGTCTGCTCGCGGCAGAGGAAGTGCAGATGGTCGTTGCCGAGCATGCCGCCGGGCAGCAGATGGGCCTCGGTGAGGATCTGGAAGCCGTTGCAGATGCCCAGCACCGGCATGCCGGCCCTGGCCTGCTCGGTCAGCGGCTCCATGACGGGGGAGAACCGCGAGATCGCGCCGGCGCGCAGGTAGTCCCCGTAGGAGAAGCCGCCGGGGAGCACGACCGCGTCCACGCCGCGCAGGTCGCGGTCCTTGTGCCAGAGGGCGACGGGTTCGCCGCCCGCGAGCCGGACGGCGCGCCGGGTGTCGCTGTCGTCGAGGCTTCCGGGGAAGGTGACGACGCCGATGCGTGCGGTCACTGCCCGGCCGCCTTCGCGGCCGCGGCGCCCGAGTCGACGAGGACGTCGGTGCCGTCCTCGGTCTCCACCTTCACGGTGAAGTCCTCGATCACGGTGTTGGCGAGAAAGGAACGCGCCAGTTCGTGCACGCGGGCGAGGGCGGTGTCGTCGACCGGCCCCTCGACCGTCAGCTCGAAGCGCTTTCCCTGGCGTACGTCGGAGATGCCCTCGAAGCCGAGACGCGGCAGCGCACGCTGCACCGCCTGCCCCTGCGGGTCGAGGATCTCCGGCTTGAGCATGACGTCGACTACGACGCGTGCCACTGACACTCCCGGTGTGTGGTGCTGAGCAGGTCCGCTCAGCGTACCGGTAGAAAAAATCTACTCGGGTAGATATAGGGTGAGGAGCGGCTCGGGAGTGGAATGATCAAGGGCGGCGCACGGGGGCGGCCGAACGGTAACGAGCAGTTACGAAGCGTGCCGCCACCGTAAATATCAAGGAAAACCCCAGATCGACATTGAGCCCGGACACGCTGAGAGTTTTAAGCGGACTTCCCAATGCAATGCCGAGCACTGTACAAAGGAATTGGTCTTACCCGATCCTTTGCCCCAGCCAGCCGGACAGACGCCATCCTCGCATGTCAGCGCAGTGGTGTCGCACGAAGGGACCGATATTCGTGGCGCAGCGTGTTGTGGTCACTCTCCATGACGACATCGACGGAGGCGAAGCGGCGGAAACGATCGCCTTCGGCCTCGATGGCAAGTCGTACGAGATCGACCTCAATCCAGCCAATGCCAAGAAACTCCGGAAGGCTCTCGCGCCGTACATGCACGCCGGACGCAAGCGGGCGCGCACCGGCGGCAAACAGGCAAAAACCCTGAAGTACACGTCGGTGACCCCCGACCCGGCCGCGGTGCGCGCCTGGGCCCGCTCGCACCGTATGGACGTGCCGCCGCGCGGGCGCATCCCGAAGCGCGTTTACGAGGCATTCGAGGCCGCCAACTAGCTCTTCCCCGGGGAGGTTTGGTGAGATCCCGCGGCGGCTCTCCGTGGCGCCGCCCGGGTCCGCGGTAAGTCTTCCCGGTCGTGAATGGCACGGCGCCGGCAGCAGCGCGAGTTCCGCGCGGCCGGCGCCTTCGCGTTTCCCGGTGTCCGCGCGGGCGGGTGCCGCCGCGGGGCCGCCGGGCGCCGTTCCGGTGCCGGGTTCGCCTGGTGAACTACGGGGGTGGGAAGAAGTCGGCGCCGGGTGCGGGACTTCTTCACAAGTACTTCCGTTCGCGGCCACATGCGCGCGATTCATCGCCACATCTGACTGCGTTACGGCCGCGGGAGATGGCCGAATCCCAATCAACCGGCGGGGGTTTCCCGGATCGCGGAAGAGCGCAAGGCGCTCCTGGGCGCGGAACGCCCTCTTCCTCTTCCGGATGCCGCGCTTGTCGCGGGGGCGCGGCATCCGGGGCCGTGGTTCTGCGGCTCTGGTTCCGGGGCTCTGGATTCTCGGGCGGGGAGCGGGGCGGTTCTGGCGCGGGCGGGGCGGTTTGCGGACGTGTCGGTTTGCTTTACCGGTGGTCGGCGGCCGGGTGCGCGGCCGGTCGCCGGGTCGCGTGCGCGCCGGTCGCTTTTCCGGCTCGGGTGTTCTCCCGCCGTCCAGGCCGTACGTCTCCCGCAGCGGGACGTTTCCTCGCTCAGTGCTCGCGGGGCGTGCGGGGCCCGTCCTGGAGGTGGAGGGCGGTGACACCGGCGAGGATGAGGTCGATTCCGGCGAGGAACTGCTCGCGGTCGTCGTGCGCCCGTAGCTGGTCCCCGACGGCCCGGGTGAACGGGTACTCCTCCGCGTCGAGCCCTTCCCACGCCCGCGCCACGGAGCCGAGGATCTCGCCGCGGTCGGGGGCGGGCCCGAGGGCGCGGGCGGTCGCGGTGTTCGCGGCGTTCTGCCCGGCGGCGCCGAGGATGTACTCCACCAGCGCGGAGGCCGTCGCGAACCAGTGCTCCTCGGGCACGCCGAGCGCCTTGACCTGCTGCCCGACGCTCTCGAAGATCCGCGGCGCGGTCGACTGGTAGGGGAGCGCGGAGAGCTGCGCCGCGACCCACGGGTGCGCCTCGACCGCGTCGAAGAGGCCGAGCGCCACGGCGCGCACCCGGTCGCGGGGCGCGGCGCCGGCGGGCGGGGTGGCCAGCGCGGTGACGATGACGGCGTCGGTCGCGGCGCGCAGCAGCTCGCCCTTGTTCGCCACGTGCCAGTAGATCGCCCCCGCGCCCGTGGCCAGGCGCTCGGTCAGCGCCCGGAACGTCAGCCCGCTCTCCCCTGCCGTGTCGAGCAGCTCGACGGCGGCCTCGGTGATGCGCTCCCGGGAAAGGGCCTCGGTCCGCCGCCGCGGCCTGTGCGTCCGTGCTGCCATGCCGCCATTTTGACATGCCTGGAACGTTGTTCCAACATGGGTTCTGGAACGACATTCCAGTGCGGGCCCGTCCCGGTCACGGGCGGCCCCCGACCCCGGGAGGCACACATGCGTACCCCTGTCACGATCATCGGCGCAGGACTCGGCGGCCTCACGCTCGCCCGCGTCCTGCACGTCCACGGCATCCCGTCCGTGGTCCACGAGGCGGAGGCGTCGCCCGCGGCGCGCGCCCAGGGCGGGATGCTCGACATCCACGAGCACAACGGGCAGCCCGCGCTGCGGGCCGCGGGCCTCTTCGAGGAGTTCCGCGGCCTCGTCCTGGAGGGCCGCGAGACGACCAGGGCCCTCGCCCCCGACGGCACCGTCCTGTTCGCGGACGCCGACGAGAGCACCCGGGGCCGCCCCGAGGTGCAGCGCGGCGAGCTGCGGCGGCTCCTCTTCGACTCGCTGCCCGAGGGCACCGTCCGCTGGGGGCACAAGGCCGAAGGCGTCCGCGCGCTCGGCGGCGGCCGTCACGAGGTGCGGTTCACGGACGGCACCACCGCCGTCGCCGACCTGCTCGTCGGCGCCGACGGCGCGTGGTCGCGGGTGCGCCCGCTGCTGTCCGACGCGGTGCCCACGTACACCGGCACGTCGTTCGTCGAGACCTACCTCTACGAGGGGCCCGTACGGCACCCGGCCGCCGCGAAGGCCGTCGGCGGCGGGGCGATGATGGCGCTCGCGCCTGGCCGGGGGATATCGGCGCACCGGGAGAGCGACGACACGCTGCACACGTATGTGGCGCTGTCCAGGCCGCGCGCGTGGTTCGACGCCGTCGACTTCACCGACGCCGAGGCGACGGCCGCCAGGATCGCGGCGGAGTTCGAGGGCTGGGCGCCCGAGCTGACCGCGCTGATCACCGACGGCGAGACCGCGCCCGTGCTGCGCCCCCTCCACACGCTGCCGGTCGGGCACCGCTGGGAGCGGGTGCCCGGCGTGACCCTGCTCGGCGACGCCGCCCACCTCATGATCCCGTCCGGGGAGGGCGCCAACCTCGCCATGCTCGACGGCGCGGAACTCGGCGCGGCCCTCGCCGCCCACCCCGACGACACCGAGGCCGCGCTCGCCGCGTACGAGCGTGAGATGTTCCCCCGCGGCGCCGCGGAGGCCGCCGAGGCCGTACGCCTCCACGACCTGATGTTCGGCGAACGGGCGCCGCACGGCCTGATCGCCATGTTCAGGGGGGACGAGGACCCGACCCGGTGAGGCGCCCCCGGAGCCGGAGCCGGGCACTGCCCGTGGCCCCGGTGCCTCACCGCCCCGTCGCGGGAGGGTGGACGCCCTCCGCCGCGAGTATCGCCCGTACCTCGGCGAGCAGCCCCGGTGTCCCCGTGCCGAAGGCGGCCATGGAGTGCCAGAGGCTCTCCAGCGCGGCGCGCAGCGGGTCGGGGGCCGCGGCCGACCAGAGCACGGGCAGCGCCATGTGCCGCTGGGACACCCGCCGGGTGCCGTCCTCCCAGGCGATCAGCCGGTCGCCCATGCGGGGTTCCAGCCGCGCCAGCTCCAGCCAGACGCGCTGCGGATCGCCCCAGGGCTCCGGCGGCGGGCGCCCCGCCTCCAGGGCGCCAATCGCCGGGGCGGTCCACTCCAGCTCCCCGAGCCCCGCGGCGTCGTACACCCGGCGCGCCAGGAACAGGGCCAGGTCGCGCAGGAGCACGTCGTCGGCGGCGCCGACCAGGTGGACGAGCGGCGCGTCACGCTTCAGCAGGCCCGCGATGTGGCCCCCGACGTCGCGCAGCCTCCCGCTCGGCACCCTGCCGCCCCAGCGAAGGCGCTCGAACTCGGCCTCCCTGCGCACCTCCTCGCGCTCCCGCGCCTCCCGCTCGGCGCGCTCCGCCGCCGCGCGCTCCTCGGGTGTGGGGGGCGGCGGCCTGTCGCGCGCCACGCCGTTCCAGTACGCGGCAGTGGGTGAGGTCTCCCGTATCAGCCGGTCGGGCGCGGGCGCCGCGGGCCAGAGCTGGAGGAGATACCGCTCGGCGCACGGCTCGCCCCGGCTCCTGGTGTCGGCCTCGTGGCCCTCGTCCATGGCGAGGGCGGCGTAGCGCACCCGGTGCGGCATCCCGGCGAAGCCGGGCCCCGCGTCCACCTGGTCGTCGCACTCGTGGAGCTGGAGCAGGTCGGAGACCGGGACCAGCGACGCCTCGACGACCTCCTCCCACTCGGGTCCTACGGGCGGCCGCTGCCCGTGCAGCTCGACGGTGAGCGGTATGTGGCCGGTGTGCAGCCCCGTGACCAGACAGAGAACGCCGTCCACCGCGGCCCCGCACAGGCCCTGCTCCTGGCCCGCGAACGCGGCGTCGGAGGGCAGGTCGTACGAGTCGGGGTCGGTCATCACGTAGAACTGCGCGTACTCGACCCACATCTCGCCGCTGAACAGCGTCTTCACGGCACACTTCTCCCCCGGGACACCGGGCACGCCCTGTCGCAGGCCCGACCACCGACCATCATGGGGTGTGCCACTGACAACGCCCCGGCCGCGCGGTCGGCGCCTCGATTACCCTTCCCGGCATGCCGCCATCGAGGAAGCGTCCGCGCAGCTATGACGACGCCAAGGTCAGGGCCGCGGTCCTGGCGCAGTTCCGGCGGGTCGCGGAGGCGGTACGCGGGCTGTCGGGGGAGCGGCTGGCGGCGCCCGCGGGGCTCGGGGCGTGGACGGTGCGCGATCTCGCGGCGCATCTGACGATGTCCGTGGGCGCGGTGGCCTCCGCCCTGGAGCGGCCCGAGCCGAACAGGGCGGACCTCACCCTGCTCGACTGGGCGTCCACCACCGCGGAGCAGGCGGAGCCGATCGCGGCGGCCGCACGGCAACTTGCCGGGGGCGACCTGGTGGAGCTGTACGACGGTGTGGCGGAGCGGGTGGCGAAGGGCCTCGCGCAGGCGCCGCCCGACCGGCTGCTCGACACCCGTACCGGCGCCATGACCCTCACCGACTATCTGGTCACCCGCACCGTGGAGCTGACCGTCCACACCGACGACCTGAACCGCGCCACCGGGCTCGACGTGCCGCTGGAGCGGCAGGCGCTCGCCACCGCGGTGCGGCTGCTCGCCGACACGCTCGCGGCGAAGGCGCCGGGCGGGGCGACGGAGGTGCGGATTCCGCCGTTCGCGGTGGTGCAGTGCGTCGAGGGGCCCCGGCACACCCGCGGCACCCCGCCCAACGTCGTCGAGACCGACCCCCTGACCTGGCTGCGGCTCGCCACGGGACGTACGACATGGGAGGCCGCGCGCGAGGCGGCGAAGGTCGCCGCGAGCGGCGAACGTGCCGACCTGTCGGGGCTGCTGCCGCTGCTGGGCTGAGACGGGCCGGACGGACCGCCGACCGCGCCCCGGGCCGTAAGCCCCGCCAGCCGCGCGTCGGGCCGGAGCCTCGCCAGCCGCCCCCGGTCGTGCCCCGGCCGCCCTACGGCCTCACTGCTCGCGGCTCGGCGCGGGGACCGTGGTCGGCAAGTTGGCGGTGTCCAGGCAGTCCAGGCGCCGGGCGACGCGGCGGGCGGCGGAGTTGAGGACGGCCATGCGGTCGCCGCTCAGGTGCTCGCCGCGCAGTTGGCGGGCGCTCGCCCGCAGATGGGCCGCGATATACGGGGATGTCTTCTCTCCGTCCTTGACGGGACATTTGAAGTAGATCCTGGCCATGTTCAGACCGGTGGTGGCCGCGCGGTCGCCGATCGGGTAGCTGACGGTGTCCTGGACGCCGTCCCCTATGGCGAAGGCGCCGTTCACAAGGCTGAAGTCGATCTGGACCAGGGGGGCGAACTCCTCGCTCGACTCCGGGTAGACGAGGCACGTGCTGTGCCCCGTGCCGAACCTGCCGAGATCGTCGGGCCTGACGGCCTTGTCCACCGAGAAGTCCTTGTCGGTGTCCCCGAAGCGGTCGTCGTCGGCGAGCCGCCGCAGCGCACCGCCCGCCTCCTCGTCGAAGAGCCCGTCGCACACCTGGCCCGCGCTCAGCCCCGGGTCATCCTTTGGCGCCCCGTCCCCGCCTGAGCAGCCGACGACGGCGGCCAGCGCGAGGACGGCGGGCACGGGCCAGCGCAGAACGGCCCGGCGGAGCCGGTCGGACGTCATGACCGAGCCTCCCGCGCCTTCTCGGGCTTCGGCACGGTGGCCGGCAGCCCGGCCTCGTCCGCGCAGCCGGCGGCGTCGGCAAGATGCCGTGACATCGACAGCAGTATCTGCATGGCGCCCTGGGTGCCGGGCGCGTCAAGACCGTACTGCACGCCGTACATCCGGGCGACGACGAAGCCGGTGCGGTCGCCGCCCGCACCGGTCCCGCAGCGGAAGTGCAGGGCGGCCTCGTCCCGGCCGAGGAAACCGGCCGCGCCCACGGGATAGGAGAGGTACTTCGTGCCGGAGACGTCGTACGCGTCCTTGGTGGCCTTCTTGTCGGGAACCCGGCGCTCCGCCGCGAAGTTGACGATCACCACGGGCACCAGGCGGCCCTTGTCGTTCAACCGGTAGATGTCGCAGTGCGGGCGCGCGTCGCCGTTCTGGTGGAGGGCGGCGGGCCTGGCCGCGCGGTCCAGCGAGAAGAGCGTGTAGCCGAGCGCCGTCCCCGGCTTCTTCCCGTCCGCGTCCCCGCGCCCTGCGCCGCCCTTGCCGTCCGCGCCGTGCTGGTGGCGAACCCCGGCCCGCTCGGCGTTCTCCTTCGCCTCCTTCGCCAGCCGGGTGCTGACGGTCTCCGAGAACTCCTCCCCCTTCGCCAGCGCCCGTAGATCCGCGGCCGCCGACGCGTCGAGGCTCCCGTCGCATATCTGGCCCGCGGACACCGAGGCGAAGGGCGGATCATCCGCGGAACACCCGGCGGCCCCCATGAGCGCCGCCCCCGTGAGCACCGCCGCGCCCACCATCCCCGGCCGTCCGGCCCCGCCCCGTCTCCCGAACACCGCTGGCACCCGCCGGCCTCCAGTCACCGGCCCGCGGACACCCGCGGGCTCGTACACCCCGCATTGTCGGTCACGGACGACGGCGCGCCGCGCCCGGCCCCCGACGTGTCGACTCCCCAACTCCTCCGCGGTGGGCGGCCCGCCTCACGGCGGTGCCGCCGCCGCGCGGTAGCCGCCCGGGGTCTGGCCCGTCGTGCGGGTGAACGTGTCGATGAACGCGCTCGTGGTCGCCCAGCCGCACCGGCGGGCCGTCTCGGTGACGGTGGCCCCCTCGGCGAGGTGGATCATCGCGCGGAACACCCGGGTGCCCGCCCGCCACTGCGGATACGTCATGCCGAACTCGGAGCGGAACAGCCGCGCGAGCGTCCGCTCCCCGGCGCCGGCCCGCCGCGCCAGCCAGGCCACCGTCCGCGGCTGCGCAAGGTCCTCGGTCACCAGCTCGCACGCCCGCGCCAGCCGGGGGTCGCGGGCCACCGGCAGCACCATCGGCTGCGCACGCGCCCGGCGCAGCCGGTCGCGCAGCACCGCGCGGATACGGGCCGCCTCCGCGGGCGGGAGCGCCGGATCGCTGCACGCGACCGTCAGCTCGCGCACCAGCGCGTCGACCGCGACCACCGTGGGCGCGTCGGCGGGCAGTGGCGCGTCGTCCACCGCGAACGCCAGGGTGTGCACAGAGGTGTGGCCGTACACCCGGTGCTCGTGCCAGATCCCCGCGGGCAGCCACATCGCGCGGGCGCTCGACGCCACCCACGACGCCTCGCCGGTCCGCACCGCAAGCACCCCGGTGCTCACCTGGACGAGCTGATGGTGGTCGTGCACATGCCGTCCGATCACCTCGCCCGCGAGGTGATCGTGCGTGGTGGGCGCCGCTACCGACCTGGCGTGGCCGTTCTCCGACATCGAGCGGCAGAATACCGGAAGCGGGACCCGGGGCGCCCGCGCCAGAGTGGCCGTCGTGGAAGAGAAGCGGACTGCGGCTGCCGGGGCCCGCGCCCTCGGCCGGAAGGCGGGCGCGCGGCTGCGCGGGATGGCGCTCGACACCCGCCCGCTGCGCACCCCGGCCTATCGGCGGCTGCTGGCGGGGCAGGCGGCCGCCTATGTCGGCATCATGCTGACCGGGGTCGCCGTCCCGGTGCAGGTGTACTCGCTCACCCGCTCGTCGTTCTACGTCGGGGTCACGGCGATGGCGGAGTTCGTGCCGATCGTCGTCTTCGGCCTGTACGGCGGCGCGATCGCGGACCGCGTGGACCGCCGTGCGCTCTTCCTGCGCACCTCGCTGCTGGCCTGGGCGATGACGCTCGGGCTGCTCGTCCAGGCGGTGGCGGGGCTGCGCTCCCCCGCCGTGATCATCGCGCTCGTCGCGGTGCAGGCGGCGGCCTTCGCCGTGTCCTCCTCGACCCAGGGCGCGATCATCCCCCGTATCGTCCCCGCCGAGCAGGTCGCCGCCGCCAACACCCTCAACTTCACCACCGGCAACCTCGGCCAGGTCCTCGGCCCGCTCGCCGCGGGCGGTCTCGTCGCGCTGCCGTCCGGCTTCGCCTGGGCGTACGGCGCCGACGCCGCGCTGTTCACGCTGCTGCTCCACTCCGCGCTGCGGCTGCCGCCGATCAGGCCGCGCGGCGCCGAGCACTCGCGCGGGCTGCGCTCCGTGTACGAGGGGCTGCGGTTCATCGGGACGAACCCCGTACTGGTCATGTCGTTCACCGCGGACATCGCGGCGATGGTGCTGGCGATGCCGCGCGCGCTGTTCCCCGAGGCGGCGGCGGTGCGCTTCCACGGCGGCGTGGGACCGCTCTACTCGGCCATCGCGGCGGGCTCGCTCGTGGCCGGGCTGTGCAGCGGCTGGATCGGCAGGGTGCGCCGCCAGGGGGTCGCGCTGACCCTGGCCGTCATCGGCTGGGCGGGCGCCGTCGCGCTGGCGGGACTCGCCCACAGGCTGTGGACGGCGGCGGCGCTGCTCATGCTCGCGGGCGCCGCCGACCTGGTCAGCGCCGTCTACCGGCAGACGATTCTCCAGACCTTCGTACCGGACCGGATGCGCGGCCGTATGCAGGGCGTCTACACCGTGGTCGTCTCCGGCGGCCCCCGGCTCGGCGACCTCCGCGCGGGCTCGTTGGCGGCGCTCACCACGCTGGGCGTCGCCTGGTCGGGCAGCGCCCTGCTCTGTCTGCTGCTGGTCGCGGTGTGCGCCCTGTCCGTACGCCCGTTCTGGCGCTACGAGGCGCCACACCCGGCGGCTCCGAAGCCGCGCGCCCCCGGGGACGGGCCGCAGCCGGTACGGGCCGAGGAGCCGGGACCCGGCCCCGCCGCCCCCTCATGACCGTGAAGGCCCGCCCGCGGTGCCCGCGGCCCCGTGCGCCCCGCCCGCATCCGCGTCGCCCGCATCTGCCGCGCCCGCATCCGCGTCGCCCGAGCCGCCGCCGGGCTCCTCCGGTGCCTGCGGCCGCCGCAGCGCCCCGAGGACCAGCGGCATGTGCTTGCGGTGGGTGGCGATGAGGACCGCCGTGCCCGCGTCCTCGCACTCCAGGACCAGGCCACGGCCGCGGAAGTCGGGGCGCCCCTGGGGGTCGGTCCAGTACAGGGGGCGTACCCGCAGCGCCCGCAGGGTGCCGGGCGCCTCGTTGCGGAAGGCCGCCGCCGTGGGATCGGGGGTGGTCGCCAGATAGCCGGGCGCCACCACCAGCGTGCCGCCACCGCCCGCGTACGGGACGTCCCCCAGCACCGCGCCCGCGAAGTGCCGCTCCCCGGTGAGCGCCGCGGGCGCCAGGGCGATCGTGTCGTCGCCGCGCTGCCGCCACCGCAGGAACAGCGCCACCACCGCGCAGACCAGCGCGACCGCCGCCGCCGCGGCGCCGAACACCGCGAACGCCCTGCCTACCGAGGGCGTGGAGAGCGCCGCGAGCGGCCCGAGCAGCATGAGGGAGAGGCCCCCGAAGAGCGGGACGACGAGCTGCCAGGCGCCGGCGCGGCGGCTGCGGGGGCGCCGCCCCACCCAGTACCAGCCCCACCAGAGCACCGGCGCGAACGGCAGCAGGCCGAGGGCGGCGGCCAGCAGCGGCCTGTGGTCCTCGCGCGGGTCCGCCTTCGTGTAGCGGGGCCCCTGGCCCAGGTCGACGGTGCGTATCTGCCCGCGCCAGTACGTGACCTCGATCCGGGCGCCGGGACGGGCGCCGGGCACCTGCGAGGGCGTGCCGCGCAGGCTGGTGCGGGTGGCGTGCCCGTCGCTCTCGACGACGTACACCCAGAACACCGGCGAGCGCTTCGCCGTCTCCCGCCGTACGTGGTCGATGCGCGCCCCCGTCGTCCACAGGCAGTCGCCGTCGCGTCCGCCCCTCCCCGCGGCGCAGGGCGAGGCGGTGCGGAACGCGTGCTCGTCGGCGAGCGCGCCAGGCACCCCGATGGCGAGCAGCCCGGCGGCCGCCAGCAGACAGGCGACGGCGAGGACCAGGGCGGCGCGCTTGGCTCCCCGACTGGCCGGGGGCCCGGTGAACGGCGCGGAAAGTTCGGTCGAGGACATGTGGACATTCTGTGACGCCCGCACGGGTCCGCACCACGGGGGGTCGCGCAGTACCCGCGCCCCGCCGATGAGTTCTCGCGCGCGGGCGAGTCGACCAGGGTACGAGCGATTCACCAGACGGAGGCCCGCCATGAGCAAGCTGATCGTCACCGCGTTCCTCACCCTGGACGGGGTCATGCAGGCCCCCGGGGGCCCCGACGAGGACGTCGAGGGCGGCTTCCGGCACGGCGGCTGGCACATGCCGTACGTCGACGAGGACTTCATGGCCCTCATGACCGGTGTCTTCGACAGGACCGCCGACCACCTGCTGCTCGGCCGCAGGACGTACGACATCTTCGCCGGCTACTGGCCGCGCGTCACCGACGGGGACGACGCGATCGCCGTGCGCCTCAACACCATGCCCAAGTACGTCGCCTCCCGCACCCTGACCAGCCTGAAGTGGCACAACTCCCATCTGCTGCGCGGCGACGCCGCCGAGTCCGTGGCCGCTCTGAAGGAGCGCCTCGACGGCGTGCTCATGACGCAGGGCAGCTCCGACCTCATCGCCACCCTCCAGCGGCACGACCTCGTCGACGAGTACCGGCTGATGACGGTCCCCGTCGTCCTCGGCACCGGAAAGCGCCTGTTCTCGCCGGGCGCCACCGCCACCGCCTGGCGCCTCGCGGAGACCCACACCACCCCCGCGGGCATCCAGTACTGCCGCTACGAGCGCGCGGGAGAGCCCGGGTACGGCACCGCCGACGCCCCGCGGCGGCTCTGAGAGCACCCCAGCGGCGCCCGCGCCGCCACCCCCGCGGCACCCATGCCGCACCCGCGCGGCGCCCTCCGCCGCACCCCCGCTGTGCGATAACTCACCGTGTCCACCCCAGGCCCCCCGCCCCCGGACCTGCCGACCACCCCCCGGTCTCGCCTACACTCGGTGTCGTGCCACGTGGTGACGGACGACTCAGCCACGACCTGCTCCACGGCGAGAAGGGCCCCCAGGACGCGTGCGGCGTGTTCGGGGTCTGGGCGCCGGGAGAAGAGGTCGCCAAGCTCACTTACTTCGGGCTCTACGCCCTCCAGCATCGGGGCCAGGAGTCCGCGGGGATCGCGGTCAGCAACGGCTCGCAGATCCTCGTCTTCAAGGACATGGGCCTGGTCTCCCAGGTCTTCGACGAGACCTCCCTCAGCTCCCTGACCGGCCATATCGCGGTGGGCCACGCCCGCTACTCCACCACCGGCGCCTCGGTGTGGGAGAACGCCCAGCCGACGTTCAGGGCGACCGCCCACGGCTCGGTGGCGCTCGGCCACAACGGCAACCTGGTCAACACCGCCCAGCTCGCCGAGATGGTCGCCGACCTGCCCAAGGAGAACGGCCGGGCCACCCAGGTCGCCGCCACCAACGACACCGACCTGGTCACCGCGCTGATGGCGGGCCAGGTCGACGACGACGGCAAGCCGCTCACGGTCGAGGACGGCGCCGTCAAGGTGCTCCCGCACGTCAGGGGCGCCTTCTCGCTGGTCTTCATGGACGAGCACACCCTCTACGCGGCCCGCGACCCGCAGGGCATCCGCCCCCTGGTGCTCGGCAGGCTCGAACGCGGCTGGGTGGTCGCCTCCGAGACCGCCGCCCTCGACATCTGCGGCGCCGCGTTCGTCCGCGAGATCGAGCCCGGCGAGTTCGTCGCCGTCGACGAGAACGGCCTCCGTACCACACGATTCGCAGATGCGAAGCCCAAGGGCTGTGTCTTCGAGTACGTGTACCTGGCCCGCCCCGACACCGACATCGCCGGGCGGAACGTGTACCTGTCCCGGGTGGAGATGGGCCGCAGGCTCGCCAGGGAGGCCCCCGCGGAGGCCGACCTCGTGATAGCCACCCCGGAGTCCGGCACCCCGGCCGCCATCGGCTACGCGGAGGCGTCCGGCATCCCCTTCGGCAGCGGCCTGGTGAAGAACGCGTACGTCGGCAGGACCTTCATCCAGCCCTCCCAGACCATCCGCCAGCTCGGCATCAGGTTGAAGCTCAACCCGCTGCGCGAGGTGATCGCGGGCAAGCGGCTCGTCGTCGTCGACGACTCGATCGTCCGCGGCAACACCCAGCGGGCGCTGGTCAAGATGCTCAGGGAGGCGGGCGCCGCCGAGGTGCACGTGCGGATCTCCTCGCCGCCGGTGAAGTGGCCGTGCTTCTTCGGGATCGACTTCGCCACCCGCGCCGAGCTGATCGCCAACGGCATGACCGTCGAGGAGATCGGCCGCTCCATGGGCGTCGACAGCCTCTCCTACATCTCCATCGACGGCATGATCGAGGCCACCGCCATCCCCAAGGACGACCTCTGCCGCGCCTGCTTCGACGGCGTGTACCCGATGGAGCTGCCCGACCCCGAGCTGCTGGGCAAGCAGCTCCTGGAGACCGAGCTGGCCGCGGGCCCCGCGGCCACCGCCGCCGTGGACGCCGTCCGCCGCCCTTAGCGGCCGCGCCCGCCCGCGCCCCGTCGCCCCTCGCAGGCGCCGGGCGCCGGGCGGCCGTACCCGAACCTCCCCACCGAACCGAAGGCCCCCGTCATGTCTGAGACCCCAGGCGCCAGCTACGCAGCCGCAGGCGTCGACATCGAGGCGGGCGACCGCGCCGTCGAGCTGATGAAGGAGTGGGTGCGCAAGACCCGCAGGCCCGAGGTGCTCGGCGGGATCGGCGGCTTCGCCGGCCTCTTCGACGCCTCCCGCCTCGCCCGCTACGAGCGCCCGCTGCTCGCCACCGCGACGGACGGCGTCGGCACTAAGGTCGACATCGCCCGGCGCCTCGGCGTCTACGACACCGTGGGGCACGACCTGGTCGCCATGGTCATGGACGACATCGTGGTGTGCGGCGCAGAACCGCTGTTCATGACCGACTACATCTGCGCGGGGAAGGTCCACCCGGAGCGGGTCGCGGGCATCGTCAAGGGGATCGCCGAGGGCTGTGTGCTCGCCGGGTGCTCCCTCGTCGGCGGCGAGACCGCCGAGCACCCGGGCCTCCTCGGCCCCGACGACTTCGACCTCGCGGGCGCGGGCACCGGCGTCGTCGAGGCGGACGCGCTGCTCGGCCCCGAGCGGGTGCGCGCCGGTGACGTGCTCGTCGCGATGGGCTCGTCGGGGCTGCACGCGAACGGCTACTCGCTGGTACGGCACGTACTGCTGGAGCGCGCGGGACGCGCCCTGGACGAGCGGGTCGCCGAGTTCGGCAGGACCCTCGGCGAGGAACTGCTCGAACCCACCAAGATCTACTCGCTCGACTGCCTGGCGCTCGTCCGCACCGCCCGGGTGCACGCCTTCAGCCACATCACCGGCGGCGGGCTCGCCGCCAACCTCGCCCGGGTCGTCCCCGACACCCTGCACGCCACGGTGGACCGCGGCAGTTGGACACCGGGCCCGGTGTTCGACCTCGTGGCGGCCGAGGGCGGGGTGGCGCGCGCGGAGGCGGAGAAGACGCTGAACCAGGGCGTCGGCATGATCGCCGTGGTGCCGCCGGAATCCGCCGACGTCTGTCTCGCGACCCTCGCCGACCGCGGCGTCGACGCCTGGGTCGCGGGCGAGGTCACCGAACGCGGCGAGCACCCCACGGGCGCCGCGCTGACCGGGAACCACCCCCGCTGACCACGGTGGACACCATGAGCGGACGGGGCCTGGGAAGACGGCCGGTGGCGGCCGGCCCGGGGGAGGGCGCGCGAGACAGCACAAAACCCGGTACGGCCGTGTGGCCGGAACCGGGAGAAGTACAGTCGCTCGGCGTCACCCCCGCCGGGGACGGTCAGCGCTGTCGAAACGGTGTTCTGTGTCGCGCGGTCAAGCGCCGCGCCGCTGCGACGAGGGACCGGACTCGCCGTCCTCGTCATCCTCGTCGTCGTTATAGAGATCCGCGTACTGTGCGTACGGGTTATCGTCCTCGTCGTCCTCGAACGGCTCGCCGTTCGGCGGCTGACTCGAAGTCGATGCGCCCAGCTCGCTGGCCAGACGTGAGAGGTCAGTCCCACCGCTGTTGTACTTCAGCTGGCGGGCGACCTTCGTCTGCTTGGCCTTGGCCCGGCCGCGCCCCATGGCTCGACCCCCTCGATGACGGGGCTCGGTGGCCCCAGAGTCTTGACACGCGTTCATGATCTGGAACGGACTCTCCTCGGAGAGACCGGTCCGTAGGGCTTCAACCGTACCTGCTTCCGCGCCCATACGGTACGCCGCCCACAGTACGTGCCCCGGCACAACACCCGCGAGACGTTCCGTCCCCGCTGGTCAACGTCGATTTTAGCGTCTTCTGTGCGGCGACCCGCCGGGGGGTGGAGCGAACTCGCACCCGGCTCCCCGGCGGCGGGCGGGACGGCGATCGCCACCCCGCCCATTTGTCACCTTTGCCGCTGCTTGTCTGCCGCTGCTTCCGCGGTGCGGGCGGTGCCGACGGCGGTTCAGCCCGCCGCGGCCCGCACCGTCCCGCGCCCCTCCGCCATCCGCTGCTCCGCGATCCTGTCGGCGGCCGCGGCCGGGGGAATCCCGTCTTCCTTCGCACGTGCGAATATTGAAAGCGTGGTGTCGAAGATCCCGGCGGCCTTGGCGCGGCAGCGCTCGAAGTCGAAGCCGTGCAGTTCGTCGGCGACCTGGATGACGCCGCCCGCGTTCACCACGTAGTCCGGTGCGTAGAGGACGCCGCGGTCGGCGAGGTCCTTCTCCACACCGGGGTGGGCGAGCTGGTTGTTGGCGGCGCCGCAGACCACGGTGGCGGTCAGCGCGGACACCGCCGCGTCGTCGAGCGCGCCGCCGAGCGCGCAGGGGGCGTACACGTCGAGGTTCGGGGTGCGGATCAGCTCGTCGGTGTCGGCGGCGACGACGACCTCGGGGTGTTCGTCGAGCACCCGGCGCACGGACTCGTCCCGTACGTCGGTGATCACGACCCGGGCGCCCTCCTCCCGCAGATGGCCGACGAGGTGGCGGCCGACCTTGCCGACGCCCGCGACGCCGACGGTGCGCCCGCCGAGCCCGGGGTCGCCCCACAGATGGGCGGCGGACGCCCGCATCCCCTGGTAGACGCCGAAGGCGGTGAGCACGGAGGAGTCACCGGCGCCGCCGCGCTCGGGGGAGCGCCCCGTGGTCCACTGGCACTCGCGCGCCACCACGTCCATGTCCGCGACATAGGTGCCGACGTCGCACGCCGTGACATAGCGGCCGCCGAGCGTCGCGAGCGCCCTGCCGTAGGCGAGCAGCAGCTCCTCGGTCTTGATCCGCTCGGGATCGCCCATGATCACGGCCTTGCCGCCGCCGTGGTCGAGACCCGCCATGGCGTTCTTGTACGACATGCCGCGCGAGAGGTTGAGCGCGTCGCGCACGGCGTCTTCTTCGGAGCCGTACGGATGGAACCTGGTGCCGCCGAGGGCGGGGCCAAGCGCGGTGGAGTGGATGGCGATGACGGCCTTGAGGCCGCTGGCGCGGTCCTGGCAGAGCACGACCTGCTCGTGGCCTCCCTGGTCCGGGTGTTGGCCGGACCCGAAGAGGGTGTGCAGGACGCCGTCGGCTACGTCGGTCACGGTGGTGACTCCTCGGTATGGTGCGGCGGTTGGGAGATGCCCGTGGGGGTGGCGGGCACCCGGGGCCACACATTAGCCCCGCCCGGTCGGGTCCGGGTGCCGGGATCGTTCTGCGCAGTGCCGAGGATCACCCTCCGCCGCAGGCCAGGCATGGGACGATTTCCGGGTTGCCCCGCGGCGCCGGTACGACGGCGCGGCAGGCCGGCGCCGCCCATCCGGGAGGCACCGGCGGGCAGCGCCGGTCCGCACTTTTCCGGTCAGCCGTGATCGACCGTGATCGACAGGGGAGGCAGCACGCGTGCCGAAGGTGTCCTCGCTGATCGTCCCGTACGCGTCGTACCTGCGCGTGTACGAGCCGCTGGCCGCCTTTCCGGAACCGGAGCGCGGCCACTGGGCCCGCTACGCCGAGCGGGACGAGCGGCCCTCGTACCAGGACGAGCTGCGCCGCTCCCTGTCCGACCTGCTGCCGACGCCGCCCATCCCGGTGCCGGTGCACGAGAGCGACGACGCGTTCGTGGCCAGGGTCGACGGGGTGGTGTGCGTCTGCCCGTGGCGCACCAGGCTGCGCGGCTGGCAGGCGCTCGGCGATCTGGACGGGCAGTTGCTGCCCCCGGTGCTCGACGCGGTGCTGCCCCCGGTGGTGCGGCGGCAGGCCGCGGCGGACTACGAACACTGGCTGGCGCGCAACCCCGACGCCAGGCCCTGGATCAGGTCGGCGACCTGGCATGTGCCGCTGAACTGGTTCGTGCTGGTCTCGGACGACGAGCGGGATTTCGAGGAGAGCGCGAAGGACGCCCCGCCGATGCTGCGCTACCGCACCCCGATGGTGCAGGCGCGGCGGCGGGTGGCGCGCGGCCTCAAGGCGCTGAAGGAGGCGCTGGACGAGGGCCCGCTGATCGACGGACTGCTCGACGTGGGCCGCTGGCTTGAGGAGTTCCACCCGCGCTCGCTCGTGGAGCTGGACTACGGGGGGCTCGTGCACACCCTGGCCCAGGACCAGTTGTCCGACGACCACTCGGCGGCGGACGTGGCGGAGGGTATCGAGGCGCTGCGCAAGGGTGACGGGGAGGGCGCGGCGGAGGCGTACGCACGCCTCGTCGAGCGCTGGCGCGCCGTACGCGATCGGCAGCAGGCGAACTAGTAGGCGGCGGGCGTGGGCCCGTACGCGCGCGTGGACGGGTGGCGAACTCCGCGGATCGGGCAAAGGGCCTTAACGCCAACTTAAGCGGCGCATACCGTGAGGAAGCGCACGTACCGGGGTCTTGCGCCCAACGCATCCCCTCGTGTCAAAATAGGACAAGGGGCCCGGGGTGCTGCCCAGGGGTCTCCGACGTCCACCCATGGCTGGAATGTTCAGCATGGCATGTTCTGGGGGAATCTGTTGAGTCGTGATCGCGGGGTGACTGATCGTCACAGCCGCGTGACTGTCCGCTATGGCCCGGTCCATCGGCTTCCGTCGCGGATGAACACCTGGGAGGGCAATTCCATCGGTTTGGCCGACGCGGCTGGACAGATGGTGTAGTTGTAGTGCCGAGGACAAGCCGTTCGTCCTATAACCGACTCGACTCGCGTCCGCCATTTCGGGCAACGTGGGTCAAGGTGCAGAATTTAGAGGAATGAACCGAGATGGTTCGGTTCTCCCGAGGAGGCCGCTCATGACCGCTCGCACCCCTGAAGCCGAGCCGCTGTTGACCCCCGCCGAGGTTGCCAGCATGTTCCGCGTCGACCCGAAGACGGTGACGCGTTGGGCGAAGGCCGGCAAGCTCACGTCGATCCGCACGCTGGGCGGCCATCGCCGCTACCGCGAGGCGGAGGTACGTGCGCTGCTCGCGGGCATCCCGCAGCAGCGCAGCGAGGGCTGAACACCCGTATGACCCGGGCGAGAAGCGGGTTCCCCCACCCGTAGCGACCCCGGCACCGCAACAACTCCACACGGCGAGGGTGCTGCCCCAACAGCGCCCGCCTCCCCAACTGCCAAGCAGGGGCACGTCGTTGATCGCGCTGGACTCCGCCGGGTCCAGCGCGATCTTTTTTGTGCGTTTCACCGGGCCCCGGCGGGGCCGGTACGGGGCCCTTCGGCGGGGGTCGCGAGGCCCCGGGAGGTGTCCGTACAGGGTCCCCTCGGGACCCTGTCCAGAGAGTGCAATTGCACATATTAAATTGACTCGCCCCAGGAAGGGGGTATGTGGGGAGGTTCGGCGAAGATCTGAGGTGACACCAGTCACATGTCAAACTGCTTGCTATCGTGGTGACTTGGCGATATAGGGCGCGGTGTGTGACGTGTGCACTTCCAGCTTGGGCGACGGGGCGCCCGAGCGCAGCCCGGCGCGCCGGGCGAAGACCCGGTGTCGTGGGGGGTGCTGAAAACCGCGCGGCCGGTTTGGCGGTCAGACGGCGGCGGTGGCGTCGGCCTCGTCGCCGCTGTCGTGCGCGCCCTGGGGCTCCGGCGCGGTCAGCAGTCTCACGGTGGCGCTCACACGGGCCCCGAGGGGGGCCTGGGGGAAGGGGGCGGCCTCCATGGCGAGCCGCTGTATGCGGCGGCACACGGGGCAGTCGGAGGTCAGATGGCGGTAACTCGTGGCGGCTGCCAGATGGGCTCGCAGCAGAGCGCCGGTCTCGTGTTTCACGGATGCGGTCATGTGCCACCTCCCGGCGCCGCCGTGGACGGCGGCGGCCTCTCCTCTGGGTACCGGCCCGGCGGGGCGGCGTCAAGACGCGGTGCATAACCAAGCGCCGGAACGTATAGACACGTGGCGGGAGTTGAGGGAGCGGCATATGTCCGGTGGCGTGGCCCCCGCCATGGGCGCCCACGCCCGCCGTACGCCGGCGCGCACGACGGCCGACGGGGCGCCCTCGTACGGAGCCCGGCACGAAGAAGGCCCGCCATCCTCGGGGATGACGGGCCGTATGCGGTCCTGACGGGATTTGAACCCGCGGCCTCCACCTTGACAGGGTGGCGAGCACTCCAAACTGCTCCACAGGACCAGAAAACACGCGTGAGATGGGCTCTTCGCCGATGTCACGCGGCGAGTAGGACTGTACCTCAGCCGCGGACCACCGGTCGAACTCATCCTCCGTGACGGCCGCCTCACGCTCCGCGCGCGTTTCCTCGCGGCCCCCGGCACCCGCCCGACCGGCCCCCTTCGCGTCTTCGCGCCCCCGCGCCCCCGCGCCGACCGCAGCCGCGGACGGCGCCTACGGCACCTGGGCGTCGATGGCCTTCACGATCCGCTTGTCGGAGACCGGGTACGCGGTGCCGAGCGCGTGCGCGAAGTAGCTCACCCGCAGCTCCTCGATCATCCAGCGGATCTCCCGCACCTCCCGCGGCACCGGGCGCCCCCGCGGCAACTGCTCAAGCAGCCACGCGTACTCGTCGCGCATCTCGTGCACCTTCGCCATCCTGGCGCTGTCGCGCTGCGCGTTCGTCGGCATCTGGGTCAGCCTGCGGTCCGCCGCGACCAGGTAGCGCATCAGGTCGGGCAGCCTGGCGAGCCCCGCCGCGGTGACGAAGCCGGGGCCCACCAGCGCGTCGAGCTGCGCGCGCACGTCCGCGAGGTTCGCCAGCAGCGCCGGGCTGCGCGTCGACTTCAGCCGCCGCTCACAGGACTGCCAGGCGGCCAGCACCTGCTGCACCTGCCCCACCGCGCGCACCGTGGTGTCCACGATCTGCGCGCGCACCTTGTCGTACAGCTTGCGGTACGACTCCTCGTCCCAGGCCGGGCCGCCGAAGTCCCCGACCAGCTTGTCGGCGGCGGCCGTCGCGCAGTCGTCGAAGAGGGCGGCGACCGAGCCGTGCGGGTTCGCGGACAGCGCCAGCTTCTGCGCGTTGGTCAGCCGCTCCGCGGCGAACTTCGCGGCGTTCACCGGGATGTTCCGCAGCAGCAGCCGCCTGGTGCCGCGCCACATCGACTCCTGCTGCTCCGCCTCGGTGTCGAAGAGCCGTACCGACACGGTGTTCTTCTCCGGCCCCTCGTCGACCAGCGCCGGATACGCCTTCACGGGCTGGCCCGCGCGCCGGGTCTCGAAGACCCGGGGCAGCGCCCCCATGGTCCAGTCGGTCAGGCCCGCGCGCTCGATGCCCTCGCCGCCCGAGCGCTCCGCGGTCTCCGCCGCGGCCCGGGAGATGGCCTTGCGCGCGCGGGGGCGCAGCCGCTGCCGCAGCGCCTCCAGGTCCTTGTCCTCCGCGCCGCCCGGCACGCCGGTGAGCGCCCTGCGGTGCTCGTCCACCACGCGGAAGGTGACGCGCAGGTGGTCGGGCACCTTCGACCAGTCGAAGTCGTCCTGCTCCACCCGCACGCCCACCATCCGGTGCAGCTCCCTGGCGAGCGTCGCCGTCAGCGGCTCCCCCAGGGGCTCGGCGCGGGCCAGGAATGCGCGCGCGTAGTCCGGCGCGGGGACGTAGTGCCGGCGCACCGGCTTGGGCAGGGAGCGGATCAGCTCCGTCACCACCTGCTCGCGCAGGCCGGGGATCTGCCAGTCGAAGCCCTCCTCCGCGACCTGGTTGAGCACCTGGAGGGGGATGTGGACCGTGACGCCGTCCGCGTCCGTGCCCGGCTCGAACTGGTACGTGACGCGGAACCTGAGCCGGTCCTGGCGCCAGTGGTCGGGGTAGTCGTCCTTGGAGACGTCGCCCGCGCGTTCGTTGATGAGCATGGAGCGCTCGAAATCGAGCAGTTCCGGCTCCTCGTGGCGCTTGTGCTTCCACCAGGAGTCGAAGTGGGCGCCGGAGACGACATGTTCGGGCACGCGCTGGTCGTAGAAGTCGAACAGGGTCTCGTCGTCGACCAGGATGTCCCGGCGGCGCGCCCTGTGCTCCAGGTCGGCCACCTCGGACAGCAGCCTGCGGTTGTCGGCGAAGAACTTGTGGTGGGTGCGCCAGTCGCCCTCCACCAGGGCGTTCCTGATGAACAGCTCCCGGGAGACCTCCGCGTCGATCCGGCCGTAGTTCACCTTGCGCCGGGTCACGATCGGGACGCCGTACAGCGTCACCGTCTCGTACGCCACCACGGCCGCCTGGTCCTTCTCCCAGTGCGGCTCCGCGTACACGTGCTTCACCAGGTGCTGGGCCAGCGGCTCGATCCACTCGGGCTCGATGCGCGCGTTGACCCTGGCCCACAGCCGGGAGGTCTCCACAAGTTCGGCCGACATCACGTACCGCGGCGGCTTCTTGAAGAGGGCGGAGCCGGGGAAGACGGCGAAGCGGGCGCCGCGCGCGCCCACGTACTCGTTGACCCGGGAGGCCCTGCCGCCGTCCTTGGCCGCGGGCCTGGCCGCCCCCGCGGACTTCTCCTTGACATCCTTGAGGCCGATGTGCGACAGCAGGCCCGCGAGCAGCGAGAGATGGACCTGCCGGTCGGCGGCCTCCCGGCGCGCCTCGTCCGCGGCGCCCTCGGCGTCCCGCGCCCGCCCGGCGGCGTCGGCGTCGGCGTCCCGCGCGGACTCGATGCCCATCTGGCGCGTCACGGCGCGCAGTTGCGAGTAGATGTCCTGCCACTCGCGGATGCGCAGGAAGTTCAGGAACTCCGCCTTGCACATCCGCCGGAACGCCGAGGAGCCGCGGCTGCGCTGCTGCTCGCGCACGTGCCGCCACAGGTTCAGATACGCGAGGAAGTCGCTGGTCTCGTCCCTGAAGCGGGCGTGGAGCTGGTCGGCCTGCGCCTGCTTGTCGACGGGGCGCTCGCGCGGGTCCTGGATGGACAGCGCCGCGGCGATGACCATGACCTCGTGCACACAGCCGTTCTTCTCGGCCTCCACCACCATGCGGGCGAGCCTGGGGTCGACGGGGAGCTGCGCGAGCTTGCGGCCCATCGGGGTGAGCCGCTTGCGTACGTCCTGCTGGCTCGGGTCCAACGCGCCCAGCTCCTGGAGCAGTTGGACGCCGTCGCGGATGTTGCGGTGGTCGGGCGGGTCGATGAAGGGGAACTTCTCGATGTCGCCGAGCCGGGCCGCGGTCATCTGGAGGATGACGGACGCCAGGTTGGTACGGAGGATCTCCGCGTCGGTGAACTCGGGGCGGGAGAGGAAGTCGTCCTCCGAGTAGAGCCTGATGCAGACGCCGTCGCTGGTGCGGCCGCAGCGGCCCTTGCGCTGGTTGGCGCTCGCCTGGCTGACCGGCTCGATGGGCAGCCGCTGCACCTTGGTGCGGTGGCTGTAGCGGGAGATGCGCGCGGTGCCCGGGTCGATCACGTACTTGATGCCGGGGACGGTCAGCGAGGTCTCGGCGACGTTCGTCGCGAGCACCACGCGTCTGACCGCGTTCCCCGAGGGGCGCTGGAACACGCGGTGCTGCTCGGCGTGCGACAGGCGCGCGTACAGCGGCAGGATCTCAAGGAACCGGTACTTCCTGCGCTCCAGCGCCTCCGCGGTGTCGCGGATCTCCCGCTCGCCGGAGAGGAACACCAGGATGTCGCCGGGGCCCTCGCCCATCAGCTCCTCGACGGCCTCCGTGATCGCGGTGATCTGGTCGCGGTCGTCGCCCGCGTCGCCGCTCTCCCCGGCGTCTTCGAGAAGCGGGCGGTAGCGCACCTCCACCGGGTAGGTGCGCCCGCTGACCTCGACGATCGGGGCGTCCCCGAAGTGCCGTGAGAAGCGCTCGGGGTCGATGGTGGCCGAGGTGATGACGACCTTGAGGTCGGGGCGGCGGGGCAGGAGCTGGGCGAGGTAGCCGAGCAGGAAGTCGATGTTCAGGGACCGCTCGTGGGCCTCGTCGATGATGATCGTGTCGTAGGCGCGCAGGTCCCTGTCGGTCTGGATCTCGGCGAGGAGGATGCCGTCCGTCATCAGCTTGACGAACGTGGCGTCCTGGTCGACCTGGTCGGTGAAGCGGACCTTCCAGCCCACCGCCTCGCCGAGCGGGGTGCGCAGCTCCTCGGCGACGCGCTCAGCGACCGTGCGCGCGGCGATCCTGCGGGGCTGGGTGTGGCCGATCATGCCGCGCACCCCGCGGCCGAGCTCCAGGCAGATCTTGGGGATCTGGGTGGTCTTGCCCGAGCCGGTCTCGCCCGCCACGATCACCACCTGGTGGTCGCGCACGGCCGCCAGGATCTCGTCGCGCTTCTGGCTGACAGGCAGCTCCGCCGGATAGTCCACGGCGGGCACCCGCTCCGCCCGCGCCGCGAGCCTTTCCTCGGCCTTCGCGGCCTCGGCGGCGATCTCGGCGAGCACGGCGGCGCGGGCCTCCGGGCCCCGTATGCGGCGGGTGCCGTCGAGGCGGCGGCCGAGCCGGGTCGCGTCCCGCGCGGGCAGCGCGGCGATGCGCGCGGCGAGCGCGCGCACGTCGGGGTCGCGGTGGGCGGGAGGGGTCTGCGTAGACATACGGGACCCAGGATCTCACCTCGGGCGACGAACCGGCCAACGGGTTTCCGGCGGCTTCCCCTCGGGGGCGCACCGGTGGTAGGCGGGCGCGCGGTGGGCTCGTGCCGGGCGCGGCCCGTGTCAGGTGCCGCCCGAGGGGGCGGGGGTGCCGCCCGACTCGGCGGCGCCCGCCGCCGCCGACCGCTCGCGGCCGCCGGGGTGGCGGTGGCGCCAGATCCAGAACACCGCCGTCGACACCAGCGCCCACACCGCGAGCACCAGGAAGGGGAACACGTGCTGGTGGCCGCCGAAGTAGACGGCGGTGTGCTGGGCGTTCACCGACGCGCCGGGCGGCAGCCAGCGGCCGATCGTGCCCAGCAGCGACGGCAGCAGCGGCCAGGACACCGCGCCGCCCGACGACGGGTTGCCGAGGAGCACCATCAGGCCCCAGGTCGGCAGCATCGCCCAGCGCCCGAACAGGGTGCTGAACATGGTGGCGACCATGCCGCTCGTGAACATCGTCAGCAGCAGGATCGCCCACGACTCGGCGAACGGGAGCCTGAGCGCCCCCAGGCCCCAGTCGACCACCGCGGCGATGGTGAAGGCCCCGAGCGCCGAGTACGCCAGCGTGAACAGGACGCGCTCGACCGGCACCAGGGGCTTGGCGTGCGCCAGCAACTGCATCGCGCCCACGAAGCCGAGCACCACGGACGCCAGCGTGATGTAGAAGATCGCGAGCCCGCGCGGGTCGCCGGTCTGGAGCGGCTTCACGTCCCGCACCCGCACCGGGACCCCGGTCTCGGCGCCCACCTTGGGCGCGGCCTGCTGGAGCAGTTGCGCCACGGACTGCCCTGAGGCGCCCGACACGTCGAGGGTGACGTGGCCGCGGCCCCGCTCGACGGTGTTGTCGAGCACGGCGAAGATGCGCTGCTGCTCGATCGCCTCCAGGGCGGCGGCCCTGCTCTCGTACGGCCGCAGGCTCAGGCCCGCGTCGAGCGCCTGCTCCATCCCGGCGACGAACGCGCGCCCGCGCGCGGTGTCGGCCGCGCCGACGACACCGGTCGGGATGTGCCGGGGGGTCGGGTTCGCCATGTTGTACGTGTACGAGCCCGCGAACAGGCCGGCCGCCGCCGCGAGGATGAAGACCAGCACCGTGGGGGCGACGAACGGGGACTCCCGGAACCGGCGCCAGGGGCCGACGCGCTCCCGCGCGTGTGCGTGGGCGCCGGGCGGGGGCCCCGGCTCCCCCGCGTCCGGCCGCCGGGAATCATCGGACATATCGACACGTTAAGCGGCTGCGTGGGGGTGTGCTTGCGGTGCGCGCCCGCGCGCGTGAGGCCACGCCCGGCGGGGGCCCGATGCCGGTACGCGCGGGAGAGAGGGTGGTACGCGCGTACGGCCGATACGGGCGTCGTCGCAGCTCAGGGTGGTTCCGGGGATAAGGGCAACATAAAAGTTGAGTGTGCCCGACTCAGGTCTGTTGACTTGCGACGGCGCGTGGTGCATTGTTGAGCCAGTTCCACTCAAGTAGCTGGAGGATTGACATGGCACGTGCGGTCGGCATCGACCTGGGCACGACAAACTCCGTCGTCAGCGTTCTTGAAGGCGGCGAGCCCACCGTCATCACCAACGCAGAGGGCGCCAGGACCACGCCGTCCGTCGTCGCCTTCGCGAAGAACGGCGAAGTGCTCGTCGGCGAGGTAGCGAAGCGTCAGGCGGTCACGAACGTCGACAGGACCATCCGGTCGGTCAAGCGCCACATGGGCACCGACTGGAAGGTGGACATCGACGACAAGAATTTCAACCCGCAGCAGATCTCGGCGTTCATCCTCCAGAAGCTGAAGCGGGACGCGGAGTCGTACCTCGGCGAGAAGGTGACCGACGCGGTCATCACGGTCCCGGCGTACTTCAACGACTCCGAGCGGCAGGCCACCAAGGAGGCCGGCGAGATCGCGGGGCTCAACGTCCTGCGCATCGTCAACGAGCCCACCGCGGCCGCCCTCGCCTACGGGCTGGAGAAGGACGACCAGACGATCCTGGTCTTCGACCTCGGCGGCGGCACCTTCGACGTCTCGCTGCTGGAGATCGGCGACGGCGTCGTCGAGGTGAAGGCCACCAACGGCGACAACCACCTCGGTGGCGACGACTGGGACCAGCGCATCGTCGACTACCTGGTCAAGCAGTTCGCCAACGGCCACGGTGTGGACCTCGGCAAGGACAAGATGGCCCTCCAGCGCCTCCGTGAGGCGGCGGAGAAGGCCAAGATCGAGCTGTCCTCGTCCACCGAGACCAACATCAACCTGCCCTACATCACGGCGTCCGCCGAGGGCCCGCTGCACCTGGACGAGAAGCTCACCCGCGCCCAGTTCCAGCAGCTCACCTCCGACCTGCTGGAGCGCTGCAAGACCCCGTTCCACAACGTGATCAAGGACGCGGGCATCCAGCTCTCCGAGATCGACCACGTGGTCCTCGTCGGCGGCTCCACGCGTATGCCCGCCGTCGCCGAGCTGGTCAGGGAGCTGACCGGCGGCAAGGAGGCCAACAAGGGCGTCAACCCGGACGAGGTCGTCGCCATCGGCGCCTCGCTCCAGGCCGGTGTCCTCAAGGGCGAGGTCAAGGACGTCCTGCTGCTCGACGTCACCCCGCTGTCCCTCGGCATCGAGACCAAGGGCGGCATCATGACCAAGCTCATCGAGCGCAACACCACGATCCCCACCAAGCGCTCCGAGATCTTCACCACCGCCGAGGACAACCAGCCGTCGGTGCAGATCCAGGTCTACCAGGGCGAGCGCGAGATCGCGGCGTACAACAAGAAGCTCGGGATGTTCGAGCTGACGGGACTGCCCCCGGCCCCGCGCGGCGTGCCGCAGATCGAGGTCTCCTTCGACATCGACGCCAACGGCATCATGCATGTCACGGCGAAGGACCTCGGCACCGGCAAGGAGCAGAAGATGACCGTCACCGGCGGCTCCTCGCTGCCGAAGGACGAGGTCGACCGGATGCGCCAGGAGGCCGAGCAGTACGCGGAGGAGGACCACCGCCGCCGCGAGGCCGCCGAGACCCGCAACCAGGGCGAGCAGCTCGTCTACCAGACCGAGAAGTTCCTCAAGGACAACGAGGACAAGGTCCCCGGCGAGATCAAGACCGAGGTCGAGTCCGCGGTCGGCGAGCTGAAGGACAAGCTCAAGGGCGAGGACACCGCGGAGATCCGCACCGCCACCGAGCGGGTCGCGGCCGTCTCCCAGAAGCTCGGCCAGGCCATGTACGCGGACGCCCAGGGCCAGCAGGCCGCGGGTGACGCGCCCGGCGAGGGCGCCGAGCAGGGCGCCCGCCAGGACGGGGACGACGTCGTGGACGCCGAGATCGTCGACGACGAACGCAAGGACGGTGCCGCGTGACCGAGGAGACCCCGGGCTTCGACGAGCAGCACGAGCCCGCCGACATCTCCTCCGGCGCCACCCCCGACGACGCCGAGCCGAACGCCTCCGGGCCCTCCAAGGAGGGCGCGGGGGCCCAGGCCGGGGACAGCACGGTGGGCCTGACGGCCCAGCTCGACCAGGTGCGTACGGCGCTCGGCGAGCGCACGGCCGACCTCCAGCGGCTCCAGGCGGAGTACCAGAACTACCGCCGCCGGGTGGAGCGCGACCGTATCGCCGTCAAGGAGATCGCCATCGCGAACCTGCTCGGTGAGCTGCTTCCGGTCCTCGACGACATCGGGCGCGCCAGGGAGCACGGCGAGCTGGTCGGCGGCTTCAAGTCGGTCGCCGACTCGCTTGAGGCGGTGGCCGGGAAGATGGGCCTCCAGCAGTTCGGCGAGGAGGGCGAGCCCTTTGACCCGAAGATCCACGAGGCGCTGATGCACAGCTACGCGCCGGATGTCACCGAGACGACGTGCGTCGCGATTCTCCAGCCTGGGTATCGGTTCGGCGAGCGCACCATCCGCCCCGCGCGGGTGGCGGTGGCCGAGCCGCAGCCCGGCGCCAACGCCGCGAAGCCCGCCAAGGGCGACACGGACGGCGAGGGGCCCGACGACGCCGCCGACGCGGGACCCGACACGGACGGGACCAGCGGTGGCCCGGACGAGGGCTGACGCGGGCGCGCAGGAACGGGTGGCACACGAGCGGAAGGAGGGGCGTCGGGAGTGAGCACCAAGGACTTCATCGAGAAGGACTACTACAAGGTTCTCGGCGTCCCGAAGGACGCCACCGAGGCCGAGATCAAGAAGGCGTACCGGAAGCTCGCCCGCGAGTACCACCCGGACGCCAACAAGGGCAATGCCAGGGCCGAGGACCGCTTCAAGGAGATCTCCGAGGCCAATGACGTCCTCGGCGACCCCAAGAAGCGCAAGGAGTACGACGAGGCCCGCTCCCTGTTCGGGAACGGCGGCTTCCGCCCCGGCCCCGGCGGCGGGGGCGGCCAGCCCTTCAACTTCGACCTCGGCGACCTCTTCGGCGGCACCCCGGGCGGCGGCGGAGGCGGCGGCACCGGTGCCGGCGGCTTCGGCGGGGGCCTCGGCGACGTCTTCGGCGGCCTCTTCAACCGCGGCGGCGCGGGTCCCGGCACCAGGACCCAGCCGCGGCGCGGCCAGGACGTCGAGTCGGAGGTCACCCTCAGCTTCACCGAGGCCGTCGACGGCGCCACGGTGCCGCTGCGGATGTCCAGCCAGCAGCCCTGCAAGGCGTGCTCGGGCACCGGCGACAAGAACGGCACACCGCGCGTGTGCCCGACCTGCGTCGGCACCGGGCAGGTCTCGCGCGGCGGGGGCGGCGGCTTCTCGCTCACCGACCCGTGCGTGGACTGCAAGGGCCGCGGCCTCATCGCCGAGGACCCCTGCGACGTCTGCAAGGGCTCCGGCCGCGCCAAGTCGTCGCGGACCATGCAGGTGCGCATCCCCGCCGGGGTCTCCGACGGGCAGCGCATCAGGCTGCGCGGCAAGGGCAGCCCCGGCGAGCGCGGCGGCCCCGCGGGCGACCTGTACGTCGTCGTGCACGTGGACGCGCACCCCGTCTTCGGCCGCCGCGGCGACAATCTGACCGTCACCGTGCCCGTCACCTTCGCGGAGGCGGCGCTCGGCGGCGAGGTGAAGGTGCCCACGCTCGGCGGGCCCCCGGTCACCCTGAAGCTGCCCGAGGGCACCCCCAACGGACGCACCATGCGCGCCCGCGGCAAGGGCGCCACCCGCAAGGACGGCACCCGGGGCGATCTGCTGGTCACCGTGGAGGTCGTGGTGCCGAAGGATCTGTCAGGCAAGGCCCGCGACGCGCTGGAGGCGTACCGCGAGGCCACCGCGGGCGCCGATCCGCGGGCTGAGCTGTTCCAGGCAGCGAAGGGAGCATGACGCTATGGACGGCCGTCGTCGAAACCCGTACGAGCTGACCGAGGAGACGCCGGTGTACGTCATCTCGGTGGCCGCCCAGTTGAGCGGGCTGCACCCGCAGACGCTGCGGCAGTACGACCGCCTCGGTCTGGTGTCGCCCGACCGCACGGCGGGACGCGGCCGTCGCTACTCGGCCCGCGACATCCAACTGCTCCGCCAGGTGCAGCAGTTGTCGCAGGACGAGGGCATCAACCTGGCGGGTATCAAGCGCATCATCGAACTGGAGAACCAGGTGGCCGCGCTCCAGGCGCGCGTCGCCGAACTCCAGTCCGCGGTGGACGGCGCGGCGGCGGCCATGCAACAGCGCGAGGCCGCGGTGCACGCCTCGTACCGGCGGGACCTGGTGCCGTACCAGGAGGTGCAGCACACCAGCGCCCTGGTGGTGTGGCGCCCGCCGAACCGCCCCTCGGCGGGCTGAGCAGGCCGGAGAGCGCACGTGGGGAGGGCCCCGCCCTCCCCGCCACGGCCCCCCGGTCAGGGCTGCTGGAGGATGCCCGACTCGCCGATGAGGTAGCCGAGTTGGGCGCGGTTCTCGCTGCCCAGGGTGGTGGCGAGCTTCGCGATGTGCACCCGTACCGTGCGCACGTTCATGCCCAGACGGGCCGCGATCTTCTCGTCGGTGAGGCCGTCGATGAGCAGACGGGCGATGGCGCGCTGGCGCGTCGTCACCCCGTTCACCGACGGCTGCTCGACCGGGCGCGGCCACATCGGGGTCGCCATGTGCCACAGCCGGTCGAAGGTGGTCACAAGGAACTGCACCAGGCCCGGATGGCGGAGTTCGAGCGCCGCCGTCCTGTCGCTGTTCGCGGGGATGAAGGCGACCGAACGATCGAAGACGATCAGACGGTCGGTGACCTCGTGCAGGGTCCGCACCTGGACGTCGCCACGCAACTGCTCGTAGTGCGCGAGCACCGCCGACGAGTAGCGCGACGTGTGCTGGTACAGGGTGCGCATGCTGGCGCCCCGGTCGAGCACCTCCTGCTCGTGCGGCAGCGCCTCGCTCAGCCCCGCGGGGTCGCGCCGCCCGCCGGGCTGCACGGTCAGGATCTCCCGGGAGGCGTGGGCCGCCGCCCGCCAGAGGGCGGCGTTGATCCGGTCGTGGTCCCTGAGCACGGTGATCGCGCTCTGCGCCGCCGACGACGCGCTCTGCGCCTCAAGGGCCATCAGCGGTTCGAAGAGCGCCGCCACCTCCACCTCCCTGCGCCGCTCGCGCGCGATGCCGTCCTCGATGAAGCGCAGCACCTCGGGCAGCAGCACCGCGGGCGAGACCGGGCGCAGCCACGCCGCGTCGTCCGGGTCGGTGCGCCACGCCCCCACCCTGCCGAGGCACGACGCCTCGCCCGCCGCCGAGCGGGAGAGCCGGCCGTCCTGTAAGGCGCGCGCGTACAGGGCGAGGCAGGCCGCGCAGATGGCGGTGTCCCCGGCCCCGTCGCCGTGCTGGTGTGCGGGTTCGTGTCCGGGGTCCGCGGGGGGAGTGAGCAGGTCGCGTGGCGGCGCCGCCGGGTCAGTAGTCACGCTGTGGCTCCCGTCGAGGTCCTGGCTCCAGGATTCCCGATCGTGCGATGAGATAGCCCAGTTGGGCCCGGCTGCCGCTGCCCAGGGTGGCGGCGAGCTTGGCGATGTGCGCCCGGCAGGTCCGTACGTTCATACCGAGCCGCCGGGCGATCGCCTCGTCCACGTGGCCCTCCACGAGCAGCTTGGCTATGGAGCGCTGCACCCCGGTGATGCCGTCAGGGGCGGGGCTGTACGGGGCGGCCTCCTCGGTCAGGGGGGTGGCCCGCTGCCAGAACTGCTCGAAGACCGAGGCCAGGTACTCGACGAGACCGGGGTGCCGTAGCTCCAGGGCGACCTGGCGGTCACGGCGGGCGGGGATCACCGCCATGGTCCGATCAAAAATCAGCATGCGGTCGGTCAGTTCTTCGAGTGTTCTCACTTCCGCGTGATTGGGATCGATCTGCTCCAGATACGCGAAGATCCCGGGACCGTACCGCACCGTGTGCTGGTAGAGCGTACGCATCCGGACACCCCGGTCCAGCAGCCCTTGCACCCTGGTGAGCGACTGTGACAGCGCGTCGTAGTCCCGTACGCCGCCCGGCTGGATGCACAGCACCTCCTCGGTGCTCTGCGCGGTGGCGGCGTCCAGAGCGGTGTTGATGCTCTGGAAGCCCTCCAGGATGGTGATCGCGTGGGTGGTGGCCGGGGTCTGGGCGCTGAGCACCATGAATGGCTCAAAGGTGTCGGTGAGTTCCACCGTCAGCCGCCGTCGGTCCTGGATCTCGCGTTCTATGGGGTGCAGACGCTGGGAGAGGGCGGCGGTCGGCGGTACCGGGCGGAGCGAGTTCGGGTCGTCCGGATCGGGATGCAAAAGTGCGAACTCGATCAGACACGGTGCTGATTCGACCTCTGAACGAGCGATGCGGCCCGCGGTCAGTGCATGTGCGTACAGGCGCACGCCCTCATCGCATAGCTCGACAAGAGAGTGCGGATGTGTCGGCCTTGTGTCGATTTTGGACATATATCCACCCCTCAGGGTCCTGTACGTGCAAGAACATGATGCATCGGCCCTGTGGCTTCGACGTGCCCGAATGAGACATCGTCTTAGGGACGCGGGGGAGAGGACTCATCAGGTGAGGACAAGGCCGACCATGTCTAAGAAATTGCTTCGCTCGGTGCTTGCTGGTGGTTTTGCAGTCGCTGTCTTTGCTGCTGTGGCCCCGGGTGAAATCTCATGGACCAGTCACCCGTCGACGGTCGCGGGTGAGATCTCCTGGACGTCCGCTCCGTCCGACGTCTCCGCCACGACCACCAAGGAGATCTCCTGGACCGTCCTGCCCGCGGCCCACAAGGACGGCGAGATCTCCTGGACGGTCGCCCCGTCCGGTGCGGCGATCGCGAACGCATGAGCACGCCGCCCGACGACCGTTCCTTCCGGCGCGAGATGGCCACCGCCTACCGCTCCGGATGGCACTTCATCGACCTCGTGACGGCGATCCCCCACGCCGGCGACTCGCTGACGGTCACCCTCTTCGGTGAACCGGTCGTCATTGCACGCGACGGCGACGACGACATCCGCGCCTACCGGTGTCTGCGTCGCCCCCGCGGAGCACCGCGGCCGGTCAGGTGCGCCGTCCGATACGGGATGATCTTCGTCAACCTGGACCAGCGGGACCACCGGATGGTGGAGCCCGAGGTGCCGGGAGCCCCCCAAGCCATCTCCGCCACCCCCCGCAGTGCCTGACGCGATTCCCCCGTCGCAGTAGATCGCGCAGGTACTTCCCCCCCGCAGCGGCGTCACCGTGGACCTGAGACACGGTGGCGCCGCTGCCGCTTTCACCGCCGCCGTTGCCATCGCGGCCCCCGCCCCCGTCTCCGCCGGGCCGCGCGGTGGCGCGTCCCCGGGGCTCGCTGCCCCCGGGGTCGGGGGTCGGAGGGCTGCTGCGGTCCGTGGCGGGCTCCAGTGCGGGGTCCTTCCGCGCCGTGCGCGGGGTGCTGGCTTCGGGGTGTCGGGCGGCGGAGCGGGCGCCCCGGGGCCGCCGCCCCGGAGTGCCACCGGGGCTGGGGGCGGAGGGGCTTCGCGGTCGGAAACGTTTGCGGGACGGCGGGGGCCGGGGGGCTCGTACCCTCGGTACCGTCATATCCCGGCTGCACCGGTTCTGGCCGGTACCGCCGGTTCGCCCTGACGATCCCTCAGTGCCCGCCCGCCATCCGCTCGTCCCTGCTCTACATGGGCGGGCGCAAATGCTCAAGTGGTCTACGGATGTCACTAGTTCCCGGCGGAGCCAAGTATTCCGAACGCGCGGTGTGCGATTCTGACAGGTTGCGTACGCCCGCTCACACCCTGTGGAGCGCGGTGCGCGTCGGCGGCTCAGCGGGTGCCGAGCGCCGCGGTGACCGCGATCTCGATCAGCACGCGCCGGGCGTTGGGGCGCGGCGGGCGCCCGTAGCGCTCCTCGTACCGGCGTTCGCCGTCCGCGATCAACTCGGGCTCGGTGCGGATGGTGGCGTAGCCCTCCAGCGTGGCCCAGCGGCGGCCCTCGAACTGGCAGACCGCGACCCTGGCCCGCTCGCCCGCGCCGGTGGCCGCCAGCACGTGCCGCACCTTGGCGCTCGTCCCCGAGGCGATCACCCGCGCGGTGGCCTGCGCGGGGTCGTACGTCGCGCCGACCGGCACCACGTGCGGGCTGCCGTCGGCGCGCAGCGTGGTCAGGGTGCAGAGCCTGCGCTCCCGCCAGAACTCCCGGTAGGCGGGGTCGGGGTCGCGCGGATTGTGCAGGTACTTGGGCATGCGCCGAACCTACCGACGTCCCGGTTTCGCCCGACGGGCGCCCCTGGGGCCGACGGCCGCCCGCCGCCCGGCACCGGCCACCGCCGCCCGCCGTGCCGCTTTGGTCCCGTAAGCGCGGAAAGTCCCCGGACGGAGTGGCCGAGTCGGCCCCGCTCCCGGACTTGAGTGGAATACACTCAACTTTGTGCACGTTGTATGAGTCAGTATTGAGGACGGAGAACGGACGCATGCCGCCCCGGGGCGGCGCACCCCGGAGCGCGGGGACCAGGGAGAGAAGGGACCGGGAGGAGAACCGTGGACGCCGAGCTGACCAACAGGAGCCGGGACGCCATCAACGCGGCGACCGAACGCGCGGTCGCGGAGGGCAATCCCGACCTCACGACGGCGCATCTGCTGCTGGCGCTGCTTGAGGGCCAGGACAACGAGAACATCATGGACCTGCTGGCGGACGTCGGCGCCGACGAGAGCGCGCTGCGCGCCGACGTGGAGAAGACCGTCGCCGCGCTGCCCAGCGTCACCGGGTCCACCGTCGCACCGCCGCAGCCCGACCGCGAGATGCTGTCCGTGGTGGCCGACGCCGCGGCCCGCGCCAAGGACCTCGGCGACGCGTACCTGTCCACGGAACACCTGCTCATCGGGGCCGCCGCCAAGGGGGGCAGGACCGCCGAGCTGCTGACGCGGCACGGCGCCACAGCGAAGAGGCTGCTGGAGTCATTCCAGCGGATCAGGGGAGGACGCCGGGTGACAACCGCCGACCCGGAGGGACAGTACAAAGCGCTGGAGAAGTTCGGCACGGACTTCACGGCCGCCGCCCGCGAGGGCAAGCTCGACCCGGTCATCGGCCGGGACCAGGAGATCAGGCGCGTGGTGCAGGTCCTCTCGCGCCGTACGAAGAACAACCCGGTGCTCATCGGCGAGCCCGGCGTCGGCAAGACCGCCGTCGTCGAGGGCCTGGCGCAGCGCATCGTCAAGGGCGACGTGCCCGAGTCCCTGAAGGACAAGCGCCTGGTCTCCCTCGACCTGGGCGCGATGGTGGCAGGTGCCAAGTACCGCGGCGAGTTCGAGGAGCGCCTGAAGACGGTGCTCGCCGAGATCAAGGACAGCGAAGGCCAGGTCATCACCTTCATCGACGAGCTGCACACGGTCGTCGGCGCGGGCGCCGGCGGCGACTCCTCGATGGACGCGGGCAACATGCTCAAGCCCATGCTCGCCCGCGGCGAGCTGCGCATGGTCGGCGCCACCACCTTGGACGAGTACCGCGAGCGCATCGAGAAGGACGCCGCCCTGGAGCGCCGCTTCCAGCAGGTGCTGGTCGCCGAGCCCACGGTGGAGGACACCATCGCGATCCTGCGCGGCCTCAAGGGGCGCTACGAGGCGCACCACAAGGTGCAGATCGCGGACGGCGCGCTGGTGGCCGCCGCCACCCTCTCCGACCGCTACATCACCTCCCGCTTCCTGCCCGACAAGGCCATCGACCTCGTCGACGAGTCCGCGTCCCGGCTGCGCATGGAGATCGACTCGTCCCCTGTGGAGATCGACGAGCTCCAGCGCGCCGTCGACCGGCTGCGCATGGAGGAGCTGGCGATCGGCAAGGACACCGACTCCGCGAGCCGCGAGCGCCTTGAGCGGCTGCGCCGCGACCTCGCCGACAAGGAGGAGGAGCTGCGGGGCCTGACCGCGCGCTGGGAGAAGGAGAAGAAGTCGCTCAACGAGGTCGGCGAGCTGAAGGAGAAGCTGGACGAGCTGCGCGGCCGCGCCGAGCGCGCCCAGCGCGACGGCGACTTCGACACCGCGTCCAAGCTGCTCTACGGCGAGCTGCCCGGGCTCGAACGCGACCTGGAGGAGGCGTCGAGGGCCGAGGAGGAGGCCGCGCGCGACACCATGGTCAAGGAGGAGGTCGGCCCCGACGACATCGCGGACGTGGTCGGCTCCTGGACCGGCATCCCCGCGGGGCGGCTGCTGGAGGGCGAGACGCAGAAGCTGCTGCGGATGGAGGACGAGATCGGCCGCAGGCTGATCGGCCAGACGGAGGCCGTGCGCGCGGTCTCCGACGCCGTGCGCCGCACCAGGGCGGGGATCGCCGACCCCGACCGCCCCACCGGCTCCTTCCTCTTCCTCGGCCCGACCGGCGTCGGCAAGACGGAGCTGGCGAAGGCGCTCGCCGACTTCCTCTTCGACGACGAGCGGGCGATGGTCCGCATCGACATGAGCGAGTACAGCGAGAAGCACAGCGTCGCCAGGCTGGTCGGCGCGCCCCCCGGCTACGTCGGCTACGAGGAGGGCGGCCAGCTCACCGAGGCGGTGCGCAGGCGCCCGTACTCGGTGATCCTGCTCGACGAGGTGGAGAAGGCGCACGCCGAGGTCTTCGACATCCTGCTCCAGGTGCTCGACGACGGCCGCCTCACCGACGGCCAGGGCCGCACGGTGGACTTCCGCAACACCATCCTGGTGCTCACCTCCAACCTCGGCAGCCAGTTCCTGGTGGACCCGCTGAGCACCGAGGAGGAGAAGCGGGAGCAGGTCCTCGAAGTGGTACGGGCGTCCTTCAAGCCGGAGTTCCTGAACCGCCTCGACGACCTGGTGGTGTTCTCGGCGCTCAGCAAGGACGAGCTGAGCCGTATCGCGCGGCTCCAGATCGACCGGCTGTCCGAGCGGCTCGCCGAGCGGCGCCTGAAGCTGGAGATCAGCGACGGGGCGCTGGCCTGGCTCGCCGACGAGGGCAACGACCCGGCGTACGGGGCGCGCCCGCTGCGCCGCCTGGTGCAGACCGCCATCGGCGACCGGCTCGCCAAGGAGATCCTGTCGGGCGAGGTCAGGGACGGCGACACGGTACGCGTCGACACCTTCGGCGACGGCCTGCTCGTGGGCCCCGCGGGGGGCCGCGACGAGGGGCCGGGCGAAGGCGCAGGGGGAGGCCCCGGCGAAGGCCCTGGGGAAGGCGGGGACGGCACCGGCGCCGCCGGGGGCCCGAGCCTGGAGAAGACCTCCTGAGGCGGAAACGCGCCACGATGGGCAAACCATGGCGGGCGGGGGTTGCGGCCCCCCGCCCGCCATGGTGGAGGATGGCGGAATCCGTACGAAGGGAAATACACGGTGAGCATCGACCCGTCCTCGATTCCTAGCTTCGGGGGCAAGCCAGAGCCCGAGCCCCAGGGCCCTGTGGGCCCCGTCATCCCCGACCAGGACCTCGTGAAGCAGCTCCTCGACCAGATGGAGCTGAAGTACGTCGTCGACGACGAGGGTGACATCGCGGCGCCGTGGGAGAAGTTCCGTACGTACTTCATGTTCCGCGGCGAGAACGACCAGCAGGTCTTCTCGGTCCGTACGTTCTACGACCGGCCGCACAAGATCGAGGACAAGGCGCAGCTCCTTGAGGCGGTCGACGACTGGAACCGCCGCACCCTGTGGCCGAAGGTGTACAGCCACACCCACGACGACGGCACCGTCCGCTTCATCGGCGAGGCCCAGATGCTGGTGGGCACCGGGGTCGCCCTTGAGCACTTCGTGTCGTCCACGGTGAGCTGGGTGCGCGCGGCGATCGAGTTCGACCGCTGGCTGGTGGAGCAGTTCGGCCTCGACAAGGACCTCGACGACGCGTCGTCCGACGAGGAGAAGCCCGACGGGGACGCCTGAGGCACCCCCGCCACCACGCAGGCCCGGCCCGCACCCCCGTAGGAGGGGTGGGCGCCGGGCTTCGCCGTGTCGTGGGCGCGCGGCGCGGCGTCGCGCGCCCCCGCCGCTGCCGCGTGCGCCCCGGCCGCCGTACGAGGACCCTGCCGGGGCGGTGGTACGGGCGGCCCCGTGGGGGCAGAATCCCGGCTCATGGCGATTGACTACCGTAAGAGACCCATACCGGAAAAGGCCGCGGCGGCGGCCATCGGCGCCGAGCAGGTCGAGCGGCGCGCCCCCGGCCTCGTCAGCCTCTACAAGACGGCCGCGGTCTCCCTCACCAAGCACGCGGTGGCGGGCGAGCGCGCGGCGGTCTACCTCGTGCTCGACCGCTCGGGCAGCATGCGGCGCTACTACCGCGACGGCACGGTGCAGCGGCTCGCCGAGCAGACCCTCGCGCTCGCGGCCAACCTCGACGACGACGGCGTGGTGCCGGTCGTCTTCTTCTCCACGGACGTGGACGGTGTCGCCGACATCGGGCTCGACGACTACCAGGGCCGCGTCGGCCCGCTGCACGACTCCCTGGGGCACATGGGCCGCACCAACTACCACCTGGCGATGGAGGCGGTCATCGCGCACTACCAGAAGTCGGGCGCGAAGGACCCGGCGTTCGTGGTCTTCCAGACCGACGGGGCGCCCACCTCGAAGGCGGCGGCCGAGCGGGTGCTGTGCGAGGCGGCGCGGCTGCCGCTGTTCTGGCAGTTCGTCGGCTTCGGCGACGACGAGTTCCGCTTCCTGCGGCGGCTCGACGAGCTTCCGGTGCCGGGGCGCCGCGTCGTGGACAACGCGGGCTTCTTCGCGGCGGGCGTCGAGCCCGGCGCGCACTCCGACGCCGCCCTCTACGACCGGCTGCTCGGCGAGTACCCGCAGTGGCTCGCGGCGGCACGCGCGGCGGGCATCGTCCGCGCCTGAGGCCGGTCGGGCCCGAGGCGGTCCTGGCCGCCGGGCGCTGGCCGCCGGGCCGCGCGGACATGGCCGTCCGCGCGGCGCGGCGGGTCGGGGCAGCGGTGGTCAGGAGGAGGTGACCAGCGTCAGCCCGTAGGTGTTGAGGATCTCGTTGACGGGCTGGAACCAGGTGCGGCCGCCGCTGGTGCAGTTGCCCGTGGTGCCCGAGGTGACGCCCTGCGCCTGGTCGCCCGCGATGAACGAGCCGCCGGAGTCGCCCGGTTCCGCGCAGACACTGGTGCCGGTGAGCTGGGACACCGAGCCCTCGGCGTAGTTGACGGTGTCGTTCAGGGACTGCACGGTGCCGCAGTGCCAGTGGGTGGTGGACCCGGAGCGGCAGATCGAGGTGCCGACGGGCGCCACCGCGTGGCCGCGCACCAGCACGTCGGAGACGGTGCCCCAGCCGAGGACCACGGGCTCGGTCCACCAGCCGTTGCCGATGGTGATGTACGAGTAGTCGTTGCCGGGGAACGAGGAGCCCGCGAACGAGCCCATGGCGGAGCCGTCCCAGCCGGTGACGCTGGCGCCGGGGGAGCCGCAGTGCCCGGCGCTGACGAAGCCGCCGACCACCGAGAAGCCGATGGAGCAGCGGACGTTGCCGTTGATGTAGTACGGGTCGCCGCCCACGGTGCCCGCGGCGACGGTGCTCGGCGCGGGGTCGTCGGTGGTGTGCAGGTCGAGGAGGCCGGTGCGCTGTGCGGGGGCCAGGAAGCCGGTGACCGCCGCGCTCTTCTCGGCGCCCGCGGCGACATCGGCGACGAGGACGTTCTTGCGGGTGTCGATATGCCAGCCGTGTACCGCCGCGGGCACCTTGGCGGTCTTGGCCCGGCGGTCGAGCAGGGACTGGGCGCCGGCCAGCGCGTCCTGGGTGTGGGCCACGCGCACGGTGTCCGCGCCGGCGTCGTGGACCGCGCCCGCGGCGGAGTCCTCGGTGACGGCGACGACGAGCCTGCCGCTCTTCGCGTCGAACCAGGAGCCGCCGTAAGCGTCGCCCGCGGCCTTCTGCGCGGCGGGGGCGACGGCGGTGGCGTCGGCCTCCGCGTGCAGCCGGGCGGTGGCCTGGGCGGGGGTGAGCCCGAGGTCGTGGCGCAGGGCCTCGACCAGTCCTGGCGAGAGGCGGTCCTGTGCGGCGGGGGCGTCGGGGGCGTCGGCCGACGAGGCGGGCGCGAGGCCCATCAGGCCCGCCGCCGCGGCGAGTAGGAGGGAGGTTCCCCAGGCTATGCGGGATCTGCCGGACGGGGTCTTGGTACGCATGGTCACGCTCCTTCGCTGCCCGCGGACGGGCCGACGGAGCCGGACCGGGGAGCGCGGCGCGCCGTGCCACGTGGTGGCACCCGACACCACGGCACCGTGCCGGGCGGCGCCGTCCCGGCCGCATGGGGGTGGGGGGTCGGTACGGGACGTGCCCTCAGAGGGTCCCGGTCCCACCATGCACACGTCAACATCACATATCGGTCGCAAGAGGGGTGGGATCTGGCGGGCGGGGGGTGGGGGAGGGGTGCGTTCCGGGACGCGCCGGACATGGTGCTGACGACGGCCGCGCGCGCGGAGCACGCGGAGGAGAACCTGACCACCGCGTCCCGCCTCTTCCTCGCCCTGATGAAGCGGGACGACGGCGCCCGGTCCCTGCTGTTCGCGCTCCCCGAGGTGTTCCCGTGGGTACGGCACCTCGACGACGAGGAGGTCAGGGGGTTCACGGTCGAACTCCTCGAAGCGCTCTCCGACGCCGCGGAGTTGGGCGCGGGCGAGGCCGTGCACCGCGTGGTCGTCTCCTGGCGCGCCACGGCCCGCGTGAACGCCGATCCGGAACAACTCGCCGACGCCCACCGCCCCCTCGACGGCGAGCCCCTCGGCCAGGTCGAGATGCCGTCGTGAGCCCGAAGAAGGGGGACCGGGTCAGCGTCCCGCCGCTGACCGGCTGGAACGTCGTCTTCACACGACGGAGGCGGTGTCGGGCCGGGAGGAGCTGTGCCGCGCGGTGTCACCGAACGCCCACCGCTGTCTCGACGCACTGCGCACGGACCCCTGCTGGCCGGTCCGCTACCTGGTCAGCCCCGAGACGCTCACGGTGATCCTGGTCCACGCCTCCCCGCGGCACCCGGAGGACACCGAGTAGGCCGGGCGCCCCCTCACGCCCCCACCCGCCCCAGCCGGGACACCGCCTCGCGCAGTACGTCCTCGCGTTTGCAGAATGTGAAGCGTACCTGGCTGCGGCCTGCCTCCTCGTGGTCGTAGAAGACCGAGTTGGGGACCGCGACCACGCCGCAGCGTTCCGGGAGGGCGCGGCAGAAGTCGGCCGCGTGCTGGGGGGTCAGGGGGGTGATGTCGGTGGTGATGAAGTACGTGCCGGTGGGGCGGTGGACCTCGAAGCCCGCGTCGGTCAGGCCCTCGGCGAGCAGGTCGCGGCGGGCCTGGAGGCCGGTGCGCAGCGCCGTGAAGTACGCGTCGGGCAGCCGCAGCGCCTCGGCGGCCGCGTACTGGAAGGGGCCCGAGCTGACGTAGGTCAGGAACTGCTTCGCCGAGCGGACGGCGGTGACCAGCGCGGGCGACGAGGTGACCCAGCCGACCTTCCACCCCGTGAACGAGAACGTCTTGCCGGCCGAGCCGATGCTGACCGTGCGCTCGCGCATGCCGGGGAAGGTGGCGAGCGGGATGTGCTCCGCGTCGTCGTAGACCAGGTGCTCGTAGACCTCGTCCGTGACGACCAGCAGATCGCGTTCGACGGCGAGCCGGGCGATCTCGGTCAGTTCCTCGCGGGTGAGGACCGTACCGGTCGGATTGTGCGGGGTGTTGATCAGCAGCAGACGGGTGCGGGGGGTGAGCGCGCGGCGCAGCTCGTCGAGGTCGAGGCGGAACGTGCGCCGCCCCGGCTCGCCCTCGGGCCGCAGCGTCACCGGCACCCTGCTGCCGCCCGCCATCGCGATGCTCGCCGCGTACGAGTCGTAGTACGGCTCCAGGGCGACGACCTCGTCCCCCGGCTCCACCAGCGCGAGCAGCGCCGCCGCGATCGCCTCCGTGGCGCCCGCGGTGACCAGCACCTCGGTGTGGGGGTCGTACGACAGCCCGTACCAGTGCCGCTGGTGGTCCGCGACCGCGCGGCGCAGCTCCGGGATGCCGGGGCCCGGTGGGTACTGGTTGCCACGGCCCTCGCGCAGCGCGCGCACCGCCGCCTCCCTGATCTCCTCGGGGCCGTCGGTGTCGGGGAAGCCCTGGCCGAGGTTGATGGCGCCGGTGCGCACCGCGAGCGCGGACATCTCCGCGAAGATCGTGGTGCCGAACTCGGCCAGCCTGCGGTTGAGCAGCGGGCGGCCACCCGCGACGGCGGTGTCTCCGGAAGGGGTCATGCTCCTCATCCTGTGCCCAACCTCTGGACTTCCTCAACTCTGCTTTGGCCCCGCGGCGGCCGGGGCATGCCCCTGACACACGGGGAGTCCGGCGCCGGAGTGAGCGAGTCCTGCGGCGCCGGACAGGGACCCGGGAAGCGTTCGCGGAGCCCGCCGGGGGGCGGGGCCGCGGATGGCCGGCCCCGAGCGTCGGGCCGGTGACGGGGGAAGCACCGGCGGCCGCGGCCGCCGGACGGGGGAAGGAAAGGAGGTGGGGGCATGGCCTGGTTCGTCATCATTCTGGCCATCGTGCTCGCGGTCCTCGTCGTGGCGGTGATCGTCGCCGTCAGGGAGTCGAGGAAGAGCCGGGAGCCTGTCACCACACGTCCGTACACGATGTCGGCGAGCCGCCGCCCGTACCGGAGCGCGGCGGGCCGGTCCGGGTCCGGCGGGAGCTGGTGGGCCGGGGGCGGCGCCGTGTACGGAGGCTCGGAAGGCGGTTCGCACCACGGGGGCTCGCACCATCACGGGGGCTCCGACCACGGGGGTTCACACGGCGGCCACGCGTGCGGCGGGGGCCACTCGTCGTGCGGTGGCGGCAGCTCCTCCTGCGGGGGTGGTGGGAGCTGCGGCGGAGGCGGCTGACACGGGGCAGCCGACCCCGCCGGGGCCGTGTCATCCGGAGCACCGCGCACGCGCGGTCGCCGGACGGCATGGCCCGGGGCCCGGGGGCAGGGGGGAGCCTGCCGGGTCCATCGCTCGCGAAAGGCGCCCGCCGGGGCGAAACCCCGGCGGGCGCTTCGCTGTTGAGCGGGGTGCGCCGGGCGCCCCGGGGTTCCCGAGCCGTGGTTGAACGTTTGAACTGCTTGGCCCTCGGGGGGATGGAAACCTGGGTAAGTTGGGTAAAACCGCTGTGGCGACACCTCCGTTCATGATTCCCTTTTATCCGTCAATGCGGCCCTCGGGCATTGGTGGGCCGCGAGCCGGTCACCGGACGCCCGCCGCCAGGGGGGTATCTGATGGTTCCGGGTGGATCAGCGGGCGGCGCCCGCCCGCCCGGAGGCATCGGGCATCCGCCAGGCGGGAGTTCCGCTCCCGGCAGGACCCGGGACGGCTGGGCTCAGCTGCGTGGAGTCCCGCCGCGGGGCCGGTTTCACCTTCATCGCGTGCTAGCGGAGCCGACCCATGCTCACGACCCTGAACACCTCGTACACCGACACGCGTGCAACGGACCTCGCGTGGGCCCTGGGGCGCGAGCCACTGCCCGCGCTCGCCACACTCGACCTCGAACTCTCGGGCGCCAAGATGCAGTTGAGACTGCTGGGCGCCTCCCACCAGGTACTGCTCGAAGAGGCGCGCGGCGTCTGCTCCGAGACCGTCGCCTGCATCCCGGGCAGCAGCACCTCGCTGCCGCTCGGCGTCGCCAAGCGGTTGGGCGAGTGGGAGTACGAGTTCGCCGCCTGTGTCGAGACGTTGTCCCCCGGCCAGTTCGCCGGACGCGCGCAGGAACTGATCGCCCTGGTCACCGACCATCCCAACGGCCTGGCGGGGGTCTTCCCCGGCAGCCCGCACGCCTTCACCGCCATGCTGGCCCAGCGGGTGGACGAGCACGTCCACTGGCGGACCTGGCACGCCTACCCCCAGGAAGGACAGCTCGTCGCCACCCGCACCAGGGTCGGAGGCAGGCCCCGGTAACGACGCCGGGTCCGACCCGTTCCCCGCGCGGGCGCCGCTCGCCCGGCGGCGGCCGCAACCGCCCCGCCGGGGCGCGGACTTCACCCCCGCGCCCCGGCGGCAGCACCCACGCCCACATCCCACACGCCCCACGCACCCCACATGTCCCCAGCACCCCTGACTCCTCTGCAACCCCTGACTCCCCTGTAACCCCTGACTCCCCTGTAACCCCTGATCCCCCTGCCGTCTCCCGAGCCCGCGCCCGCCGGGCGCCCACGGGCGCCCGGACGGGACGCGCGCCCGCCACCGCTGCCGTGCGCCCGGCGCGCCGGAGCCCGCCGGGCCGCCGTGTGCTTCCGCGGAGCCCGCGGGCGCCCCGGCCGCCCGTTGCCACCCGTTGCCGCCGGGCCCGCCCGGTCCCCCCGGGGCCGCCGTCGGGCGCGCGGGTGAACGCTCGCTCGGACGTCCGGAGGGGTTCCCGGGGGTGATCGGGCCGCCCCGATGCCGTCTCCCCCGAAAAGGTGAACTCGTGGCTTGACGAGATCACGTCGTCACGTACCGTTCGCTGGGTGATCGAGCAACGCACCGCTTCGCCCTACGTCGTGAGGTCCGGATGCGGCGCCGCGCGGCTGCCCGTACACCCGGGGACGGCCCGCGTTCTGGTGCTCGCCGCCGTGTTCGTCTGCGCCGCCTGCGGACTCGTGTACGAACTGCAACTCGTCGCGCTCGCCTCGTACTTGATGGGCGACACGGTCACCCAGACCTCCGTCGTGCTGTCCGTCATGGTGTTCGCCATGGGCGCGGGCTCGCTCGCCGCCAAGCGGCTGCGCTGGCGGGCCGCGGGCGGGTTCGCCGCCGTGGAGAGCGCGCTCGGACTCGTCGGCGGGCTCAGCGCCATGGCCCTCTACGCCGCCTTCGCCTGGACCGGCTGGGCGGGCGACAGGGGCTCCGTCTGGCTCCTCGTGTTCTTCTCGCTCGTCATCGGCATACTCATCGGCGCCGAGGTGCCGCTGCTGATGGTGCTCATCCAGCGGGTGCGGCGGCAGGACGCGGGCGGCGCCGTCGCCGACCTGTTCGCCGCCGACTACGTCGGCGCCCTCATCGGCGGGCTCGCCTTCCCCTTCCTGCTGCTGCCGCGCCTCGGCCAGTTCACCGGCTCCCTGCTCACCGGCGCCGTGAACGCGCTGGCCGGCGGGATACTCGTGCTCGGCCTCTTCCGCTGGGACCTGGGCCGCCGCTCCCGCTGGCTGCTCATCACCAGCAACGTCGCGGTCCTCGGCGTCCTCGCCGCCACCGCCTGCCACGTCGACGACTTCGAACGGGCCGCGCGCCGCGCCCTGTACGGCGGCGACATACGCGTGGCCGTCACCACCGAGGGCCGGGAGGCCATCCTCACCGGCGGCGCGGGCACGCCCCCCGACCTCTACCTCGACGGGCGGCTCTCGCTGCGCGGCAGCGAGGAACCCGCCCTGCACCGCGCCCTCGTCGCCCCCGCGCTGCGCGGCCCCGACACCCGCGTCCTCGTGCTCGGCGGCAGCGACGGGCTCGCCGCGGCCGAGGCGCTGCGCGACCCCTCGGTGCGCCGGGTCGACGTGCTGACGTCGGAGGCGGACGTCGTGCGGCTCGCCCGTACCGACGCGGCGCTCAGCGCCCTCAACGGGCATGTGTACGACGACCCACGCGTCCGGGTGAGCGTCGGCGACGCCTTCCAGCGGCTGCGCCGCGACCGGCGCGACGGCGCCGGCACCCCCTACGACGTCGTCGTGTCCGATCTGCCCGCCCCCTCGCTCACCGGCAGTACGAAGTACTACTCGCGCGAGTTCTACGGCCTGGTGGCGAGGGTGCTCGCGCCCGGCGGGCGGTTCGTGGTGCGCGTCGAGGACGGCGGCGCGGGCGGCCGGGCGTTCTGGACCGCCGAGTCGACCCTGCGCGCCGCGGGGCTGCGCACCGTCCCCTACCGCGTGGGCTCCAGGGACGGGCTGCTCGCGGGCGTCAGCACGCCGCGGCTGCCCCCGCAGGCGCACACCGTGGCACGGCCCTCCGGGCCGCCCCCGGCGCCCTCCACCCTGGTCCACCCGCGCTACGGCGGGTGACCGCGCGGCGCCGGTGCGTACAAACCCCTGAGCGGCGCGGGTGCGTCCAGGGCGGGCGTGGGTAGGCTCGTTCACCATGGAGTACGAGGTGTTCGTTCCGGCGACGCAGGCGGCCGTGCGGCAGGCGCTCGCCGATCCCGCGCTGGTCGCCCGGGCGGTTCCCGGGCTCCAGCGCGATGCGGGCGAGGCCGGGCCCGGGCTCGCGGGGCGGCTCAAGGTGCGGGTCGGCGGTGGTTCGATCACCTACCGGGGCACGCTGAGCGTGGTGCCGGGCGACGGCGGCGCGTATACCGTCGCGGCCGAGGGCGTGGAGGCCCGCGGCGAGGGGCGCGTCACCGCCGCGCTCACGCTGCGGCTCGCCCCGGCCGAGGGCGGCACGCTGCTGACGTTCACCGGCACCGCCACCGGCGACGGCCGCCTCGCGGACCTCGACCCCTCGGTGGCCGCCACCGCCGGGCGCCGGGTGCTGCGGAAGTTCGGCGAGGAGCTGGCGGCGGTGGCACCGGCCGACCCCGCGGCACCGGGGGAGCCGCGGACACCGGAGGCGCCGGAGGCGCCCGGCGCCGGGGACTTGGCGGACCCGGGGGACTCCGTCCCCGAGGACGGCGCGTTCGACGACGACGCGCCCTTCGGCGGCGAGGACGAGCCCATGACACCCGCCGCCGTGTCCGAGGACGGCAGCGCGCTCGGATACGGCGGCGAGCCGCCCGCCGAGGCCGCGCACGCCCGCCGGACCATGATCGGGCGCAGCGCCGAGGAGGTCGACCACGCGCCGCCGCGCGGCCGTTACGCGCCCCAGCCCGCCGCGGGCGGTCTCACCGCCTCCGCCGCGCTGCGCTGGGCGGCGCCCGCCGCGGTGGTCGCCTTCGCCTCCGCCGTGGTGATCAGCCGGGCGCTGCGCAGGCGCCGCTGACCCGCGCCGCCCGCGACGCACCGGGCGGCCGCCGCCGGGACCACGGGGCGCGCCCCGTAGGGTGCTGCACCGTGCGAAGCGATGAGATCACGCTGACCGCGGGCGACGCGGAGGTGACGGTGGCCCCGGCGGGCGGCTGCCGGGTGAGCGGCCTCAGGCTCGGCGGCACCGAGCTGCTGCGGCAGGGGTCCAGGTTCGGCTGCTTCCCGATGGTCCCCTGGTGCGGCCGTATCGGGGACGGGCGGTTCAGGAACGGCGCCGAGACCCATCAGATGCCGCTGAACTCGCCGCCGCACGCCATCCACGGCACCGGCAGGGACCGCCCCTGGAACACCGCGAGGACCGCCGACGACGAGGCCGTGTTCACGTTCGACCTCGGCGACCCCTGGCCGTACAGCGGCCGGGTCACCCAGATCGTCAGGCTCGAACCCGGCTCGCTGACGCTGAGCATGGCCGTCGAGACCTACGAGTCGTCCTTCCCCGCGCAGCTCGGCTGGCACCCGTGGTTCCTGCGCCGCCTCGGACCCGCCGTCGCCACCGACGCCACCGACGGGGGCGGCCTCTCGGAGCCGGTCAGGCTCGACTTCCACCCGGCCTGGCAGGAGGAGAAGGGCGACGGCGCGGACGGCAAGCTGCCGACCGGGCGCCGCGTCGACCCGCGCCCCGGCCCCTGGGACGACTGCTTCGGCATGCCGGACGGCGTCGACGCCACCCTGACCTGGCCGGGGCGGTACGCGCTCACGGTGAGCAGCCGCGAGCAGTGGGTCGTCGTCTACGACGAGCAGGACGAGGCGGTGTGCGTAGAGCCCCAGACCGGCCCGCCCAACGGCCTCAACACCCTGCCGCGCCTCGTCACCCCCATCGACCCCCTGGAGACCGCGATGACGTGGACCTGGCGGCGCCTGTAGCCATGGGTACGACGGGGTTTTCACCGGTTCGGCCCGGCGGGAGTCCAGGATCGTAAGCTGAGCCCCATGACGGACCCACGTGGCGCGCTCGCGCGGCAGATCAAGGACAAGGCCGTGGTGCACGGCACGGTGACGCTCTCCTCGGGGATCGAGGCCGACTACTACGTCGATCTGCGCCGCGTCACCCTGGACGGCGCCGCCGCGCCGCTCGTCGGGCGCGTACTGCTCGACCTCACCGCCGACTTCGCGTACGACGCCGTGGGCGGGCTCACCATGGGCGCCGACCCGGTGGCGACCGCGATGCTGCACGCCGCCGCGGCCGAGGGCCGCACGCTCGACGCCTTCGTGGTCCGCAAGGCCGCCAAGGCGCACGGCATGCAGCGCCGCGTGGAGGGGCCCGACATCAGGGGCCGCCGGGTGCTGGTCGTCGAGGACACCTCCACCACGGGCGGCTCCCCGCTGGCCGCGGTCGAGGCGGTACGGGAGGCCGGGGCCGAGGTGGTCGCGGTGGCCACCATCGTGGACCGCGCCACCGGCGCGGCCGAGCGCATCGCCGAGGCCGGGGTGCCGTACCTCTACGCGTACGGCAAGGCGGACCTGGACCTGGACTGAGGCCGTGGTCCCGGGCGTGGCGGGGCGCCGAGTCTGGAAGGATGGGGCGCCGACGACGCCGACGACGCTGTCGCACCGCAGTCGGGAACGCCCGTCGCATCGGACGCGGCGGGCCCGGGTCAGGGCCGGTAGACAAGAGTTCCCCGCACATCACCCCGCACATCACAAGGAGCGGACAGATGCCCATCGCGACCCCCGAGGTCTACAACGAGATGCTCGACCGGGCGAAGGCAGGCAAGTTCGCCTACCCGGCCATCAACGTCACCTCCTCCCAGACCCTGCACGCGGCCCTGCGCGGCTTCGCCGAGGCGGAGAGCGACGGCATCATCCAGATCTCCACGGGCGGCGCGGAGTTCCTGGGCGGCCAGCACAGCAAGGACATGGTGACCGGCGCCGTCGCGCTCGCCGAGTTCGCGCACATCGTCGCGGAGAAGTACGGCATCACGGTCGCGCTGCACACCGACCACTGCCCGAAGGACAAGCTGGACGGCTACGTCAGGCCGCTGCTCGACATCTCCGCGCAGCGGGTGCAGGCCGGGCGCAACCCGCTGTTCCAGTCGCACATGTGGGACGGCTCGGCCGAGACCCTGGCGGACAACCTCTCCATCGCGCAGGAGCTGCTGGCCCAGGCGTCCGCCGCGAAGATCGTCCTTGAGGTGGAGATCACCCCCACGGGCGGCGAGGAGGACGGCGTCAGCCACGAGATCAACGACAACCTCTACACCACGGTCGACGACGCGATCCGCACCGCGGAGGCGCTCGGCCTCGGCGAGAAGGGCCGCTACCTGCTGGCCGCGTCCTTCGGCAACGTGCACGGCGTGTACAAGCCGGGCAACGTGGTGCTGCGGCCCGAGCTGCTGAAGGAGCTGAGCGAGGGTGTCGCCGCGAAGTTCGGCAAGGCGTCGCCGTTCGACTTCGTCTTCCACGGCGGCTCCGGCTCCAGCGCGGAGGAGATCGCGACCGCGCTGGGCAACGGCGTCGTGAAGATGAACATCGACACGGACACCCAGTACGCGTTCACCCGCCCCGTCGCCGGGCACATGTTCGCGAACTACGACGGGGTGCTCAAGGTCGACGGCGAGGTCGGCTCCAAGAAGACCTACGACCCGCGGACCTGGGGCAAGCTCGCCGAGGCCGGCATGGCGGCCCGCGTCGTCGAGGCGTGCGGCAACCTGCGCTCCACGGGCACCCGGCTGAAGTAGCCGCACGGCGCGGCCGTACGGGCGGCGCAGCCGCGGGGCGGGCGTGGGCGGGCGTGCGCCCGAGGACACCCGCGACACCCGCCGACGCGGGACCGGGGCCCGGTGGAGCTGCCTCCACCGGGCCCCGGCGGCGCTCCCGTACCGGCCGCGCGCCGCACCCGCAGGTCCCGCCGTCCCCGTGCGACCTGGGACACTCGGACGTATGGCCATTCACGAGAACCTGCTGGGGGGACCGCCCCCCACCCATCTGCCCGACGACCCGGAGCCGCGCGAGCTGCTGGCGAGCGGGACCGCGCCCGCGGACGTCGCCGCGCGCTACCCGACCTCGTCGCTCGCCTGGGCGCAGCTCGCGGACGCGGCGTTCGAGGGGGGCCGGGTCGTGGAGTCGTACGCCTACGCGCGCACCGGCTACCACCGCGGCCTCGACGTCCTCAGGCGCAGCGGCTGGAAGGGCCACGGGCCCGTGCCGTGGGAGCACGAGCCGAACCGCGGCTTCCTGCGCGCCCTGCACGCCCTCGCGCGCGCCGCGGGCGCCATCGGCGAGACGGAGGAGTACGAGCGCTGCAGCCAGTTCCTCAAGGACTCGTCGCCCACCGCGGCGACGACTCTCGGCTGATCCCGGCACCACCCCTGGCCTGCCTGTTCACCACGGTGACAGGCAGGTCTTGCTGTCTGCGGGGCGGCACCGGAAGATGCCAGTGGGGACCGGGGCCCCCGTGTCGCTACGGCAGGGGCGGACCGCTACCCGGAGCAGTACCGAGGAGTGGCGATGGCCCACCAGGTGTCGCAGCAGTCGTCCGCAGGACCGTCCCAGGAGGCCCACAAGGCCCGGTCCGCCGCCACCAGGCCGCCCGCCCCGGGGGGCGCGCACCCGGCCGGGGGCGAGGGACAGGCGGGCGGCGGGGGCTTTGCCCCTTACCTCGACTTCGAGGGCAGGACCCCGTACGAGGACTACGTCCAGGCGGACGTCCTCACCCATCTCCAGCGCCCGCTGTCCGACGACCCGGGCGAGATGGCGTTCCTGGTCACCACGCAGGTGATGGAGCTGTGGTTCACGGTGATCGTCCACGAGTGGGAGACCGCCCGCGGCGCGCTGCGCGACGACGACGTCCCTGCCGCGCTCGCCGCGCTCGGGCGCAGCTCCCGGGAGCTTGAGGCACTGAACGCGTCCTGGACGCCGCTGGCCAGGCTCACCCCCGCCCAGTTCAACGCGTACCGCTCCGCGCTCGGCGACGGCTCCGGGTTCCAGTCGGCGATGTACCGGCGCCTTGAGTTCCTGCTCGGCGAGAAGTCCGCGTCGATGCTGACCCCGCACCGGGCCGCGCCCCGGGTGCACGCGGAGCTGGAGCGCGCGCTCGCCGAGCCCAGCCTGTACGACGAGGTGCTGCGGCTGCTCGCGCGCCGCGGCCACCGGGTGCCCGCCGAGGTGCTGGAGCGCGACCCCGCCCTCAGGTACGAGCCGTCCCCCGGGGTCGAGGAGGTGTGGGTGCGCATCTACGCCGCCGAGCGGGACACGGGCGGGGGCGCCGACGAGGGCGCGGGCGAGAGCCCCGGCGAGGGCGGCGCGCGTGACGCCGACCTCGTGCCGCTCGGCGAGGCGCTGACGGACGTCGCCGAGCTGGTGTGGCGCTGGCGCAATGACCACCTCTCCGCCACCCGCAGGGCGATGGGCGCCAAGGCGGGCACCGGCGGCTCCGCCGGGGTGGCGTGGCTGGAGAAGCGCGCCGCGAAGAACGTGTTCCCCGAGCTGTGGACGGCGCGCGGCCGTGTCTGACACCCGGCGTCCCGCCGCCTCTTCCGCCCTCGCCCCGACGGCCGCTTCGAGCCCTCCCCCGGCGTCCGCCGCCCCCGGCGCGCTCGCCGCGCGGGCCGCCGCGCTCGACGCGGCCGACCCGCTCGCGGCGGTGCGCGGGCGCTTCGACGTCGGGCCCGGTGTCTACCTCGACGGGAACTCGCTCGGCGCGCTGCCGCGTTCGGTGCCGGGCCGGATCGAGGAGGTGATCCGGCGGGAGTGGGGCGAGCTGCGGATCGCGTCCTGGCGGCAGAGCGGCTGGTGGACCGCGCCCGAGCGGATCGGCGACCGGATCGCGCCGCTGGTCGGCGCGGCCCCCGGGCAGATCACGGTCGGCGACTCCACCAGCGTCAACGTCTTCAAGGCGCTGGTCGCCGCGGTCCGCATGGCCCCGGACGCCGCGGGGGGCGCGCCCCGCGACGAGATCCTGGTGGACGGCGCCACCTTCCCCACCGACGGCTACGTCGCCGCCTCCGCGGCCCGGCTCACCGGGCACACCCCGCGCCGGGTCGCGCCCGCCGACGTGCCCGCCGCGCTCGGCCCCCGTACCGCCGCCGTGCTGCTGAACCACGTCGACTACCGCAGCGGGCGCCTGCACGACCTGCCGGGCCTGACCGCCGCCGCGCACGAGGCGGGCGCGCTCGTGGTGTGGGACCTCTGCCACAGCGCGGGCGCGCTGCCGGTGGACCTCGACGCGCACGGGGTCGACCTGGCCGTCGGCTGCACCTACAAGTTCCTGAACGGCGGCCCGGGTTCGCCCGCCTTCCTGTACGTACGCCGCGGCCTCCAGGACCGCTTCGACTCCCCGCTGCCCGGGTGGAACTCGCACGCCGACCCGTTCGCGATGCGCGACGGGTACGAGGCGGCGGGCGGCGCGGCCAGGGGCCGGGTCGGCACCCCGGAGATCCTGTCGCTGCTCGCCCTCGACGCGGCGCTCGGCGTGTGGGACGGGGTGTCCCTCGCGGAGGTACGCCGCAAGTCGCTCGCGCTCACCGACTTCTTCGCGGAGTGCGTGGCCGGGTATCTGCCGCCCGGCGCGGTGGAGGTGCTGACACCGCTCGCGCACGGGGAGCGCGGCAGCCAGCTCGCGCTGCGCTGCCCCGACGCGGGCGCGGTGATGCGGCGGCTCGACGAGGCAGGTGTGGTCGGCGACCACCGGCCGCCGGATGTGCTCCGCTTCGGGTTCGCGCCGCTCTACGTGAGCTTCGCCGACGCGGAGCGGGCGGCGGGCGCGCTGGCCGCCGTGCTGGCGGAAACGCCGAGGGTGCCCTGAACGGGCCACCGCCCCGGCGCCGTGGCCAACCGGCCCGGCGCCAGGGCCCCTTCGGGGCGTGAGGGCCCCGCACCGCCCTGGTAGCGTCCCTTCGCACGGCCGTCGATTTCCAGCCCCGGCCGCCAGAGAGGGTTGACGTATGCCGGACGACGCCGCAGCCAGGGACGCCGCCGAGGAGGAGTCCGCTCTCGCGCATCCGGCCGTGCCCCCGGACGCGACCGCCGCGTACGGCGACCACCCCGACCAGGTCGTCGACTTCTACGCGCCGCGCGGCGAGACCCCGCTGGGTGGTCCCGCGCCGCTGGTGGTGGTGCTGCACGGCGGGGCGTGGCGGGCGCCGTACGACCGCGCGCACATCTCCCCGTTCGCGCACCATCTGACGCGCGGCGGGCTCGCGGTGGCCAGTGTCGAGTACCGCAGGGGGCCCGCGCTGCCCGTGCAGGGCGGGGGGCTGCTCGCGGGGAGCTGGCCCGAGACGTTCGACGACGTGGCCGCGGCCTTCGACGCGCTGCCCACGCTTGCCCCGAAGGCGCTGCCCGGCATTGACACCCGCCGCACCGTCGCCGTCGGGCACTCGGCCGGCGGGCAGCTCGCGCTGTGGGCGGCGGCCCGGCACGTGCTGCCCGAGGGCTCGCCGTGGTGCACCGCGGAGCCGGCCGAGCTGCGCGGGGTGGTGGCGCTCGCGCCCATCGCCGATCTGACCGTCGCGCGCGACCTCGGTGTCTGCGGCGGCGCGGTGGACCAACTGCTGGGCGGGGCCGAGCGGTTCGAGGAGCGGCGGGCCCAGGTGGACCCGGCGGCGCTGGTGCCCACCGGGATCGCCACCACGCTTGTGCAGGGGCGGGAGGATGGGACCGTGCCGGTGGCTGTGGCGGAGGCGTACGCGGGGGCCGCTGCCGCGGCCGGGGAGCCGGTGGGGGTGACTTTGTTGGATGGGGTGGGGCATTTTGCGGGGGTTGATCCTGCTGCGGATGCTTGTGCGGTGGTTGTTGCTGAGGTGGGGCAGTTGGTTTGGTGAGGGTGGGGTTGACCGGCCGCTCTCTCTTTGGGCGTGGTTCGTAGCCTCCGTCGCCGAATGCTCGTCCTCAAACGCCGGACGGGCTTGGGTGGGGGTTGCGGTTGGTTGTTCGGGTTCCCCACCGGGGGGGGTCCTCCTTGAGGGGGACCTCGGGGAACCCTTCTTCTTGGGGACGACCCCCGGGAGGGCGGTGCTTACGGTGTTGGTGTGACCGAGAGCCAGAGCCGTGCCCAGGAACTCAGGGCGCACAGTCCCGAATACGACTTCGTCCAGGAGGCGCTGCGGGGGCTGCGCGCCGACCTGTTGGACAGGGAGGCGTTCGCCTACCGGCCGCTGCGGCCCCGCAAGGTGCGCTTCCCGCTGGTGCCCGCCGTGGTGCAGCCCTGGGTCCCGCACCTGACCGTGCTGGTGCTCGCCCTCATCACCCTCGGGGTGGGTGCCGGGAGCGACAGCGTGGGCGGCTCGCTGAGCGCGCTCGTCCCCACTGTGGCGGTGCTGCTGACCCTGGTACGGCCGACGGCGGCCTTCTGGCTCTCGCTGCTCTCCGCGCCCCTCGTGGCGTGGTTCGGCGGCCTCGACGACGGCTGGCCCTGGCCCGACGGCGCCTTCGCCGGGCACCTCGTGGTGCTCTCCGTCGTCGCGCTGCGCACCCGTCCGCGCACCGCCGCCTGGATGTACGGGCTCAGCGTCCTCTACTCGGGGGCGGCCACCGTGTTCCACCCCGGGGCGGCGTACAGCACCGACGCGCTGCCGTTCCTGTTCTTCGCCGCGGTGTCGCTGCTCGTGATCACCGTGCGGGAGGTGCGGCGGGCGGCGCGGCACGAGCTGACGGAGGAGCGCATGGTCACCGCCGTGGAACGCTCCCGCCGCACCCTGCTCGAAGAGCGCAGCACCATCGCGAGGGAGCTGCACGACGTGGTGGCGCACCATATGTCGGTCGTGGCGATCCAGGCGGAGGCCGCGCCCTACCGGGTGCAGGACCCGCCGCCCGAGCTGGAGCGCGCGTTCACCGTGATCCGCGAGAACGCGGTCGCGGCCCTCGCCGAGCTGCGCCGCGTCCTCGGGGTCGTACGGGCCGAGGACTACGAGGCGCCGGACGCGCCGCAGCCCTGCCTCGCCGACCTCGACGTACTGGTGGAGAACGTCCGCGAGGCCGGGATGAAGGTCGGCAAGGCCGTCACGGGCGCGGTGCGGGAGCTGCCGCAGGGCGTGGAGCTTTCCGCGTACCGCATCGTGCAGGAGGCCCTGAGCAACACGCTGCGGCACGCGCCGGGCGCGGCGGCCGAGGTGGAGCTGGCGTATGTGCTCGGCGGCTTCGGCCTCCGGATCGTCAACGGCCCCGCCGAGGAGCCCGTACTGCCGTCGCCCGGCGCGGGACACGGTGTGACCGGGATGCGGGAGCGGGTGGCGATGCTCGACGGCGAGATGACGGCGGGGCCCACCGCGGACGGCGGCTACGAGGTCGCGGTGTTCCTGCCGCTGCCACGCGCAGAGGAGACCGCCGACACACCGCCGGGCCCTGTCGAGGACGCCGCCCCCGGCATACCCGGGCGGCCCGGGGACTCCGGGGCGACCGCCGGCGAAGGTCCGCGGGGCAAGGGGCGCTTGTGACCATTCGGGTGGTGGTGGCCGACGACCAGATGATGGTCCGCGAGGGCTTCTCCGTGCTGCTGAACGCGATGCCCGACATCGAGGTGGCGGGGGAGGCGGTGAACGGCAGGGAGGCCGTGGCCCGGGTACGCGAACTGGCGCCGCACGTGGTGCTGATGGACATCCGCATGCCGGAGATGAACGGCATCGAGGCCACCCACGAGATCATGGCCCTGGGCACGGACACCAGGGTGCTGGTGCTGACCACGTTCGACCTCGACGAGTACGTGTACAAGGCGCTGCGCGCCGGGGCGTCGGGCTTCCTGCTGAAGGACGCCTCCGCCCGGCAACTCGCCGACGGGGTACGGGTGGTGGCGGCGGGCGAGGCGCTGCTCGCGCCGACCGTGACCCGGCGGCTGCTCACCGAGTTCTCCCGGCTGGCCGAGGCTCCGGCGGCGCTCGGCCCGCGGTCCGACTCGGGACCGGCCGCGTACGGCGACCTGACGGAGCGCGAGACCGAGGTGCTGGCGCTGATCGCCAAGGGCCTGTCGAACGGTGAGATCGCCGGGCGCCTGGTGGTGGCGGAGTCCACGGTGAAGACCCACGTCAGCCGCATCCTGGTCAAGCTGGGCCTGCGCGACCGCACCCAGGCCGCGGTGTTCGCCTACGAGGCGCGGCTGGTCACACCGGGCTGAGCGCGGCCGCCGGAAACCCGGAAACCCGGAAACAGAGACAGGGGCCGTGGGCGCCGACACCGTCACCGGCACGGGCGGCGTCAGCATCAGCGTCGGCACCGGCAGCACCCGTACCGACCCCGTCCCCGGTGCTGGAGCTGAACCGGGCGGGCCCGGGGAGTGACCGCCGTCCCCGGGCCCTCCGTACCGCCCTCGGGACGGGCCCCGCTGTACCGCCCTCGGGACGGACCCCTCCGTACCGGCGGCCTCAGGACGTGAGGTCGCGGCGGCGCAGGGCCGTGAGGCCCGCCGTTCCCGCCGCGGCGGTGAGCGCCAGCAGGACCACCACGGGTGTCCACCGCATCCCGGGTCCCGGCAGCTTCGGCAGATGGCCGAAGGGCGAGAGGTCGAGCACCGCCTGCGGCAGGTCGAGCGCGGGTCCGAGCCAGCCGAGTGCCAGGCAGAGGCCCGCGAGCGCCCAGCCCGCAGGGGCGACGCGCGGCGCGGCGCCGTACAGCAGCAGGACGACGGAGGTCAGCGCCCACACCGCCGGTACCTGGACGAGCGAGGCGCCGAGCAGCGGCCCGAGGTCCCCGCCGTAGCCGAGCGCGAGGCCCGCGCCCGACAGCAGCAGGATCGCCACCGCGCCGCCGTAGGCGACCACGAGGTGTCCCGCGGCCCAGCGCACACGGCCGACGGGCCCCGCGAGCAGCGGTTCCGCGCGGCCCGAGGTCTCCTCGCCGTGCAGCCGCAGCACCGAGCCGACGGTGAACAGCACCGCCACCATGCCGAACACGCCCACCATGGCGGAGAGGAAGGCGTGCTCGATGCCGTCCTGGCCGCCGAGGCGCCGGAAGACCTCCGCGACCTGCTCGCTGTCCCCGACGAAGTCGGACGCCCCGTCGGTCACCCCGCCGAGCACGATCCCGCCGAGCAGGAACCCGGCACCCCAGCCGGCGAGCGCGCCCCGCTGGAGCCGCAGCGCCAGCGCCCCCGCGGTGGCGAGGCGGCCCTCGCGGGGCCCCGGCCTGGCCGGCAGGAAGCTCATGCCGATGTCGCGGCGCCCGGTGAGCACGTAGGAGACCGCGGTCACCACCGCGATCACGGCGGCGAACGGCAGCAGCACCCACCAGCGCTCACCCGCGTACGGGCGCAGGTTCTCGGCCCAGCCGATCGGGGAGGCCCACGTCAGCGCGGAGGAGCCATCGGCGGAACCGGCGTCGCCCGCGGCGCGCAGCACGAAGGCGAGCCCGATGAGCGCCGTCGTCAGGCCCCTGGCGAGCCGCGCGCTCTCGGTGAGCTGCGCGGTGATCCCGGCGACGGCCGCGAAGAGCAGCCCGGTGAGGCCCATGCCGAGGCCCAGCGCGAGCGCCCCCGAGCGGCCCTCGGCGGCGAGCCCGAGGGTGACGACGACGGCGATCCCGGCGTCGGCGACGAGCGCGGCGAGCAGCGCGGCCGTCAGCGGCGCCCGGCGGCCGACCATGGCGGCCGACAGCATCTCCTGGCGCCCGCTCTCCTCCTCGTCGCGGGTGTGCCGCACCACGATGAGCAGGCTCATCACACCGACGAGCGCGGCCCCGTACACCCCGTACCGCCACACCACGAGGCCGCCGGCCGAGTCGCTGAGCAGCGGCCCGTACAGGGATCTGAGGGAGCCGTTCGCGGCCATCTGGTGGACCAGGTCCGCGCGGTCGCGCGGCGTCGGGTACAGGCTCTTCAGCGCGCCCGAGCCACCGCCCACGGTGCCCCCGACCACCAGCACCCACAGCGGGATCAGCAGCCGGTCCCTGCGCAGTGCGAGCCGCAACAGCGCCCAGGTGCCCGCCAGTTGGCGCGACCCGGGGCGCCGGGCCGCGGCGGCGGGCGCGACCACCGCGCTCATCGCCCGGCCCCCTGCCGGTCCCGCTGCCCGGCCGCGGTGCGCGCCTCGGCGCCGTCGCCCGCGCCCTGGTCGTGGTAGTGCCGCAGGAACAGCTCCTCCAGGGTGGGCGGCGTCGAGGTCAGGGACCGTACGCCCGCCTCCGTCAGCGAGCGCAGCAGCGCGTCGAGCCGGTCGCTGTCGACCTGCGCGCGCACCCGGGTGCCGTGCACCTCCAGGTCGTGCACCCCGGCCAGCTCCGTGAGGCCCGCCGGCTCCCGTACGAGTTCCGCGGCGACGCTGGTACGGGTGAGGTGGCGCAGCTCGGCGAGGGTGCCGCTCTCCACGGTCGTGCCGTTCCTGATGATGCTGACCCGGTCGCACAGCTCCTCCACCTCGGAGAGGATGTGGGAGGAGAGCAGCACGGTGCGGCCCCGGTCGCGCTCCTCGGCGACGCACCGCTGGAAGACCTCCTCCATCAGCGGGTCGAGCCCCGAGGTGGGCTCGTCGAGGATCAGCAGGTCGGTGTCGGACGCGAAGGCGGCGACCAGGGCGACCTTCTGCCGGTTGCCCTTGGAGTAGGTGCGGCCCTTCTTGGCCGGGTCGAGTTCGAAGCGCTCGACGAGTTCCGCGCGCCTGGCGCGGTCGAGGCCGCCGCGCAGCCTGCCGTAGAGGTCGATGACCTCGCCGCCGCTGAGGTTGCGCCAGAGGGTGACGTCGCCCGGTACGTACGCGAGGTGGCGGTGCAGCTCGACGGCGTCGGACCAGGGGTCGCGGCCGAGCACCTGGGTGGCGCCCGAGTCGGCGCGCAGCAGCCCGAGCAGGACCCGGACGGTGGTGGACTTGCCGGAGCCGTTCGGGCCGAGGAAGCCGTGCACCTCGCCGGTCTCGACCTCCAGGTCGAGCCCGTCGAGGGCGTGCGTCCGCCCGAAGGACTTGTGGAGTCCCGAGGCGGTGATTGCCTTCGTCATGCCCGCGAACGTACGCTGCTTTCACAAATTTGTGAAGTTAAGGAAGTGTATAAACTTGGGTGCCGGGACGGCCAGGGGAGATGATGCGAAGCATGGCGACGGAGCGGGAACCTGGGCGGGCGTCGGTACGGCCTACACGGGGCGTGGAGCGAGGGGAGCCGCCCGCCGCCCGGCCGCCCGTCACCGACCCCCCGGCTGCCGACCCCGAAGGGGTCTCGCGGTTTGTCGAGGGCTTTGCCGCGCAGCTCGTCGAGGCCGGGATGACCCGGATGCCGGCCCGGGTCTTCGCCGCGCTCCTCGCCTCGGAGGAGGGCGTGCTGACCTCCGCCGAGCTGGGCCGCAGGCTCCAGGTCAGCCCGGCGGCGGTCTCCGGCGCGGTGCGCTACCTCGCCCAGGTCCACATGATCGCCCGCGAGCGCGAGCCCGGCTCGCGCCGCGAGCGCTACCGCGTCCAGGCCGACCAGTGGTACGAGGCCCTGACCAGCCGCGACTCGATCCTGCGCCGCTGGGAGGCGACCCTGCGCGAGGGCGTGGAGGCGGTCGGCGAGCACAGCAGGCCCGGGCGGCGCATGGCCGAGACCCTGGAGTTCTTCTCGTTCCTCGAAGGCGCCATCGGCGAGGTCATGGCCTCCTGGCGCAAGCACCGCGAGGCCCAGGGATGGGGCGGCGACCAGGGAGGATAGCGCCCGCGCGTGCGGTCAGCGGATGTGGGCCCCGTCGCTCCCGTCGCCCCCGGGCTCCGCGCCCGCCGGCAGCACAAGACCCCACGCGCCCGCCCGCGCCGTCCACGTCCTGGTGCGTACCGGGCCCGTGACCTCGATGTCCGCGTGGTAGCGGAAGTCGGCCCCCGAGACCGTCACCGTCCTGGCGTGGGCGCGCACCGCCACCGGCTCCGAACCGTCCGCGGGGCGCACCGCGACCCTGGCGAGCCCGTCGTCGGTGGGGCGCAGCGTCACGTCCTCCACAGGACGGTCGAGGTCGACAAGCGTCACCCCGTCCGCCTCCACCCGCAGCCGCACGGGCGGCGCCGCCTCCTGGGCGCGCGTCTGGCGCGGCGCGAGGCTGCGCACCAGCGACTGGCAGTGCTGGCGCAGCCAGGAGCCGCCGACGCCCGCCGGGGCCTGCGCGCCGTTCGCCACCGGTGGTATCCGCAGGTCGCCGAGGACCAGGCCGTCGCTGTCGTCCACCAGCAGGTGCAGCCGCCGCTCCGCGCCTTCCAGCACCGTCCGCGCCGCCGCGACCGCGCCCTGCGGCACCCCGAGCGAGCGTGCCAGCGACACCGAGGGGCCCACCGGCACCATCGCCAGCGGACAGGAGCCGAGGCCGCGCTCCCTGTACAGCAGCGACACCGCCCGCAGCAGCGCCCTGTCGTCCCCCACCACCACCGGTCTTCGCGAGCCGCGGCGCGTCAGCGCCCGCGCGAACTCCTCCGGGTCGTCGGGAAGGCACACCTTCGTGGCCGCACGGGCGCCGAGCACGTCCCTCGCGATCCGTACCGACTCCCCGTCGGTACGCCGGGCAACCGGATCGATGACCACGAGCAGCTCGTCGGAAGCCGACACCTCTGTCCTGCCTCGATTCCTCGGGTAGCATCTTGGTGCAAGAGCCCCTTGCGCTGTTGCGCCAGGGGCTTCGTCTATCTCGGGGCACCGGTCCGACGGGTCGCGGCCGACGAGGGTCGCCGGGCTGCGCGCGTGCGTACGCCCCCTGCCCCCAGGACATGCCCCGCCCGGAAGGGGTGTACGCCTGTGCCCGCACTTGTGCTGCTCGGTGCTCAGTGGGGTGACGAGGGCAAGGGAAAGGCAACCGACCTGCTCGGTGGCTCGGTCGACTACGTCGTCCGCTACCAGGGTGGCAACAACGCGGGGCACACGGTCGTCGTCGGCGACCAGAAGTACGCGCTGCACCTGCTCCCCTCCGGCATCCTGTCGTCGAGCTGTGTGCCGGTGATCGGCAACGGCGTCGTCGTCGACCCCTCGGTGCTGCTCTCCGAGCTGAGCGGCCTCGGCGAGCGCGGCATCGACACGTCCAAGCTGCTGATCAGCGGCAACGCGCACGTGATCACGCCGTACCACGTCACCATGGACAAGGTGTCCGAGCGGTTCCTCGGCAAGCGCAGGATCGGCACCACAGGACGCGGCATCGGACCCACCTACGCCGACAAGATCAACCGGGTGGGCATCCGCGTCCAGGACCTCTACGACGAGTCGATCCTCACACAGAAGGTGGAGGCCGCGCTCGACGTCAAGAACCAGATGCTGACGAAGCTGTACAACCGGCGCGCCATCACCGTCGAACAGGTCGTGCACGAGCTGCTGTCGTACGCGGACCCGCTGCGCCCGTACGTCGCCGACACCACGCTCCTGCTCAACGAGGCGCTCGACCGGGGCGAGGTCGTCGTCTTCGAGGGCGGCCAGGGCACCCTGCTGGACATCGACCACGGCACGTACCCCTTCGTCACGTCCTCCAACCCGACGGCGGGCGGCGCCTGCACCGGCACCGGGGTGGGCCCCACGAAGATCAACCGCGTGATCGGCATCCTGAAGGCGTACACCACCCGCGTCGGCGCGGGCCCGTTCCCCACCGAGCTGTTCGACGAGGACGGCGAGGCGCTGCGCCGCATCGGCGGCGAGCGCGGGGTGACGACGGGCCGCGACCGCCGCTGCGGCTGGTTCGACGCGGTCATCGCCCGCTACGCGACCCGGGTCAACGGCCTGACGGACTTCTTCCTCACCAAGCTCGACGTGCTCACCGGCTGGGAGCGTGTGCCGGTCTGTGTCGCCTACGACATCGACGGCACCCGGGTGAGCGAACTCCCCTACTCCCAGACCGACTTCCACCATGCGAAGCCGGTGTACGAGATGCTGCCGGGGTGGTCGGAGGACATCACGGGCGCGAAGACCTTCGCGGACCTGCCGAAGAACGCGCAGGCGTATGTGAAGGCCCTTGAGGAGATGTCGGGCGCCCCGGTCTCCGCGATCGGCGTGGGTCCGGGCCGCGACGAGACGATCGAGATCAACTCGTTCCTGTGACCTAGGGGGCCGCGCCCCGCGCGGCCCCCTGGCGGTGCACTGCGCCGGGCCGGGAGAAAACCGCAGGGGGATTCGCTCGTACTGCGCTATGTTCGAGGCGGTTCAAAGGGGGAAGAAGTGGCGAAGCTCAATCAGATCATCGCCGTGGAGAAGAGCGTCAAGAGCAAGTCGTACCAGGACCTCACCACGGCTCACCAGAAGGTGCAGAAGCCCGCGCTGCTGGCCGGGATCTCGCGGGCGTACCAGCCCAAGGACGAGGAGGGCGAGCAGCTTCCTCCGGAGTCCACCCGGGTCCAGATCCAGGCCGAGGACGTGCTGCGGGAGATGGCCGACTCGCTGACGCGGCTCTTCGACGTGACCGCCACGAAGGACTGGGCCAACTGCGAGGCGCGTGCCGACGTCACGGTGGACGGGCGCACGATCGTCGCGGACGTGCCCGTGAGTCATCTGCTCTTCCTGGAGAAGCAGCTCGTCGATCTGCACACCTTCGTCAAGAAGCTCCCCGTGCTCGACGCCGCCGAGTCCTGGTCCCAGGACCCGTCCACGGACTGGTGGAAGACGGACGCGGTGCGCACGATCCGCACCAAGAAGGTTCCGCGCAACCACGTCAAGGCCGAGGCCACCGAGAAGCACCCGGCGCAGGTCGAGGTGTACTACGAGGACGTGCCCATCGGGTACTGGACCACGGTGAAGTTCTCCGGCGCCCTCCCGGCGCGGCGGGTGAACGAGCTGCTTGACCGGGTCGAGAGGCTCCAGAAGGCCGTCAAGTACGCCCGTGAGGAGGCCAATGGCGTCGAGGTGACCGACCGGCGGGTCGGCGACGCGGTGTTCGGCTACCTCTTCGGCTGACGCCGGGGGGCGGCCCCATGATCGCCCCCGCGTGCGAGCGCGGGGGTGCGCACCAGGCGTGGACCGGCTGAGCCCCGGTACCGCGCGCGGAGCGCAAGCTGAAACTGAAGTTCAGCCTGACGACACGGTGGCAGTGAAGGTTCGAGTCCTTCCCCCGGCACCACATGCCGGGGTGGCCCAACTGGCAGAGGCACTCCGTGAATCAATCTCAGACTCTCGCTCCAGCTTCAGTATTTCCACCGATCGCCGGATCGAGGGAGACCGGACGACAGCCGTCGGATGCGAGTTCGAATCTCGCCTGCACCTCTGCGTGGTGCGGTAGTTCAAAGGAAGAACACGGTGGCATCACACTGATCCGATCTCTTAAACGCCATCGGCGTGTGCAAATGGGTGGCAGCCCAGGGGCCCGGGAGCTGGATATGACTCCCGGGCTCCGTCACGTCCGCGGCCGTGATGTGCGGGGCCGTCTGCCGCCCTGGCGCCGGGCGGTGGCCGTCAGGGCGTCCCGAACCACGCCTCAAGGGCCTCGTCGAGGCCGTCGCGCGTCGTGCCCTGCCAGGCGACGTAGCAGTCGGGGCGCAGCAGCAGTGCCGTGTCCAGCTCCGGTACGTGCGCCGTGTCGACGCGGGTGGACCAGGGGCCGGTGCCGAGGGTGCCGGTGGGGTCGAGGAGGAGGGGGCGCGCGGTGCGGGTCAGGCGGTTCAGACCGGGGAGGTCGGGGGCCCAGCGGCCGACGAGCGGGCCCTTCGCGGGCCCCATGTCGTAGGCGGTCTCGGCGCCTGACATCAGGTCCGCGACTCGGCCGCGTACCGCGGGCTCGTCGAGGAGTTCGCCGAAGAGTTCGCGCAGCGCCGTCACCTCGCCGCCGGGGCGGATCAGCAGCGACTGGGCCTGGGTGTGCATGGTGACCCGGCGGGCCGCGGGGGCGCGCTCCGACTCGTAGGTGTCGAGCAGCCCCCGCGGCGCGTGGCCGTCGAGCGCGGCGGCCAGCTTCCAGCCGAGGTTGACGGCGTCCTGGAGGCCGAGGTTGAGTCCTGGCCCGCCGATCGCCGAGTGGACGTGCGCGGCGTCGCCGAGCAGGAGCACCCGGCCCTCGCGGTAGCGCGCCGCGACCCGGGTGTTGCCGCCGAACAGGCGCCGCCGCAGGTGCGGCCCCCGGCCGGTCGGCGCGGCGAGCGGCACGTCGGCGCCGATGATCCGGCGCACGCTCTCCCTGAGCCCTTCGAGCGAGAACTCGCCCTCCGGGGGCTGTCCCCACTCCACCGTGGTGATCGCGGGATCGCCGCCGGGGAACGGCGCCCAGACCACCACGCCGGTCTCGGTCCGCAGGTGCTGGAACGGCGGCACGGTGCCGAACCCGGGCACGACAAGACCCCCGTCGGCCCCCACGAACTCCGGCGGCACGCTGACATGCCCGAAGAGCGACACCGAGTCGTCCGAGGTCACGCCGGGGAAGTCGATGCCGGCCGCCCGGCGCACCGCGCTGTGTCCGCCGTCGGCGCCCACCAGGTACGCCGCGTCGACGGGCGCGCGCCCCCGTATCTCCACCCGCACCCCGCGCCCGTCCTGGGAGAGCCCGGTGACCTCGTGGTCGCGCCTGGTCTCGACGCCGAGTTCGGCGGCGCGCTCCCTGAGCATGCGCTCGATCTCGCGCTGCGGTGCGAGGAGCGTGTGCAGTGGATGGCCGGGCAGATCGCCGAGTTCGAAGGGGAACGCGCCGAACACGAAACGGGGCGCGGGCTCCGGCGCTTTCCCCGGCCCGGCAAGGCGCTCGTACAGGCCGCGCCGGTCGAGCATGCGCACCACCTGGCCGACGAGGCCGTTGGCGCGCTGTTCGTCGGTGGGTTCGGCACGGCGCTCCAGTACGAGCGGGTGCCTGCCCGCGAGGGCGAGTTCACAGGCCAGCATGAGGCCGTTGGGCCCCGCGCCGGCGATGACGGCATCGAATGTCTCGGCCATGGCAGTACTTCTTTCGTTTCCGGGTGAAACTGGGCATTTCGGTCGGGTTCTGGGCAGGGGTGGGCGGCCCGTCGGCGAGACGGGACAGGAAAGGGCAGGAAGAGAAGATGGGAGGAAAGGGCGGGGTGGGGCGGGTGCGGACTTCTACGGGGTCACGCGGTCACGGGGATACGGGGGCGCTGGGGCACGCGGTCAGGGAGTCATGGTGTGGCAAGGCCCGTGGCGAAGCCGTGCAGGGCCTCGGTGAGCAGGGGGGCCATGGGGGACGGTGGTTCGGTGCGCAGGTGGTGGGCGGTCGCGGTGCCGATGGCCGCGGTGACCGCCGCCGCGACGAGGTGCGGGCGGAGGTCGCGGTCCGGGTCGGCGCCGGTGCGCTCGGCGACCGCCGCGGCGATCTCGGCCTCGGCGGCCGCCTGGGCGCGCAGCATCTCGCCCTGCACGGCCGGTTCCGCGAGCATCAGCCGTACGCCCGCCGTCCACTGCTCGGCGTCGGGCAGGGGGTGGGCGGCCGATTCGGCGTCCGGTGCGAAGTGCGTGGTGACCGCGCGTGTGATCGCGTCCCACAGCGGCTCGGCGGGGTGCTCGCGCAGCGCCGCGGCGATGCCCCGTACCCGATCGGTGTTGCGGGCGACGATCGCCTCGGCCTTGCTGGAGAAGTAGTTGTTGAAGGTACGGGGTGAGACCCCGGCGGCCTCGGCGATGTCCTCGACCCTGACCTCGGCGTAACCCCGCTCGACGGCGAGCCGGATCGCCGCCCAGCTCAACGCCGTCCGCGTCTCGGCCTTCTTCCGCTCTCGCAGCCCCATGACACAACAGTAACCCAACTTGCGCGCCTCGCAAATATGCGCACCAAGAAAAAATGCGTGCCGCGCAGATTTTTGCTTCGGGCTTCGGTGTGGCCGATGTCGCCGGGAGGAGGCTTCCGCCCCCGGCGCCACAGACCTCCGCCCCCGGTACCGGAATCCGGCGCCGGGGGCGGAGGTGAGGGGGCGGTTCTCCCCCGGAGGGTTGGGTCAGGGCGTCTCGCCCAGTTCTGCGTCCTCCACCCGGGCCTCCTCCTTCGCCTCCTCGATGTGTTCCAGGACGCGTGCGGTCGGGAGCTGTACGCGGAGGGCCAGGAAGTAGACGATCGCGGCCAGCGCCAGATTGACCAGGAAGCCCCAGCCGAGGCCGATCCAGCCCTTGCCGCCGTCGTAGTCGCCGACCCAGCTGATGATGGTGAGACCGATCAGCCACGGCATCACCCAGGTCGCGCCCGCCTTCCAGTCCATCTTCGGGGCCTGGCCCTTGTCCAGGATCTGGAAGACCGCGAGCAGGACGAAGCCGATGCCGATGGTGGCGAACAGCTTGTAGTTGGTGTTCCAGCCGGCCCAGTACACGATCAGGTTCGCGGAGTAGAGGCCGAGGAACGGGATGATGTCCCCGCCGGGGATGCGGTACGGGCGCTCGTGGTCCGGGATCTGGCGGCGCATGGCGGCCAGCACCAGCGGGCCGGAGCCGAACGACAGCACGGTCGCCGAGGTGATGAACCCGACCAGTTCCTGCCAGCTCGGGAACGGGAGGAACACGACCAGGCCGAGGACGAACGTCACGAGCAGACTGACCAGTGGGGCGCCCTTGGGCGTGGTCTTCGCGAGGCTCGCGGGCGCGTTCCGGTTGCGGGCCATCGCGTACGAGATGCGGGCCGTGACCGTGGTGTAGATCAGGCCGGTGTCGGCGGGCGAGATGACCGCGTCCACGTACAGGATGTAGGCCAGCCAGCCGAGGCCGATGGCGCTGGAGATCGCGGCGAGCGGCCCGAAGTCGTTGGCGAAGGCCAGGTTCAGCCAGCCGTGCGACTTGTCGAGGTCCCCGGTGGGGACGGCGCCGAGGAACGCCACCTCAAGCAGCACATAGATCACGCCGGTCAGCAGCACCGAGCCGATGATCGCGAACGGCACGTTGCGCCGCGGGTTGCTGGTCTCGCCCGCCAGCTCCACGCCCTGGCGGAAGCCCAGGAACGAGAAGGTGATGCCGGCCGTAGAGATCGCCGTGAAGATGCCCTTGGCGCCGCCGGGGGCGAACCCGCCGTACTCCTTCGCGCCGATGTTGTGGCCGTGGAACGCCGTGACGAAGAAGGCCACGATCACCAGGACGATCGCGAGCAGCTTCCACCACACCAGGACGTTGTTGACGCGCGCGAACCAGCGGATGCCGTAGTAGTTCAGCAGCACGAAGAACGCCATGGCGACCACGGCGACCCCATAGCCGAGCGCGGTCAGCGTGTACGCGCCGTTCGCCTCGTGGAAGTCGGTGAAGTGCGCCCATTTCGTGGCGTACTGGAGCGCGCCCTCGACCTCGATGGGCGCGACCGTCGCGGCCGCGATCCAGGTGATCCAGCCCATGGTGTAACTGGCGAAGGACCCGAAGGATATGTGCGGAAAACGCACGACACCGCCGGAAACCGGAAACATCGTGCCCAGCTCGGCGAAGCAGAGGCCGATGAGGAGGATCATCACCGCTGCGATCGCCCACGAGAAGATCGAAGCGGGCCCGGCTATCTTCGCCGCGTTCAGCGCGCCGAAGAGCCAGCCGGAGCCGATGATCGACCCCACACCCGCGAACAGCAAACTGACGCGGCCCATGTCTCTGCGCAGCGCTGGTTGCTCCGGGGCTCCCCCCGAAGGCTTAGTGATCGTGGCCATACAGCACACCCGTCCCTGAAAGAGACCCGTCCCTTGTGGGGCGCGGGTCTCGGTCTACTACTGGACGGCCCCTGCCCCGTGATCCACGGTCCATGCACCTTGAATGTTTATGGGAAGGGAGAGGGCTGGTAATGATCTGGTTTGCTTACCGGAGCGCGCACGCTTTCAGGCCGTCCGATATTTCGCACGGCAAATGGCCGAAGGCGCTCACGGTCCGCTTCCCCTCGCCTTCGAGCACGTATCCGAGGAAGCTGTTCGTCAGCGAGGAGTCGGGCGGGCTGCCGTAGGTGTACGCGTACTCGATCTCGTGGAACGGATAGCCGCTCGTGGCGATGGAGCCGATCGTCGGGCGGTGGCCGCCGAGGCTGAGACGGTGCATGTGCTCCAGGTCCTCGGTCTCGCGCAGCTCGCTGTAGCCGATCGCGCCGGGTAGCTGGCCGATCCGCTCCAGCACCTGGTCCGTGCTGTCCAGCTCGCAGCGGACCACCGGGACGTCGGGGTTCGTGCGGTGCACACAGTCCGTCGAGGAGTCGTTCAGCTCGAAGGAGTCGTTCAGCAGCCGCCGCTGGAGCGCCGCCCTGGTGCCCGAGCTTGAACCCCTGCTGACCAGGACGACGGGCTGTTTCGGACCCTTCTTGGTGATCTGTGACCAGTCGGTGATCTCTCCGGCGTAGATCCTCCGCACCTGGGCGAGGCTCAGATCGGTCACGGGCACCGAGTCGTTCACGACGAGCGCGAACGCGGACACCGCGACCTTGCTGGGGACGAGCCCGGTCAGCTCCCTGTCGGCGGGCCCGTCGGACAGCGCGATCACCGCGGGCGCGTCCTCGTGGGCGGCCCGCGCGTCCTGGCCGAGGCCGTCAAGCTCCCGGGTGCCCGCGGCGCTGCCGTGCGCCTCCACGTCGATCCTGGAGCCGGGGCAGTCCTTCATGTACGCGCCCGCCAGCGCCTCGGCGACCGGCTGGAAGGCGGTCGAGCCCACGATCCGCAGCCGGCCCTTCTCGCAGCCGCGCGGCGGCGGGGTGTCGTCCAGGAACAGGATGATGGCGCTGAGCCCGAGCAGCAGCAGGGTGAGGGCGCCCGCGAGATAGCGCCCCGGGCCGTGGAAGATCGGGGGCTTGGCGTCCACGCTCATGGAGCTGGTCCGCACCACCCGGCCGCCCAGGATGCCGCCCTGCACCTCCACCTTGTCCGGGTTGACCTCGCCGCCCGTGGTCACGACGAGGAGCTTGAAGTGCTGGCCCGAGTTGAGCGGGGTCTTGGGGATCAGCAGCCGGTTGCCCGAGTGGGTCAGGCCGGGGGTGAGGAAGTTCGTGAGGTGCTGGAGTTCGTTCGGTGCCGTCGCCGCGGCGGCCCGGACGGTCAGCCCCTCGGGGAAGACGACTTCGAGGCCCGGGCTGTTCTCGGGGCTCGCGTAGGAGTCGAGGGTGATGTCGTGCTTGCCATCGTTCTCGATGCGCAGCAGGACGAGCGTGGCGTCCCTGGGGACGTCGGGGAACAGCGGGTTCAGGGCGGTCACCAGGGAGGAGGCGCGGGCGGTGCCGATGGGCGTCGCCATCTGGACCCGGTACCCGATGCGCCTCCTCGCCGCCCACAGGCCCTGCTCGCGCCAGAGCACGTAGAAGGTGCCCGCGAGACCCAGGACGGACGTCCCGATCGCTACGACGTTCTCCGGCGTTAACCAGTCCACGGCTGCCCCGCACATCTGACCGACTGGGAAGTCCGGTCACGCTAAGGCGCCCGGGTGACGCGGTGGAACGCTTTCCGGGCGCCGTCGGCGAGTGTTCGCCAACGGTTCACGTGTGTGCGGGAGTTGGAGGCGGAGCGTTTGAGTCCGGGGGCCTGGGGCCGGGTGCGCGGGTGCCCCCGCGGGTGGTGGCCACGGGGGCACCCGTCGCCGTACGGGGCCGTGGGTCAGTCGGCCTTCGTGTAGGTGAGGGACTTGCCGTCCTGGTCGGTGGTGCGGCGCAGCCGGCCGTCGTCGAGCAGGGTGATGGTGGTGGTGCCGCCGGGCGCGCACGACGACAGCGGCTCGGCCGTGGCGACCGTCGAGGGGCCGGTGTGCAGCGGCCCTTCCGGCGACGGCTTCTCGGCGAGCGGCGCGTTGAACACGCAGTGGTATGTGCCGTCGGCGCCGAGGGGGCCGTCGGCGGTGAGGGACATCACCGTCTTGTCGACCTCGGCCTGCTGGATGACGAGACGCCTGGTGTCATCGGACTTGCCGGGCAGACTGGTCTCCCAGGTGCCGAGGAACGCGGTGGGCACGGCGCCGTCCCGCGGGGTGCCGGTGGGCGACTCGGGCGCGCTGGGGTCGGTGGCGGGGTCGCTGCCGTCGGAGCCGTCGGAGCCGTCGGAGCCGTCCGCGGTCCGGGAGGCGCCGGGCGACGGCTTGTCGGCGGCCCTGTCGTCGCCGCCGTCGCGCATCAGCGCGTACACCCCGGCGCCCGCGCCGACGGCGACGATCAGCGCGACCACCACCAGCAGCACGGTGCCGCGCCTGCCGTTCTGCGGCCCCTGCTGCGGCCCGCCGCCCACCACGGTCGGCCCGTACGGGTAGCCGGGCCCCTGCGGCAGCGGCGGCTGTGCGTACGGCGGTGTGGCGTAGGCGGGCGGCGGATAGGCGGCGCCGCCCTGGGAGCCGGGGTAGCCGTAGCCGGGCGCCGGGGTCTGCTGGGGGTAGCCGTACGGGCCCTGCGGGGCGGGGGCGTGGTGCGCCCCCGGGTGGGGCTGGGCCGCCGCGGGAGGCTGGGCTGCCGGGGGCTGAGTTGTGGGTGGCGGGGTCGTGGGCGGGGGCGGGGTGGTGGCGCCACCGCCGCCCGCGATCATGGTCGGCATGTGGTTGACGGCGGGCGGCCCGCCGTCGCCCGGGGTGCCGGGCGCGGCGGGACCCGGCTTGGGGGGTCCGGAATCGGCGGGGTCCTGTTTGGCCGGTTCCGGCCCGCCCTGGCCCGGTTCGCCGACGGCTCCTGGCGCTTCTGCGGCTCCCGCGGCGTGCGGGGTGGCGCCCGCGGGGCCGGAGGGGGCGGCTGCCGCCGCGTGGCTTGCGGCGGACTCGGCACCGGGGGAGCCGGGGGCGGGGGCATCGAGGGCGGGGGAGTCGGAGGCGCCGGAGGCGTCCACAGTACCGGGGGTGCCTGCGGCTCCGGGGGGCCCGGGGGTGCCCGCGGCACCAGGAGCACCGGAGGCACCAGGGTTCCCAGGCACACCAGCGGCACCGTAAGCACCACCGGCACCCGAAGCCCCAGGCGCACCGGACGCCTCGGGGTCACCCGCGCTCCCGCCCTGCGCGGCGGCGGCCCCTGCCGCGGCACCCGCGCCCGCTCCGGCCGCCGCGGCACCCGCCGCCCCCGCCTGGGGCTGTGCGAAGGCGGGCGGGGTGGGGGACGAGCGGGTCGGGTCCTCCGTGTCGAGCAGCCGTACCGCGTGCCGCCCGAGCTGGGCGACGAGGGCGCTGGGCAGCCACGGGTCGAGCGCGCGGCCCCCGGAGACGGTGTCCTGGGCGCCGGTGCGCCTGAGGATGTCGTCGAGGGTGGGGCGCACCGCCGGGTCCTTGCGGAGGCAGTCGGCGACCAGCTCCGCCAGGCCCTCGGGCAGCGCCGTGAGGTCGGGCTCCTCCTCCGCGATACGGAACATCAGCGCGTGCACACTGCTGTTGGCGGTGCCGAACGGCTGGGCGCCCGACGCCGCGAAGGCGAGCACGGAGCCCAGGCAGAACACGTCGCACGCCGGGGTCAGCCGCTCGCCCCTGACCTGCTCAGGGGCCATGAACCCCGGTGACCCCACGACCGCGCCGGTACGGGTGAGGCCGCCCTCGGCAAGGGTTTCGAGGGCGCGCGCGATGCCGAAGTCGATGACGCGTGGTCCGTCGATGGTGACGAGCACGTTGGACGGCTTCAGGTCGCGGTGGACGAGCCCCGCGGCGTGGATGTCCTGGAGCGCGTGGGCGAGGCCCGCGGCCAGGATGCGCACGGAGCGCTCGGGCAGCGCGCCGTGGTCGTGCCCCACCACGGTCTGGAGGGAGGGCCCCGCCACGTATCCGGTGGCGACCCAGGGCACCTCGGCCTCGGTGTCGGCGTCGAGCACGGGCGCCGTCCACTGCCCGCCGACCCGCCGCGCGGCCTCGACCTCCTTGCGGAACCTGCCGCGGAACTCCTCCTGCTCCGCCAGCTCCCGCCGTACCAGCTTCACGGCGACGGTGCGGCCGCGCTCGGAGCGCGCCAGATACACCTGTCCCATGCCACCGGCCCCGAGGCGCGCCAGCAGCCGGTACGCACCGATGCTGCGCGGGTCCCCCGCCGCCAGAGATTCCATCGCCTTCCCCCGAGTTTTCTAGGCAACGAGTTGAGCTTAATTGCGGTGGGCGGGGTGGTGCTCTGCCCTGGTCTCTACGGTTCCGTAACGGCCGAAGATGGTGGGAGCGCACACCTGGTGCGGTGCGCGCGGGGCGCGAAGCGTGCGGTCGTGCGCCGGGTGGCGGCGCCCGGGGGTCTGGGCAGTTTTCCGGGTGTTCACCTTGGCGAAGTCCTTGGTTCGTGCACGGTGTTGGCCTTTCTTGCCGAGTTGGTATGCGAGGAATGTCGATAGTGGGGGGCTTTGCTGGCTTCTGTGGGGGTGGTGAATGTCGGTAATGCCGGAAAAGGAAAGCGCCCGTGGGGTGTTGTGGGCGTGGGGCGGGGCGGTGGCGGGGGAATTCGCTACAACTTCCTCGCCGGTGCCGCTGTCTAACGGGTCGATAGCGAAAAGCAAGAAGCAAATTCCGGTCGGCAACGGCTGGGCGTAAAACGCCTGGTGGCAGGCCGGACACTCCCCATTATCCCGAAAGGCTGTTCACGCATGCGTACGAACAGAATCGTGGTCGCCGCCGCCTCCGCCGTCCTCGCGCTCGGCGGCGCCGTGCTCACTGCCTCCGCCGCCCAGGCCGACGAGCCGTCGGCCGCGCACCTCGTCCTCCAGGACAACGAGGTCTGGTACAAGGCCGCCCCCGGGCAGGTCAACCACCTCACCGTCGCCTCCGACGTCCGGAGCAACGACGACGGGTCTGCGGACTTCCTCATCACGTTCAAGGACGTGGTGCCGATCAGCGTCGACACCGACAAGTGCGCCTACCCGGCGCCCGACGACCACACCGTCGCGCTGTGCACCGTCCTCGCCCCGCAGAACTCCGACGACACCGACGACTACGACGTCGACCTCGGCGACGGCGACGACACCGCCGTCATCGACCCGGCGAGTACCGCGTACGCCACCATCCACGGTGGCGCGGGCGACGACGACCTGAGCGGCTCGGACGCGGTCGTGTTCCACGGCGACGCGGGCGACGACACCCTCGACGGCGGCGGCGGTGTGTGGTCCATGGGCCCGTACGGCGACGACGGCGACGACACCATCACCCACTGCGCCATGGACTGCTACGGCGGCCCCGGCAACGACACGCTCTCCGGCGGCGACCTGAACTCCGAGGAGTCCGATAACACCCTCCACGGCGGCCCGGGCGACGACGTCCTGTACGGCAACGACGGCAACGACGTCCTGTACGGCGGCGACGACAACGACACCCTGTACGGCAACGCGGGCGACGACCAGCTCTTCGGCGAGAACGGCGACGACGTGCTGTGGGGCGGCCCCGGCACCGACACCCTCGACGGCGGCGCGGGCACCAACGAGCTGCACCAGGACTGAGGCCACGGGCACCGCGCCCGAGGGCGCTCCGGCAGCGCGGGCACACGGAATTCCCCTGCCGGAGCCGCCCGGTACTGGCACCCTGGGGGAATGAAACCGGCCAGACGCGAGGCACGGGCACGGAGGCTGCTGCGGCGCGCCGCGGCCCGGCGCGAGGGCGCAGGCCGCGGCCCGCTCGCCGGGCGCGCCTGGCGGCGCCTCGTGGCCGCCGCGGGCGCGGGGCGGCCCGAGGCCCAGGACGCGATACGCGCCGTCGCGGCCGAACTGCCCCCGCGGGACGCCCGCGACCTGCTCGCGGCCGCCCCGCGGGAGGACACCGAGCGCGCCGCCTACCTCGCCCTCATCGGGCAGCACGAGCGGCGCCGCGCCCTCGACCCCGGCAACGGCCTGCTCGCGCTCGCCCACCGCGGCGCCGACGAGGACACGCGCCGCAGGCTGCGCGCCGCGCTGGCCGACACCGGCGACTTCGTCGCGCTGCACGCCGTCATCACCGGGGACAGCCGGGACCGGATCGCGGAGCTGCCCACCGCGGAACTCGGCCACCTGGCGCGGCGGCTGGCGCGCCACGGGCGCTGGCGCGAACTGCGCGCTCTCGCCTTCGACCTGCCGCTGGTCCACGCCGCCGCGGTGGCCGCGCTGCTGCCGCCCGAGCACCGCGGCGGCGAGCGCGGGCACGTCCTCGAACGGCTCGCCTTCGCCGGGCTCTCCGGCTACCTCGGCGACGTCGTACGCCAGCTCGAAGGGCGGGCTTACACCGAACTGTGGCGCCCGCGCGACACGGCGTGGTGGGTGACGGGCTCCTTCTCGCCCGACGGCACAGAACTCGCCCTGGCCGCGCACACCTACCCGAGGCCGCCCGAGCTTAAGCTCGTCGAGGTGCACACCGTCGACCTCGCCTCGGGCAGGACCGAGACGCGCTTCAGCGAGCACGTCCCCAACGACGCGACCGTCGAAGGCGTGGTCCACCTCGGCGGCGAGGTGCTGCTCCAACTCGTCGGCGCGGAACCGGGGGAGCGGCACACGACGGTGGTCCGTACCGCGGCGGGCCCTCCGGTGCGCCACGCCTTGCGGGACCGGATCTCCGGGTTGCGGCGCTCCGCGGACGGGGGCGCGCTCGGGCTGAGCACCGACGGTGTGCTCGTCTTCGTCCGCCCCGGCACCGACCGGCCGCGCCCCGGTCCCGGCGCCCCCTTCGGCCACGGCTCGGACGGACTGCCGTACGACGGCATGACCGCCGCGGTGACCGGCACCGCCACCTTCCCCGCGCACGGGCTGTTCGCGGCCGTCCAGCACGGCCGAGCCGTGGTGGCCGACGAGGACGGCCTGGTGGTCGCGGAGTTCGCCCTGGGCACGGGCGGCACCGAGGGCCCGCTGCGCTCAAGCCCGGCCGTCACGTTCGTGTCCCCCACCCGGATCGCCGTCTGCCACCTGGGCAAGGGGCCCGACGGGGGACCCGCCCTGCACACCGAGATCTGGGACTTCGCGGGACGGCCGCGGCGCGTCGACGCGCACGACGGCCGGCCGCTCGACAAGTGGCCCCTGGACTTCTGGCAGGGGCTGCCGCTTGACGGGGTCTTCGCGGGCAGGCTGTTCTGCGACGACACCGCCACCCGGCTGCACCGGGACGCCCCGCTCCTCGTCGGCGCCTCGGCCGGCGCCCCCTCCGCTGACGTGCGCCGCTTCGTCGCCCTCTCGCCGCGGCACGACGCGCTCGCGGTGCAGGCGGTGAGCGACAGGGGCGGCGACCACACCATGCGCGTCGAGCTGTACGCCCCCCATCCGCCCGCCGCGCGCGAGCTGATGAGGCTGCCGCTGCTGCACGCGACACCGCGCGACCTGGACGAGGCGCGGCGGGTGCGCGCGAGGATGTACGACCCCGCAGTGCGGGACGCCCTCGCCCTGCTTGAGTACTGCCTCACGGAACGCCTCGGCGGCGGCACCGGGTCGGGCGACGAGTCGCCGACGGCGGACGGGCCCCGGGACACCGCGGTCTGAACGGGCCCGCACACATGCGGGGGTCCTGCGGTACGCACGCCGGTTCCGGCGCGGCAGCACGGCTCCTGACGCCGGCTCAGGCGGGCTCAAGCGCGGCGCGGGCCGCCGCGAGGGTCCGTTCCGCGTACGCGCGGCCGAAGAGGACGGTGTGCACCAGCAGCGGGAAGAGCTGGTGGAGCGGGACGCGTTCGGCGCGTCCCGGTGCCAGGGGCGCCGCCTCGTCGTAGCCGCGCAGCACCTCGCCGAGCAGCGGGCAGCCGAAGAGGTCGAGCATGGCCAGGTCGGTCTCGCGGTGGCCGCCGTGCGCCGCCGGGTCGATGAGCCACACCGCGGGCTCGACACCCCACAGGACGTTGCCGTTCCACAGGTCGCCGTGGAGCCTCGCGGGCGGCTCCGCGGGCCCCGCCAGCTCGGGAAGCCGCTCGCAGACCCGCTCCACCACGGCCGCCTCCCGCCGCCGCAGCGTCCCGGCGTCCACCGCCGAACGCAGATACGGCAGCACCCGGTGCTCGGCGTACCAGCCAGGCCAGTCCCGGCCCGTGGCGTTGCGCAGCGGGGCGTCGCCGACGTAGGCGTGCTCGGGGCCGCCGGGCGGCGGGGCGCCGAACGCGGGCGCGCCCGCGCGGTGCAGGGCGGCGAGGCCGCGGCCGAAAGCGGCGGCGGCGCCCGCCTCGGGGCGGCCGGTCGCGACATGGTCGATGACGAGCCAGGACGCGTCGCGGCCCCGTACCCGGGGCACCGCGACCGTGTCCGCGGCGGCGAGCCAGCGCAGCCCCGCGGCCTCCGCGCGGGTCGCGCCCGGCGCGTCCGCGTGCTTGACGACCACCGTGGTGCCGTCCGCGAGCGCCATCGTCCGCGGGACGCCCGCGCCGCCCGGGTCCGCCACCGCGACCCCGGTCAGCCGTGCCACGGCCGCCTCGGCCCGCTCGCCCGCCCCGCCCATGCCACCACTCCCGTACCGTGCCGGTCCCGTGCCGCCGTGCCGGGCCGGGGAGACAGGGGGGCGCGGCGGCGCGGGGGAGGGCCCCTACGCCGGCTCGCCCGCGCTCCGCAGATCGCGGCCCGTCAGCGACAGTACGACGATCATCAGGCCGCCGCACGAGATGGCCCAGTCGGCGAGGTTCATGACGCTGAAGTCGCGCACCGCGATGAAGTCGACGACCGCGCCCCGCAGCCCCCCAGGCGCCCTGAAGAGCCGGTCCGTCAGATTGCCGAGCGCCCCGCCGAGCAGCAGCCCGAGCGCCACCGCCCAGGGCGCGCTGTACAGCGTCCTGGCCAGCCGCACGATCACCACGGCGACGGCCACCGCGATGAGCGTGAATACGAGCGTCGTGGCCTCGCCCAGGCTGAACGCCGCCCCCGGGTTGCGTATCACCCGCAGTTCGAGCCAGTCGCCGAGTAGCTGGACGGGCGCGTGGTGCTCCACGCCCGCGACCACCGCCAGCTTGCTCCCCAGGTCGACCAGATAGGCCCCCGCCGCCACCGTGAAGAGCAGCGGCGTCCGCCGCCCCCCGGGCGTGCGCCCCCCGGCCGCCTCCCGGCGCTCCCCCACGGCCCCTTCAGGCCCCATCGCGCTCACCACCCCGGAATCACGCCCGCCCCACGCTCGGCCCTGCGCGCAGTCTACGGACGGCCGTGCCGCCCCCGGCAGCGGCTCCCGTAAGCCCGGTGCGGCACGAACACGGGTGCGGTCGGGCCGCGTAGGGTTACTTCCTCGTAAGCACGTACGAGCCGTGCCCCTGGACGGTGGCCAGGGCCCCAGCGGCCCGGCGTCCGCACCCAGCCGGAGATGAGACACGCCACGATGCGCGGCCCCGCCGTCACCCGCAGCACCCTGCGCCAGCAGATCGCCGAGGCGCTACGCGACGAGGTGCTCGGCGGCCGCCTGCACCCGGGCAGGGAGTTCACGGTGCGCGAGATCGCCGACCTGTACGGGGTCTCCGCGACCCCCGTCAGGGAGGCGCTTGTGGACCTCTCCGCGCAGGGCCTGCTCGAATCGGTGCAGCACCGCGGCTTCCGGGTGCACGAGTACTCGGCCGAGGACTACCGGGGCATGGTCGAGGCCCGCGGCATGGTCGCCGACGGCATCTACCGGGAGCTGACGGGCCGCTACACCAGGGGCGAGCTGCCCATACCGGTGGCGGCGCTGACCGCGGTGCGGCGCAGGGGCGAGGAGGCCGGGCGCGCCGCCTGCGCCGGGGAGCTGACCGTGCTCATCGGCTACGACCTGCGTTTCTGGCGGGAGCTGAACTCCCTCTTCGGCAACCCCTACCTCGCGGCCTTCCTCGACCAGCTCAGGGTGCGCTGCTGGGTGTGCGCGGTGCCGGTGCTGCGGCGCGCCGAGGACCTGCGGGGGCGGCTGTGGGGCGGCCACACCGGCCTCGTCGACGCGCTCCTCGACGGCGACCCGGTGCGGGCGCACGGGGTCTTCTCCGGGTACAACGCGCACGCCCTCACCCTGCTGGGGCCGCCCCCCGGCGGCGAGTGCGCCCCCGGCGAAGGCGCCGCCCGCGGGGACTGACACCCGGCGGCTCCCGGTACCCGCACGCGCGCGGTGGAAAGCGCGGGCCGCTCCCCGGTGGACAGCGCCGTCGCACCCCTGGACTATTACCCTGCAAGGGGCGCGCCGGGGGGTCCCAGGGGCGGGCCGCAGGGTCCGCGGCCACGCGTGCGCGGACGAACCGTACGAGGAGTGCTTCTTGGCCTGTGACCTGTGGCTCGTCCCGCTCGTCGATGTGCTCTGCCACAGCCCCGACAACCCGTTCGCCGACGAACTCGCCCTCTACGACAGGACGCTGGGCGAGGCGGGACTTCCCCCGGTGCCCGTCTACTCGTACATGCCGGGCCTCTCGGGGGACGTGGCGCCGGTCGCGGGCTTCGACTACGACGCGCTGCACTTCCTGCGCCGCGCCTACCTGCTGCGGATGTGCGGCCTTGAGGTGACCCCGGTCGACGAACTCGGCGGCGACTACGAGCAACTGCTGGAGATGTTCGAGACGACGGCGCAGCAGTCCCACCTGGTCTGGCACTACGACCACGCGGGCGCCTACGTCCCCGTCGACTTCACGGCGCCGCTGTCCAACGACGAACTCCTTGAGGGCGGCGGCCCGCTGGGCTCCGCGCACGGGCTGCTGCGCGAGCTGGAGCACGTGGGCCCCTCGATCGGCATCGACCCGGCCAACCCGCCGCCACCGCCCGCGCCGCCCACCGCCCCCACGGAGCTTGAGGAGCGCTCGCCCGCGCTGCCCACAGGACAGGGCCCGTTCGCCAGGGAGCGGCACGTCTGGCTCGGCCTGCACGCGGCGGCCACCCGCAGCCTGGCCCAGGGCTCCATGATCCTCTTCAGCTAGGGCGTGTCGTCGGGACCAGGCCCTGTTCTGTTGGTCTTCGCGGGGCGGCGGGCGGCGTGGGGGCGCCCGTGCGGGCCCGAACGGGCTCCGTACGGACTCTGGTCACTCCCGCACCACCGGTTCCACAATTGGCCGGGACCGAGGGCGGGGGTGTGGTCAGTGCCTCCGCCGGCAACCGACGGAAAGGTCACACCCGTGCCAGACGTCAGGCCAGGACCCGACCCGGCAGAGCCCGACGGCCCCGACCGCCCCGCGCGTGCCCGCAGACGCCCGCCCGGGCGCCGCGCCGCGCGGCGGCTGCTCGCCGCGGGACTGCCCGCGCTCGCGCTCGCCGCAGCGGCGCTCCTGCCCGCACAGCCGGCCGGCGCCGCGGCCGCGCACCACGGCGGGCACGACGACCCCGCCCATACGGACGTCCTGTTCATCGGCGCCCACCCCGACGACGAGCACGGCGACCTCGCCGCCTTCGGGCAGTGGCAGGAGGACGACGGCGTCAGTACCGGCGTCGTCACCATCACCAGGGGCGAGGGCGGCGGCAACGCCGCCGGGCCCGAGGAGGGCGCGCCGCTCGGCCTGATCAGGGAGACCGAGGAGCGCACCGCCGTCGGTTACGCGGGCATAGACAACGTCTACTACCTCGACAAGCCGGACTTCTGGTACACCCTCTCCGCGCCGCTGACCACGAAGGTCTGGGACGGCGCCCCGCAGCAGCCCGACACCCTGGAGAAGATCGTCAGGCTGATCCGCGCCACCACGCCGAAGACCGTGGTGACCATGGACCCCCGGCCCTTCAACCAGCACGGCGGCCACCAGATGGCCGCCAGGCTCGCCACCGAGGCGTTCGAACTCGCCGGTGATCCGCACGCGTTCCCCGAGCAGCTCACCAAGGAGCGGTACCGCCCCTGGCGGCCCTCGGAGCTGCTGGCCCAGCACGGCTCCACCGACCTGCCCGTCGGCAGGCAGTGCGCCTCCGCGAAGCTCACAGACCCCGACACCGGGCTGCCGCTCAAGGGCGTCTGGGAGGGCACCAGGTCCAGGCAGCAGGGCGACACCTGGGCCCAGTTGGAGCGCGACGCCGCCCGCAAGTACGTCACCCAGGGCTATGAGTCGATGCCCGCGAAGGTCGACACCCCGAGGGACAAGCTCGGCTGCGACTGGTTCTCCGTCCTCGCCAGGCATGGCAAGCCCGTGCGCGAGCCCGTCACCGCGCAGAGCGGCCTCAAGCCGCTGTTCGAGGACTTCAGGGACTGGTCGCGCAAGGTCGGCATGCCCTGGCTCGCGAACAACGCCCAGCCCGACTACCCGGACGCCCCCGCCACCACCGTCCCCGAGGCCGCCGAGCGGCCCACCGTGGACGCGGCCGCGTCGCCCGGCGAGTACACCGGCGAGGAGCTGACGCTCCAGCACTGGCAGGACGACCCCTGCGACTCGGCCGCCGACTGCGCCGCCACCGCCAAACTCACCCGCTACGGCGACGACCTCTACGCGCTGGTGACGGTCGCCGACGACACCAAGGGCACCGCGCTCGACACCGAGGACTGCAAGCGGCACTGGCGCACCGACTCCGTGGAGATCGGGCTCGACCCGCGCGGCGACTCCGACGACACCTCCACGGTGTTCAAGACCGGCATCCTGCCCTTCACCGCGGACGGCGGCCCCTGCGCCGAGCGCGACGCGGACTTCCACCAGGGCACCGCGGCCGACACCGCCCCCGGGATGGAGGTCGCCGCCAAGGTCAGCGAGCCGTACACCGGCTACACGGTCGAGGTGAAGATCCCGCTCGGCTCGCTGCCCGGGGCCGTCGACCCGGCCGCGATGACCGCGAACATCATGGTGTACGACTCCGACACCCAGGACAAGACGGGGCAGACCAGGCTCGCGTGGTCGCCGTACGGCAGCGCGCAGGGCGACCCGTACGTCTGGGGGAAGACCGCGCTCGACGGCTACACGCCGCCCGAGCAGCCGCCCGCGGGCGACCCGGTGATCCCGCTTGAGGCCGCGCAGAGCGCCGACTCGCCCGCCTCCGTCGCCCAGTCCCACCGCACCGGCGTCCCGCTCGCCGCGGGGCCCCGCGTGCCCGGCCACCACGGGGGGCACTGAACACGGCCCCGGGGGTGACGGCGGCGCGGGCACCGGCCGCCGTCACCCCCGGGGCGTCTCCTGCTCGCGCTGGCAGTGCGGGCACCACACCGTGCCACGCCCACCGACCCGCCCCCGGGCGAGCCGGGTCCCGCAGCGCGGGCAGTCCCCGGCCGGGGCGTCGCGGTGCCCGGTCAGCCAGTCGCGGCCCGGCGGCACCCGCCCCGAGGCCACGGAGGCACGCAGGGTGGCCCGCATGTCACGGTGGAGCCGCCCGCGCTGGGCGTCCGAGAGGGCCGGCACCGGGGTGCGCGGGTGCAGCCTCGCCCGCCACAGGATCTCGTCCGCCAGCAGGTTGCCGAGGCCCGCGAGCACCGACTGGTCGGTCAGCGTCGGCTTGAGGCGTCCCCTGTGTCCCGCGAGCGCCGCGTCGAGGCCCGCCCGGGAGAGCGCGCCCGCGTCCGGGCCCTGGTCGCCGATCACCCGCCGCTCGTCCTCAAGGCCGTGCGCCAGCCACAGGCCCTTCAGCTTCCGCTGGTCGCGGAAGCGCAGCTCACGGCCGCCGCCGAGGACGAACACCACCCGGTCGTGCGGATGCCGCTCCCGGCCCCCTTCCGCGCACACCAGCTCCCCCGTCATCCCGAAGTGCAGCAGCAGCGTCGGGCCCCCGGTCGGCGCGAGCAGCCACTTCCCGCGCCGCTCGGGGCGCCCGAAGCGCCGCCCCGTCAGCTCGCGCCGCAGCCCCGCGGCCGTCATCCCGCGCAGCACCCCGCTGTCGCGCACCTCGACCCGCCGCACCTGGCGCCCGCCCGCGCAGCCGTCGAAGACCCTCAGGTACGCCTCCACGTCCGGCAGCTCCGGCATCAGGACCACCGCCCTTCCACGGCCTCACGACGGCAGGGCCGCACGAGTTCCCGTACGACCGGATTCGACTCACCCGAAAGAGTGCTGGAGCGGTCGCGCCCGTGAGCACGTAGGCTCGTGCCAGACGGGAGATTCCCGCCGGTCCTGCGCGGCGCAGCCGGCGCAGTGCGGTGACCGGCGCAGTGCAGTACGGACAGAGTGCAGAGTGCAGTACGGACAGGAAGCCAGGAGCTGATCGTGATTCCCGGTGGTGGCCAGCCCAACATGCAGCAGTTGCTGCAACAGGCCCAGCAGATGCAGGAGAACCTGGCCCGCGCCCAGGAGGAGCTGGCCGACGCCGAGGTCGAGGGCCAGGCGGGCGGCGGTCTCGTGCGGGCCACGGTGACCGGCTCGGGCGAGCTGCGCGGCCTGGTCATCGACCCCAAGGCGGTCGACCCCGAGGACACCGAGACGCTGGCCGACCTGGTGGTCGCCGCGGTCCAGGCGGCCAACGAGAACGCGCGCGAGTTGCAGCAGCAGAAGCTCGGCCCGCTCGCCCAGGGCCTCGGCGGCGGCGGCATCCCGGGCCTGCCGTTCTGACCTGAGCGCGGGCGCCCGCGCGGCGCCCCGCGGACCCGCGCACGCGCGGCGTCCCACGACCGAGCGAGACGCGAGAAAGGCACTCCGTTGTACGAAGGCGTGGTCCAGGACCTCATCGACGAGCTGGGCAGGCTGCCCGGCGTCGGTCCCAAGAGCGCGCAGCGGATCGCCTTCCACATCCTCCAGACGGAGCCCACCGACGTCCGCCGGCTCGCGCACGCGCTGCTTGAGGTGAAGGACAAGGTCCGCTTCTGCGCCGTCTGCGGCAACGTCGCCCAGGAGGAGCGCTGCGGCATCTGCCGCGACGCCCGCAGGGACGGCGGGGTCATCTGCGTCGTGGAGGAGCCCAAGGACGTGGTCGCGATCGAGCGGACCCGCGAGTTCCGCGGCCGCTACCACGTGCTCGGCGGCGCGATCAGCCCCATCGAGGGCGTCGGCCCCGACGACCTGCGGATCAGGGAGCTGCTCGCCCGGCTCGCCGACGGCGCCGTCACCGAGCTGATCCTGGCCACCGACCCCAATCTGGAGGGCGAGGCCACGGCCACGTACCTCGCACGCATGATCAAGCCCATGGGCCTGAAGGTCACCCGCCTGGCCAGCGGCCTCCCGGTGGGAGGAGATCTGGAGTACGCGGACGAGGTCACCCTGGGCCGCGCTTTCGAGGGGAGACGACTCCTAGATGTCTGAGACCACACGGACCACTGAGCCGGCGGCGGGCCTCGCCCCCGGGGCCGCGGACGGCGATCCGTCGGACTTCGCCGTCCAGATCCGGGACCAGGTGGAGAGCTTCATCGTCGCGGTCACCGAGGTCGCCAGGGGCGACGAGCCCGACTCGGCGATCCCCTACCTGCTGCTCGAAGTGTCGCAACTGCTGCTCGCGGGCGGCCGGCTCGGCGCCCACGAGGACGTGCTGCCCGACGAGCGCTACGAGCCCGACCTCGGGCCCGAGGGTGACGTCGACGAGTTGCGCGAACGGCTCGCCGGGCTGCTCGACCCGGTGGACGTCTACTCCGAGGTGTTCGACCCGTACGAGCCGCGCAAGGCGCCCGTCGCCTGCCGGATCTCCGACGACCTCGCCGACGTCGTCACCGACCTCAGGCACGGCATGGCGCACTACCGCGAGGGCCGCATCGCCGAGGCCCTGTGGTGGTGGCAGTTCTCCTACTTCTCCAACTGGGGCTCGACCGCCTCCGCCTGCCTGCGGGCCCTCCAGTCCCTGGTGGCGCACGTCAGGCTGAACCAGCCCCTCGCGGAACTCGACGGCCTCGACACCGACCAGGACATCGCCGAGGACGCCCTGGAGGAGGAGGCAGGACAGGTCATGGCGGAGGAGATCGCCCACCCACTGGGACTGCGCGACACCCGCTGACCGCACCCCGCGGCGCACCGGGGGCGGCCGGGGCGGCCGCCGAGCCCGCGCCACACATGCCCCCGCCCCCGCGCGCCTCGCGCGCCCTGGCCCCCGCACGCCCGGAGCCGCCCCCGGTGTCACGGAGGAGACCCCGCTGTCACGGAGGCTTCCGTGGGCCCGTATCGCGGGCGGGGGCGGGGGAATGCTGTGAGGCGGGCCACTTTTCGCGGGGGGCGGAGTGTGGCGGCGGGGTGCGGGGCAGGTGCGGTGAGGGGTCGGGGGGCATACGGTCCGAACGGAGGCCGCCCTGACCCCGGCAGTCGCATCGTGAGCCCTACGTCTCGCGATACGGGTGGCCAGGGCCCCGTCCCGGCCGCTCGGTAAAATGACCCTGGCCGCGCCCCCGCGCGCGGATGAACACGGATGGAGCGAGGAGCGCAGGTGGGCCTTGTCGTGCAGAAGTACGGAGGCTCCTCCGTAGCCGATGCGGAAGGCATCAAGCGCGTCGCCAAGCGGATCGTCGAGGCCAAGAAGAACGGCAACCAGGTGGTTGTCGTGGTCTCCGCGATGGGCGACACCACGGACGAGCTGATCGATCTCGCCGGGGAGGTGTCCCCGATGCCCTCAGGCCGCGAGTTCGACATGCTGCTGACCGCGGGCGAACGCATCTCCATGGCGCTGCTCGCGATGGCGATCAAGAACCTCGGCCATGAGGCCCAGTCGTTCACCGGCAGCCAGGCGGGCGTCATCACCGACTCGGTCCACAACAAGGCCCGGATCATCGACGTCACCCCGGGCCGCATCCGCACCTCGGTCGACGAGGGCAACATCGCCATCGTCGCCGGCTTCCAGGGCGTCTCACAGGACAAGAAGGACATCACCACCCTGGGGCGCGGCGGCTCCGACACCACGGCGGTGGCCCTCGCCGCCGCCCTCGACGCCGACGTCTGCGAGATCTACACCGACGTGGACGGCGTCTTCACCGCCGACCCCCGCGTGGTGAAGAAGGCACGCAAGATCGACGCGATCTCCTTCGAGGACATGCTGGAGCTGGCAAGCTCGGGCTCCAAGGTGCTGCTGCACCGCTGCGTCGAGTACGCCCGCCGTTACAACATCCCGATCCACGTCCGCTCGTCCTTCTCGGGCCTGAAGGGCACCTGGGTCAGCAACAGTCCACGAGAAGCGCAAGGGGAAAAGCAGGTGGAGCAGGCCATCATCTCGGGTGTCGCCCATGACACCTCCGAGGCCAAGGTCACGGTCGTCGGCGTACCTGACAAGCCCGGAGTGGCCGCGTCGATCTTCCGCACCATCGCGGACGCCCTGGTCAACATCGACATGGTCGTGCAGAACGTGTCGGCGGCGTCCACCGGGCTCACCGACATCTCCTTCACCCTGCCGAAGGACGAGGGCCGCAAGGCGATCGACGCCCTGGAGCGCGCCAAGGACGCCGTGGGCTACACCTCCCTGCGCTACGACGACCAGATCGCCAAGATCTCCCTCGTCGGCGCCGGGATGAAGACCAACCCCGGTGTCACCGCCACCTTCTTCGAGGCGCTGAGCAACTCGGGGGTGAACATCGAGCTGATCTCCACCTCCGAGATCCGTATCTCCGTGGTCACCCGCGCCGACGACGTCGGCGAGGCCGTGCGCGCCGTGCACACCGCCTTCGGGCTCGACTCCGACTCGGACGAGGCCGTGGTCTACGGGGGCACCGGGCGATGACCCGGAAGCCGACGCTCGCGGTCGTGGGAGCGACCGGGGCCGTCGGCGAGGTGATGCTCCAGATCCTGTCGCAGCGCGCGGACATCTGGGGCGAGATCAGGCTGCTCGCCTCCGCCCGCTCGGCCGGGCGGAGGCTCGCCGTGCGCGGCGAGCCCACCGAGGTGCTGCCGCTCACCGAGGACGCGCTGCGCGGCGTCGACGTCGCCCTCCTCGCGGTTCCCGAGGGCGTCGCCGCCGAGTGGGCGCCGCGCGCCGCCGCCGCGGGCGCGGTCGTCGTCGACGCGAGCGGCGCCTTCCACGCGGACCCCGAGGTGCCCCTCGTGGTCCCCGAGGTCAATCCGCACGCGGTACGGGTCAGGCCGCGCGGCATCCTCGCGAGCCCCGGGTGCGCGACCCTCGCCATGATCGTGGCCGTGGGGCCCCTGCACGCCGAGTTCGGCCTCCGGGAGCTGGTCGTCTCCACCTACCAGGCCGTCAGCTCGGCGGGCCGCGCGGGCGTGGACACGCTGCGCCGCCAGATGTCCCTGGTCGCCGGGACCGAACTCGGCACCCACCCGGGCGACGTACGGCGCGCGGTGGGGGAGAGCACCGGGCCCTTCCCCGAGCCGGTCGCGCTGAACGTCGTGCCCTGGGCGGGCACCCCGGGCGACGACGGCTGGTCCTCGGAGGAGATCCGGATCAGGGACGAGTCCCGCAGGATTCTGGGCCTGCCGAGGCTGCGGGTCGGCGCCACCTGTGTGCGGGTGCCCGTGGTCACCACCCACGCCGTGACCGTGCACGCGGTCTTCGAGGAGGAGATCACCGTGGCACGCGCCCGGGAGATCCTGGACACCGCGCCGGGCGTGGTCCTCTTCGACGACCCGGGCGCCGGCGAGTTCCCCACCCCCGCCGACGCGGTCGGCACCGACCCCTCCTGGGTCGGCAGGGTACGCCGCGGCCTCGACGACCCCGCCGCGCTCGAACTCTTCGTCTGCGGCGACAACCTCCGCAAGGGCGCCGCACTCAACACCGCGCAGATCGCGGAACTCGTCGTCGGCGAGCGCCCGTAGCCCGTCCTCGGGGCCGTCGAGCGCGTACGCGCGGGAACGGGCCGATGTCCGAACGGGCCGCCGTCGCCGCCCGATTGATCCCCGGAGCGCTGCCCGAACGGGCACCGGACGCCACGGGACGGTCACAAACGGAATCGGGTCCCCTGCGACCGCGCCGCGGCCGGAACCGTAGGATCGCCACGTCCCCGTCCTGTGGGTGTCCTGTGGACGTGTCACGGAGCGGGAACCACCCGGGCGCCGCCGGGCGTCTGCACCGTCGTCCGGCACTGGCGGCCCACCCGGGGGCAATCGGGGCATAAGGGGAGATCTGGTAGGCATGTTGGCGTACAGCCCACCGTCGGCAGAGGCACCCGAGGCCCCCGGCGCCGCCGGGATGCCGGATCGACCGATCGATGGGCGGTTTCTTGCGGGCCCGTACAACCCTGACGGGGGGAAGAGTGTCCAACAGGCGTGGCAGAGGTACTCGATTTCACGGCAGCGGCAAGCGCTTCGTCCCTGCGTCCAGGCCGAACGCGCTTTCCCGGCGGTATGCCGGTGATCGCTCCCATGCCCGCGGCGCGGCCGTCCCGTATGCCCAAGCAGCGCGAGGGCTCTGACGAGACGATGGCCGCAGGCACCACAGTCGATCACCTCACCGAGACCTACCGCGCCCACTACCGCTCGCTCCTCGGCCTCGCCGCCCTCCTGCTCGACGACACCGCCTCCTGCGAGGACGTCGTCCAGGAAGCCTTCATACGGGTGCACTCCGCCCGCAAGCGGGTGCGCGACCCCGAGAAGACCCTCGCCTACCTCCGCCAGACCGTAGTCAATCTCTCCCGTTCCGCACTGCGCCGCCGCATCCTCGGCGTCAAGCTGCTCTCCAAGCCGATGCCCGACATGGCGAGCGCCGAGGAGGGCGCGTACGACCAGTTGGAGCGCGACGCGCTGATCAAGGCCATGCGCGGCCTCCAGCGGCGTCAGCGCGAGGTGCTGGTCCTGCGCTACTTTGTCGACATGACCGAGGCACAGGTCGCCGAGGCCCTGGGCATATCGCTCGGCTCCGTGAAGGCGTACGGCTCCCGAGGCATCGCGGCCCTGCGGATCGCCATGGAGGCGCCCGCATGACCAGGCACGAGTGGGACTCCACGGGGGACGAAGCCCCCGAGGCCGAGGGCCCCACGCACTCCACGCCACCGCCCGACGGCGGCACCACCCGGGGACCCGGGGACGAAGCCGGACCCCGTGAGGCCGCCGGAGACACCGCCGCGGGCCCCGCTGCGGACGCCGCGGGGGGACGGGCCGCGGACGGGGACAGGGCGGAAGCCGATACCGGGGCTGAGGCCGAGGTTGACGCCGACGCGGAAGCCGGGGCTGACGCGGAGAGCGACGGCGCGGCCGAGGCTGACGCGTCCGACACCGCTGACGCGTCCGACACCGCTGACGCGTCCGACACCGCTGACGCGTCCGACGCCACCGACGCGTCCGACGCACCCGACCCCGACCTCCCCCCCCTGCCCTGGCTGAACACCCCCGCGCGGGAGGAGCCCCCCGCGGCCCTGCGGGGGACCGGCGCGTCGCACGATGTCGACGGGAGTGGGGAACTCGCCCCCGACGAGGCCGCGCTGCGGCGCCTCCTGCACGAGGCCGTCAGTGAGATCGAGCCCGACGACGGCGGCCTTGAGCGGCTGCGCCGCGCCATCCCGGCCCGTCGCGCGCGCAGGCGGAACGCCCTCATCGGCGCCGCCGCCACCGTCTTCCTCGTCGCCGTCGCCGTCCCCGCGCTCGTCCATGTCTCGGGCGCGGGCGGCTCCGACGACGACCACCCCGCCGTCGCCGGGCACGGCGAGGCGACCCACGGCGACAAGGACCGCAGCCAGGACCCCGACGGCGGGCACCGCGCGCCCCCGCCCTCCGGCAAGGGCGGCGACCACGACGACCACGGCAAGAACGACCACGGCAAGGCCAACGGCGGCGGCAGCGGCGGCGCGAACGGCGGGCCCGACCCCTCCGACTCGCTCGACTCCGCCGCGCCCGCCTGCTCGGCCGACCAGCTCGGCGGCGCCTCCACCTCCGTCAACCCGCCGGACGGCGCGGGCAAGGTGTACGGCTCCTTCACCGTCAGCAACGTCTCGGCGAGCGCCTGCACCATAGACGGCGAGGGCGTCGTCGCCACCTTCCCGCAGGGTGCCGCGAGCCGCTCCCGGGTCGGCGTGCTGGTGCACACCCCGGGCGACGCGGCCACCCAACTGCCCTCTCCCGCCCTGGAGCCGTCCCACGTGGTGCTCCAGCCGGGCTCCGGCTACCGGGTCGAGTTCGCGTGGGTGCCCTCGGGCAACTGCTCGCCCGGCGGCGGCGACGACAGCGGCGGCGGCGACGGCGGCTCCTCGCCCGACCCCTCGCCGTCCGGCGGCACCGACGGCGGCGACGACCCGACCGCAGGCGACGGCCTCAGCTCCCAGACGTACGCGGAGGAAGGGGGCACCGCGGACAGCAGCATCAGGGTGTCCCACACCGCGCAGCCCGGCGGCCCCTCGACCGGCGCCACCATCGCGAACGCCTGCGCGGGCACCCTGTACCACACGGGCGTCCTGCCCGCGTCCTGACGACCGGCACCGCGCACCGGGCGCCCACCGAGCGGCGGGGCGCCCGGTCGCCCGAGCCGACAGCCAAAGCTACCGGCGGGCCGCCCCTCCACCGGTGCCCGCCGCCGCACCGGCAGCCGTCTCCGCGGCGTCCACCGGGGGCGCAGGCGCCAGGCCGAGCCGCGCGTCCCGTGCCGCCTCCGTCTCCCGGCGCAGCAGCCGGAACCACATGAAGACCACGAAGCCCGCGAAGACGAACCACTCCCCGGTGTAGCCCAGGTTCTGGAACGCCTTCAGATCGAGGCCGCCGCCCTCGGGCGCCTTCGGCGGCACCGTCGTCATGCCGGGGTCGGCGCGGTCGAGGGTGAGCCACGCGTCGTAGACGCCGTACGGGACGAGGTTCACCAGCGAGGCGGCGCTGATCATGCCGACCTGGCCGCGCGGCAGCCCGCTCTGCGCGGTGACCCCGTCGGTGCCCGTCGTCTCGGACGCCTGCACCAGGCCCGTGACGCTCACCTCGCCCGAAGGCGCCGCGGGCGCGCGGTCGGGGCGGCCGGGCAGCCAGCCGCGCACCACGGGCAGCGCCCTGCCGCCGTCGGTGCGCAGCAGCGCCAGCACATACGAGCCGTCCCTGCCGTCGAGAGCGCGCCCCGGCACCAGGAACTGGTCCGCGTAGCGCCCGCCGGCCCTGGCCCTCTCGCCCGAGGTGTCCTCGCTCACCGGCAGCAGCCGGGCCAGCGGCCGCGCGGGCGCCCGGCGGGCGGAGGCGGCGGCGCTCGACGCCTCATGGTGGTCGTGGACCCGGTCCTCGAACCGGCCGAGCTGCCACGACCCCATGAACACACAGACGGGAATCGCCACGAGGGCGAACACGTTGATGCCCCACCAGCGGGGGGTCAGCAGGAACCGGTACACGCCTCCCACGGTACGGCGGCGCCCCTGGGGGCCCGGCCGCGGCCCCGCCGTGGCGGCTACACGCGGGTGTGCGCGAGCGCGAAGTCCAGCTCCGCGCGCACCTGCCGCAGCCGCTCCTCGATCACCAGCGAGCCGTGGCCCGCGTCGTACCGGTACACCTCGTGCTCGGCGCCGCGCGCCGCGAGCCCGGCCACGTAGTTCTCCACCTGGCGGATGGGGCAGCGCGGGTCGTTCGTACCGGCGGAGATGTACACCGGGGCCCGTACCGCGTCCACGTACGTCAGCGGGGACGACGCCTCGTAGCGCTCGGGCACCTCGTCGGGGGCGCCGCCGAGCAGCGAGCGGTCCATCGCCTTCAGCGCCTCCATCTCGTCGTGGTAGGCGGTCACGTAGTCCGCGACCGGCACCGCGGCCACCCCGACCGTCCACGCCCCCGGCTGGGTGCCGAGGCCGAGCAGGGTGAGGTAGCCGCCCCAGGAGCCCCCGGTCAGCACCAGGCGCTCCGGGTCCGCGAGGCCCGAGGCCACCGCCCAGTCCCGCACCGCGGCGACGTCCTCCAGCTCGATCAGGCCGACCCGGTGCTTGAGCGCGTCCGTCCACTCCCTGCCGTACCCGGTCGAGCCGCGGTAGTTGACCCGTACCACCGCGAAGCCGTGGTCCACCCAGGCCGCCGGGCCCGCGGCGAACGCGTCGCTGTCGTGCCAGGTCGGGCCGCCGTGCAGCTCGAACACCGTCGGCAGCGGCCCCGTCGTGCCCGCGGGGCGCTGCACCAGCGCGTGCACCCTGCCCGCCGGGCCCTCCACCCATGCGTCGGTGACCGGCACCGAGGCGGGCGCCTTCTGGCCCGGCGGTTCGAGCACCACACCGCCCGCGGTGGAGCGCACCACCGGCGGCTCGGCGGCCGACGACCACAGGTACTCGACGCTGCCGTCGGGCCGCGCGGTCGCCGCCGACACCGTGCCGCGCGGGGTGTCGATCCTGGTGAGCGCGCGCTCCGCGATGTCGTAGCGCCACAGCTCGCTGCGGGCCTCGTAGCCGTGCACGACGAGCAGCCCGGACGCGTCGGGGCACCACTCGGCCGACACATCACCCGGCAGGTCGAGCGCGAGGTCGCTCTCCTCGCCCGAGCGCACGTCCCACAGCATCGGCTCCCAGCGGCCGCGGCGCTGGTGCCCGACGAGCAGCCTGGTGTCCCCGGCGGCCGGCGCGAAACCCAGCGCGCAGAGGCCGAGGTCGACGCCGCCGCCCTTGGTGTCGTCGAGTTCCGCGACGGTGCTCCCGTCGGGGGCGATGATCCGCAGCGCGGCGTGCATCGCGTCGCCGTGCTCGGTGTGCTCCACGGCGATCAGCGTGCCGTCGTGGGAGATGTCCGCGACGTCCGCCGACTCCCGGTGCCGGTAGACCTCCACCGGGGCCGCCCCCTCCCGCACCAGGTGCAGGGTGGAGCCGTCCTCGTCGGTGGAGCGGCCGACGACGGCGGTACGGCCGTCCCTGGCGAGCGCGAGCCCGGCCGGGTACGACGGCGCGAGTCCCGGCGCGGCGGGCTCGTCCGCGGACGCGCCGTCCGCCGCGGGCCCCGGCTCGGTGAAGCGGCGGCGGCGCCACACGCCGAACTCGTCGCCGTCCTTGTCGTCGAACCACCAGATCCACTCGCCGTCGGGCGAGAGCGTGCCGTCCGTGGTGCCGTTGGCCCGCCGGGTGACCTGGCGCCGCTCGCCGGTCTCCCGGTCCCACGCGTACAGCTCGAACGTCCCCGAGGCGTTCGACACGAACAGGGAGCGCCCCGGCGCGTCCGCTGCCCATTCCGGCAGGGACACCCGGGGCGCCCTGAACCGCTTCTCCCAGTCCGGCATCTCGCTCATCCGCCCATTGTGACCCGGGGCCGGCCGTGCCCCCCGGGGCGGGTGTGGCAGGCCCCGCGGGGCAGGGCGGCGGCTCGGCGCCGGACGCGCGGCCTACAGGTCGAACTCGTGCGGGGGCAGGTCGAGCGTGAAGCACGCCTCGCGGACGACGGCCTGCTCGGTCTTGTCGAAGTCGCCGTCGGCGCCGCCGATGACGATGCCGATCTGGATCACGGCACGCGCCTCCGCGGGCTTCTTCTTGGCCTTGGCGATCTCCTGGAGGACGCCGACCTTGCCGAAGTCGAAGTCGGCGGCGAGCTTGTCCAGATTGGCCTCGAAGCGGCGGCGGAGGTCGTCGGCCGGGAAGTTCTGGAGCACCTCGTTGGTGGAGATGAGCTGGGCGACGCGCTGGCGCTCGGAGGGGTCGACGGTGCCGTCGGCGGCGGCGACGAGTGCGCACATCGCCATGCTCGCGTCACGGAAGGCGCCGCTCTTCAGGTCGTTCTTCTTCGACACGAGCTGTGTCTGCATCGTCGAGGCGGATTCCTTGACGCGGTCCCACAGGGCCATTTCAGAACTCCGGTTGAGTCGGAACGGTGTCTTACGGTCGCGGGGACCCGGCGGGCCCCTCACGCCGACAACTCTCCCCCGCGCCCGTGAGTTCCCGGCGGGCCGTGACCACGCAGGAGGGGGCCGGCCCGCCGTGCGGCCGGCCCCCTCCGGGAGGCGTGCCCCGCGCAGGGGGCGTGGTGCGTGGCGTCAGCCGTTGCCGTTGCCCGCGCCGTTGCCGGACAGCACCGGGATCTCGTCCAGCAGGTGCGACAGCGGCTCGTCGCCCTTGGCCTGGGTCGAGTTGTCGGCGCACTGCTGGTTCTGCGGGTTGGACAGGACGTCGACGTCCTGCACGGTGACCGGCACGAGGCCGACAAGCGAGCCGACGTTCGCCTTCACCGGCACGCCGAGGCACAGGTCGTTCAGGGTGCCCTGGACCAGCGTCAACTGCGGGCTCTGGTCGCCCTTCGCCGACGAGTTGCCGTACGCGGTCTGGGCGCCGTTGCCGTTGACCGTGGTGGTGCCGTCGTCGTTGCCCGCCGCCATGGCCTGGGGGGCGATGGTCGCCACGGCACCGGCGACGGAAACGGCCACAGTCGCGGCCGCCCACAGCTTCTTCATGATGGTTCCTTTCGAAAAGCGGACTCCGGGGCCGGAGGCTGCATGCTGATCAACTGCCCGGGGGCCACTCGGTTGCGGGCCATGACCCGTTCGGGGTAATCCCGCCGGGGAGAACTCGTCCGCACCCCGGGTGCGGAGTTTCACCGCGTCCCGGCGGAGGAACGGATGGTGCGGTGCGCCGGAAGCCCCGCCCGCGCGGGCGCCCGGCTCCCGGGCCGAGCGGACGATGAGGGGCGATGGCACAGAACGAGAGCGGCTGGCAGCGGCAGGGCTTCATCCCGGTGAGCAGGAGGACGCGCGAGAACCGCGACACCGAGCCCCTCTTCACCGAGCTTCTCGACTCCTGGCGGAAGCAGGGCAGGACGCTCCCGGGCCGCCCCGACCCCGAGTGGCAGGACCTCGTCTCGCGCGACTTCTGGCCCAGGGGACCCCGGGGCTGAGCCGCGCGCGGCGCGTGCCACGGGCCGGGAAGGCGGGAGGGCCCGCCGCACGGGCGGCAGGCCCTCCCCGGGGGGCGGCGGGCCTCAGCCGTTGCCGTTGCCCGCGCCGTTGGCGGACAGGATCGGGATGTTGTCGAGGATGTGCGACAGCGCCTCGTCGCCCTTGGCCTGCGTCGAGTTCTCGGTGCACTGCTGGTTCTGCGGCGAGGACAGCACGTTGAGGTCCTGGACCGTGACCGGCACGAGGCCGACCAGCGAGCCGACGTCCGCCTTGGCGGGCAGGCCGATGCAGGGCTTGTTCAGGGAGCCCTGGATGAGTCCGATCTGCGGGCTCATGTTCCCGTACGTGGCCGAGTTGCCGTACGCCTGCTGGGCGCCGTTGCCGTTCACGGACGTGGTGCCGCCGTCGTTGCCCGCGGCCAGAGCCTGCGGAGCGGCCGCGGCGCCGACGCCGACGACGGATGCGGTGATGGCCGCGGCGGCCATAGCCTTCTTGATCACGGAATATCCCTTCTGGAGGAGCCCCGTCCCGGAGCGCACTGCCCAACTCCGCTCACCCCGCATAGTTCTGTCCATTCACTCCGACGGCTTACACGCGGCCGCCCTTGTTGCCTTTGCACAGACGTTTCCGCAATCCATCGGATCGTATGAGGAAAAGGGTTCCGGGTGACATGGCGAAACCATTCCGGGGGTGCGGAGTTGAGCAGACGCGAAACCGTGCGTGTTTTGCCCGAATGAGAAAAGGAAGCCTGAAAATGCTCAAGAAGGTAATGGCCGCGGCCGCGGTCGCCGCTTCCGTCGTCGGTGCTTCGGCCATGGCCGCCCCCGGGGCGTTCGCCGCGGGCGACGACGGCGGCACCACCTCCGTCAACGGCAACGGCGCGCAGACGGCGTTCGGCAACTCCTCCACCGACGGCGACCAGAGCCCGCAGCTCAGCCTCGTCCAGGGCTCGCTGAACAAGCCCTGTGTCGGCCTGCCGCTGAAGGCCAACGTCGGCTCGCTTGTCGGCCTGGTGCCGGTCACCGTCCAGGACATCAACGTGCTGTCCAACCCGCAGAACCAGCAGTGCACCGAGAACTCCACGCAGGCCAAGGGCGACGAGCCGCTGTCGCACCTGCTGGACAACATCCCGGTGCTCTCCGGCAACGGCACCCTCAACGGGAACGGCTGACCCGGACCCCCGGAGGCCCGCCTCCGGCAGCCGTGCGCACCGGTCGCGCCCGCGTTCTCGGCGGGACCGGGGAGCGTGCCCGTGGGACCGGGCACCGCTCGTGACACTCCGTACGGCACCACCCCCAGGACCGCCCCTCCCTCCCGCGCCGCCCTCCACGGCGCGGGAGCGGAGCGGGCGGTCCTGTCGTGTGGCGCGCGAACCGGCGCCCGGCGCGCCCCGCACCACCCGGCGCGCTCCCATGCAACGCCGTGCACCCCCATGCACCCCCTGCAACCCCGCGCATTCCCTCCGCCGCCCCGATGTCCGGACCGGAGCCGACCCCCGAAGGGGCCCGAACACACGCACCCTTCTCGTACGGTGTTTCCCGCCCCGGCGGCGCTGGCGCGCGGCACCCCTGCCACGGTTCGCGGGGCGGACGCGAGGCCCCCGACCAGGGAACATCGACACGACGCACCGGCCCTGTGCCGTTTCTCCCCGGGATCTTCACCTCGATCCCGTCGATCGGGTGACTGTCGGCCGGTCGGGTGAATGTCGGGCGCCGGAACCCTTTCCGGGTTTCCTTCCTTCGATAGTGGTCGTTATCAGGAAACCGGCCGCAGCCGCGGGCCGCCCTCCCCCCTCGTGTGACGGCCCGCCCGCCTCCCGGCCCCTCCCGGAACCCGCGGCGGGGGAGAGCACCCGTCCGCCGGGCTCCGGTCCCGGGACCCGTTGCAACGTGGCCCCGCCCCCCACGGGCCGCCGCCATCGGCGGCCGCCGCAGTACCCGTACCAGCCAACCAGGCTGTGTCACCGCCGTCCCGGGGCGCGGGCCCCGGCGGCACTCCAACCGCGAGCAGGAAGACAACCACATGCGACAGGCCCTCAGTAAGGGAATGCTCACGGCGGCCGCGGCCGCGACGGGCATCCTGTCCCTGCCCGGCGCCCACGCGTTCGCCGACGCCGGCGCCGGCGCAGTCACGGCCAACTCACCCGGCCTGCTGTCGGGCAACGCCGTGCAGGCCCCGGTCCACGTCCCGGTGAACGCCTGCGGCAACACCGTCGACGTCGTCGGTCTGCTGAACCCGGCGTTCGGCAACAACTGCGCCAACGAGGACGCGCCCCCGCCGTCCCACCCGGCGCCGCCCAAGCCGCCGGAGCACCACAAGCCGCCCAAGCACCACACGCCCCCGCCCGCGCCCCCGCGCGAGGAGCCCCCGGCGCCCCCGGTGCACCACCCCGCGCCGCCCGTCCAGCAGGCCAGGACGCTGCCCGCGCCCGCCGCGCTCGCCGAGACCGGCGGCAGCCCCGCCACCGCGGTCGCCGCCGCGCTCAGCGGCGTCCTGCTGCTCGGCGGCGGGCTGCTCTACCGCAGGGGCAGGGCCGCCGCCCGCGGCTGACCCGCGCCCACGGGGCCGGAGCGGACCGCCATCCGCCCGACCCCGCCCCGGCCGGGGGGCGCACGAACCTCCCGGCCGGGGCGCACACGCACCGCTGCGCCGCCGAAGCGCCCCGCTGTTCGGGCGTGTTCGTACGAAGTCACCCGTACGGGGCACAACCGATGGCCGACGGCGGCGTTAACCATGAGCCGGGTGTTGTGATCCGGCAAGTCATCGAACGACCGAGGAGTCCTTCTTCATGTCGCGTACCGCGAAGGCATTTGTTCTGTCCACCGTTGCCGCCGCCGCTGTGGCCGGTGCCGCTGGCGTCGCTTCCGCCGACGCCGGCGCGCAGGGGGCCGCCATCGGTTCCCCCGGTGTCCTGTCGGGCAACATCGTCCAGGTCCCCGTTCACATCCCGCTGAACGTCTGCGGCAACACCGTCGACGTCGTCGGTCTGCTGAACCCCGCGTTCGGCAACACCTGCGTGAACGCCTGACGTTCCCTCAGTACCGCGCGCGGCGGCCCCCTCCCGGCACGGAGGGCGGCCGCCGTTCGCCGTCCCGGGCCCGCGCTGCCCGAACGGCCCCCCGCGTGCCCCGGATGGGCGGAGCCGCCCGCCGCGGCTGCGCCGCCCCGGGGCACCCCGGCCCACCTGGTGAAACAGACCCCGCCACGAGCCGTGGCCGTGACCTGACGCAGTGGATCGGTTGCGCACCGCGACCGCCGATCCCACGGTGAGCGAAAGACCCGACGCACCACCGGAAGGGACACCCCCATGCGTCAACTGCCCGTACGGCGCCTCGTCATCTCGGCGGCCTGCGCCGCGCTCCTCCTCGGAGGAGCCGCACCCCTCGCCGCCGCCGAGAACGGCGCCCCAGGCCCGGCGAGGCCGAACGCCGCCGCCCCCGTCGCAGGAACCGAGGCCCTGCTCCACCAGGCCACGACCCTCGGCGACACCGGGGGCGTGCTCGGCGCGATCTCCGACCTCATCGAGGCGGTGACCGGAGCCGCCGGCGGACAGCTCGGCACCCAGGAGGCGCAGACGCACTCCGACGCCGTACGGCACGCCATCGGCGACGCCCAGCGCGGCTCCGAGTCGGGGCCGAAGTCCGCGGGCATCCAGGACGCCCACACCCTGCCCGCCCGCTACGGCGCCGACGAGGCCAAGTCGCCGCGCGCCGCCGCCCCCGACCCGCGCGGCGAGGCCCTGACCACGTTGCAGAGCCGCGCCGACCGCCTCATCGAGGCCGCCCGCGGCGGCTCCGAGAAGACCGTCAAGGAGCGGGTGGCGCAGCTCGTCCAGGGCCAGGTCGACCTGATGGCCGCCACCCTCGCCGCCGACGGCATGCCCCGCACCAGCCTCCAGGGCCTGCCCGAGGCGCCCAGCACCGACGTCCACACCCTTCCCGACCCCACCTCCGCGCGCCCGGACCACCGCGGCTGACCGCCGCCGCCCCCGCGCGCCGCGCCGTACGCCCCACGGGCGCGCGGCGCGGCGCGCGCCCGTGGGCTTTCCCGGGCCATGGGGTTTCCCCGGCGCCTCCCGGTCGTTGTCCACGGCAGGCGGCACGCCGCCGAGCGCCCCGGAAGCACCACGAAAGGAACCCCCATGAAGTCCCTCAAGGTCGCCGCCGTCCTCGCGGGCTCACTGGCGGCGGCCGGCGCCGCGGCCCCCGCCTTCGCCTCCGACGTGACCCCCTCAAGCCTCAACGGCGGCGTCGACACCCTGCTCCGCGAGGGCCTGCGCAACCCCGAGCCGGTCAGCACCAACGCCCTCGACACCGAGCGGGAGGGCACCGCGCTCAACGCGCTGTCGCACGCCACCAGGTCCCTGAACGAGAGCGGCGGCGCCCTCGCCCCCCTCCTCGGCGGCCTCCCCCTCGGCCGCTGACCCACCCGCGGCCCGGCGCACGGGGGCCTGTCCGCCACCGGCACCGCGGACACGCCCCCGCCGAACGCCGGTTCGGGGCGCCGGGGCCCTTCGTGTGACGGCTCACCTCGGGTCCCCCACACGGGTGACGGTTGGTCCCGTAACGTACGGGTATGTCGCTACGGTGCTGCGATGACCCCCATCTCAGGTTCCCCCGGCACCTCAACTCCCCCCGCAGGACCGCTGCGTGCGGCCGACCTCGGCACCCTCGTCGTCATCCCCTGGAGCGGCGACCACCCCGCGGACGGCGGCCAGATGCCGTTCCTGCTCGCCTATTCGCTCGGCGACGGGCACGGCGGCCCGCACGGCTCGGCCGTCGCCGTCGCCGCCCTGCTGCACAGCGTCGGCCTCCCCGTCGGCGGCCCCGTCGTCGACGGCACCCAGCAGCCGGGCCTCCCCGTCACCCTGCTGGTGGAGGCGGGCCAGGCGGTGGTGACCATGCGCCACCTCAACGCCCAGTGCCCCGTGCCCCCCGAGTGGCTTACCGCCGTGCGCCAGCGCGGCCACGCCAGCTTCATCTTCTCCACGCTGCCCTGGCCCGAGGGCAGTCCCGGCACCCCGGTCACCGCCGAGGCGCTCCAGGCGTACGTCGGCTCCGAGGAGACCCTGAACGCCTCGGCGCACTGCCTGGTCCCCGTCACCACCCTGCGTTCCTGAGGGGCCGTCATGGACACCAGGACCACACCCCACGGACGGCACACCGCGCCCCCCGCCCCCCGCCGCGCCCCCGAAGCCGCGGGCGGCGCCGCCACGGGCGGGGACACCGGGGAGGGGCGCGTGCCGCGCGGGCTCGCGCTGCTCCTCGTGATCACCGGGGCGGCCGGTCTGCTGCCCTCCTGGGTGATCACCCTCGACGAGTTCGCGCTGCTGCGGGACCCCGACTTCAGCCCCGGGTGCAGCATCAACCCGGTGGTCGCCTGCGGCAGCGTCATGAAGAGCGCCCAGGCGTCGGTGTTCGGCTTCCCCAACCCGATGCTCGGCATCGCCTGCTACGCGGTGGTGGTCTGCGTCGGCGCGGGGCTGCTCGCCGGGGCGAGGCCGCCGCGCTGGTACTGGCTCACCTTCAACGTTGGCACCCTCTTCGGCGTCGGCTTCTGCACCTGGCTCCAGTTCCAGTCCCTGTACCGGATCAACGCGCTCTGCCTGTGGTGCTGCCTCGCCTGGGTCGCCACCACCACCCTGTTCTGGTACACCACCGCGTACAGCGTCCGCCGCGGCTTCCTGCCCGCGCCCCGGCCGCTGCGCACCCTGTTCAGCGAGTTCGCCTGGACCGCGCCGGTGCTCCACATCGGCTTGATCGGCATGGCCGTCCTCACCCGCTGGTGGGACTTCTGGACGGGGTGAACGCGCGCGGTCCGTACGGCACACGAAAGACCCCGCGGGCGGTGCGGGACCCGAGGGTCCCCGCACCGCCCGCGGGGTCTTTGACGCCGGGCGGGGCTCAGCCGAGGCCGAGCATCCCCAGCGGGCTGCCGCTCTGCTGCTGCGGGGCCTGCTGCGCGGCCTGCGGCGCGGACTTCGCCGAGGCGCCGCGGTCGGCCTGCGCCTGCGGGGCCTGCTTGGCGTCGTGGCCGTGGCCGTGACCGTGGCCATGGCCGTGGCCCTTGCCCCCGTCCACGTTGGCGCAGGTGTTGCCGAACGCCGGGTTCAGCAGCGCGATGATGTCCACGGTGTTGCCGCACAGGTTGACCGGCACGTGGATCGGGACCTGCACGGCGTTGCCGGAGATGAGGCCCGGGGAACCGACGGCGGCGGCTCCGGCACCGGCGTCGGCGAGCGCCAGCGAGGCACCTCCGAGCACCATGGCACCCGTACCGGCCGCGATGACGGCGGCCTTCGCGATGCGAGACATCACTAACTCCTTGGGGGTGTGGTCGATGAGGGTCGACACGGGACAGGACTGAAACCTGACAGGGGCTGAGCCGGGCGACCGTGATCACGTCGGCACGCCCCGTTCAACGCCACATCCCACGGTGAGTAACGGCATAACACGTGTGTGTAGGCAAACCGGGTGACGCGCGTACATCGAGTGACCGCCGAACGGCCCTCGCGGGGGCGTCCCCCGCCCGGCAGTGGCGCGGCGCGCCCCCTCCGGCGGTCCCGGCCCGCCGCCCCGCCGCGTCCCGGCGGCAGGTCCGCGTACGGCCCGCCGCCCTGGATGATCCTCCAAGGACCGGCCCGCGGTGTCTCATCTGCTGCGTTGTTCCTACAAGAAGCTTGCAGATGCAAGATTTTGCCGCCTATGTTGTCGCGTATGCCGTCGTACACCATTGGCCAGGCCGCGCGTCTGCTCGGAGTCAGTCCCGACACCGCACGGCGCTGGGCTGACGCGGGCCGCATGGCCACCCGCCGCGAGGACGGCGGGCGGCGCATGATCGACGGCCGCGACCTGGCCGCGTTCTCCGTCCGGCTCGGCCAGCAGACCGCCACGGAGGACTACGAGCCCTCGTACACCTCCGTGCGCAACGCGTTCCCCGGGATCGTCACCGCCGTGCGGCTCGGCGACGTCGCCGCCCAGGTCGAGATCCAGGCGGGACCGCACCGTCTCGTCTCCCTCCTCACCCGCGAGGCGGTCGAGGAGCTGGGCCTCGAAGTCGGCATGGAGGCGACGGCCAGGGTCAAGGCGACCAACGTGCACATCGACCGCACCTGATCCACCCGGGGCATGGGCCGCGAGGCCGCGCCGCCGCTGCCCGTGCGCCCGTACGACCGTCAGATTCCGCCGCTGCCGAGGAGTTCACGAGCCATGCCGACCACCCTCACCCCGCGCCGCGCCGCCGCCGCGCTGCTCACGGCCGCCCTGCTGGTCCCGCTCGCCGCCTGCGGCGACGACGACAGCGACGGCGGCTCCGCGAAGAGCAGCTCGGGCGGCTCGACCAAGGACGCCGGGGCACCGCCCAAGGCCGACCTCACCGTGCTCGCCGCCTCCTCCCTCACCGACGTCTTCAACGCCGCGGGCAAGCAGTACGAGAAGGAGAACCCGGGCACCAAGGTCAGGTTCTCCTTCGCCGGGTCCCAGGAGCTGGCCGCCCAGGTCAAGCAGGGCTCGCCCGCCGACGCGCTGGTCACCGCCGACACCAAGACCATGGACGGCCTCGCCTCCGACGTGAACAAGCCGACGGTCATCGCCAAGAACCGCCTGGTGATCGTCGTACGCGACGGCAACCCGCAGAAGGTCGCCAGCCTCAAGGACCTCACCGACTCCAAGCTGAAGGTCGTGCTCGCCGCGCCCGAGGTGCCCGTCGGCAACTACAGCAAGCAGGTGCTCGACAAGCAGCACCTGAAGGTCAAGCCGGTCTCCCAGGAGACCAACGTCCGCCAGGTCCTCAGCAAGGTCGAACTCGGCGAGGCCGACGCCGGCATCGTCTACAAGACCGACGCCGCCACCGCCCCCGACAAGGTCGACGCCATCGACATCCCCGACGCGCAGAACGCCATCGCCGCGTACCCGGCCGCCTCCCTCAAGGACTCCTCGCACGCCGAGGCCGCCGCCGCCTTCGTGAAGTGGCTGGCCTCCGCCGAAGCCCTCAAGATCATGACGGACGCCGGGTTCCAGCAGCCGTGACACCGAAGTCCCGCACCGCCGACGGCACCGACAGCGCGGCGGGCGGCGGCGCGGCGGGTCAGGGCGGGCCCGGGGGCACGGCCCCCGGGCCCGCCCCCCGCCGCAGACGCCCCAGGACCAGGGCGCCGCTGACGCTCGCCGTGCCCGCGCTGATCGCGGTCGCGTTCCTGCTGCTGCCGCTCGTCGGCATCCTCGCCAGGACCTCCTGGCACGGGCTCGGCCAGGACCTCACCAGCCACGAGTCCCTCCAGGCGCTGCGGCTCTCCCTCGTGGTGTCCCTCTGGGCGCTCGCGCTCTCCCTGGTCCTCGGGGTGCCGCTCGCCTGGATACTCGCCAGGACCGAATTCCCCGGCAAGCCGGTCGTGCGCTCCCTCGTCCTGCTGCCGATGGTGCTGCCGCCCACCGTCGGCGGCGTCGCCCTGCTGCTCAGCTTCGGGCGCAGGGGCGTGCTCGGGCCGCTCCTTGAGGACTGGTTCGGCGTCACCCTGCCCTTCCACACCTCGGGCGCGGTCGTCGCCGCGGCCTTCGTCGCCATGCCGTTCCTCGTGATCAGTCTGGAAGGGGCGCTCGCCGGGCTCGGCCCGCGCCACGAGGAGACCGCCGCGTCCCTCGGGGCGTCGCCGGTACGGGTGTTCTTCACCGTCACGGTGCCGATGGTCGCCCCCGGCCTCGCCGCCGGGGCCGCGCTGACCTGGGCCCGCGCGCTCGGCGAGTTCGGCGCCACCATCACCTTCGCGGGCAACCTCCCCGGCACCACCCAGACCCTGCCGCTCCAGGTCTACCTGCTCCTCCAGGACGACCCCGAGGCCGCCACCTCGGCCTCGCTGCTGCTGCTCGTCATCGCGATGGCCGTACTGGTCGGGATGCGCGGCAGATGGACGGGCCAGCCCCGCGGCCGCCGCCGCGTCCACGAGGCGGCAGCCCCCGGCGCCGAGCCCGCCGCCGCCCTCCCCGCTGAGCCGGAGCCCGCGCCCGCCCCCGCGGCGGGCGGCGCCTCGCTGCACGCCGGGATCACCGGCTTCGACGAGTTCGTCCTCACTGCGGACGCGGGCACCACCATCGCCGTCGTCGGGCCCAACGGCGCGGGCAAGACCACCCTGCTGCGCGCCCTGCTCGGCCTCACCCACCGCGCCCACGCCGAACTCCGCCTCGGCGACGCCGACGTCACCACCGCGCCACCGCACCGCCGCGAGGTCGCCTGGGTGCCCCAGGACGGCGCCCTGTTCCCGCACCTGTCCGCCCTCGGCAACACCGCGTACGGGCTGCGCGCGCACGGTGTGCCGCGCGCCGAGGCCCGCAGGGCCGCCCAGGGCTGGCTCGACCGGCTCGGCGTCGGCAACCTCGGCCACCGCAAGCCCGCACAGCTCTCCGGCGGGCAGGCGCAGCGCGTCGCGCTCGCCAGGGCGCTCGCCGCCCGCCCCAGGCTGCTGCTCCTCGACGAACCGCTCGCAGCCCTCGACCAGACCACCCGCGCCCAGGTCAGACACACCCTGCGCACCCATCTCGCGGGCTTCCCCGGCGTCTGCCTCATCGTCACCCACGACCCCGTCGAGGCCGTCTCGCTCGCCGACCGGGTCCTCGTACTCGACCACGGCCGGGTACTCCAGGACGCGCCCCCCACCGAGGTCGCCCGCCACCCCCGCTCGCCCTGGGTCGCCAGGATGCTCGGCCGCAACGCCTGGCCAGGCACCGCCACCGCAGGGGGGCTGCGCCTCGACGCCACCGGAACCACCGTGGTCGCCGCCCCCGACGGGCCCGCCCCCGCGCCCGGCGCCCCCGCCCTCGCGATCATCGCGCCCGAGGCCGTCGCCCTGCACCGGGAGCGCCCCGCGGGCAGCCCCCGCAACGTGTGGCCTGGCACCGTGCGCGAGGTGACCGCCGTCGGCAGCAGGCTGCGGGTGCTCGTCACCTCCGAGCACACCCCCGACCTGATCGCGGAGATCACCCCGCAGGCCGCCGCGGAACTCGGCATCGGCGACGGCAGCCGGGTCCATATGAGCGTAAAGGCCACCGAGATCGCTCTCGTGGCGAGTTGAGCGGCCCGCCTGGGCATGCTCACACCATGGTCTTCGTCGCGCACACCGTCACCCTCGAAGCCGTGCCACGCGCCTGGTTCACACGGCTGCTCGCCGTCGTCCACGACACCGCCTCCGCGACCAGGGCGGAGGGGCCCACGGTGCGGTTCGCGGGCGGCGAGCCCGTGCCCGACGTCCTCCTCACCCACGGACGGCACCTGCGCCCCGGCGCCCAGTACGGGCTCACCGAGGACGGCGCCACCGCGCGGCTCACCGTCCGCCAGTGGGACCGCGAGGGCGCCGTGCGGCTCGGCTACGCGGACGGCGGCGGTGCCCTCGGCCTCGATCTGGAACTGCGCAGCGTCGCCGCCCCCGCCGAGGCCAGGCTGCGGATACGCGCACGCGCCGGGGGCGTACGGATCACGGGCGACGCCGTCCTCGACCTCACCGGCTGGTGGAAGGCCGCCGCGGGAGGCGATGTCGCGCGGGCGCCGCTGCGGGCCACCGTCCGCCACAGGTTCGCGGTGCTCATCGTGCGCGTGGTGCCCCAGACCACCGACTCCGGTGCCTGGGAGCTGTCCTGCGGCATCACCCTCAGGGGCCGCGGCCCGCTGCGCCCCCTGGTCTCCGCGGCGCTCGCCCTGGCCCGCACCCGGGTCGCCGGGGCCGCCGCCACCACCGCGAAGCGCCTCGCGTTCCGCTGGAACCTGGTCGTACCCGTCGCGGTCGCCCAGGACCCGAAGGCGGTGGTGGAACGGGTGATTCCGGCGGGGCACCTGGGGACGGGGTGAGGGGCGCCTCGGGGGAGGCGCGGGAGGGCGGCGGAGCGGGCCCTCGTTGCAGCGGCCGCCGCGCGCGTCGCGCGCATGACATTGGCCGCCGTAGCGCGGCCCCCCGCTACTGAGGCCGTCGCGCGTCCGCGTGCATGAAGTCCGCGATGCCGCGCCGGGTCGCCGCGATGATCACCCGGTCCTCGGGGCCCAGCACCCGCGTCGACGGCAGCTCGCCGACCAGGATCGGCGGCTCCGGCGGCCTGCCGTCCTGCCCCTCGTCCCCGCCGAGCGCCACGATCCGCCAGTGCCCCGGCCGGAACGCGTCCGCCACCGTCCGCCCCTCCAACTGGGCGTGCCCCGCCACGTCCACCGCCGCGAACAGCAGCACCCGCCGCTCCACCGGCACCGCCCCCAGGATCTGCCGCCCCACCATCGCCGCCGCGAACGCGGGCGCCGCGAGCTGGGACACGCTGCGGATACGGGTCAGCGCCCGGGGGTACGCGGTGCGCAGCGTCCGGTACACGGCCCCCGCGAAGGGGTCGTCGTACAGCCGCAGCACCACCCGCAGGTCGGGCCGGATCGAGCGCCCGTACAGCGCGGCCTCCAGATTGGTGGAGTCGACGCTGGTCAGCGCGAGCAGCGAGGTCGCCCGCTGGATCTTCGCGGCCTCCAGGACGCCCTCCTCCGTGACGTCCCCGAGCACCACGGGCACCCGCAGCCGCCGCGCCACCGCGATACCGCGGGCGTTCTGGTCGGTCTCCACGCAGACCACCGGGATGTCCAGCTCCCGTAGCTGCACCAGCACCCTGCTGCCGATCTTGCCGAGCCCCAGCAGCACCACATGCCCCGAAAGCCCCCGCGGCGGGCGCCGCACCGCGCCACCGCTGCGGAACGTGCCCAGCGCCTCCAGCACCGCGGCCACCAGCACCGGGAGCAGCAGCAGGCCCAGCACCCCGGCCACCATCTGCAACACCTGGCGGCTGTGCTGCTCGCCGACCGCCGGGTCGTTGATGGCCAGCAGGTCGAGCAGCGTCAGATAGAGGGCGTGCAGCGGACGGTCCCCTGTGGTCAGCATCGACGTCACCACCAGCGCCAGGACCAGCGCCACCACCGCCGTGAAGGACCAGCGCAGCCTGCGCGACACCAGGTAGCCGAGCGCGAGCCTGCGCAGCGGCAGCACAGGGCCCGAGTAGGACACCGTGTCCAGCACGATCCGGCCCCTGCCGCCCGCCGCGGCCACCGCCTCCTCGTCCGGCAGCAGCTCGGGCGCCTCCGTGCCGCTGTCGTCCGAGCCCTCGGAGCCCGCGGGGTCGGAGGCGGTCGCCGACGTCAGCGCCAGCGTGGCCGCCCCAGGACCCCGCTGCCCCCGCGCCCCAGGGCCAACCTCGACGGCGCGCAGCAGCAGGCCCCCGGCGCCCACGACCTTCGTCGAGCCGGCCACCGCGGCCGCGGCGAGCGCGGGTGCCGCAGTGTCGGCGTCGTACAGCACCGTCGTGGACGAGTCCAGGTGTACGGCGGAGGTGGTGAGCGGCAGCCCGCCGGTCGGTGTGCCGCCCAGCCTCACCGGGGTGCCGGACGCCGGTGTCAGGTCGGGGACGGAGCCGGCGAGCAGGGCGGCCTGGTCGAGGAGCTGGGTGAGGTGCTGGCCGAGGCGCCGGTTGTAGAGGCGGATCACCAGGCGGAGCCGGGGGTTGACCCGGCGCGCGGCGAGGGCGGCGCGGATGTTGGTCTCGTCGTCGTCATAGACGAGCGCCAGCGCGGGGGCGCTCGCGACGCCCGCGTTCAGCAGCACCTCGTCGGTCAGCTCGGACGTCTCAAGCAGCGCGATCCCGTCGTCGTCCCCCGGCGGCGCGGCCGCCCCGCCGCCCTGGCCCGCGGCGCGCGACACCACCGCCGAGAGCCGCCCCAGCATCACCGCCGCCCTGGTGCGCGCGGCCCCCGGCATGCTGATGGTCCCCGGCGCCGACTCCGGTACGACGAGCGTGACGCGCTGCCCGTACACCCCCCGCAGCTCTCCGGCGAGGCGGTGCGCCAGGGTGTCGTCACCGCAGACGATCAGGTGCCCGGGGGAGCCGGGGGCGGGGGGCTGGGGGGACTGCTGCGGAAGAAGAGCCACCCCACGAGCATGCCGGGCGCTTCCCGCTGATCCAAGTCCGCACCGGGGCACGCGTGTTCGCGGGGGTGGGGGAGGCCGGGGGAGCGGGGGTGCGGCGAGGGGGTACGGCGCCGTGCGGCGGGGGTCCGTTACCCCGCTGCGCCCCCGCTGACACCCCCCATATCCCCGCGCCGAGTAGAGTCGGCCTCCATCCGACATCTGTGAGGACGGAACACTTGAGCGCCATCAGCATCGGTCAGGCCGTGGTACTCGGCGTCGTGGAGGGGGTCACCGAGTTCCTGCCGGTCTCCTCCACCGGGCACTTGAAGATCACCGAGGGGCTGATGGACATCCCGGTGGACGACAAGTCGGTGGTCGCCTTCACCGCGGTGATCCAGGTGGGGGCCATCGCCGCCGTGCTCGTGTACTTCTTCAAGGACATCGTGCGGTTCGTCAGCGCCTGGGGCCGCGGTCTGGTCAACCGGCAGGAGCGCTACCACCACGACTACAAGTTCACCTGGTGGGTGATCTACGCCACCATCCCCATCGTGGTGGTCGGGCTCGCCGCGAAGCCGCTGATCGAGGGGCCGCTGGCGTCGTTGTGGGTGGTGGCGGGGTCGCTGATCGTGGGCAGCGGGGTGATGTGGGCCGCGGACCAGATGGGGCGCCACAAGCGCGGTGAGGACGACACCTCGTTCAAGGACGCCATGCTCGTCGGCACCTCGCAGATCCTCGCCCTGCTCTTCCCCGGCTTCTCCCGCTCGGGCGCCACCATGTCGACGGGCCTCGTGCTCGACCTCGACCGGGTCGCCGTGACCCGGCTCTCCTTCTTCCTCGGCCTGCCCGCGCTGACCGGCGCCGGTCTCTACGAGCTGAAGGACGCGGTCGGCGGCGGGGTGTCCGCGCTGCCGCTCGCCGTGGGGACCCTGGTGTCGTTCCTGGTGGCGTACGCGTCCATCGCCTGGCTGCTCCGGTTCGTCGAGCGGCACTCGTTCAACTCGTTCGTGCTCTACCGCATCCTCATCGGCGCCCTCCTCTTCGGCCTCCTCGGCACCGGGGTGCTCGAAGCCTGACCCGCGCCCCGCCCCCGCCGTACGGCCCGTGCCACCGGGTCTGCACGGCGGGGGTCCGTGCCTTCCGGGCCCCTTACCGCCCGCCCCTTACCGCCCGCTCCGTTCCGCCGCTCCGTGCCGCCACTTCGCGCCGCCGGTTCCGTACCGTCCGGGCGCGGCACGGTCGGGGTGCCCGCCCGGCGGGTAGGAGCCAGAAGCGGCAGCGACCGCGCGGGGCGTGCTCGGTCACGGGGGGAAGGCGGGCCTGGGATGGCGACGGTGTCCTACGCGGAGTTACTTGCCCTCGTCACGCTCGCCGCCACCACCCCCGGGCCCGCCCACTCGGCCCGCCCGTGGGACACGGCTCCGGTGCCCCCGCCCGACCCCCTCACCGCCCTGATCGAGGCCGAGGCGGCAGCGGAGAGCGGCGGCGTCGGCCTGCGCGCCCTCTGGCAGCGCGCCCTGCGCGAACCGGGCGCGCCAGGGGCCCTCGCGGAGGTCGCCGCGGCCCTGGCCCGCCTCGCCGCGGAACACCCCGCACTTGCCGCCGCCCTCGCCCGCCTCGCCCACTCCCGCCTTGACCCGCCACCGGCGCCCGTACGACTGGACACACCACAGGTACCCGTACAGACCGAGCCGCCCGTACAGACCGAGCCGCCCGTACAGACCGAGCCGCCCGCACGGACCGAGGCCCCCGCGGCGGCCGAGCCGCCCGCGCAGGCCGCGCAGGCCGCCCCCGCCCCCGGCAACACCATCGGCGGTGGCGCCCACGTCCTCGGTCCCACGCTCCAGACGCACGCCGTGCACGGCTCCATCCACCTGCACGCGGCCCCCGCCCCGGCGCCGCACCGGGTGCCCCGCCAACTGCCGCCCGTGCCCGGCCACTTCGTCGAGCGGCCGGCCGATCTCGACCGGCTCGACCGGCTGCTCGACAGCGCGCGGCCCGGCGCGCCCCTGCTCCTCGTGGTGACCGGGGCCCCGGGCGTCGGCAAGACGACCATGGCCGCGGCCTGGCTGCACCTGCTGCGCGTGCGCTTCCCCGACGGCCAGATGTACGCCGACCTGCGCGGCCCCGCCACCGCCCCGGCGGCGCCCGCGGCGCCCACCGAGATCCTGGCCCAGTTCCTGCGGGGCCTCGGCGCGGCCCCGGTGCCCGCGGAACCGGCCGAGCAGATGTCGCTGTGGCGCTCCATGACCGACGGACGGCGCATGGCGCTCCTCCTCGACGACGCGCTCTCGGCGGCCCAGATACGCCCCCTGCTGCCCGGCGGCGACACCACCGTGACCGTCGTGACCAGCAGGAACCGTCTCACCGCGCTGGGGATGGACGGTGCGCGCTTCCACCGGCTCGGGCTGCTCAGCCCCGACGCGGCGCTTGAGGTGCTGGCCCGCGGCGCGGGCCGCCGCCGTACCGAGCGTGAGGCCGGTGACGCCCGCCGTCTCGTCGACCTCTGCGGGCGGCTGCCGCTCGCGATCTGTCTGGCCGCCTCCCGCCTGGCCGCCCATCCGCGGCACTCCATCGCCGCGGCGGCCGACGCCCTGGCGCACGGCCCAGGGCCGCTCGACGCGCTGCGCCTCGACGGCCGGGCGGCGGTACGCGGCGCCCTCGACGCCTCCTACGCCGCCCTTCCCGCCGACACCGCGCTCCTCTACCGCACCCTCGGCCCGCTGCCCGTGCCCCGCTTCGACGCCCGGCTCGCGGCGGCGGCCTGCGCGCTGCCCCCGGCCGAGGGCGAACGGCTCCTCGACGAACTGGCGGAGGCGGGCCTGCTGGAGGACGAGGGGCCCGAGCCCGACGGCTACCGGTTCCACGACCTCGTACGCGAGCACGCCAGGGCGCTGGCCGCCGACGACCCGCGGGGCCCGGCCGAGGAGGCGCTGCGCCGCGTCTGCGACTGGCACCTGTACGCGGCGGCCGCCGCCGCGAGGCGGCTGACCCCGGTGACGGCCGTGCTGCCCGTCGAGTTCCGCCATCCGCCGCGGCAGCCGCCGCCCTTCGACGACGACCCGGGGGCGCTGCGCTGGCTCGCGGAGCACCGCCTCGGTCTGCTGGCGTGCGTACGGGCCGCGGCGGCGAGCGGCTGGCACGACACCTGCTGGCAGTTGGTGGCCGCCTGCTGGCCGCTCTTCCTCAGGCTCGGCCACCACGACCTGTGGATCGAGGCGCACGAGACGGGACTTGCCGCGGCCCGCGCCTCCCGCCACCCCCGCAGGCTCGACGCCGAGCGGCGCATGCTGACCTCGGGCGCCATCGGGCTGCGCGCCGTGGGCCGGGTGGAGCGGGCCGCCGCGTGGTACGAGGCCGCGCGCACCGCGGCCAGGGCGGCGGGCGACACCAGGGACGAGGGCCAGGCCCTGCACGGCCTCGGCACCTGCCACTGGGACGCGGGCCGCACCGGGGCCGCCGTGGCGAGCCTGCGGGAGGCCGTACGCCTCTGGACGGAGTGCGGTTACCCGCGCGGTGTCGCGCTCTCCGGCATCGTCCTGGGCGAGATCGCCCTCGCCGGGGGCCGTCCCGGGGACGCGGTCCCGCACTTCGCCGCCGCCCGCGCCACCCTCGCCGCCGTTCCGGACCCCTATGACGCGGCCCGCGCGCTGGCGTTCCTCGGCCGCGCCAGAACCGCCGCGGGCGCGGTCGGGCAGGGCCGCGCCGAACTGCACAGGGCGCTGGGCGAGTTCGGCCCCACGGGCCAACCCCGTTGGCGGGCGCTGACTCTGGAGTGGCTGGGCGACGCGGACCTCGCCGCGGGCGACACACCGGCGGCCGTCACCCACTACCGCACCTGCCTCGCACTCCTCACGCTCAGCAACACCGCCGACGCGGCGCGGGTGGGGGAGAAGATCCGGGCGGCGGGCGCCGCCGACTCTCCCTGAACCGGGGAGTCGGAGCAGCGCTGGGGAGTTCGTCCCGCCGGTGGGTCGGCGGGACGGAGGGGGGTGGGGCTACATCTTCAGGCAGATGGCCGATGCGGGGGATGCTCCGAAGAGCATGAGCCCCAAGAGAACGACCACTACCTGGGCGATTCGTGCGAGCACGTGCTGGAACTCGTCTCCGACGTCAAGCAGATGATAGGACGAGTCATGATCGTGGCAGTCCCGCCACAGGGCTGTCAAACTGCCGCAAGATGCACAGTAGTCTCATCCGAAACCGCTTGACAGCCCACCGAGTTCGCGGAAAGGTTCCGCCTCCTACTGCTGCGTCTCCACCGCGGCCAGCGCCCTGGCCAGCGCCTCCCGCGCGATCGCGCTCTCGTAGGGGTCGCCCATCCGCTCCGCGACGTCCACGGCGCGCCTGAGGTGGTCCACCGCCGACTCCGCCTCGCCCATGGCGAGTTTGCTCTCCCCGATGCCGCGGTGCGCCATCTCCTCCTCGCGTGCCGCGCCGATGCCCTGCGCGATGTCGAGGGCCGCCGCATGGCACGACAGGGCGTCCTCGTACTGCCCGAGCCGGGTGTGGGAGCGGCCGATGCCGTTGAGCGCGTCGGCCTGCCCCCGCCGGTCGGACAGGGCCTGAAGCACGGGCATCGACGTGCGGTAGAGGGAGAGCGCCGTCGCCGCGTCCCCGCTCTCCACGCACGATTCCGCCAAGTTCGCATAGGCGATGGCCAGATCGTGGTGGTTCCCGGCGGGCCCGATGAGTTCGATGGCCTCTTCGAAGTTCCGGCGCGCCAGGTCAGGGCGCCGGGTGCGCATATGGAGGTTTCCCTCGTTGACGAGCAGCCGTCCGAGGCGGGTGTGGTCGCCGATCGCGCGCAACCGCGCCCCCACCACGTGGAACTCCGCCTTGGCCTGGGAGTAGTCGCCCAGGTGGAGATGGCACACGCCCATGTTTCCCCTGACGCGGAGCGTCCCCCTGTCGTCGCCGACGCTCCTGAGGAACGCGAGCGCGGTCTCGAAGGACGTCAGCGCCTCGTGGTGCGCGCCCGCGTACCACTGGAGCGTTCCCCGGGTCTCCAGGCTCTCGGCCTCCGCGGCGGTGTCGGAGGACTCCCGGGCCAGCGCCAGCGCCTCGTCCAGGGTGTCGAGCGCGAGTCCGTAGTCCCCGAACTGCGCGTGCGCCGCGCTCAGCGCCAGCAGCGAGCGGCACAGGGCGCGCCGGTGGCCCACCGCGCGCCAGTGCCCTGCCGACGCGGTCGCCACCCGCAGCCCGTCGCCCCAGTGGCACTGCTCGTCGAGGAACGTCACGAGGAACTGCCCGAGCACCGCGGCCAGTTCGGGGGCCCCGTGCTCCCGCGCCCGCTCCTCCACGCCCAGCAGGGCCTCGCGCTCCGCCGCCAGCCAGGCCGCCGCGCCCTCGGGCGTGGCAGGGAAGGGCAGACGGTCAGGGACCGGCTCGTAGGGCACCGCGGGTTCCAGCCGGTGCGGGTGGGCCAGCGCGTCGGCCGCCTGGGCCGCGCCGACGTAGAACACCGTCAACCGCGCCATCGCCGCGGCCCGTTCCGCCTCGTCGTCCTTCTCGACGGTCAGCGAGCGGGCGTACTCGTGCAGCAGGTCGTGGTAGGTGTAGCGCTCCTCCTCCTGCTCCTGCATCAGGGACGACGACAGCAACTCCTCCAGCAGGTCCTCCGCCTCCGGGAGCGGCACACCGAGCAGCGCGGCCGCGGAGTCGGCCGACAGGGCGGTGCCCGGATGCATGCTGAGAAGGCGGAAGGCCCGCCTGCCCGGCCGGGTCAGGGTGCGGTACGACAGCGAGAACGCCCGCGCCACCCCGAACTCGCCGCCCTGGGTGCGCAGGAGGTCGAGCCGTCCGGGGACGCGCGCGAGCCGGCCGTGCAGGGTGTTCAGCGTCCAGGCGGCGCGGTGCCTGAAGCGCGTCGCGGCCAGCTCGATCGCCAGCGGCAGATGCCCGCAGAGGCCGACGATCCTGGTGACCAGCGCGGTGTCCCGCGTCCTCGCCGCACCGGCGATGTTCCTGAACATCACCACGGCGTCGTCCGGCGGCAGCGCTTCGAGCAGCAGGGTCAGGGCGTCCGGGAGCCCGTCCAGTTGGCGCCGACTCGTGATGATCACAAGGGAGTTGGAGGTCCCGGGGAGCAGCGGCAGCACCTGGGCGGTGTCGGCGGCGTCGTCGAGGACGATCACGGTGCGGCGGTCCGCCACGACCGACCGCCAGAGCGCGGCGGCCCCGTCGACGTCGCCCGGGACGGTGTCCGGGGGGACGCCGAGCGAGCGCAGCAGGAAGACGAGCGCGTCGTGCGCCCCCATCGGCTCCTGGGTCGCGGAGTGGCCCCGCAGGTTCAGGAAGAGGCACCCCGCCGTGAAGTGCGCGGAACAGCGGTCGGCGAAGCTCACCGCCAGGGTGGTCTTGCCCGCCCCCGCCATCGCGGAGACCGTGCCGATGGACACCAGGGAGACCCCGTCGTCGACGGCGGGTCCGACCAGCTCCTCCAGACGGCGCATCTCGTCCGCGCGCCCCACCAGGGTGGTGACCCGGGGCAGCATGCGCGGGACCGGGAGCGCAGGGACCTCGGGGGCGGCCTGCTCCGCGGGCGCGAAGTGGCCGTTCGTAGCGGGGACTTCGGGGGCGGCCCTGGTGTCGTCGGCGGGGTCCTGCGCCTGTGCGCCGCCCGGACGCCGCGCGTCCGCGCCGGAGTCCTGGCCCGCGCCCTGCCGCCGTGGCGCCCGCTCCCCGCTCGCCCCCAGCGCCTCCCGCACCAGGTCGGCGGCCGGGCGGTCGGCGAGTATGCCCTCGTGGAGCCGGGAGAGGAGGGTGCCGGGGCGGGCGCCCTGTTCGTCCCTGAGCTGCTTGTTGATCCGCTGGAACAGCCGCAGCGCGTCGGTGTGGCGGCCACTGCCGTGGTACGCGAGCAGCAGACAGGCCGCGAGCGTCTCGTCGGTGGGGTGCCGGTCGAGCAGCGGGAGGAGGTCCGCGACCAGCGGGGCGAAGCGGCCGCGCCGCAGCGACGCGGCCCCGGCCTCCGCCGCGACGGCCACCCGTTCCTCTTCGAGGGCGGCACGGGTGCGCGCGGCCCACAGCCCCGCCAGGCCCGCCAGCGCCTCGCCCCGCCACAGCGCACCGGCCTCCGCGAACAGGGCCAGCGCCGCCGCGTCGTCACCCCTGGCGGCCGCGCTCTGGGCGCGGTCGCGCAGGCGGCGGAAGCGGTGCACGTCCACGGTGTCCGGGTCGGCCCGCAGCACATAGGTGTGCGAGCCGCTGGCGATCTCGGGCACCGGCGCCGCGGTGCGCGCGGCGAGCGCGGTCTCCCGCAACTGGGTGCGCATGCGCGACACATACGTGTACAGGGACTCGCGCGCGGTGGCGGGCGCGTCGTCCCACAGGCACTCGATCAACTCGTCCCGGGTCACGGGCCGTCCGGCACGCAACGCCAGGGCCGCGACCAGTCGGCGCCGCATGTCCGACGCCACCCGGTGCGCGTGCCCGTCCACCCTGAGCCCCACCGGACCGAGTAACAGGAAGTCCACCAGCGCCCCACCTCCCGCTGGTTCACATGACTGTCGTTTTCGCTACGTCAGTTTCGGTACGTCAGTTTCGATACGTCAGTGCGTCAATGAGCAGTGCATCGGCGCATTTCCGAGCGCGCTATTTCGTTTTCTATTGAGGCATGGAGAAAGACATCCTCACCAGGGGCGTCACTCCCACGGCCAGGAACTGGCCGGATTCAGCGGTGGCGGCGGGGCCGCGGCGGCCGTCCTGCCGGGCCGGTGCGGTCCGGCATGGCATGCAGGGACGGCCGAGGCGTCCCCCCACGGGCCGCCCCGGCCGTCCGTTCCCGGGCCCGCCCCGGGGCCGCTCGCGCGACCTGGGGGCGGGGCTGTCCGTCGGCGCCGGACCGCAGGTCCCGGGCGGTCGGGCGCCGACTCCTGCTACTGGCCCGCGGCCGTCCCGCTCGCGCCCAGGTCGTCCGCGTACGAGGCGATCCAGGCCAGCGGCGCGTTCCAGTTGATGGCCACCTCGTTGGTGGAGAACGACTGGATGTCGTCGATGTAGCACATCGCGGGCGCGCAGCCCTGCAACTTCGCCTCGGCCGTCGGGTCCTCAAGGCCGGAGTCGGGCCCGCCCGCCATCGAACCGTCCGGCGGGTGCGGCAGGTCGGGGTCCAACTCGTTGGCGAAGATGCGGTTGTGCTGGTTCTGCGAGAAGCGCGACCCGTGCCCGGTGACGTACGACTGGTTCATCGGGTTGTCGCCGAGCACGTAGTTCACCGCCCCGAGCACCGCGTCGCGGTACTTCGCCTCGCCGGTCAGGTCGGCGGCGGTGGCGAGCACCACCGCGTTGTTGAGCACCTGGCTGTTGGAACCCCACACGTACGCACCGCCCTTGGGCGCGTACGGCACCCCGTAGGCGCAGGCCGCCGCGTCCTCGGCGTAGCCGTCCGCGGCGTCCGTGACCAGGCCGCGGACGTCCGCGAGCTGCCCGTCGGTGAGGCCGCTCGGCACCGTCGCCAGGTCGAGCGCGCCGAGCGCCGCCGTGGAGCCCCAGGAGAAGCCGTCGGCGGGGAAGACGTCCCCGGGGTCGAGCGGCGAGTCCAACACCGCGTCCCGGTAAGTGTTCTCACCGGTCGTCAGGTACAACTCGGCGGCGGCCCAGTAGAACTCGTCGGTGACGTCGTTGTCGTTGTACGCGCCGCCGCCCACGGAGTCCGTCGCGGGAGCGTAGATGTCGGGGTGCGCGAGCGCCGCCTCGTACGCGGTGCGCGCCGACGCCAGGAGCTTGTCGGCGAAGTCCGCGTCGAAGTCCTCGAAGAGGCGGGCGCCTTGGGCGGCAGCGGCGGCGAGGTTCAGCGTGGCGGCGGTGGACGGCGGGTGCAGCTCACGCGGCTGGTCGTCGTCCTGCGGCTGGGTCGGCAGCGCGGTCCACTGGGCGTCGTGCAGCTTGTGGTGCGCCATTCCGGCCAGTTCCTCGCCCGCGGGCACCTGCATCGACAGCAGGAACTCCAGCTCCCAGCGGGCCTCGTCGAGGATGTCGGGGGTGCCGTTGCCCCGCTCCGGCACGCGCAGCGCGCCGTCCCCGAGCGCGCCGTCCCGGGTGTTCCCCGCGTACCGGGTGCGCTCGTACGCCGACAGCAACTGGGCCGTGGCGATACCGCCGTTGACGACGTACTTGCCCTGGTCGCCCGCGTCGTACCAGCCGCCCGCCGCGTCCAGTGTGTAGTCGCACGAGTCGTCGACGCAGGGCACGTCGTCGTCGCCGGTGTTCGGCGCGACGTTGAGGTGGCCCGCGGGGCGCGCGTACGCGTCGCCGATCAGGTCGCCGTCGATCGCGATGCCGCTGCGGTTGGCGTAGAAGTACTGGAGCGCGTCGGTGCGCAGCGACCCGAACACGTCGTCGCCGATGGCGAACGGCTCGCTGGTGTCGTCGCCGATCGTCACCGTGTAGCCCTCGCCTGGCGTGGTGACGTCGCCGAAGTCGAAGGTCTGCACGGTCTGCGCCGACGAGGCGTCCTCACCCGCGGGCGTGGTGGTGCCGGTGGCGACCTCGGCGCCGTCCGCGTCGTTCAGCGTCCAGGTCCTGCCGTCGGCGGCGGCGGTGACGTAGACGCCCTTCTTCGGTCCTTCGGTGAGGTAGCCGACCTGGTTGACGCGGACCGGGGAGCCGGTGTCCGGGTCGTACGGGGGGATCTCGGCGCCGCCGGTCAGCGAGATGTCGTCCACGCAGAAGGTGTACGCGTCGTCGCTGCCGCCGATCTGGAACGCGAGCTGCGCGACGTCGTCGTCCGTGGACGCGGTGAAGGTCTGCTCGAACGTCTGCGGCTCGTCGGTGAGTTGGTCGGCGGAGGTGAAGTACTGGGTGTACGGCTCCGCGGCCTGCTGCACGTTGGTGGTGATGGTGACGGGGGTGGTGGCGGTCGCGGTGTAGGTGAGCGCGTAGGTCTCGCCCGCGGTCAGCGGCAGCGCGTCCTGGCCGATGATGGCGTCCCAGGGGTTGGCGGTCCCGGCGGGGACGTCCGCGCAGAGCCGCCCGTCGACGACGGCCGCGGGGGTGTTCTCCGTCCACCACCAGGGGGCGGTGGCACCGCTTTCGAAGTCCCCGTTCTGGACGAGTTCGGGGCCCGCGGCGGCCTTGCCCTGCGCGTCGTCCGCGGCCGCGGCGGAACCCGAGAGCGCCGCGGCGACCAGGGCAGCCGCGGCTATCGCGGCGGATATACGGAACGTGGATCTGCCGCGTCGCGTGTGGTGCGGGGCGCGCGGCTCATGACTCGGAGATCCGGTCACGGCTCAGTCCTTCCGGATGTGGGGCTGGGGGAGGGGGGATGGGGCGGGGCTCGCGCGGGGCGGCGACGGGGCGCGGTTACGCCTGGCCCGCGGTGGTGCCGCCGGTCGTGGTGCCGACGTCGGTGCCTCCGCCGCTGTCCGTCAGGGAGACGTCGTCCACGCGGAAGGTGAGGGAGATTCCCGCGATACGCCGCCTGCGGCGGCGCGGATGCGACGAGTTCTCCATGGTTGGGTCCTTTCGTCGTGGGGGTTGCGAAATGACCTCTCGACGGGAGCGCCCCACGCGTTGGGGGTAGTGGGAGCGCTCCCATGAGGCATCCTCGCGGCCCACCCGAAGCGGCGTCAAGACATCGGAGAGGGCCGGACTTTCACCTTCGTGAGACGTCGACACCGTTATGCGGATGGGGTGTTTCGGATAGCGGGGATTGCGGGCCGGGAGCGGCTTGCTGTTTCGCGGGAATCAGCGGGCCTGCCTGGGAGGGGTTCGACGGAGGTGCCGACGGGCGGGGGTGGGGTGGGGTGGGTTCCGTGGGGTGGGTCGGAAGGTGGGGCGCGGGCTTCGGATCGCGCAGTTCCGCTTGGTTCCGCGTAGTGCCCTAATCCGTCGTCCCGTTCGCCTCACCGGCCGACCCGATTCCCGCCTCTCGCCGCGGGCCCGAATTCCCCTTTCGGTGGCGCCGCCCGGCGCGTAATCCCCGCGCTTTCGGAGGTGCAAGGTTTTTGCAAGGCAACTTCCAGGTTTCTGCCAGGGCTTTGACGGTTCGGATGGGGACCTCCCTCACAGCGGAGTTCCACGGCGCCGGTCGTGGACGGCAGTGAGCGGAAGGCACGTGATCCAGAACGCGTACATCCCGGGGAAAGAAGGACCACCGGCCGTTCGTCAGAACCGGACGGCCCTGAACCCACAGGCGGCAGGCGCACCACGCACCATCCGGAGCATCGCCACCGCACTGGCACCGACAGGCGAAACCTACAGCGGCAGGGGAGCGGACCGAAAGACGGACGGACCTCGGCAGGCACCGGAAGTACGAACACCGGGAGCAGGGCGAGCGTGGGGGACGCGGAAAGCACGGAGACCGCGGGGAACACGGGGAATTCAGTTAATTCGGGGAGCGCAGGGAACACGGGGGGAATTCATGTTCATCGCAGACAGGGCAAACAAACGGACGGAAGGGCCCGCGGCACAGGACCGGCCGGGGCAGCCCGGCCAGTCAGATCAGCCGGGCCGGGTGGATCAGCCGGGCCGGGTGGATCAGCCGGGCCGGGTGGATCGGTTGAGCCCGTCGAGCCAGTTGAGGCCGTCGAGCCAGCCGGACCGGCCTGACCAGCCGGGCCAGCCGGACCAGTCGAACCGGCTTGACCAGCCGGACCGGTCGAACCGGTCTGACCAGCCGGGCCGGTCGAACCGGTCTGACCAGCCGGGCCGGTCGAACCGGTCTGACCAGCCGGGCCGGTTGACGCAGGCGAATCAGCAGGACCAGGGGGGACAGGGGAACCAGAGCGATCACCTCGACCAGCCGGACCAGCCCGATCAACTCGACCAGATCGGCCAAGCCGATGAGTCCGGCCAAGTCGACGAGTCCGGCCAGCCGGACCAGTCCGACCAGGCTGCCCGGACTCACCGGCCGCACCGGCCCTGGAGTCGGGAGCGGCGTGAGCAGCCCGAGCGGCGTGAGCGGCGTGGTGGTCGCGGGCGGCGCGGGCGGCGTGGGGGCCGTCCGGGCGGCGGCCCCGCGCGGCGCCGTGACGGTGTCCACGGGCCCGTGAGGACCGGCGGGCGCGGCGAGGGCGGCCCGTGCCACAGGCGCGCCGCGGCGGTCGGCACGGTGCCTGTCGCAGTCGGCGGCCGGGGCGGCGCGGGCGCCGGAGGCGGTTCCGGTGGCCGGGAGTGGCTCACGATGGTCGGCGGGAAGCGGGTGCTGGCCATCGTGCACACCCTCACCTACCTCAAGCGGATCGTCGAGGTGCTCGACCTGCTTGAGGGCGACTTCCGCATCCAGGTGCTGTGCACCACGCCCCCGCATGTCTTCGGCACCGAGGTGCCCAGGTTCCTGCACCGCCTCGGCCTGCCGGTGGTGCCCTGGGAGTCGGCGAAGCGCATGACGTTCGACCTCGCGCTCGCGGCGGGTCCCGGCGGTGTGTCGGAGATCAGCGCCCCGCTGGTCGCGCTGTCGCACGGGGCCGCGTACCTGAAGCGGATCACCGAGGCGGGGCCCGCCGAGTACGGCGTCGCGGGGCTGCGCAGGCGGGACGTGATGCCGGACGGCAGGACGCTTCCCGCGGCGCTCGTACTGCCGCACCGCGCCGAGTTGCGGGAGCTGGCCCGCACCTGCCCCGAGGCGCTGCCGGTGGCGCGGGTCATCGGCGACCCGGTCTACGACCGCATCACCGACAACCTTCCGCTGCGCGCCAACTACCGCAGGGCGCTTGGTGTTTCGGCCGGGCAGGAATTGGTGACGGTGGTGTCGACCTGGGGCAGGCACTCCTCGTTCGGCAGGATCGACGCGCTTCTGCCGCGTCTGACAACGGAGTTGCGCGGCGACCACTACCGCACGGCGATACTCGTCCACCCCAACGTCTGGTCGGGGCACGGCCACTGGCAGATGCGGAGCTGGCTGGCGGAGGCGCGCAGGCGCGGTGTGGCGCTGATCCCGCCGGGGGACGACTGGCGGCCGTGGCTGATCGCGTCCGACCACATCATCGGCGACCACGGCTCCGTGACGGTCTACGGAACGCTCACCAACGCGCCCATCCTGCTGGCGAGTTCGCCCAGGGAGGAGATCAACCCGGCCTCTCCCGCGGCCACACTCGCGAGGACCGCGCCCGAACTCTCCCCTGTGCGCCCGCTCGCCGAGCAGCTCTCGTACGCGGCCTCCGACTACCGCAGGTCGGACTACGCGGCCATCGCGGCCCGGCTCACCTCCCACCCCGGTGGCTTCGCGCGCGGCATGCGCCGACTTCTCTACGAGCTGCTCGGCATCCCCAGGCTCGCGCACGAACCCGCCCCGGCACCGCTGCCACCGCCGTCCCCGCCCGGGGGCAGCGCCGGGGTGTGGGAGGAGTCGGCATGAGATGGGCCGTGGCCGTACGGCTGCTGGCAGGGGCCACGGACACGGCCCTCCTCGCCGCGGCCAGGACCGCGGGTCCAGGACCCGTACTGGCCGCCCGGCTGCTGACCCGGCACGGTGCGTACGGCGTACTCGCCCATGCGAGCGCCCCCTGCGCACCGCACCGGGCACCCCGGGAGCGCGAGGCGCAGGGACCGCACCGCGCCGCGGACGAACACCTGGCGGTGCTGGTGGGCCGACCGGTCCGACCGGTACGGCCGGTCCGGCCGCTGCGGCCCGACACGGCGACCGCTGCGGGGGAGCGCGCGGCGCAACCGGAAGCCCCGTGGGAGCCGTGGGCCGAGGTCCTCCGGGAGCCTCGGGCCGAAGCCATGTGGGTGGCTTGCGCCGACGTCCTCGTCGACACCGTCCTCCGTCCCTACGGAGCGGCCTCCCGCACCGCCGTGCGGCTGCTCTCCCGGAACCCGGGGGCCCTGCTCGCGGCGGCGCCCCTCGCCACCGGCGGCTGGGCGGTGGCACACCGCCGGGGAGTGCACGTCATCCCGTCGGGCCCCCGGCACGCCCTGCTGCCGTCCTGCCTGCACGGCTGGGCGGTGGCGGGACACGACGTCCGTGGGGTAAGGAAGGTGGTGGTACCCAGGGGCTGAGCCGTGGAGCGGTGGGGGGGGGGGGGGGGGGGGGGGGGGCGCCCCCCCCCCCCCACGCGGGCGGGGGGGGGGGGGGCGGCGAGCACGGGGGGCGGCGGGGCACGCCCGGCGGGGGGGGAGCGGCGGGCCGCCGCGCCGGGGGGGGGGGGGGGGCGGGGCCGGGGGGGGGGGGGGTGCCCGGGGGGGGGGGGGGGGGGGGGGGGGGGGGGGGGGGGGGGGGGCGGGCCCCCCCCCCCCCCCCCCCGCCACGTGAGCGCGACGCCACCGGTGCTCCTGCGGGGCCCGCGGGAACCGCCGGTCAGCGCAGGAACCGCCGGGCCACGGAGGTCGTCTTTGGCTCAGCGAGGTGCGGACCGCGAGGGCGGACCGGCCTCGGACTAGGTCGTGTCCGGCTAATTCGTGGCCCCGGCGGGAATTGTCAGACATGGCCTAGTGTCGGGGGCCTGGTGAGCATGTGGAGGAGGGCGGCGAGCGTGAGGGACGACGCCGTGGTCGGATGTACCGGCACGCTGGTGGTCGGCACCCGGGGTGCGGCCGGGCCCGGTGAGGTGCTCGTACGGGTCAGGGGCGGTTCGGAAGCGTTCCTCGCATGGTCGGAGGAGCCCCTTGCGCACGGCGCTACCGTGCTGGTGATCGACACCCGCGGTTCGCGGCAGGTCGACGTCATCGAGTGGACAGGGCCCACAGAGTAAATCGAGTGGACAGGGCCCACAGAGTAAGCAGCAGCAACCAGATCCATTGGACGCGGGGCGGGGGACCCGCCGGGCGCGTCGGATGAGGAGATGTAGATGTTCGGTTACCGCGTTCCAGCTCCCGACCAGGCCATGCTGATCTCCGGCGGCAGGCGTGGCCTCAGCGGAGCACCGTTCCGGGTGGTGACCGGCCACGGCAAGTTCGTACTGCCGGTCTTCCGCAAGACCCGTTTCCTGACGCTGGCCATGTGCGAGTCCGAGGTCGCGGAGACCTGTGTGACCCGGCAGGGGATCTCCCTGACCGTGCGCGCGGTGATCGCGTTCAAGGTCGGCAACGACCGCGAGAGCATCGTCAACGCCGGGCAGCGCTTCCTGTCCGACCAGGACCAGATGTCGGTGCTGACCGGGCGGATCTTCGCCGGCCACCTCCGTTCCATCATCGGCTCCATGACGGTCGAGGAAATCGTCACCGAGCGCCAGAAGCTGGCGACGGAGGTTCTGGAGACGTCGAAGACGGAGATGGCCAAGATCGGCCTGATCGTCGACTCGCTCCAGATCCAGTCGATCGACGACGGCGAGACCGGCTACATCGACGCCATGTCCGCCCCGCACAAGGCGGCCATCCAGCGTCAGGCGCAGATCGCGCAGGCCAAGGCCACCCAGGCCGCGACCGAGGCGGAGCAGGAGGCCGCGCGTAACCAGGCGGAGTACGCGCGCCAGACCGCGGTCGTACAGGCCGAGTACAGCGCGGAGGTCGACCGCGCCCAGGCGCAGTCGGCGCAGGCGGGGCCGCTCGCCCGCGCCCACGCCGAGCAGGAGGTGCTGGCGGCGCGCACCGAACTCGCCGAGCGTGCCGCGAAGTTGCGCCAGCAGGAGCTGGTGGCGGAGGTCGTCAAGCCGGCCGAGGCGGAGGCGGAGCGCATCAGGCTGCTCGCGCTCGCGGACGCCGAGCGGATGAAGATCCAGGCGGAGGCGGCGGCGTCGTACGACCGTGTCGCCCTCGACCGCATGCTGATCGACCAGCTCCCGCAGATCGTCAAGGAGGCGGCGTCGGGCCTGTCCGGCGCGAACGTCAACGTCCTCAACGGCGCCGACGGCCTCGGCGACCTCGCCGCGGGCCTCGTCGGCCAGGGCCTGACCATCCTCGACTCGGTCAAGCGCAACCTCGGCCCGAACAACGGCGACAAGAGCGACGCCCCGGCCCCGCGCCCGACCGGCGCCACCCCGATCGGCCTCGACTGACCCACTCCACCGACCCGGGGACGCAACACCCTGAGAACGGACGCGACACCCCGAGAGGGGAGCCCACACCCTCCCCTCTCGGACCCGCCCCGGTTCTACCTCTTCGACTTCGACCTGTCGGCGCTTGTTCGATCCGAGGCGGCTCACACCTCTGAGGACACCTGCCCAGGCACCTGAGGACACCTCCCGAGGCCCCAGGACACCTCCCGAGGTGGGTCACACCCCTTTGACGGCCATCTCCACGGCCACGTCATCCCCCACCGCGAGGCTCAGCCGCCGCCGCACCGCGACCTTCAGGGGCAGCAGGTACCCGCCGTCCCGCGGGAAGAGCGACGTCTCGAACTCGACCCCACCGATCCGCGCCCGCACCGGGATCACCCCCCACCCATAGCTGGCCATGGCGGCGACTTCGCGGATGGCGTCGCACTCGTCGTCGGGCACGGCGGCGAAGAAGTACGGCGCGGGACCGCGCCACTCCACGACCTGACTGTCGAAGACGAACTCCACGCCCGACTCCTTCTCCCTGAACGACAAGGCCGCTCAGCGTACCCAGGACGGTGGCGGCCGCAGCGGTAGAGACGGCGAGGGGGGAGGGGCGGCGAGGGGAAAGCGGATACCCGGCCTGTACCGCGACGCCGCCCGCCAGAACCGCGCGTTCATGCACCGCGCCGTCGCCTGGATCGCCCGGGGCGGCATCGACCAGTACCTCGACATCGGCAGCGGCATCCCCACCGCGCCCCACCTTCACCAGGTCGTCCAGCAGATCAACCCGGCGGCCCGCGTCGTCTACGCCGACAACGACCCCATCGTCCTACGGCACGCGGAGGCCCTGCTCGTCGGCACGGACGAGGGCGCCACGGACTACGTACAGACCGACGTCCGCGAGCCGGAGGAGATCCTCGAACACGCAAGGAGGTTCCTGGACTTCGACTGCCCGATCGCCCTCTCGCTGGTCGCCCTGCTGCACTTCATCCTCGACGACCAGGACCCGTACGGCATCGTCGCCACCCTCGTCGACGCCCTGCCCACCGGCAGCCTCCTGGTCCTGTCGCACGGCAGCATGGACTCCTTCCCCGAGGAGCGCGAGAAGAACACCTACGGCAGCGGCATCCCCTCCCGCTTCCGCACCCGCACAGAGGTGGAGCGCTTCTTCACCGGCCTCCCCTTCACACCCCCGGCCTGGTAACGGCCCCCGAGCGGTACCAAACTCCCCCTACCCCCCACCCCGAACCAAGCGCCATCTACGCGGGGGTGGCACGGGTCCCGTAGGCCGGGGGCCTTGAGGACTGGGTCCTGCCCTGAACCGAAGACCAGGCCACCGGGAGCCCATCGGTCGCCACATCCTCGACGACGAGCGAAACCGACGGCACGCCCCTCCGGAACCACGCGCACACGAAGTCACTCGACGAACCACGTAGAGCGGTTACGGGACTCATGGCCTCAAATCACTGTTGAGGGCGCGTGCTTGCTCAGGTAGCTCTTGAACGCCTTCCGGATTGCCGCTTGCAGATAGCCCGCCTGAGGAGAGTTGGGTACCACGTCCAGCTCGCATTCCCTGTTCCGGGCGTCGAGGTACCGGGCGATGCTCGATGACCTGGTGTTGGAGACGAACAGCTCGCTCTGGGGGCGAATATCCGCGCGCAACCCCTCGAAATTCCTCGCAAGACCGATACCGAAGTTCGATACGTAGTACTTGCACTCCACGATGAGCACGGCCTGACTTCCCCGCGGAGCAACGCCCTGTTCCCGGCTCAGGTCTGCCTCTTCAGCAGGCAGCACCAGAATGTCGCACTCGTGCAGGACACGCGACGAGCCGGTGACATAGACACCGAGGTGCACTTCGAGGGCAGGAGCGCCGTCGAACTCGATCACAGCGTGGGTGAAGGGCTGAATGGTGCTGTGCAGATGCCCGGGGCCTGTTCGAAAGACAAGGTGGGCCGTGGGCGCCCCATGGACGTTCTTGTAGGTGACGGTGGCCCCATGCCGACTCGCGGTGGCCACGATCAGAGAGAAGATGAAACCCTCGTAGACATCGCACGGCTGGGACGAGGAGTCATACGAGACCGCTCCCGCTGCCAGCAGGCTCTCGATTTCCCCGATCAGTTCATCGACGGTGCTCAATCGCGCACATCCCTTGCCATGTCGTCCAGCAATTCGGCGACGCGTGCACGGTCCTCGACAGACATCCGATCCGCCCGGAACTCCGTTTCGCCTCGGTGGGCGTGGGCGCTTTCGTGCGGGGCGAACACGACTGCTTCGGCGACGGCCCGGCTGCCGGAGTCGCTCTCCGGCTCGCTCCCGAGCACCTTCAGCGACGCCACTTCCATTTCCGGCAGCTCCACGAGCACGCGCCGCACCGCGTCCAGGAGGAGTTGGACGCGCTCCTCGTCGGTCATGGCCCGAGTGGCGATGACCAGCGTCCCATGCTTGCGCGGTGCATCGTGCGCGCCCGCATCCACCTCCCTGCTCTCCACGACCTCGTACCGGTTCGTGACCGAGGCCGTGTCCGTGCCCTGGACGTGACCGGCACGGCGCGAAGTCCGGCGGCGGAGGATCTTCTCCTCGGGCACCCCCGCAGCGATTGCCGCGTCGACGTCATCGAGGACCCAGGCCAGGGCGGTATCCCGCAGTGTCTCCCGGAGCCGCTGCTCTACGCGGCGTAGCTCGAACTGGTCCATATCCCCTCTTGCAAAGAACCGAGTGCTTGTACAGATCTCAGACTAAGCACCGACGCTGCGACGGCTCCTCTTACGACCTCTCGTGCGAGCGGGACGCAGCTAAGTCGCTGCCTGCACCGATCATCCGGGAAAGCCTCGATCGATGGCAATGAGTTTCGGATGTCCCCCAGAACTGGCGACGCCCCGGCACTTCTCCCGATCCTCCTTGACGGCGCATAGCGACAACGCGACAAGCGGCTCGACGCACGCGTACGGCTGCCTCGACTGACCGTCGACCGGTAACTCGCCCACGACGCTGGGGCTTCAGAGCGCAGCCAAAGATTCGCGGGCGGGAATCCCGGCCTCTATGTGGCCCGAAAACAACCTCCAAGATCGATGACTTACAGAACTGATCCTCCTCAGCCAGGCTCCGAAACGACCTCAGGCCAGGGGGAGACCCGCCGACGGTATCGATCCTCGACCCGACCTTTTCGAAGCACAGCACTACCACCCTCGAACGCCGAGCGTGCTCAGCGAGGCGGGGAAGATCGACCTGGCCTCCGGCACCGCAGTTCCTGACGAAACCGGTCCCGCCGGGCATAGAGTCCGCAGCCACGTAAAGACGCGCGACCCCTCCGCCGTCCACTCAAGCAGCACCCCGACGGCGACCCCTGCCTGCGCGGCAGGTCGCTCACACGAAGACCCGCGGGACGCGCACCCGCCGGGCGAGAACCTGGGCATGAGGGGGGTGAGGAGCTGAGCAACGGTCCACCAAGTGCCGTGATCCGATCAGCAAAACCGAACAGGGGCCTGATCCACAATTGGATCAGGCCCCTGACCTGGTACTACGGCGTCGGGGTGGCGGGATTTGAACCCACGGCCTCTTCGTCCCGAACGCGATCAGCCCCCGTGTGAGCTCGCCTTTTGCCCCTCGGACCTGTTCAGGCACCCCTGGTGGTGTCCATAGAAGTCCATGACAGTCCTCATGCGCTCGCCGAGTTTGGCCCCCTCTTTGGCCCCCCACTGTGAGGCTGAACCCCGCTCGTCGGGTCCTTCCCCCTGGGCGGTGTCCATCAGCACAGGGCAGTCCCTCGGATGCTCCGGCCAATCACTCCGAGGTACTCGACCCCGTCTCGGTGGCTCCCAGCAGTCAGGTTTGCTGAGACACGCCGATCGGCATGGATGGTTCATTTGGATGCGCAGATTACTGAAGTTGGGTATGGTCCTCGCGTGAGTGAGCAAGAAGAGGTCGTGGACGACCTCTCGAAGCCGGGTGTGCTTGCTGGCATCTCATGGGCGGTTAGCTCCGCTTACAGGTGGACGATGCAGGACTACAACCCCCGAGCCGGACATAAGCCAGGCTGGGTCGGCTACACGGCACACCAGTTGACCTGTGACCGGATGGACCGAGTCTTCTCCTGCGGGGACTACCACCTTCCCGTCGGCCTGCCGGCGGAAGCGGGGATGGACGCGGTACAGGAGGGCTTGCCCGATGAGGACTTTAGGGAGATGCCTCGCATCGCCCCTGGTCTAGTCACCTACTCGCCGCTGAACGGCTCGCCCGGATGGCTGTTCGGCTCCCGCAGATGGCTCCTTCAGTCGTTCCAGTACGGCGAGAGCCGCAAGATTCGCTGGGCTACCAAGAGTGAGACCAAGCGTCGAGTGGCTTCGTACCCCGACCCTGACCAGCCTGACCTGTTCTCAGGTGTTGGACTCGTGCTCGACGGCTTCGAGATTCCTCCGATCATCATGGAGGAGTCCGAGGGTGAGACAGACATCGTCACCCTCGTGCTCGCGCACAGCATCCACAGGGAGTTGAAGGAGCGGGAACTCTTCTTGGGGCGTCCGAACCTTGTGAGCCACCAGGCTTGGCACTGGAGGCACGACCTCATGGCCCATCCGCCGGCGCCCGGCGGGGGGATGCACATCAACAACGACCCGCAGCCCTACACTCCCAACCCGAACGATGTGGTTTCGGATGCTCCGGTACGCCTCCGGAAGACACCACAGGAACGCAACGGCAATGAAACGAGTGGTTGAGCATGAATTCTCGTCACCGGTCCTCTGTCCAGGTCGGTGATGTTGCGCAGCTCTTCGACGGCAGGCGCCTGCGTCTGGCTCGCCAATTGGCGGGGCTCCGCAAGAACGCTTTGGCTGACAAAGTAGGCAAGACGCCGACGGCAATTGCCTCGTACGAAAAGAACACGAAGCGGCCGGCCCCGGCTACCGTTGCGCAACTCAGCCTGGCTTTGGGCGTAGACCCATCCTTCTTCCTCCCCGGACCAGTCGAACTGCAATTTGCGGATGCCGTAGCGCATTTTCGATCATTGAGGTCAACCACTCAGTTGGCTCGAGATCAAGCTCTTGCATACGGTCTTGCGACCGTTGAAGTCTCAGCGACTCTCGAACGGCACGTAGAGTTCCCAATTACGGATGTTCCTCACTTTGAACTGAACGTTGAAGCGGAAACACCGGAGGAGGCCGCCGCGCTCCTCCGTAAGGCTTGGGGAATGCCTCAAGGGCCTCTTCCTCACCTAGTGCGAAGTGTTGAGAACCACGGCGTTCTTGTAGTTTTCAGTGCGCCTGGCAGCGCCTCCGTGGATGCCTATTCATTCGAGGGGATGTCCCGCCCCGTGGTTGTGTTGAATCCCGGGAAACTTGACTTCTACCGACAGCGCTTCGATCTTGCCCACGAAATGGGGCATCTGGTAATGCACTCAGATGCCGAGCCAGGGTCGGCGAAGATTGAGGCTCAGGCAGATCAGTTCGCTTCAGAATTTCTGATGCCTAGAGAGCAAATTGTTGACCTTCTTCCAAGCAAGTCAGACTGGGGTCAACTGCAGAGAATTAAGGAAACTTGGGGAGTCAGTCTGCAGGCGCTTCTTTATCGTTCACGGGCGCTTGGTGTGATGAGCGAGGTGACATACAGGAATGCGATGGTATTCCTCAGCTCGAAAGGGTGGAGAAGGAGGGAGCCCGGAGTGATGCCAATTCTGGAGCAGCCTTCCCTCCTTCCGGGCGCGGTTTCCCTCCTTGAAGACTCTGGAACTGATCAACGTGCCCTTGCAGATGAAGCACGTGTCCCTTTCGATCTATTTCGACAGATCTGCTCAAGGTTTCCCCTCCATGAGGGTGATGGTGTCGATGACCTCAAGGAATCGCAACTTCCCGCTGGCGTTGTATCGCTGTTCTCCAATCCGTAGTTATTCGTAATGGCAATTAAGTAGGGGTACCGACGTGACGTCGGTACCCCTACTTAATTGGTCGTGAGTTGGTCAATCGCCTTGCGGCGCTCCCTCTCCTGCTTCGTCCGAAACTGATTCGAGGTTCCCCTCTGACGGGGGAGCCATGACCAGGCGTGCGTGTGAGCGGAAACCCGAATCCAAATTTCCGACTGTCACTAGGAACCCGCAAACATCCGCGAGCAGTTTAGCTGCGAGAGGGTCGTACTGCGTCGAGAAGGCCACAGCGAGCGGTGATGATTCTTTCGCCACCTGAGCTTCCGATAGCCATTCAGCGTACCGGAGCTGTTTCGACGTGAGATATGGGCGGCGCAATTGGCGTGTCAGCAACTCCAGGAGTTGCGGATACCAGTGCGGAAGTACTCCGTCACCGGCTTCATCTACGAGATTCGGAGGAGCCAATCTGCGAAGCGCAGAGGCAAGTTTCTGCTTTTCTTGGAGGGCGACCTGCCCGCCAAAGATGTAATCCTGCAAGGACTCTGTAATATTGGTTGCATGCGCTGCTCTAACCCTGGAAATGGCGTGAGCCAGAGAGTGAATGTAGAGCCATGCGAAGTCATAAAAGATGGCGCGATGTGTTGGGTGGCTGGGGTCTAGACAGCGCGACGCTTCATGGAGGTGCGCTACGAGCTGCAGGAGATTTCTGTGCTCGTCGTAAACCCAGTAGTCGAATTGCCTATACTCAAGAAGCTTGTTGAGCTTCCTATCAAGGGTCGTGTACCCCTTCATGTAGCTGGAGACAGCCGTCTCGTCAAATAGTAGCGCCAGCGGCCCTTGGTCGAGAGGTACCTCTGTTGGATGGAACGTCTCCAATAGTTTCAGGTCAGTACTCTCCATAACCGAGATTCCCAACCGTCCTGAGAGTTGGCGTGATGCTGCGGTTACGCTCTTAGAGCGGACCATCCAAGCCTCGTCGGCGTCAAAGAAATCTGCGACACCGCGAATCCAAAACATCCGCTCAGTTGAACCTCGGCCGCTCGTCTTGCAATCAGCAATGATGCTGTGAACGCCAGATCCGGGTGTGATTATGATGCCAAGAACATCGAGGTCTGTGTAAGTCTCGTATGTCGTTTTCCCTCCCCTCCGAGTGCTGTTAGGGACGTATGAGCGCAGCGGGACGTCGACTCGTGTTGAGTAGCCCATGCGCCACAGGAGCCGTCGAGATTCTGTCTTGAGCCCCAGATCGAGTTCACTCATAGCGCTGCCCTTCCCATGGCAGTGTCCAGCACGGCCGCGTATTCGCGATCGGACAAGCTGAGCCGGTTTCGACGCCTATGAACAGTCTCCAGCGGAGCCCGGTAGGGAGAATCGAGCGATAGCAACGAACGAGCATCACTGTCATCGGCCCGATCCTCAAGAGGTTCTCCGAAAGTGAGGAGGTCTCGCGCAATCCGCACAGCTTCAAGATTATCGTCGGTTACAATCAGTTGTGGGGATACCCAGCTTCCTGAGGGAATGAAGTCAACGACCTGCATGCGATACAGAAGCTGATATTGGCGCTTATGCGAGCTGTGAGCGCCGAGTCGATGGCCGCGTCCAGGATCAAGTAGAGCGTTCAGTACGAGAACCGGTTGGCGCGTGCTTGTCACCCCGCCAAAATGCTGTCCACATCGCACACACGCCACCACCGCGAGCGCCTTCTCAAGGACATTTTTTCTCACGGTGAGAAGTTCGCGATCGGGTAGATAGGGAATGGTAGCGAATGGCTGCTCCTTTTTATCTGGACGTCGAACAGAAGGAGCTAGGACGAAGCCACGGCTAATCGCGTCCGCAAGTGCCGGGTATCTTTGCTCATCCAAAGGAAGCCCTTGGTGTGCTCTTACGGCCGAGAGCTCATCCCCGAACTGTCCTGAGCCGTGGTCGGTGAGGAGGCGCGCAAGAATGTCCGGGTTCTCGAAACCGAAGAAGGGAGAATAGAGCACTTCTCCCTCGATTAGGCTTACGCCTTTAACGAGTTGGGAAGCCTTCCCAACTTCCAGGAGCCGTGGGATGTCAGACCTGTCCAGGCCTAGCTCGTTCTCCAGTTCTTCCGTCGGTACGGGTGAAGTCGCTAGGCGATCGACTAGGGCAATGATCTCCTGTTCGAGCTGATTCGGCTCCCCCTCGCGCCAAGCTTCGCCCAGTAGATCATATAGGCGCTGATGAAAAGGAACAGATTCACTAAACGATATTATTTTGTTCCCTCGACGCTGGACATCGTTGATAAAACCGACTTTTTCCAGTATCTCTATCACGCCAGGGAAGGCGTAAGGGCTGAGGTCTAGCTGATCCGCTACAATCGTTTTAAGCGCGTCTGCGTCCGTAATTACATCTTGGCCGCGAATCAGACTAGCAAGGCTAGCTGCCATGCCAATTATTCGAGTCTCAGCCAGCGGCGTGAGAGTTGCGGAGTTCGGGTCCACATTGCGCAAACCGGTGTGTACATCTTGGCATCGAAGACCTTCTTGAAAGTGGTTCTCCACCCTGACCCGCCTCCACTTCGGCCTGCGCAGCTACCGTGTGGGCCGATTTCAACCACGGTGAGCAACAGGTGCTATGACACGATGTTATGTTGCGCTAGGCGGGAGCGCTCGGGATTCGCGACCTTGAGCTGGGCAAGGGTGTGGAAACTGCTGGTAACCGACTCAGCCCCGCCGCGTAGCCAGTGGGGCATGGTCAGCTCGACAGAGGTCGCAGCGACCTCTCACTGCTGCGGCAGGAACCCCGGCCTTTCCTGTCCGAGTGCATGCAGCCGTGCGAGATAGTCCTGTGCCCCCGGCTCGGGGCTGTACCGGCGGCGCATCTCGGCAGCAAGTTCACGACTGGTCATGATCAGTGAAGGCACCGACTTACGGTCCCCTTCGAGGGCCCGCTCCCCCATGACGAGTGCCTGCTCCAAGTCGCCTTCACGTGCCGCCGTGACCCCCAGCGTGACGCGAGCTTCAGCGTTACGCATCGGCGAGCGGTCGGTGCCGTCGAAGTCCGTTCCTACCCTCAGGACCTCTTCGGCGAGCGTGCGCGCGAGCTTGTCCTCGCCGACCAGGCGGTAGCAGTCCATCGCGTAGAAATCGAACTTGGCGGGGTCCACCACGAAGTGGTTGTCCAGGTTCTCGGGGTGCGGCATCGCTTCGAGCATTCGCCGCCCCTTGTCCAAGGTGACCTCAACCTGCCGGCGGTCTCCGAGCCGCGCCCATGCTTTGGCTTCCTGGGCAGCGAGCTGCACGGCCACGCCGTGGTGGGCTGCCGTCTCGGCTCCGGCCCGTGCCGCCGCGATGACGCCGCGGTAGTCGCCGGTCGTGAGGGCGAACCATGCCCGCATCTCGTGCGCCCATCCGGCGACCTCCGCATGGTCAGCCTCGGTCGCGAGCGAGAGCGCAGCCTGTCGCGTCGACTCGGCCGCGTGGCGGTCGCCCGTGTCGTACTCGACGCATCCGACCAGTAGGGCGAGCCAGCCGGACAGCGCGAGAACCTCGCGGTGTTGCGCGAGCGTGAGGCTCTTCGAGTGAAGTTCGACGACACGGCGAAGCCACTGCCGCCCTTCGATGAGAAGTTGCTCGCTCGGCATGAACGGGTACTCCGAGGCGAGTCGGTCCGTCGTCATCCGCAGGGCGTCAAGCGTGGCGTTGTCGACGTCGGACCGGTTGAGACGGCTCACGATCTCCAGTGTCTCCATGCCGGACGCTGCCAAGATCTCTTTGTCTCCGTCCCGCCGTGAGGGCGCCGGGAAGAGCGCGTGCGTCACGGTGCCGAACGTGGCCGCGATGATCGGTTGGTAGAAGTCGTTCGGTGCCTGGCCGGACTCCCAGTGCTTCCACTGGCGAATCATGCTCTCTTCTGCGGGCAGCTCCGTGGGAGCGTGCGCCCGCAGGGCCCTGACTGCGTCACGCTGCGACCAGTCGCGCGCCATCCGCTCAGCCGCGATGCGCCGCGCCCATGCGGGCCTGTTGTCGGTCATGCGCCCTCCTCCGAGTGCCTGCTCCGAGTCTCGCGCGCGAGCCGGGGGGACAGGGAAGGTGACAGGCGGGTGTCACCGAACATGTCCCCTCCTCCTGTTTGCCGTCCCCAGGCTGTCACTTACCTCTCAACTCCCGTTCTCTGCATGCTGGTTGCAGATCACGTACCACCCGGCACGGAGCGGTTTTCGAGCGCTTCGAGCCTGCCGCGGAGTTCCGAGACTTGGGAGGTGAGATGTTCGAGCTGACGCAGGACTTCGGGAAGGTCGACGCCGGCGTCGGCTTCGCTGGCGTCGATGGCCTGCTCGGGGTCACGGGCGTAGCTGCCGCGCGACGTGGTCAGGATGAGCCCGTCCTCGCGGAGGATCGTGAGGGCGCGCTGCACTGTCATTCCCGAGATCTTGAAGCGCGTAGCCAAGTCTCGCACGGAGCCCACATGGGCCCCCGGCTTGATGTCGCCGCGCAAGATCTCTTGCCGCAGGATGTCGGCCGCCTGCTCGGACTCCGGTCTGGGGTCGTCTTTCGAGATTTCAGCGCTCATCACGCCATCGAGCGTACCCACCACTAGTACGACCTAGCACGAATCTCCGGCACCCTCTTGCGCCGTGGTACGTGCTAGTACATGCTGGTACACATCAGTATGGCGGGCCTGGAAGGGCTTCGCCGGGCTGTCCCCGTAAGTGCTTGACCTGCAAGACCGCACGACCAGGAGCCCCGCATCGGACGGGGGGAGGCGACCCGGCGCCTTGGCATTAACTGGAGGGCTTAGACCGAAAGGTCACGTCTCCATACGCCTACTTCGAGGCCGGACAGCTCTACCTGATACGGGAGCGCGGTCGCGATGAAGGAGACACGCACTACCGCCCCGATGGTCGTTGACAGGGTTCGACTCCCGGTCGGGGCACTTTCCCCTGCCGCACTGCGGCTCGGGTTCTTCCGGAGTAGTCGCCGTCTCACCAAACGCCTGCGGCTCTTCGGCTCCGTGTCCCTCCCACTTCAGGAGCTGTCATGCGTACGTACATCGGCCACCAACAGGCCGTCTCTGCTGCGGACTTCGCGGAGTTGGCGCTCGGCACCCCGGTTGAGCTGTGGCTCGGGGTCGAGGGCGAAACGGACGAAGAGCGCGCGGCCCGCGAGGACGCGGCGCGCGACATCCTCGCCGACAACCCCGACCTTCCCGACGACCTGATTCGCATCGCCGCGCAGGTCATCGAGGAGAACCCGGACCTGTTCGACGTCATCCCCCTGACCCGCCCCGCCCGGCGCCGCCGCGCGGCACGCAAGGGGGTAGCGGCATGACGACCAACCCTGCTCCCGAGGCGCCTGCGTCCGGGGTGCCGCCGCTGACGAAGCCGGAGATGGGGCTCGCCGGGGTTGGCGCGCTCGCTGCGGCCGGCGTCGGCGCGCTCGGTCTGATCTCTTCCTTTGACGCCGTGTCAGCCGCCGCTGCCCGATGGGGCTTCCACGTTCCGTGGATGCTGCCGGTCGGGATCGACGTGGCCATCCCGGTGTTCACTGTCGCCAACCTGCTGTTGATCCGGATGGACATGGCGCTCGCGTGGGTGCGGTTCGTGCCGTGGGTGCTCACCCTGATCACCTGTGGTCTGAACATCGCCGCCGGACAGGGCATGTGGGCCAAGGTCGCCCACGGCACGATGCCGCTGCTGTGGGTGGTGTTCTCCGAGATCGGCGCCCACATCTACGCCGTGCGGATCGGCGCGGCCACCGGTCGCCGCATGGAGAAAATCCGCTTCTCCCGCTGGCTGTTGGCCTTCCCCTCCACGTTCGCCCTGTGGCGCCGCATGACGTTGTGGGAGGTCACCTCCTATTCCGAGGCCCTGGCGCGCGAGAAGGAACGGCAGTTGGCCCGTGCGGACCTGCGCGAGCGCTACGGCCGCAACTGGCGCTCAAAGACCCCGCGGCGCGAGCGCGTCATGCTGCGTATGGGCGACCTGGCCCCCGCTGCCGAGCAGGAGACGCCCGCGCCGCCCCCGGCGGACAATCCGCCGGCACCGGCCGACTCCAAGCCACGCCCGCGCCGCCAGACCCCCGCAAAGGGCAAAGCCAAGACACAGCGAACCTTCGAGGAGGCGGTGACCGAGGCGCGCACGGTCACCGCAGAGTGGACCGAGGCGGAGCTGACCGCGGACCGTCTGCGCACCACGCTGCATGTCTCGCAGGCCAACGCTCGCAAGCTGCGGGAGCAGTTGAAGGCAGAGCGCGCCGACGGCCGCCCGCTGCACTTCGTGGACGATGCGGAGGGCGACGGCACGACGGCTGAGGCTGCCTGATGTTCGCCAAGTGCTTCGACCCGACTGGCGCGAGGCACGGACTGCCCACCTATCCGTGGCGCTATGCGCCCGACGGGCTCGCCACCAAACGGCAGTTACGGGCGCGCGGCTTACGGCCCGGTGGGCAGGCGATCGCGGCGCAGATCCTGCGCCCGCGCTACCGGCGCGGACCGCTGGTCGCCTACCTCTACCGCGTCGACCGCGCCAAGCCCGTCCGGCCGATGACGCCGGGCATGTGGGCCGCGCTCGCCAAGGCGAACCGTGCTCGCCGCACTTGCCCCGCCTGCAGACAGGACGCCGGATACGTCATCCCCACGTCGCTCGGCATGTGCGTGCCCTGCGCCTACCCCGAGGAACAGCGCGCCGCTTGACCTGGACATCACGATCCGGCGGGGTCCGTCCGCCCACCTCCTACAGCGACGGCCGGGCCCCGCCTTTCCTCCCATTGGAAGGGACCCTCAGTGAAGCACCCTGACGACGACAACGAACTGTTCAACCGACTCGAAGCGGAGATGAGCGCCGACTCCGCGGGCGAGGTAGTCGACCTCGACAAGGCGCGGTCGGCCCGTTCGGGGTCGGCCGACCCGATCGCCCGACCCGACTCCGACCCGTCGGCCGACTCCGAGGCCGCGCGGTCGGGTACTGAGTCGGGCGACCCGGCCGCGCGCGTGATGGTCGACTTGCCGACCCCGACGGCCACCGGTCCGGGCTACCTCGGTCGGCTGCTCGGGGCACAGCGCCGTGCGGTCGTTCCCGTGTGGCTGCGGTCGGTGGCGGAACTGCGGACCGCCACCGCGTGGGTGGCCCGCTACTACGCCCACGCTGCCGGGTATCACGCGCTGCGCGCCCCGGTCTACGCCGCCCGGCTCGCCCTGCAAGCCCCGACCGGCGCCGCCCGATTCGTGGGCGGCACGATGCGGTGGGTGGCAGACCGCGAGGGCGAGCCGGTCCGACTCGCTGCGGTCCGCCGTGAGGACGCTGCGGAGTACTTGAAACTGTCGCGGCAGCGCGACGGACGGGTCCGACTGCGCACCCTCGTGGCCGTGCTCGCCATGTTCGTCGGGCTCGGCTCCGCGCTCGCCATCTACGTGCTTGCCCCCGACTGGCTTTAGGCGGTGTCGGTGAGCGCGGTCGTGATGGCGCTCGGGTTCGCCGGCCGCCGCGCGGATGCCCCGGTCATCCACCGCGCGGTGGAACTGCCCAAGGCGGTCAAGCTCACCAGTGACATCGTGCTGCGGGCGCTGGGTGCCCTCGGCATCCCCGCCATCAACCAGGCACAGGCCAAGGGGCGCGACGGGTTCGAGTTCACTGCCCCGATCACCCGTGACGGCCCCGGATGGCGAGCGGAGGGCAATCTCCCGTACGGCGTCACGGTGACCGACGTCATCGAGCGTCGCGACCGGCTCGCCTCCGGCCTGCGCCGCCCTCTCGGGTGCGTGTGGCCCGAGGCGGTACCGGATGAGCACACCGGTCACCTCGTGCTGTGGGTGGGGGACCAGGACATGTCTCGCGCCAAGCAGCCCAAGTGGCCGTTGGCCAAGTCGGGTTCGGTCGACCTGTTCAAGCCGGTCGCCTACGGCACCGACCAGCGCGGACGCTGGGTCGAAGCAACGTTGATGTACATCGCGGGTGTCATCGGCGCCATCCCGCGCATGGGCAAGACCTTCCTGCTCAGGCTGCTGCTGCTCATCGCTGCGCTGGACCCGCGCGCGGAGCTGCACACCTACGACATGAAGGGCACGGGCGACCTGGACCCGGTCGGCGACGCCGTCTCCCACCGCCACGCTGCGGGCGACGACGACGAGTCCATCGAGTACTGCCTGAACGACTTCCGGGCACTGCGCGAGGAACTGCGGCGCCGCACCAAGGTGATCCGCTCGCTTCTGCGGGATGTCTGCCCGGAGTCGAAGGTGACCAGCACTCTCGCTGACAAGCGCTCCCTGGGTCTGCATCCGATCGCGATCGGAGTGGATGAGTGCCAGGTGCTGTTCGAGCACCCCGAGCACGCCAAGGAGTTCGAGGAGATCGCCACCGACCTGGTCAAGCGCGGTCCTGCCACCGGCATCGTGCTGTTGCTCGCCACGCAGCGCCCGGATGCCAAGGCGCTGCCCACCGGTATCAGCGCGAACGCTTCGGCCCGGTGGTGCCTGAAGGTCATGGGTCAGCTCGAAAACGACATGGTGCTCGGCACGTCCGCGTACAAGCGGGGCGTGCGGGCGACCATGTTCGCCTGGGGTGACAAGGGCATTCACTACTTCGTCGGTGAAGGCTCGGACGCCCGGATCGTGCGCTCCGTCTACATCGACGGCTAGGGCGCCGAAGCCATCGGCGCCCGCGCTCGCCGCCTGCGCGAGGAAGCGGGCACCCTGTCCGGGCACGCGCTCGGGGAGGCACCCGAGCAGGTCACCAGCGCGTATGACCTGCTGCGCGACATCCTCGCCGTTGTGCCGGCCGATGAGCCCAAGGTGTGGTCCGAGACCGTCGTCGCCCGGCTCGCAGAGCTGCGCGAGGAGGTCTACGACGGCTGGGGCCCCGAGGGACTGGCCGCGGCCCTGAAGCCGCACGGCGTCTCCACGATCCAGGTGGGTCGCCGCGTCAAGGGGAAGGTCGTCAACCGGCGCGGCATCGACCGCTCCCAAATCGTCGCCGCGATTGCGGAGCGTGACGGAAAGTGGGACGCGGGCTGAGACTCCGGGGCCGCTAGCGCTAGCGGCACACACCGCTAACGTTAGCGGCCCCGCTAGCGCCCTAAACCCGCTCTGATCAGGCCGCTAGCGGATAGCGGCCCACCTGCGGAAACCCCTGAAACCCGCCTGGAAGGGCCCGTCATGACCCCTGTCCTGCTCGCTATCACCCTGATCCTCGGCGTAACACTGTGTTACATCGCCGTGTGTGCTGCCTCGCCGTTCGGCAACTGCCGCAGGTGCAACGGCTGGGGCTTCGCGATGAAGACCGACCGCAAGGGTCGCATGAAGCGCGGCAAAGACTGCCGCCGCTGCAAGGCCACCGGCAAGCGCATACGCGTCGGCCGCTGGCTCTACAACCGCTGGGCCCGCATCTACCGCGCCGGTACCCACACCTCCTGACCGGAAGGCTCCCGATGATCCTGAACGTCTCCGCCGTGCTGCTGTTCGGCGCTGCGTCGGCCCTCGCAGTCAAGACCAAGTCCGCCGGGGGCGGCGCGGCCATCGTTCTGTTCCTCTTCGGCTTCTTCGCCGCCGGGACCGGCGCGTACGAGCCCATCCACAACCTCGTGCAGGCGGGCGCCGAAGCCCTCAGCAACCTCGGCTGAAGAGGAGGCTCACCCGTGAATGACCCCGTCAAGTACGTCACCCCCGGTCGTCGTGAGGCGCCCGTGGAAGTCCACCGGCCCACTCCGCTCGCCCCGGTGCCGTCGGCGCCGGTCGTGCCTGTGCAGCCGGGCACGATCCCGGCGGTGACGAGTGTCGTCCTGCCGGATGGCCGCGTCGTCACCGGCTACGCCCTCGCACCCGTCAAGCCCGAGCCTGTCGCGGCCAAGCCGCCTGTCTCCCGCGCGGCGGTGAACATCGCCCTTGGGGGCATCGGGTTCGGTGCCGTTTGCGGTGGCCTGTTCCTGCTGACCGCGTTCATCACCGCCCTGACCGCGCTCATCACTCAGCTCATCACCCTCGCCGTCGTCATCTTCGGCGGCTGGGTCGCCGTACAAGTCTTCAGCGTGAGCGGCCACGGCAGCGGGACCACGGTCAACATCCGCAAGGCCGTCTTCAAGCGCAACGGCTTCCACGGCTAGCTACGCCCGGGGCGGGCGCCGTCTCACCACAAGCCTGCGCCCGCCCCGGTTCTCCAGTCCCTCCAAGAGAGCAGGAGACATCCAGCATGACCCATCACCTCGTCGTGCCGCCGGAGGGCGGCAACATCAGCCTGTGCACCGGCTCCGGTGCGCTGGACCAGGCTGTGGAAGCCGTCACCGGCCTGCCCACGATCATGGTCGGCGAGAGGGATCCGGCTGCTTCCCGGCTGCTCACGGCCCGCCTGCCCGGTGTGCACAACCTGGGTGACATCACGGCCGTCGACTGGGAGGCGCTGGCCGCCACGGTGCCGCGTCCGGCGGCGCTGACGGCAGGGTTTCCCTGCCAGGACATCTCCAACGCCGGACCTCGGGGAGGGATCGCCGGTGACCGCTCAGGACTCTGGAAAACCATCGCCCACGGAGCCATTCGCCACCTACGACCCCGACTCGTCTTCCTGGAAAACGTCGCCGCCCTGCGCAGCCGGGGACTCGACGTCGTCGCCGCCGACCTGGCCGCGATCGGGTACGACGCGCGCTGGATGTGCCTACGCGCTTCAGATCCCGAAGTCGGCGCCTGTCACCGGCGCGACCGCTGGTTCGCCGTCGCGTATCCCGCTGCTGAAGACCCCCACCTCGCAGTTGGGACGCAATGGAGGACCGCAGCATCCGGACAAGCGCAAGGCGGGCGGGCACGGGCCCACGCTGGAGGACGAAGTGGTGTTCTTGCTGCCCCCGACGGACGGCTGAGGCTGCTGCCCACCCCGGCCGCAGCCGACGGAACCGGCGGGCCCGGCACCTCCGCCAAGCGGCAGGGCGGCATGAACCTGCGCACCGCCGTGACCCTGCTGCCCACGCCGGCGGCCCGGGACTGGAAATTCGGCGCCTCCAACCTGCTCGGGACCAACTCCCGCCCGCTCAACGAGGTGGTGGTGAATCTGCTGCCCACCCCCAAGGCGTCGGACGGGCCTCACGGAGGGCCGAACCAGCGCGACAGCGCCGGGAACTACTACCTGCCCGGCTAGGCCGTGCGGCTGGACGGGCGGTGGGTGACCACCAACGGCACCGACTACGGGCCCGCCGTCCGGCGCTGGGAGACCGTCCTGGGACGCCCCGCACCCGAGCCGACCGAACCCGGCACCAAGGGAAACCGCCGGCTGTCCCCGGCGTTCGTGGAATGGATGATGGGCGCCGATCCCGGCTGGGTGACGGGCGCGGACCTGGACCTGTCCCGCTCCGACCAGCTCAAGATTCTCGGCAACGGCGTGGTCATCCATCAGGCCACCCTTGCCTATCGCACGCTGCTCGCCGTCGGTGCGCCCGAAGCCGCAGCCCCCGCCTCGTCCCAACTCGCCCTGGACATTGCCTAGATACGCCCGAGGCGGGCGCCGTCTCACCACAAGCCTGCGCCCGCCTCGGTTCTCCCGTCCCTCCAAGAGAGCAGGAGACATCCAGCATGACCCAACGTCGTGCATTCGGCGAGGGCCGTCCGGCCCCCGCCACCCCATCGAGCGCGACGGGGGTGACGGCATGAACCGTCACCTCCTCTTCGCCGCCCTGGACGCCGCAGAGCGCGGATGGGCCGTCCTTCCCCTGCGCCCCGGAGACAAGCGTCCGGCCCTGCACGGTGAGGACGTCTGCCCCGGCATCGGAGACTGCGCGGGCGGTCACCGCAAGTGGGAAGAGCGCGCCACCATCGACCCCGACCGCATCCGGCGCGCGTGGGGCGACCTGCCGTTCAACGTCGGCATCGCGACTGGCCCGTCCGGGCTGGTCGTCGTCGACCTCGACATGCCCAAGCGCAAGAGCAGTACGGACACGCCTAACGGCGTGACGACCTTTACGGCGCTCTGCGAGCGCGCCGGGCACGTCGTCCCCACCACCCGCACAGTGCGGACCGCGAGCGGCGGAGTCCACCTGTACTTCACCGCTCCGCCCAGCGTCCGGCTCGGCAACACCGCCGGACGACTCGGCAAGCGCATCGACACCCGAGCCTGGGGCGGATACGTCGTCGCCCCCGGCAGCCTTACCCCTATGGGCGCCTACGCCATCGTCAATGACATGCCGCCTGCGCCCCTGCCGGAGTGGCTGTGCACACATCTGACGGCCCGTCAGTCCTCACGGTTACTGATGGCTGCACCATCGTCCGTACAGGCCTCCAGGTACGCCGCAGCGGGCTTGAACGCGGAAACCGCGTCCGTGCGGCAGGCGCCGGAGGGCGAGCGCAACGCCACCTTGCTGCGGGCGGCGCGAGCCTTGGGGCGGTTCATCGCGTGGGGCGACCTTCCCCGGGAGCAGGTTGAGGAGGCTCTTCAGTGGGCGGGGGAGCAGGCCGGTTTGTCGCCGCGATCGTGTGAGTCGACCATTCGCAGCGGTCTGAACTGGTCCATTGCTCGAAACGGTCAGGGGAGGGCGGCATGAGCACCCCACCCCGCCATGCACTGAAGAGCCTTCCCGCCACCCCGACAGGTCCGTGCGCCGCCACACAAACCGTGCGCGGTCCGGCCGTGGGCGAGCCGAAAGGCGCCGCCCGTAAGGGCGTCCCTTCTGCTCTTCGTCCTGAGCCGCACGGGGGAGACGGCCGGTATCCAGTCGCGTGGCTGTGCATCTGCGCGCCGCGAGACGCCGTGCCCACCGCCACCTCGAAGTGCCTGTGCGGCAGGGACCGCAGCGCAGTCGGCCGCACGAAGGTGCTCGCCCTGATCGAAGACCACACCGCCCACCGCGACGCATGCCCGCTCCGCACCAACCAGGAAGGGAGGCAGGTGGCATGAGCGCCAATCCGCCGGCACCCGCCATGGACGGCTCCGCATTGCTCGACGAGGTGGAAGCCTTCCACCGACGCTTCAACATCTTCCCGCTCGATGCCGCGTACGTCGCCGTGACGCTGTGGGACGCACACGCGCACTTGCTCGACTGCTTCGACTCCACACCGCGGCTCGCGTTCCTGTCGCCGGAGCCGGGTTCGGGCAAGTCCCGCGCGCTGGAGATCGTGGAAACTCTCGTGCCGCAACCGATGGTCGCGGTCAACGCCTCCGCGCTCTTCCGCGCGGTCTCGGGGATGGAGGGACGGCCAACGATCCTGTTCGACGAGATCGACACCGTCTTCGAGCCCAAGGCCGGAGAGAACGAACAGCTCCGCGGCTTCTTGAACGCAGGCCACCGACGCTCCGGCGTCATGTGGCGCTGCGTCGGCGACGGAGCCAATCAGCAGGTGCAGGAGTTCCCGTCGTTCTGCGGAGTCGCGGTCGCCGGACTCGGCTCGCTGCCGGACACGATCCTGACTCGCTCGGTCATCGTCCGCATGCGCCGCCGCGCGCCGAACGAGCGGGTAGAGCCGTTCCGCCAACGCATCCACGAGAAGGAGGGGCACGAGTTGCGCGACCGGCTCGCCGCATGGGCACAGTCCGTGCGTCATCTGGTCGACGAGGTGTTCCCGGCCCTGCCGGAGGGCATCAGCGACCGGCCCGCGGACGTCTGGGAGCCTTTGCTCGCCGTGGCCGACGCGGCGGGCGGCATGTGGCCTGAGCGGGCCCGCGCAGCATGCATTGAGCTGGTCAACGCGGCCAAGACCAGCGACAAGGGCAGCATCGGCATTCGCCTGCTGACGGACCTGCGCGACTACGTGTTCAACGGCATCGACCGTCTGCCCACCGTCGCCATCCTCGACCGGCTGCACAGCCTCGAAGAGGCACCGTGGGCGGACATGAGCGGTAAGCCGCTCGATGCGCGCGGACTGTCGAGGATGCTGCGGGAGTACATGACCGCAGACAACACTCCGGTCGCGGCTCGCAACATCAAGGCTGGCGGCAGCGTCATGAAGGGCTACTACGCGACGGATCTTCACGACGCGTGGCAGCGGTACTGCCCACCCCCCGCGGAAAGTGCGCTACTTCCGCTACCTCCGCTACCGGGCAGGTCAGAGCCCTAAAAACGGTAGCGGATCGCGCTTCCGCATCCGCTACCGCGCCGCTCCATCCGCTACCTGCCCTGCGGCCACGAACCCGGGGCGGTAGCGGCTCCATCCGCTACCCGCACCCTCATCCGCTACCTAGATCATGCCCCTGACCAGGGCGGTAGCGGAGGTAGCGGAAGTAGCGGACCTGACAGGAAGGGGGGTTACCGCCCCCGGAACCCTGCCGAGGAGGCACCGCAGCATGGCCACGGTTGCTGAACCCGCCGAACAGCTCCTCTACCGCCCCGAAGAGGCGGCCAAGGCTCTGAGGATCGGACGCTCGATGGTCTACGAAGAGATCCGCCTCGGACGCCTTCAGACCGTCCGCATCGGCCGTCGCCGACTCGTTCCGCCGGAGTACATCGCGCAGTACGTCGAACTCCTCAAGCGCGAGGCAGAGTCCGCCGCCTGAATCCCAATCACCCCCCTTCCGCAGGGCCGCGCCCATCAGGGCGCGGCCCTGCCCTATGGAGGCACAACAGAAAATGAGCGAGACCCCGAAGCGCACCCAAAGGGCTGGCCATGGTGCGGACACGATCTACTGGGACCCCGTCAAGAAGAGCTTTGTGGGAGCCGTCTCCCTCGGGTACGCCCCGAACGGCAAACGGCGTCGACCCAAGGTGTACGGCAAGACGAAGACCGAAGTCCGCAACAAGATCCGGGACTTGAAGAAGGAGTTGCAGACGGGCGTCAAAGCGCCGGCCAACTACACGGTGGCCGACGCCGTGAGCGACTGGTTGGAGCGCGGCCTCAAGGGGCGCGACGAGAAGGGCACCATCGGCAAGAACCGCTCGATGGCGAACAAGCACCTGATCCCGTTCATCGGCAAGGCCAAGCTGAAGGAACTCAGCGCGGACGATGTCGACGACTGGTTGGACGACAGGGCCGAATTCCTCGCGACGCGAAGTCTGCGTGACCTGCTCGCCATCCTGCGCCGCTCCATCGCGCACGCTCAGCGCAGAGACAAGGCTGCGCGGAACGTCGCCCTACTCGTCACCGCACCGGAGGGGCGTCCCGGTCGACCGAGCAAGGCGCTGAACTTGGAGCAGGCGAAAGCAGTGCTCACCGCCGCGCGTCCGTCACGGCTGTGCGCCTACCTGGTCCTATCGCTCCTCAGCGGCGTGCGCACGGAAGAGGCACGGCCCCTCACCTGGGATCACGTCTTCCTGGAGTCGACGGAGGGCATCCCGCCCCACGTCGCGGTGTGGCGTTCGGTGCGCAAGCACGGAGAGACCAAGACCAGGAAGAGCCGGAGGACCATCGCGCTACCGAAGCAAGTGGTCGACGTCCTCGAAGAGCACCGGCGATGGCAGAAGCAGGAGCGGGCATCTAAAGGGATGGAGTGGAGCCCAACCGGTCGCGTGTTCACCACCCGGAGCGGCGAGCCGCTCGACGCGGCCAACGTCCGGCGTGACTTCAAGGCCATCGTGAAGAAGGCGGGACTGAAGCCGGAGTGGACACCGCGGGAGTTCCGGCACAGCTTCGTGTCCCTGCTCTCGGACCACGGCATCCCCCTAGAGCGGATTGCACTCTTGGTCGGACACAGCAGTCAGGCGACTACTGAGGCGGTCTATCGAAAGCAGCTCCGACCTGTGATCACGCAAGGTGCCGAAGCGATGGATGACATCTTTGCTCGATGGCAGGGAGCTGATGAGGCAGACGCGCGGGGAAGGAGGGACGTGGTGGATTAGACAACCTTTCCGTCCTGCTAGCGGCTGAGTTGCGCAGCATGGGGTTCGAACTCGTAACGAGCCCTCAGAAGGAAAAGGAAGGCTCGCCTTCCGCGTACGGAAGGCGAGCCTCGCCGGGGTCATCCTGACCTCGTCGGGCCAAGTTGGAAAGAGGGCGCCTACCCCCACGACCCCTCGCCGGCACAGTACCTGGAGCTGATCTCCGACAAATGGATTCGGTGCGCGCACCTACCCTGAGGCACAGGGATCCCAAGCCATGCAGCTATGGGACTTGATTACCGGGTGAACTCTCCGCAACTTCAGCCTGTTGTTCTGGGCTGCCGTCGCCTTCGTCACCCCATCTGACCTGAAGTCTGATCAACCGTAGGCGAGCTTCGCCGTGCGGAATGCCGTCTTTCCGTGCCAATCTGGCACCCAGGTAAGTCAAGACGTCGAGCACGAGGAGTAGAACTACGAAGCTCCCTGCCCAGAGAGCGACCGTCGTATAGGGAGTGGTTGTTACCCACTCGATGACGGCGGCCCCCATGGTTGATCTAGCTCTTCAGGGCGCGACAGGACAGCAAATCAGTCACCTGTCTTCAATTGTGTATCCCGGCCCCGGTCGACCGGGACACCTTGCCTTGAGTATCCCGCAGCACGACAGGCAGGATCAAGGACGGCTCCTGCACTGACACCTGCCATGACGCGTGGACTGCATCGCGGGGCAGGGGAGGCACTGAGCCAAAGCGTCTGTAGATGGTCTAGATCGGGCACTGCGGCAGGATCAACATCGTTTGGCCCCCTGTTTGGCCCCCGAACACGTCAGAGGACCAATCGCGATCATGCGATTGGTCCTCTGACCAGCGTCGGGGTGGCGGGATTTGAACCCACGGCCTCTTCGTCCCGAATGAGGTTCGGTTGCTGATCTGGCCTGCGCGGATGGCGTTTTCCCTGATCAGAGGGTCGGATTGCCGTGGTCTCGGGCGTTCTCGAAGGGGCTCGGGGAGCGGGTTGGCTCCCAGACGGCTCCCAAGGTGTCCTGCCGCTCGCATGGTGCACATGGATGGGCAGGCGTCGTGGTCAGCCAGTGGCTCTACGTGCCGTCCGCGACTCGGCGTCGAAGACTGTCGATGTAGTCCTGGTGCAGGATGCGTCGGCATCGCGGACGCTTCCCTGTGTTGATGTCCTCCACGTACTTGGCGAGGCGCTCGGGATTCTTCCCCGACCAGCCATGCGCCAGCGCCCACCCTTCCATGGCTTCACCGTCCATCCAGATGCCGGCGTCGTGCAGTGCAAGGAGGCTGCTCACGACCATGTCCTTCTCGTGACCTGCCGAGATGGTGTTGTTGTGATTGGCCGTCAACGTGAGGCCCCTCAGCGCCTCGACGACGACTGGATCGAGTTCGGGCGTCAGCTCCTCCCACGCCGAGCCATCGCCCAGGATGGATGGCTTCATGGATGTCACCCATGGCCTGATCTCGTCCTCGTTCCAGGTGATGATACAAAGCGCCCGGATGCGGCGGCCGCCGTATTGCACGAGCTTCCCGATGTCTTCCATGTCCGGCCAGGCCATGAGCACGGGACCGTTTCCACGGATGAACCCGCCGCCTCTGCCGCTGATGTGCTCGACGTTGGAGTGTCGGTTGACGAGTTGCTCCAACTCGGAGCAGTTGCTCAGATTCGACTTGAGGCTGGTCCATACGGTGAGCGTGTCACCGTCCTCCATACGCTCGCAGCACCAGTCGATGGCTCCGCCCACGCCCTCGGCGTCGTAGCTGGCGACAGCACACGGGTAGCTCACGTCGCGATCGAACATTCCTGCTCCCTGGTCAGCATGATCTTGCCCTCGGTGGAATTGAGTTGAGGCTCGCCGTGCCTGCCGATCCAGTCGGGGGCTCCCACAGGTCGTAGGAGCGGCTGAAGGACGTGTCGGCCGCCACGTGCTGGATGCCCCGGGAGAGTGCCTTGGCCCTGGCGGGGGTAGAGGTAGGGCGAGGCTTCAGCGGAGCGCTGAAAGGCCCCGGATGATCGATTTCTCAGATTGCGCGCATCCCTCCACGAAGCACGGCCGGGGCCCCTTTCCTTTGCCGACTGGCTTGTGAGCTTCCCATACAGCGTCCATGTCGATGCTCTTCATGGACTCCCTCATGCGCTTGAGTGCGTTATCTGAGAGGCGGGGATGCTTCTGTGATCCCATCTCGAAAACGTAGTAGCATTTTGGGTCCGTATCGATCCCTAGATGTTGACGCAGGGCAATTGATTTCGGGAGCGACAGGCCCAGCTTCTCGGCTAGATTCGTTGCCGACCAATGGAACGTCTTCTGAAGGTCGATTTCACGAATCGCGGCAGCGTCTGAATCCTTTCCTGCAAATTTAACTGGAGGTCCCTTCTTGTCGAACCGTACAGTCAGCGTCGGCCCTTCACCTGAAAACTCGGTGGAGATTTGTTCGAGGGCTGGAAAAACTGAACCCCTGGACTTCCCCTCGATCATCCCTTTCTCGACTCGATCGACGTCTCTCTCGCTGACAAGGCTCTCTGCAGAGGCGTGCCCCTCGATCGCGAGAAGTGTCCGGATCCTCGCCCGTGCCTCGTTCCGGGCCCTGCGCCCTGGCTGCAAGAGTTGCTGAATCTGAGTGAACTCTTGGTCGATCAGGATGTCGAGCCCCATAGGAGGCTCGGTGGAAATGGGAAGCACCCGTAGCGGAAGGCTATCCGCTAGTCGCTCCCCGAAAACTCGGTTCAAGAGGTCATCGAAGAGCGTGACGCCAGCGCGAGCATGGACGAACAGGATGGGTTCGCTGACGGAGTTGAACCAATGTTGCTCGTCATCGCGTAGCGCGTCGATCGCATGCAAAGTGCCGGCTTCTGCGTCAGTGATTTTTATGCCTGGCGCCTGGCGGGCTAGCTGTAGGCATTTTTCGAATCCGATCGAACGTCCAAGGCTCTTGTCGAAGACCGGCACATTATTGTGAACCAGTGCCGCTTTCAGGAGCATTTCAAATGAATGCTGGAGACTTAGCAGGACAGATGAGGTGCGGCCTTCCTCGTCAACTACGTTAAATGCGGAAGTCATTCTCTTGAGCGAGGCGAGAGCCTTTCGCTTCAGAACTCGCGTTGCCTGCTTCAAGCCTGCCTCCGATCGCGCGACGCTGATCGCATCGAAGCATGGAGGCGGCTGCAACGTCCATCGGTATGCGCCAGGTCCCTATAGGCAGAACTCTGGTCTCGGATCAGTTTCCTCCGACGCTCCGTGTGAGTAAGCTGTGGGAGCCAGGTCCGGACTCCCGGTAGCACCGGGAGAACCAGCCGAGCGCACCTAGTCTTCGCCGTCCGGAGGCGCGTTAGCAGTGTGCCCACCAGCGGAACTCCACTTGCTTCCACGCACGGTCCCGTGCGCCCAATGTTCGGAGTCGTCCGCATGTCTGCTCAGTTGACCATGGCCGCGCTCCGCGGCTTCCACTGCAAGCACACCCCTAGCAAGAGCCGCATCCTCGCTCTCGTCCATCACCGAGAGGGCCCTGCCTCACTGCATGCCGTTCTCACTTGCCGGCACCCCGAGCTCGCGCAGCAGGCAGTGGGCATCCTCCAGCAGGCCATCGGTTCTTCCGCCGAAGCTTGGAAGCCAGAGCCGCTGGAGAAGCTGTGCGCCCAGATGCCGGACGCTCCAGCCTCCTCCATCCGCAGTGCTGTACGGCACGCCCTCGCGGGCGCCTGGCCCATGCCTCCCGGCAGCTTTCTGAAGTGGGAGCAGATCGCCTATGCCGTTGACGACGACTCGGACGAAGACGACGCCGACGCGGTCCCGCGCGCTGTGAGTATCCCGAACGACGCCCGCCTCGCTGATCTGGCTGGTCCCGTCATCCGGGTAGGGGTACTCCGAGAGTTCCACGTGCATGACCAGCAGGCCGTGTTGAAGGCAGCCAGGAGCGCGGGCTGGGAGCCCCAGCTGAACGACGACCTTGAGGGCGACGACCCGCAAGACGTCGTCGGGGCCGTCATGTGGCTTGGGGAGTCCGACAGCAAGATCGATGGCGCGGACACGATCACGGATGTCTCCCAGGGCCTGCGGCTGCGCATCGAGGAAGGGCATGAGGTCGCCGACTGGAGCGAGGAAGCGGTGGTCGCCGACTTCGGTGCGGGCTTGCGGTACACAGCGGCTGTCCGCCGAGGTGAGCCGGCGACGGCGTCTACCAGGCAGAAGAGCCCGGACTTCGCGGCGATGTTCGCGACGGAGGCGCCGCATTGCGACGACCCGGAGTGCGAAGACGAGCGGTGCCAGTGGCAGCTCACCCCCCGAACCGCCGACGCCCTCTACACGGAACTGTGTGTGATCGCCGATCAGGCGTACGACGACAGCGAGGAACTTGGTGACAGGCCGGTAGTGCCAGACGAGCACGACGGCCACTGGGGAGTGTTCGCCTACCTCCCGAAGCTGACCTTCGCGGTTGACCTCCAGTGGCGCCGCCGGTTCGCCCGGGCCGCCGACGACCTGGCCGGTGACCTCGGACGTGGGCAGTGGCCGGAGCCCACCTGCACGGCCGAGGAACTTGCCCTTCACCTCGCCATCCGTGACGCGGGAGGCTGAGGGGACGAAGACGATGCCACTGGTGACCACGGGAGGCTGCCCAGCCACCGTGACGACTACGACTTCGACATGTGCTCCGAAGTGTTCTTCCAGGACACCGACGTGCTGATGCTCTACAACTCTCGTTTCGATGGCATCGAGGACCCGGACGGCGATGCAAACCAGCTCATGGCCATCGGCGATCTCCGTGGCGCTGTCTGGTTCGAACCTTTTCTGAACGTCCAGGCGCGAGATCCCCACCGTGGATTCCGCCGCTGATCGCTTAGAGATCCTGACCGGGATAGTTCAGGAAGTCAGGCTCTTGCCGCGAACCCGGAGGAAGCACGTGGTGCCTCGGGTCCGCTGGAGCGGCTCCACCCGACCGAGGTGATCACAGCCCGCCCTTCTTCTCCCGCATCCGCGCGGCGAACACGCCGAAACTCTCGATCCTGCACCCGCAATCCAGCACGTCCTCGATGCCTGCATAGCGGTATGTGGCACCCGAGTCGCTGTGCGCAGGCCAGGAAAAGGCGGCAGCTCGGAAGGTGTTCCAGATGCCGGTCAGTGGCTCCCGGTCGCGGGTGAAGTAGAGCTTGTTGGTTAAGGGCTGTCCCGTCGCTCCTGGCGGGCGCACGACGTCATGCGGCACCTCGTGGCGCTGTCGGAACGCCCGAAGAGTCACCCCCGCTGCTCGTCGGCGTCGTACAGGCGCCAGGCCGGCCAACGCACCGCTTCGGCTTCGCCGTCACCACCGCTCATCAGGTTCCGGCGCTGCAGCATGAGCCGGAGGTGGCGGGCCGCGTCGCCCTCCTTTTCCACTCCGCGATCGAGAAGTACGGCTTGGGGAGCTGCTCCGCCGACGCCACGCACCACGGCGTCCGCGGGATGCCCGTAAACGGTCTCGCCCAGCGTGACGGTGGACTCCTCCGAGCGGGAGAGAGTCCGGTACAGGCGTTTGAGTAGTACGTCCTCGTCTCCGCCACCCTGGGGCAGTCCGTCCCGCTCCGCAGCCTCCAGCAGCGCGGCGCCCACGCCTCCCCGCTGTCGCCAGAGTGCCTTGTCCCCCACCACGATGAGGTGACCGCGTGCCCGGGTGATGGCGACATTCCACAGGTTCAGCTGTTCACCGACCCACGCGACGGCGCCCGGGTGCATGCCTTCGCCGGCGACGAGGGAGAACACCATGACGTCGCGTTCGCCGCCCTGGAAGGTGTGCACCGTACCGATGCGCAGACGCTCCTCGTCGTACGGGCGCAGCCGCTTGCGCAGAGCTTCGGCCTGCGCCGTGAAGGGGGTGACGACACCGACGGTGGCGTCGGGCGGGAGCTGTTCCAGCAGATATCGGACGCTGGCGAGCACTTTGTGGATCTCGTCCTCGTTGACCCAGGAGCCACCGAACAGAGGGCGCGCGGCCTGCCCGGCCACATCCGTCCAGATGACGGCGGGGCGGCTCGCCAGAGCGGGACGGCCACGGGTGTCGGTGAGAACGGTCAGCCCACCGTCGTAGAAGAACTCGTTGGAGATCCCGGCGATGTGCGGATGACATCGGAAGTGCTCGTCGAGAAGCAGTGTGCCGCCCGCGGACTGCTCGGCCGCGTGGAAGGCGGAGTGACGCCGATAGGCGAGATGGTGCTTCTCTAGCCAGACGGACCGTAGCCCGTTCCCGCGGCGGATGAGAGCCTCGCGGTGCGGGCTGGTCTGCGTGATGTGCCTGAGCTGCATGGGGTCGCCGATGACCAGGGCGCGCCGAGCGCGGAACAGCAGCGGCAGGGCGTGGGGGATGGCGCACTGGCTGGCCTCGTCGATGATGACGAGGTCGAACAGGGCCGGGTCCGGGGGGAAGCGTCGGGCGGAGAGGCTGGTGACTGCCCATCCGGCCACCGCGGGCGCGCTCATCGACGTTCCCGAGTGCCCGATGGCCCTTCCCAACTGCGGCCAATCGCCGCGTTTGCCGTCCCGAGCCGTCAACAGTTCCATGATGCGGCGTCGCCCGGCCCAGGCAGCAGCTTGGACCTTGGTGGCGAGGAACGTGCGTGAAGCGTCCTGGACGGTGCTCTCCGCGTCGCGGAGAGCACGCGTGAGCGCTGTGTCGTCAACGGTGGCCGCGTGCTCGCGCCCGTCACGCCATTCCCCCTCGGCCGCAGCGAAGCCGGCGAGAGCCCCGCAGCCCACGGTGGGATCACCGGCGTACCCCTCCAGACCGGCCTTGCGCAGGAAGCGGGATCGGCGCCACGATCCGAGGAAGCGCGCGCGGGAATGGCGGCGTGCTCTGCCCTCAAGCTCCCTTGGCAGTGGCGGGCCGCCGAGCAGTTCCTGGAGTTCGGGGACCGTGATCCCGAGCTGTTCCGCGTGGTGGGCGCGGGCCTCGCCTGCCTGGCGAAGCCGCAGCTCGGTCTTGGCTACGTGGGCCAGATGCCGCCGCACCTCTGCCAGACGGTCGGTGGCCAGCACGGTCGCCATGGACGCCGTGGCCACGGTGGTGGACGGCTCAGGGCCGGTACGCAGCGCGTGGAGCGCGGCGGCCTCGTGCTCCGCGTTGTTCTTGCCGGTCTTCCGTGCCGAGCCGGTGCGTACGACGCTGCCGGGCACCAGCTCGTCGCAGCGGCGCCATACCTCGTCCACGGCATCGTTGTTGGTGGACGCGACCAACACGGTCTGACCTGCCGCGATAGCCGTGGCCACGAGATTGGCGACCAGCTGGCTCTTGCCGGTACCGGGCGGGCCTGTGGCCACGGTGAGGCGGCGGGTCATGGCGGACCGGAGAACCGCGCTCTGCGCCTCGTTGCAGGGCAGCGGAGTCACGAGGCTCGCTGGTTCGGGATCTGTGTGGGCGAGGCATCGGATGCGCTGCGAGCGCTGGGGCGCGAGCACCCCTAGGGCAGTCTTCTCAATCTGGTCCGTCTGTTTGGCGATGCTGGCGAAGTCGTTGAGAAGTCCCTTCGTGAAGTTCGTCTGGGGGCGTGCCGCGAACAGGACCGCGGTGTTGCGGGCCCCGTGGCCGGGTGTGCGGACGTCGATGCGGTCGGCGAGCTGGTCGGGACAAAGCTCCTGGACGCACGGCAGCTCAAACTCCTGGGCGAGGAGGTTGCGCACCTCCGCCGCCATACGGTCGTGCTGTCCTCGATGCCAGGACGGCTGAAACGTGTCGATGAGCTGGTTGGCCTCCTCCTCGCCCAGCCAGTCGTGCGCCAGCTGAGGATGTGGCTGGACAGGGCCGTACGGCTTCAGCCGTACCTCGCCCTCGCCTTGGACGATCTCGACTCGGCGTACCAGCAGGGGCGCGAACTTCGGCTGCCGCCAGGGGCTCCCGGTGCGAGGCCCGGTGAGGAGCACAGCCGGATAGCCAGCCCAGAGCTCGGCATCCTCCTCTGCCGCTGAATCCACCAGCGGGCCTGCTTCCTTGGGGAGCGCGACGCAGCCGTCGTCGTCGACATCGCCGGAGATGAACCTCTCCGCGCCGTCCAGGCACACGTACGACGTGCCCTGACGGTTCACGTCCATGAGAGGTGTCTCCGCACTCTCGGCCAGGACGCACTCGCGGTAGTAGTCCAGCAGGTTGGTCCAGGTGGGTTGTGCGTGAGCGGATTTCGTGGCGTGCGGTGGTGCAGCTTCTCCGACGGCTGCCTGGGGCCGAGAACTCAGAGGATCGAGGATGGGGGCCCGGCCGAAAGGGCTGTCCGCGATGACGATGCGGTCGTCGACGCCGAGCGCGGACTGTACCGGCACTTGACGCCCGCTTTCCTGGGCACGCATACGCCGGTTGACATAGTGGAACAGATCGCTGACCGTTACCCCGCTGCCGCCGTCCTTGCTGACCTTCCCCGTGCGCAGCGCCTCGATGACCTCGCCGGTGAACGCCGACGGCTTCACACCGCCGCCGCCCGCGTCCGCGTACGAGTCTTCCCCGGCCCGCGAGGACGACAGGACGTACACGCCCCTGCTCGTGAGCGGGGGCCGCTCGCCGGACTTGGCCACGGAGCCGTCAGCTTGCCGGTCCGACGTACGCAGACCCACGGCGAACCCGCCACTGCGGCAGCAGTCGATCATCACGATCTTCTGTGGCGCGACGCACTCCTCCAGCGCGTCGTTGAGGAATCCGGCGCTGACTCCGGTCGCGGACACCCGGTCGTAGTCGGTGTCCTTGGCGACGAAGTGAAATTCGCCGCCGTCACGTACGGTGCGTACACCGTGCCCGGAGACGTATACGAGCGCGAGTTCGTCCTCGTCGCGCTCTTGGAGGAACTCGCCGATGACTGCCCGCATGTCATCGGCGGCGAGATCGGATTCTGTCTGTACAGAGATGAAGTTGCCAATTTTGTGGTGCTTCAGGATCTGTGTGAGTCCCCATACGTCCGCCCTTACAGAAGCCAGCGAAGGGAAGCGGCCGTCGTCGTAGTGTTCGTTACCGATCAGGAGAGCCCGGCGCTTGTGGAAGCGGGTCACGCCGCGTCGTCATCCGATGCGGGACCGTCGTCGCCGGCGACCCGGTCTTGGAACTCACGGACCATGCGCTCCTGTGCGGCGTCCGGACGACCAGTGATCTCGATGGAGTCGTCCCCGACGGTGACCGCGACCTTGCGGTGCCGCTCCTTGGCGCACCACTCCTTGATCAGGGTGATCAGGATCTGGGATGCCGGACGGGCGACGGTGGCGGTGGTGGCCCAGAGAGCCACTTCGCCGACGCCAGCACCCTTACGGCCCGGTTCGGTGGGCCCGTCGGCGTCATGGAAGCCGACGATGAGACCGTCCGTCCCGTGCAGGGTCTCGTGCAAATCCCGGGTGAGACGCTCCTGTCGGAGTGTGTCGCCGCCTGTGGGTACGGCGAGTGTCCACGGCGATCCCCCGTCGCGCATGTGCTGCTCCTTGTGTTCGCGTGTGTGCTTGCCCAGTCCGTCCGGCGACTTTGGCACGCGGGCCTCTGTAAGAGACAGCCGAGGCCGAACGGGAGGGACGGCATCCGGCCACCTCTGAGCGTCGGAGGAGAGATGTCCGACCCGCTGCCCGGCCTTCCAGGAGCCGGCGCGGACCGTGAAGAGCCTGCTCCTCCGCTGGGAAACACCTCTCGTATCGGTCACCCCGGAAACCGGTTGTCGGGCGATGCCTTCTCTGGCACCACCCGTATCGCGAGTGCGGTGCCGTCCGGCCTGAAGGAACTCGCACCCCAGTCGTCGATGTCGTCCGGCTCGGGCCAGCCCTCCCGCCGTTCGTATGCCCTTCGGCGGTACTCCTCTACCTTGCCCTCCGCGAGCAGATCGTAGAGATCTGCGGCCATGCCGGAAAACGCTTCGACGCGCGTGCCGTTGATACGGAAGACCTGGTCAGTGCCGACGTATCGCTCCCCGGCAAAATAGGCTTTCGCGTCGTGGACACTGGCAGTCCCGGCGAAAGTGGTTTCGCTGAAGTGCTTGCGGCCCTGCTCGTCGATCAAATACCGGCCGACCGTCCCACCGCCGCCGGCCAGTGAGAGCTGCCCGGCGGAGTGTGCCCGGGCGACCACTCGGCCGAACCACGAGAATTCCTTCTCAGGGATCAAGAAGGCGTTGTGCCGTTCCGCTCCGCGTTTCGTCGGGAGGGCGACGGAGTCCACGTACGGCAAAGCCCGCCGCCCGATGGCCACATCGGCTGAATCCGCACCGGACGTCGGCCGTACCGGGAGCTCAACACCTCCACCCGTGTGCAGGACATGCACCGTCACACCGGTGGCCGCGAGGAACTCGGTCGAGGTCGTGAGCGCGGGAGTCGCATTCCACTGCCCCAAATGGAATCGCTCCACGCGCTCACTGCCCCGGGCGAGCTGTCTGTATGTCGTGCGAGAGCTCGCCGAGGTCTTCGGCTTCACAGCTTGGTGGTTGCCGTTCACGGTCACCACGAAGATCCGGGAGCCGTCATTGGGACGCCATACCTCCAGCAGGAAATCCGGCCGCGGTCTCGCGCCGAGGGTCCCGGCTGGCTTGGTCCGTGCGAAGCCGGGAAGCAGGACGGTTTCCGCGTCGACGATGCTGATCAGGTGGTCCGGATACCTCTCGCGAAGCGCCTGTTCCGCGACGGCGAGCCCGAACGCCCGGCCCAGCTCCCTCGCCTGCATGGCCCGATAGGACAGTTCGGGAGCCTTTCCTTCATCGGTGAGGCACAGGCTACCGTGCCGGTCGGCGGCGAAGGCCCGGCAGTATTTCAGCCCCTGCCAGTGCTCAGCCAGTCCCCTGCCTCGTCCTTGCCGGGACAAGGCCGTACCGCGCGCGAACGTTGCGAGCAAATCCCATGGAGTCAGCCGTAGGGGACCACGCTCGGCTCGGGGTAGTTGGCGCAGGTCCGGCTTGCGGGGGCCATGCCCTTCGTTTGAGGTCTTATTTTTCGCCCGCTCGCGGTCGACGGCATTGGCCGCTTTCCCTACTCCGGCTATCAGTTCGGGCGATGAGGTCACCTGCACGGTCAAAAGGTCACCGAGACGCCTGATCACATCGAAGGCCGTGGAGTCCATGAAATGGGACGGTAGGAACCCCTGATCCCGACGACAAGAATGCGATTCAGGCCATGGCGGTGCGGCCGCCCGTCTCCGTGAGTAGCTGGACGAGCTTCTTCTAGTTGTATGCCGCAGGTACGTGGCGATGCCGTGGTATCCCACGGTGGCGTAGCCCGCCCGGCCATGGGAAGGTTCCGTAGCCGGTGCCGCTGCTGTCAGCTGACTGGTGTTGTCTTCGCAGAGAATCGAGGACGTGCGACGTCACCGCTGTCAGGCGAAGAAGCCGCCATAGATAGGTGGGCGGAAGGGCGTCTGTCAGCCGGTCAACCCCCGGGGGCGCCCTCACCCCGGTCTGCCTTGGCCCGGCGGTACCAGCCGCGCAGCGACTCCGAGCTGATGCCGAGCTCCCGGGCGACCGCCGTGACCGTCTTGCCCGAGGAGTCGACGAGCGCGATCGTGTCCCGCTTTAACTCCTCGGTGTACCGCTTCGTGTACTTACTTCCCACCTGGTGCTTCTTCCTCTGGAACCTCAAGATCCCAGTCTCCAAGTGTCCACGATCAAGGGGAAGCTTCACCTGGCCCGATTGACCCCCATCGAGTACGAGACCATCGTGACCCTCACCCGCAGACCTGGCTACATAAACCCCGCTGTCACCCCTTCGTGCAGTCCCGGGGGGCGTGCCGCTGGTTTCGTACTATCTGGATCGAGGACGAGCGTTGTTGGCCCCCGGATGTTCCCCCACCGGACCACACGGTGTCGCATGTGCGTGCCGCCATTGACCTACTGCTTCTGCACATCGCCGACCAGGCAAGGACCCCCGCATGATGAGCACGATCAGTCTGCTGCACCCCGGCAGCATGGGCGCCGCCTTCGGCGCCCAGTTGCGCGCTCTGGGCTTCACCGTGCTGTGGTGTCCCGACGGGCGCAGTGACGCGACCCGTCGGCGGGCCGAGCAGGCGGGTCTTGAAGCCGCGGCATTGCCGGAACTCGTCTCCCGCTGCGACCTGCTGCTCTCCCTGTGCCCTCCGGCAGCCGCGGAGCAGGTCGCCGAACAGGTGGCAGAAGTCCGCGCGACCGGCGCGAGCACCGTCTACGTGGAGGCGAACGCGGTCGCACCGTCACGCGTGCAGGGCATCGCCGACCGCTTGGCACCGGCGGCGGTCATCGACGCCGCAGTCGTGGGATCGCCCCCGGCGGGTGGCAAAACCGCGACGCTGTATCTGTCCGGCCCCCGCGAGCAGAGCGACCGTATCGCCGAACTCTTCGCGGAGACCGATATACGAACCCACGTCCTCGGCGAACGCATCGGCCAAGCCTCCGCGCTCAAGCTCTCCTACTCCAGCTTCCAGAAGGTCTCTCGCGTGCTCGCGGCCGTGGCGTACGGAGCGGCCGAATCGTATGGGGTCGCGGACGAGCTGCTGGTGATCGCATCCAAGCGGACCCGCTCCTATCTCGTCGAGACCGACTACATTCCCAAGACCGCCGCCCGGGCCTGGCGTTGGGGCCCGGAGCTTGAGGACGCGGCGGCCCTCCTGGCCGACGCCGACCTCCCGGACGCCCTCATGCACGCGGCTGCCACGACGCTGGCGCGGTGGGAAGGCAACAGGGACGAGAGGCTGGGCGTCGCCGAGGCGCTGGAAGCCCTACGCGGTGAGCGGGATGGGGGCGATCCTGACTGATCGAATCGCGTGTTCGTGCAGTTCGTCGCTGTGCCCTCGTCAGGTGTGGGTCGACGCGGGGTGGACGATCGCGTCGATCATCTTAACGGCTTCGTGGGGTGCCGTGTCGTCCGTTTCCAGGCGTAGGTCCCACTGAGCCTGCGGATGAGCCGCAAGGTCGGTCCGGGTCGCGTCCCAGGCGGCCAGCCTGGCCGTCGTATCGGAGTCACCGCGTTCCGCTGAGCGTCGGGCGGTGGTCTCCCGCGAGCACCACAGCAAAACGCGTGCCCAGCGAGCCGGGAAGAGGGCGGCCAACCGCTCCACCCCCACCATCTGGCCCAGGTGGACGACGGGGACCGCACCGCCCGCCATGGCGGCTTCGAGTCCGGGCTGGTCGATGACGTAGGTGTTGCCGTACCGGTCATTGCGGTAGATGACGTTGCCGCGTGCCTCCAGGTCGGCCAGCTGCTGCGGCGTTCCCATCCGGTAGCCGTCGGTCTTCCCGCTGCCGATCTTCAACCGGGCGAACGGTACGTAGCCTGCGCCGAGTTCGACGAGAGCCGCGGTGACCGTGTCCTTGCCTGCCGCCGGCGGCCCGTACAGCAGGACGCCCTGCCTCACTGGAACACCCTCCCGAGAACCTGGCGCACCTGGTCTGTGAGGGAGATCGCGGAACCGAGCCGGTTGTCGACCGCCAAGTGGGGCACGACGGGGCGCAGTTCGAGGTCGATTCCGCTGGCGTACGTCTCCCAGTTCTGGAGTTTCCAACTGTCCCTGGCGGCCGACCGGGAGCTGATGTACTCGTGCATCGTCTCGATGTCGCACCGAATCCAGATGACCACCACGCGGACGCCGCGGGCCTCGCACCGGTTGGCCAGGCGTCGCATCCACCGGTGGTCCGTGGCCTCGGAGATGAAGGGTGCGCAGAGTACGGTGCTGATCGCGCAGTCAATGTTCACATACGCGGCCTCCAGCAGGCACTGGTACTCCAGCGGACGAACCTTCTCCAGGTAGAGATCGCTGTGCCGGTCGTGGGCCTCGCTGCCCAGCTCGACCAGGAGCCGCTCGACGAGCGGCCGTGTGATCGGATCCTTGTCCAGAACGGGCCATCCCGTGAGCTGCGATATGAAGCGGGCGAACTCCGACTTGCCGCTCCCCGCATAGCCACCGATCATCAGCAAGGTTGGTGCGTCCGGGGTGCCACCGGTGTATCGACGCTTCCAGGCATCGACGATCCTCCGCTGGACACCCGCCCCGTCGGCGTCGTCCCCGCTCGGTGCCAGCTGATGCAACGCCCGCTCCACGGCCAGGACATGGGCGCTGGAGTGCCCATCGCCCGACACGGTGAGCTTGAGCTTGGCGGCCTCCTCGGGAAGCGCGTTGCGGAAGCCGAGTTCGGGCTCGGAGGCGCGATACAGCAGGCAGTACGCGCGGCGGTAGTGCGGGTCCGGGGTAGACCTCGCCCTGCTCGTGCTGCCACAGGGTTTGGAAGTTGGCGGCCGGCACCGTGAGTCCCGCGGCCCGAGCCACCTCGCGCAGTTGCTCGCCCGCGCCTTCGAGCGTCAGGCCGTGGGCTTCGCGCTGCTCTCTCAGCTTGTCCGGGTGCCACCCCGGGCGACTCTTGGCCACCGCGCCTACCGCCTGCCCATTTCTGGTCATGTCCGGAGCCTAACTGGCTCTAACAAAAGCTGCTGATCATGAGGCTGTCGGCCTCTCTGCTCGTATGTCTGGGCATGGGAAACCGTCAGTCGCGGCCGTGGATCGTGTCGGATGGACTGTGGTCGCTGATCGAGCCGTTGCTGCCGAAGTCGGGTCCGAAGAAGGCCGAGGGCAGACCGCGGGTGCCGGACCGGCAGGCCCTGTCCGGGATCCTCTTCGTCCTGCACACCGGCATCCAGTGGGAGTACCTGCCCCAAGAGCTCGGCTTCGGCTCGGGCATGACCTGCTGGCGACGCCTGGCGGCCTGGAACGACGCCGGCGTCTGGGACCAGCTCCACCAACTGCTGCTGAACGAGCTCCGGTCGAAGAACCAGCTGGACTGGGAACGGGCGGTGATCGACTCCTCCCACGTACGGGCCGCACGCAGGGGCCCAAAAGCGGACCCAGCCCGGTCGACCGAGCACGGCCGGGCAGCAAGCACCACCTCATCGTCGACGGCCAGGGCATCCCGCTCGCGGTATCGCTGACCGGCGGCAACCGCAACGACGTCACCCAACTCAAGCCGCTGCTCGACAAGATTCCCGCCGTCGCCGGACGGGTCGGCAGACCCCGCCGACGCCCCGACGCACTGCTGGCCGACCGCGGCTACGACCACGACAAATACCGCCGCCTGCTCTGGCAACGAGGCATCCGCCCCGTGATCGCCAGACGGGGCGAGCCCCACGGCACCGGCCTGGGCATCTTCCGCTACGACGTCGAGCGCACCATCGCCTGGCTGCACGGCTTCCGCCGCCTGCGCATCCGCTGGGAACGACGCGACGACATCCACGAGGCCTTCCTCGGCCTCGCCCTCTGCCTGATCACCCACCGCCACGTCCGACGCCTTTGTTAGGGCCTCTAAGAGCGAGGCTCAGCGAGCCGCGAGCGAGGCCGAGAACAAATACCGGCGCGGGGATTGGCGCGACCCGGCACTCGGCCAGGAGACCTTCGGCGAGTACGCGAACCGCTGGTACGCCGCCCAGGACCTGGCCGCCTCGACCATGCAGAACTACAAGTGCCACATCGAGGAGCACCTGCTCCCAGACTTCGAGGACAAGGCGCTCGCGGGCGTCCTGCGTACGGACGTCGAGCTGTGGGAGAAGAAGGAGCGGGCCGCGTACGCAGCCTCCAGCGTCAAGACCTGGCGCTCGACGCTCCACCTGATCTTCGAGGACGCGATCGACGAGGGCCTGCTCACCTCCAACCCGGCGGCCCGACGACGCGGCCGGGGCAAGCGTGCCGGCCGCTCCCGCGACCGAGGACCGGAGAAGGTCGTCACCGACTCGCTCGGCATCCTGCTCACCGCCGAGAGGGCGGCCTTGCTCTCAGGCCGCGACGACGAGTTCGTCGCCACGGTCCTCAAGGGCTACACCGGCAAACGCTGGGGTGAAATCGTTGGCCTGGAAACGGAGTTCGTCCGCCCCACTGCCTTCCGCGTCGAGTGGCAGCTGTACGAACTCGACACCGGCGAGCTGGTCCGCTGCCCGCCCAAGGACGACAGCTACCGCAACATCGACTCGACGGACTGGCTGTCCGCCCTGGTCTTCAACCACATCGCCCGCACGAAGCCGACGCCGTGCCCCTGCCACGGCAGGACGTACGTCTTCCGAGGCCAGGGCACAGCTCGTACCGGTGGTCACCAGGGCGCCAAGCTCGTCGACGTGGCCCGCCGTGCCGAGGTCTCCACGGGGACGGTTTCCAACGTCCTCAACCACCCCGACCGCGTACGCGAGGACACCCGCGTACGGGTCGAACTCGCCATCGCAGAGCTCGGGTTCATTCGGGGCGGGGCCACGTCGGAGCACGCAGCCCACTGGCGCCGCAACGGCTTCGCCACCTGGCTGTTCACCCCGGCGGTGTCCGGCTGGTACCCGAAGAAGGCACCCCAGGAGGCCCGCCCGGTGCCCATCCTCGGCGAGCCGTGGCCCGGCATCCCAGCCCGAGGCCGAGGCGCCGCCGCTCGGGCGGACGCCTGCTGGCTCCCGATCGCCAAGGGCCTCACACCTCACGGTCTGCGCCACACCCACCGCACGATGATGGAGGACCTCGGCACCGAGAAGGTCCTCATGGACGAACGCATGGGCCACATCGACGGCTCGGTCTCCGCGCGCTACGCCCATGTCACGCCCGGCATGCGCAAGCGCCTCATGGCTGGCCTGACCGAGCAGTGGGAGACAGCGCTCGACGCACGGCTCGCGATGTGCACCACGTCGCCGGTAGGGGCGCTGGACTCGCTCTTGAAGGCGCGGCGGGCAGGGCTCTCATAAGGCAGACGTAGCCATCCAGGAGGTGCGCGAGGACACCAGTACACGAAGCGGAGGCCGCCGGGTGGGAGAAGGGCTTTACCTGGCCCGGTGGCTCATTTTCAGCGGGATGCTCAGACAATGAACCCGCCCGGAGCAGTGTCCACGGCGCTGCTTGAGCGGTTTGGCAGGTGGAGTCGTGCCGGTACCGGTTGGATGAATGGCGGGGGCCGCTGTTTGCGGCTGGGGCCTGGTGAGGCAGGGTGGAGGCCATGGTGACCTTGGCGAATACCGCAGTGGACGGTTCTGTGCGAGTGGCCTCTCGCGCGCTGCTGGAGCCGGGGAGCCAGGCGCAGGTCGCGTCGATCTGCGGGGTCGAGGCCCTGTGCTTCTACCGACTGGACGCAGCTGAGCACGCACGGCGAGAGCGAAGTTCAGCTGCGCCGTTGGCTCACATGGCCGACCTGGAATCTCTGCTGGCTCTGCCCGTGGGCATTGCTGTCCCAATGGACACGCTGGGTCCAAAAGAGCGGCGTGCTGTCCGGGCCCTGCCAGCTGGGGCTGCTGAGCGCAGCCGGAAGACCGTGGCCAGGCAGGCTGTGCGTCCCGTGCATGTGGATCTTGCTGTGGTCCGCGCCGCCAGCTTGCGTCAGGGGCTCGAGAAGGCTGGCCGCTTCGCGCCCTTCTGTCGCCGGGCTGTGCTGCTGGATCGCAGGCCAACTCGTCTGGATGAAGCTCTGGTGGAAGCTGACTTCTACGGAATCGGTGTGTTCGTCGCCTCAGGACGTGACGTTGAGCTGGTCCTGGAGCCGGAGGAGTACAGGCCGCCTCGACACACCGCTGCGGCCTGGTGGTTCGTCGAAAACCTGTATCAGCGGCTCCGGTCAGCTTCCGCCTTCTGATCGTTGGCGAGCTGCTCGGGTGCTTCGAGGGCCCAGCGGTCCAGTTGGGCAGGGGACTTGAAGGCGCCCGGTTGCCGGATTGACGCGTTGATCACCGTGTACTGACCCAGGGCCGTCCGGCAGCGGTCGTACCACCACTGCTGACGAGCGAGTCCGGGTTCGGCAGCGGCGAGGGTGCGAAGCCACTCCATGAGGACCGCAACATTGTGAGCGGCCGCCGAGGCTGGCAGGTCGCCGCGATTGCTCGTAAAGGCATCCAGAGCGCGGTTACCAGCGCAGGACGCGCAGTAACAGACCGGTGTGTCCGCGCCACCGTAGCGCTTGGCGATCGTCTCTCCCAGGAAGAACGCCATCAACTCGGGGAAGAGGACGTGCGGAGACCTGACAGGGATGCGCTTGTTCGTCTGTGTCTTTTCGCCTGGTGCGACGATGTGCCGGTATCGGCTACTCGTGCCGAAAGCAGTGAAGGCTGCACCAGCGGCCAGGGCGCCGAAGGCTGCGAGGTCGGTACGCAGGAGTGCCGCGTCGGGAACTTCCTCGACGAGCCGCTTGAGATAGGTCACGGCTTTGGCGTATCGGCCGAGGGGATCCATTTGTCCGCCCAGCATGATCGCCTTAGGGCCCCTGAGCATGCGCAAATAGGCGATGAGCTGGCGAGTCGACTCTTCGTCGCGCAACCAGGCGACATCGACAGGGGCAGCGAAGACCACTGTTGGGTCGTCAAGTTCCAGGACGCGGGTTACGGTCGCACGAAGGGCGTCCGAGTCTTCGGCCCTGATGTAGCCCGTGGGCGTCATAGCGAGCGTCGCGCCGGCATCGCGTTGCTCGGCCAAGGCAAGTTCCAGGGGGTCATCGAGGAACAGCGTGGGCTCGATCTCGTACGGGAACGGATCGTCTTCTGTTGCGACGCGAGTCTCGTACACAGCCGGGTCGATCAGGAGCGGGCTGTCGAAGCCCTCTTTGAAGCGTAGGGTGCCGGCCTTCTTCACTGCGTCGTCTCCGCACAGGACGAGTCCGCTTCGGCCGGGGTCCAGGTGCGCCTGAACGTAGTTGAGGCGGAAGGTACTGACTTGGACCAGCATGCGGCCGCGCAGCTGGCTCATGCCTTCCGACTGCCCTGCCTGGTCCGCAGCATCGGGAGGCTCGGTCAGATCGGAGCGAGGACGGGGCAGCGAGGAGGAGGGCTCGTTCATGGTCACCTTCGAGTGGCTGGGATCGATGATGAGTCGGCGCTATCGACGTATAGGCGCTGGAAGTCCTCCGGGAGGAGATGGGCACACGCTGCCGCGTCCTCAAGAGGCATCTGGCGAATAGTCAGCAAGTGCTGCACGAGAGCGGCGACTCGCTGAGGGTGTTCGGGGAGCACCTCGACCGGCTCTGTCGTCCGGTAGCCGAGCGCTGACATCTCGATCATCAGGGTGCGGTACTGCCATTCGCTGATGGTGTTGAGTGTCTGGGCACGGCGTAGGAGAGCCGACATTGAAACGCCCCAAGTGCGCTTGAGATCCGCCAGCCCAGATAGGTCGATCCCGTCTGAGAAGGACGCTCGGATATCGGCGGCCGGCATCAGGAACTCTGAGGCGAAGGCGTCTGCCTGCTTCTCTTGTGTGGACGCTGTCCCGGGTTCCGGGTGCATCACCATGTGTCCCAACTCGTGGGCGATGCTGAAGCGGCGACGATCTCCGGGGGCGCGCGTGTTGGTCAGCAGGAGCGGCTGTCGCCCCTCGGGCCACTGGCTCACGGCGTCCAGCAGGTCGCTGTCCAAGTCTTCGGTGAGTACGAGGGCGCCAGCGTCCTCCGCTACCCCAACCATGTCGAGCACGGGGCCGGGCGGCATGTTCCATTCCCGGCGGACCCGGCGTGCTGCGTCCTTGGGGGTCACGAGGTCGTTCAACGGGACCCTTAGGAAGCGCGACGGCTCCTCAGGTACGCCTGCCTCCGCTGTGAGGCCGTCCAACTGCAGTCGGGCCAGGGCTAGGTGAGCGTGGACGCGGCGTAGTGCAGAAGTAGACAGGGACGCCTTCTTGCGGTGATGAACCAAGCCCACCCCGATGCCACTCACCTTTGGGTCCAGGCAGAGCAGCGCTGGAGGATATCCAAGGGCGGCGGCATATAGGGCCAGACGATCGTCCCTAACGACGAGTCGCCCTGCTTCTGCACGGCTCACGTAGCCCTGGGACACAGGAGTCGCTTCCCCCTGAGACGCCTTAGTCATGGCGGCTGCGACTTCTACCTGGGTCAACCCCCGGGACTCTCGTGCCAACACGAGCATCCCCGGCTGTGCTTCCTGCCTGACCGCTGCCATGCGCTTCTCACCGCCTCATATCAGTCCTCGAAACAGTAGCACGAAATATTCCTCCGCTGATGCCTTGCCCGAACCGGATGGCGAGTGAGGTCCCTAGGGGGCGTTGACTCGGCCGGAACGGCGACGTGTGCGGAGCCAGTTGGGGTGGAGCTCCAGCTCCTGGAGCTCTCTTCCTGGGAGCCGCATCCTGAAGTCGGCTCCCAAATGGCTCCCAAAATGGTCCCCCAACGCAAATCAGGCCCGGTACTGATCTCTCAGTACCGGGCCTGACCTGGTGTTTCAGCTGTCGGGGTGGCGGGATTTGAACCCACGGCCTCTTCGTCCCGAATGAGGGTCGGGCGGGATCGACACCTGCGAATCCTGTAAAACTGCAGGTCAGGTGATTGGTCTGAAGTGGTGCGGAGAGGTTCCGGTTGGCCTCTGAGGGAAGATCATCTCCCAGGAATCTCCCAGCGAGGGGTGCAGTGCTCTCGAAGCCGTGGTTCCGAGCTGCGTAGCGCAAGTAAATTTGCTCGATTCTCTCTTTCGGCTGTGTTGCCCAGTCATGTGACGCACGAGAGCCCAGGGTTCCCGGCGGGAAGCAGCTTCACCTGTCCAACCGGAACACGTAGTGGGCGGTCGGCGGCGGCGTTCCACAGGACCACGTTGCCTTTGGCGACGCCGAACGAAAGGTAGGGGGTGCGTGGTACAAGCGCGCCACCCTGCTCGTTCAGGGCGTGAACCGAGACTGTGGGACGGACGCAGACCCAGTCCGCTGAGATACCGAAATACGGTGGAGCCTTGGTGCGATGAGAAGCTGCTCGCTTCAGCTTGTCGGCCGCATGCTGCGGTGACGCGAAGGTCCACTCGGCGGCTATGAGTAAGCCAAGGGTGAGGAAAAGTGCGGCCAGGGTGCCAGCGAAGACGCTCCGCGGCCGTATGAAGTGGAAGTAGCGCAGGACGCCCCAAACGGCTGCTATGAACAGGATCGCCGCAAGGGCGGGCCACAACAGTTTCACCGCCGCGATGAGCTGGTACGCCCCGCTGACCGCTGTCTCTTCCGGTGACAGAGACAGCTCGTCCGCGTAGCCGTCCTGCAGGATCCTATCGGTGAGGGGCAGAGCCGCCACGAGCAGTGTGGCGAGCAGGGGAAGCGCCGTCGCGGCCAGTATCTGCCATCGCCAGCGGCGCCCCAGCAGGATCAGACCAGTCACGTAGAAGCCGATTGCTGCCGTCGCCCAAGAGGCCCGGGAGTTGACGCCGTCGAAGAGCCCAGGGACGCCCAGTGTGTAGACGGCCACTACGAGGGTTGCGATGATGCAGATAGCTAGACACTGGAGCCGAGAGTGAGCCAAGGGCAGGGCGAAAGCCGTCCACCAGGCTGGGACGGCACAGAGGACAGCGAGGAACCAGCACACTGCGGCCGCAACGGGTATCAAGTGCTGAGCTGTTGACAGGAAGAGGGACATGGCGAGCAGTGGCCCGCCGAAGAGCGCCAGAGCCCTGTTGAGGGCGTCCTCTCCATGATGGATAGTCCCGGTGCGCCCCCGTCCGTCGAGCGGCCGCACGTCGAGGTCCGCTCGGGGTCCGTCCGCGTGCAGATGCCGGGCCAGGTGTCGGGCGGCGTCCTTGCTCGCATGGATGCGCACGCGGACGTCGAGCAGCCCAGTGCGCGCCGCGCACCAGCGCGTGACTGTTCGCCAAAGCCGACGGAAGCCCGGTACGACGGTGCCTTCGGGTTCGTGATCTGCCGAGTGCACCTGCCACTCGGGCTCAAGGACCCGATCGATCTCGTCACGCCGGAACAGCCGACCGTAAATCACAGTCTGTACCGACCGGCTCAACTCTGTGATCTGCCAGGCTGCTTCGCGGTCGGCACGCCAGGTGGAGCCCGTGATCGGTACTTCCACCCACCAGAACTCGCTGAAATTGACATTGGAGTCGAACGCCCGGAGGACTGTGCGTCGCTCCTTCGGGCTGAGCTCGTGGCACGTCCAGCCCAGCTCCCGTATCCACCGCATGGCCTTGTCCCATTGCGGCCTGCCGCCTTGCAGCTCGATCAGGGTGGTCACCGTGCAGTCCGGTCCACGGGGAATCATCGAGCACCCTCGATATGGTCGGCGAAGGGTTTTTCTTCAGCCAGCATGGCGGTGTCCGTCCTCAATCAGTCTCGATCGTCGGAGTCCAGAGAAACGACGATATGGCTCAGCACTGACAGGCAGGCGGTGCCTTCGCGGGTACGTCCCACTGTGGGTGCGTCAGGCTGACCTCCGCTGAAACCGCCGGCGTGGCGGATCCATCCGATGACTCGGTCTGACGAAGACCCTTCGCGTCCTGGCCCGTGGCTCAGGCCAGCAGGCCCGCTGTGTTCGCCGCCCTCTCGCCCAGTTCGTCTGGATCACCGCCTGGCTCAGTAACATTCCCGTGGCGCACTGCTACAACTTCAGCCAGGCAGAGCAAGAGCGGCTGGCACGCTGGGTGTGCGTCGCCACGCCTATTGGGCGAGCAGGATCTCGGTGATCGGTCCGCCGGTGACACCTGGCTCAAGCATGAGAGCTGGGGTGTATCGGGGCCTCCCAGGGGTCGCACCGTCCCACTCGTAGACGACGGTGCGCAGTGTGTTGAGGTATCGCCCTACGAGCAGAGCCATCGTGTAGGGGCCGTGAAAGGCGAGATGCACCTCCGCACGGCCGCTGTGTGCGGCAAGCGCTTTGATCTGTTGCGCGGCAGCCGTGCTGAGGCGTGCGGCCTCGCGCGGGTCGAGTCGGTCTTCGCCGGCGACGGAGATTTCGGCGGCCGCGGCGAAGCCCTCGCTGGACTCGTGCAGGAGCTGCTCGAATGCGGTCTGATCTGGATTGGCAGTCAGGCTGAGGAAGATCGCGACGCGGTCGTGGCGGTCGGGTGTCTGCGCTTGTTCGAGGCGAACTGGTTGCGTATGAAGTTCGCTGGTCAGTGGGTCGTCACCACTTTCTGCAGACGTCCACTGAGCGCCACGGGTGTCGACCACCTCGACATTGCCGATCTTGGTCTCGGGCAGGGCGGCTCCCAAGGCCAGGGCTACCGACAGGTGAGCTCCGCCAAAGACGCATACAGTTTGCGCGCCGGTGGCATAGACGGCGTCGCTGGTCAGGGGCAGTGTGGCCTGCAGGAGCTGAAGTCCCTCTCGCAACGGCAGACGCCCGTCGCTGGCGGCCCTGATGCGGATGTGCAGGTCGTCCTCGCCCGCGTCCATGGCGAAGGGTGCGGGGCGGGTCTGGACTCGGATCGTGAAGGCACGGTTCTGGCTGTGAATGGCGGGCTTGCGTTGTTCGACTCGGTGCATCAGCAGGTCGCGCACGATCTCGCTCTCGCCGGACGGCTGGAGCATGTTGCTTTGCTTCTTGTCGGCGAGGGTCCGGGAGGGAGCGAGTCTTAGGAGTCGGTCCGGTGCGCCGTAGTCGCACCGTGTATCGCTTCCCGCTCTGGCGGTCTTGTTCGCGATGCACAGACTGAAGGCGGGGTCCTCGTCCAGTTGGAGCAGCCGAGGCAGCTCACGTTCTCGGACGATGTCGCTGTGGACGATGTCCCGTGTCACGACGAGCACGGCTGCTGAAAGCCCTTGGGTCAGGGCTTGTTCGAGACGATCGGTCGTTGTGCCCGCGCGCAGGTCGGTATGGTCTCTCCACACGACGAGACCGGCCGCCCTCAGCAGATTCTCGATCGACTCGGCCTGCGGGGACCCGTCAGACTGCCGGTAGGAGATGAACACCGCGCCGTCAGGCCGGACTGCGCCCTTAGGCAGCGGCCCCAGCGCCTTGAATCTCTGCGGTGGCGGAAGGACCGTTGCTGCCTTGCCGGTGACGTGCCCCCATCGTTGGCGCCGGGTGATCAGTCCGGAGAAGGGGTCCGTCCCGCCGGGAGCGTAAACGAGGAGTGCGATCGGGCCGTTGTGCTCGCGGGCCATTGCCCGCATCGCGGCAAGGTCCGTCGGGCTCGGTCCGGACGGTGTGGGATGGCTGTGCCACTCGCCGACGTAGCCGGTTGGATCGTCGTCCGCTCGCTGGGCCAGGAACTCTGCGAGCAGCATGTTCGCCTTGACGCCATCGCGCACGTACCTGTGGGTGGACGCTCCATGTCCGACGACCACGAGGGCATGGGTGACAACGACGTTGGCGTCTTCCTGATAGCCGAGGAGGATGCCACCCGTTTCCCGCGGCAGCTGCTGCGCGGTCGCGGACGCGATGACCTCGTGTGCCGCCTGGCGCAGCTCGATCCGTGGTGCCGGCCGGGTCACTGGTGGTGGCTCCTTTGTGGTGCGGAGTGGAGGTGGCGCGACTCCCCTGCAGGATGGAGGGGGCGGTCCACGAGGAGTCCGAGGGCGTGGCGGACGGTTGCCGCTGCTGCCTCGATCACCGCGTGGGGCGGCGTTGGGGAGATCGGGCTTCCGCAGCCTGCTTCGAACAGTTGCGGTACCTCCGTGTCGGCTCTGGTCGTCGAAGGCGGCAGCGGTGCTGCGGCGTCGATCGGTGGCAGTACGTCGATGCGATAGGTCCTGCCGTCGTTTTGAAGCGCCGAAGACAGGACCCGTGTGCCCAGTGTCAGGGCGCTTACATGTAGGAGCGCGGTGGTGGCGAAGTCGGCGGTGGCGTTCACGACGAGGTCGTGGTTCCGCAAATGGTCGACCGCGTCGGCACCCGAGGCAAGGGCGCTATTGATGGTGTCGATGCCTGCGGCCAGCGCCTCGTTGTGCCTGACGAGGTGTCGCTTGACCGCTTCGGCTTTCGGCAGTCCGACTGCGTCGGGGCCGACGAGGTGGCGGACGAGGTTTCCCGGCATGACCACATCGTCGTCGATGAGAGTGAGGTGACGGACACCAGAGCGCACCAGCATGTCGGCGATGAACGAGCCCAAAGCGCCCACGCCGACCACGGCAACCTTGGATTCACGCAGTTCGGCAGCGAGGACGCCTGCGCGAGCGGACCGGGCGGCCTCGGTGTCTGCGCCCGAGCGCAGACGTGTGACGGCCGTGCCGCCCTCCTTCGTGGGCGTTACGTCCAGCACGATCGCGCCCTCGTGGGTGCCTCGTCGGTAAACCAGCACGCCGACCGCGACCGACTGCTGGCGAATTCTGCGGTCCAGATCCGCGTTCGAGCCGAGCCGGGCACAGATGTCTGCCCAGGTTCGCGGCGGCACGTCGACCTCGCCGAGATCGGCCACGTACCCAAAGCGGTCCTTGCTGTGCTTGAGGGCCTTCCTGGGACGGATGCCGTGCCTGATTCGCATCGTGTTGTTGCTGGCCGGGCTGAAGCGGACGGAGCGGTTGAGGTACTGGCCGAGGTCGTCGTAGAGGTAGAGGCGCCGGTCCGCGGACTGATGGAAGTACCGGTCGAGGTCGAGGTCGGGCCGATCGTCCGTCCATCCGGTGTCCGCGTGCTCGAACCATGCTGTGACGTGTTCGAGGAACGCCAGTGCCTCCATCCACCACAACCCGTCGTGATCTTCTTCAGCAACCAGGCACAGCGCGCCGTCCGAGTCACGGTGCCAGGACCAGGGCACCGCGTCGTGATCGACCGGCACCACCCTCGGCGGCCGAAACGGGAAGCGGGGCGGCAGGTCGATCACTACACGGGTCGTGCCCGCCGAGTGCGGGACAGGCCCTTCCCACCCTGCTTCCACCTCGTGGAACCCGGCGCGGATCAGGCCCTCCTCGAAGTGCAGCCGCGCGTAGGCGACGTACTCGTCGAAGCTGACAGAGGTCACCCGAAGGTCCTCTTGCCGGCAGGAACGACGCGGGCGCCGGGCGAGATCGCGGATGCCTTCTTGCTGCCGTCCTCGTTGAAGCCAGGGGGCATCGGGAAGACCGTATCTCCATCGCCGTTCTTTCCCAGCAGTTTCCCAAACGCCAGCGCGGCCTTGCCCGCGTCTTCTTCGGCGAGCGCGGCTTCTGCCGACGTCGCGGCGTCGTTGAACCGCGCACGTGCGGTGTCCAGTTCATCGTCGGTCGCGCGGATGTGGATGGTGTGTCCGGCCAGGGTCGGGTCGGTCACCGCGATGCCGTAGGTCACGAAGTTTTCTATGATCTTGCTGACCTCCCGGAGAGCGGAGACGTAGTACTCCGCCTGGTCGTTGCCCGAGACTGCACCTGAGGCGAACGCCTGGTAGGCGGCCATTTCGATGAAGAATCCGCCGGGCTTCTTCGTGCCGAGCAGGGCGCGACGAGTCTGGCGAAGCAGTTTGACGGTCGGTACGTAGTACTCGTCGTGGTCCGCGTTCATCGTGCTCGAGAGGTCCGTCAGCCCGTCTGGGTTGGTGCGCACCCACTCGTTCTCGTCGCCCTTCTGGGGGATCTCCCAGGTTCCGTCGCCGTAGGGGCGGGAGGGCACCGCGTCGACGAAGAGGTCGTACTCCGGGAAGGAGACCTGCAGGCTCCGGTCCTGACGCTTGGTGCGCCGGTGCCCGTCGGCGTCGGTGCCGAACTCTGCATGCAGGACCTTGAAGAACCTGTCGAGGATGTCCGTCGATGTGACGTCGCTCGGAACATCGGGCAGGCGCACGAACACGTCGACGTCCTTGATCCTGCGGATCGACACGTTGCGCTTGTAGGAGCCGATCAGGATCGGGCTGACGCCGTACTCGGCGAGCTTGGAGTCAGCCTTGAGGGCGTCACGGACGAGGCGATGCGCCTCTGGCGCGTTGGTCTTGTCGTCGCCGGGCTCGATGGAGCTCAACGCATCCTTGAACTGCTGCTTGAGGTGAGCCATCGGGCCCTCCGGTCTGGTCGTGACTGCATTGGTCTGCTGAGCCTGCCTCGCACCAATGGCAATGCGAGGCCCGTCGGCGAGGGACTGGCGGCCTACTTCTTCTTGCCGCCCTTGCCGGTGCTCTCGTTGGTCGTTGCCTTCGGGTGCCGCTTTACGGTGGCCTGCTTTATGAACCGGCCCGTGATGGCACTGCGGCCCCGCTTGCCGTTGGATGCGCTGCTCTTGCCCGCCATGGGCTGTCCTTCCGATCTTCTGCGGTGGCCTGCGGTAGCACACGCCACACCCTGTCTCGGGGTTTCGTTTACCCAGTAGGTGCATGAAATCTCATAGGCCTTGATCGGGAGGATAGCATGGAAGCAGTAGGTACACGGAAATGGATTCTGGGGTCGCTGGTGGAGATCGTCTTCGAGGACGCCGAGCTCGCCCGTCTCTGCAACAGCGGCCCTGCCCGCAGGGACCGTTTAGGCCCCGATGGGGCGACCACCCTGCTCCGGCGTCTTGGCCAGATGGCGGCCGCCCACCACCTGGCCGACCTGCGCCACGTTGCGGCCGCGCGGCTGCGGCCCGCAGCCAACGGGGACTGCTTCACTCTGCTGGTGTCGCTCGGTGATCACGGCGATCTCGTGGTCCGCCCGCGTGACGACCCGCCCCGCACCCTCGACGACGGCACCCTCAACGAGCACGCCGTACGCGCTGTGATCGTCGCAGCGATCCACCGCCCCTGATCTCGCCACCAGGCCCGCCCCGCAGCCTCGCCGACCGAGAGGCACTCACGTGACTCCGCCCTCCGCCCCGCACCCGTTCGCACCGGATGAAGTCCTGCCTCCTGGTGACACGCTGAAAGAACAGCTCGACGCCCTTGGCATTCCCCAGGCGGACCTTGCCCGCCGCACCGGACTGTCGACCAAGCACGTCAACCAGATCGTCCAGGGCAGCGCTGTCCTTACCCCCGACACTGCCCTTTTGCTGGAGCGAGCCGTCGGAATCCCGGCTTCGCTGTGGAACCAGATGGAGGCCGCCTGGCGCACCCATGTCAGCCGCACCCAGAGCCGTGAAGCCCTTAGCCATCGCCTCGACTGGCTCGACCGCTTCTCCCTGCAGGAGTTGGTCAAACGCGGCATCCTGCAGACGAAAGAGCGCACGGTGGACAATCTCGAGCGTCTGCTGGCGTTCTTCGGGGTCGCCGACCCAGAGATTGCAGAGAACGTGTGGGGCAGCTACCGGACTGCCTTCCGGCGTTCCACCGTCCTCACGCCGGACGACTACGCCACCGCCGTCTGGCTGCGCCAGGCCGAACTCCGAGCACGCGAAATCCCTTGCGCACCCTACGACCGCGCGGTCCTGCTTGAGCTACTTCCCCAGCTGCGCGCCCTGACCGTCGAGGAACCCGCCGTCTGGCGGACTGAAATCCCGCGCCTGTGCGCCCGAGCCGGTGTCGCGGTGGTGTTCGTTGCCGCGCCACCCAATAGTCGCGTGTCCGGCGTCACCCGATGGCTCACCCCTGAGAAGGTGGGAGTCGCTCTCAGCGGCCGATTCAAGAAGGACGACCACTTCTGGTTCACCGTCTTCCACGAGCTCGGCCATGTCCTCCTGCACGGCAAACGCCTCACCTTCATCGACAACACGAGCCGTGACGACGACACGACTCCCGAAGGAGACCGCAGTGAGGACGAGGCAGACGCCTTCGCCAGGGAAACCCTCATCCCGCCCGAGCACGCGGCTGCCTACAAGCAACTTGCCCAGCGCCCCATGCCCTTTACCAACATCACAGCCTTCGCCCGCCGGGCTGGCATCGCCCCAGGCATTGTTGTCGGTCGCCTCCAGCACGACGGCGTCCTGGACTGGAAGTACGGCAGCAAGCTGAAGCGCCCCATCGAGATCAGCCTCTCCGGCGATCTCGCCGCGGGCTAGCCGCCCCTGGACGTTTGACTGAACGCCACCCGCCGCGTAGCAGATAGGCAGGAACTGCTTGCTTCAGGCGAAGGCAAGCGCGCGATACTCCTCGACCGAAATCTGGACGACCCCAATCTTCATACGGGCCGTGTAGACCAGGCCGTCGAGATGGTCGGTCTCGTGGTGGATGAGGCAGCCTTCGTAGTGCTCGTCGGTCTCCTCGGAGCGGGCGGTGATCTTCGGAGGTTGGCCGCAGGGGTGTTCGCCGGGGCTGCACAACGGCTGCGGCCTTGCCGATGCCGATCTACGAGGCGGCGATGCCCCTGCCCTTGGCGAAGTGGTGGACCTGGGTGATGTGGTCCGACCGGCGAACAGTTCGTCGGTGATGCGCTCAGCATCGTCGCGCTCGGCGGGCAGGCTGAAAGAGCGGGGCCATTTCGCCCAGGACGCCGGTGCTGCGCTGGACGACTCCAGGGTCACGCATGCGCTGGCTGGGCCGTACGTCGGGCACTCGCACTTCCCGGCTTCCGTGCCACGTTCGGACCCGGCCCGGCGCCGCCCCGCCAGACGGTACCCAGCGTGTGGGTGCACAGTGATCCCGGCTTATTTTGGGACTTTCGGTGCTCCCAAGCCGCGTCTACAGCCCGATGCGGTCGGCAAGCAAATCCGTGTTTGTACTGCGTGGAACGGCCAGGGCCACCATCATGTACGGATCTCGGAGAGAGGCCGAATCATGACTACTGCTCTTGCAAAAGGTGGCAATACCGTCCTGACTGCTTCGGCTTGCCGTGTCACCCTCAGCTCCCCTACGACGGGCATTGATGTGTCCGCTGTCCTGCTCGGCCCGGACGGCAGGGTGCGGAGTGATGACGACTTGATCTTCTACAACCATGCTGCGCAGGACGGGGTCAGGCTGAACGGGCAGACCATCGTCGCGGATCTTGCCGCAATCCCGGAGACGGTGGACCGCGTTGCCATCGTCGCCAGCATCGATCCGGAGCTGCGGGTTAGGTATTTCGACGCGAGTAGCACCCCGCATGCGGTCATCGAGTGTGGCGGTGTTCGAAGTACCTTTGAGCCGCCGTCGCTCATGCATCGGGAGACAGTGGCTGTGCTCGTCGAGCTGTACCGGCGTGCGGGCGGCTGGAAGGCTAGGGCAGTGGGCCAGGGGTGGGACACGGGTCTGGCGGGGTTGGCGTCGGACTTCGGCATTGTTGTTGATGACCCTGGTCCTATCACGGCGGCTCCTTCAACCGTCACACCCGCGCGAAGCCGACAGATGTCAGCTGTGCCGTCACCGCCGGGGCCGGTGACGGCACCGGTCCGGCCGCCTGCGCCGTTGGGCAAAGTACTCCTGACCAAGGCCGGCCAGGCGACCATCGACATGCGTAAGGACGACCCGAGCCTTGTAGTGATAGCCACTCTCGAGTGGAACGGCGGAAGTGCAGCACGAAGAAGGGCCGGGGCAGACCTGGACCTCTACGCCCTCTACGTCCCTCGGAGTCTGGTCACCTCACCCGGGCAGCGCCCGGTCAAGACGGACCAGGTCGTTTACTACCGGCAACTCGGATCGTCAGTAGCGCCCCCCTACATCGCGCTGGACGGCGACTCCAAAGTGCCGGGTCTAGAGACGATCACCATCCGTCGCCCAGACCTCCAGGGCTACGTCCTGCTGTGCGCTTACAGCGCGGTGGAGAACGGAACCGGTTCTTTCAAGTCATACGGTGCTCAGGCGGTGGTCACGGATGGGCGCGGGTCCACGGTGACGGTGCCCTTGTTCAACAACCGCAACCTGTCCTACTGGGTCGCCATTGCCCTGATCGACTTCAATGTTCCAGGCGGTGTGCAGATCCGGCACGTGGAGAAGTACAGCGGAAACCACGTTGAGGCCCGACCCACGCTGTACTCAAGTGGGAACTTCCGTATGAGTACCGGAAAGATCGAGTTCAAGACGAGGTAGATCCGACGGCGGGCGTGGACCCTCTGAGGAGTGCGAGCCTGAACGCAGCGGCCTTCTTGGCCATCCCCTGCTTCCAGGGCGTTGGGTCCTCCTCGGCGATCTCCCGCCACAGCGCCGCAGATGCGGAACCGAATGCCGTCAGTGCCTCCGGATCGGTGTTCCGCCACGACGGGAAGCGGCCTGCGAACATGATCGCGTCCTCCGCCGGGTGGTCGGCGTCCATCAGCCTCAGCGCCAAGGCGCCTGGATCGATCCACGCCGCACCGCGCGTTGGCCACGCCCAGTCGACGAGGCGGGCATGCCCGTCGACGATCAGGACGTTGTGCGGTGCGAAGTCGGTGTGCAGCAGAGTATTGCCGCTGAAGTGCTGGAGGGTTCCGGGCGGAGCGTAATCCGCCCATCGGTCCACCGCGTCCTTGATCTCGATGTCGGCCGGAGCGGTGACCCGTTGCAGTTCGGTGAGCGCGGCTTCTACGAGCGCCAAGTCGGCTGAGCCGGGGCTGTAGTCGGCGTGGCGGCCGTTCAGGACCTCGTATCCGAGAAGGCTCCATCCGCCGACTTCCAGGTGCCAGTACAGGCGGGGACAGGACGTGGGCAGGTGGGGGGCGATCTCTGCCTCGCGACGCTGTGCTGCGACCTGCGGATGATCACTCGCGATGCCCTTCACGAAAACACTGCCGCTCTCGGTCTCCAGGACGGAGGCGACGCCGGAGTTCATGCCGCCGGTCATGGTCACCGCCCGATGCACGGCGCCGGTCTTGTCGGTGACAGCTTGGCGCACGTCGGCGGGGAGCTGATCGAAGGGAATGCGAGACATGGACATGCGCGGTTCCTCATGGGGCTCGGAGACAAGGGAGTGCCGCCCCGGCCAGGGTATGACCGGGGCGGCACCCATGGAGTGCGTACGCGAGCGGCGCGGCACCCGCCTGCGGTGTATCTAGTACGGCTGGTCGTCGCCGGCCGAGCAGCTGCACTCGGCGCCTTCGGCGGCCTCGTCCAGGTCGGCGATGATCTGGACCTCATCGTCGCGGATGGCCGCGGCGGGCAGGGGCACGGGCAGGGTGCCGACGGCTTCGTCGGTGGGGCGCCGGCCGATGGTGAGCAGCACCGGTTCGCGCGGCGGGGTGCGGGTTGTGATGGGTGGGGTCATGATCCGTAGCCTCCGTGTTGGCAGTAGAGCTCTCGTCGATCCCCCGCCTCCTGGTAGAGCTTGGCCAGCGGCCGACAGGTACGGCAGGTGCCGACTTTCGTGCAGCCGGAGCATCCACCGGTGCGGAGCTGTAGGGACTCGGCGATGGCGCCGAGTCGGGGGAGGGCGGCGACGCCCTCGGTCACGAGGTTCACGCTCGGGTCGCGGCCGACCTTGCAGACGGATGCGATGCCGTGCGGGTTGACGTGGAAGAACGTCCGGCCGGCATTGCAGCCGGTGAAGACGCTCCGGGGCTTGACGTGGCCCTCGGCCTGCGTCGCCAGCGGGTTCGCCTCGCCGTCGATCGTCGGCGACATGTTCGTGAAGACCTGGTGCGGGAAGCCGTAGCGCTCACACAGAGCCACCATCGCGTCGACCTCATGGGCGTTGTCGTCCGACACGATCACGTTCAGCCGGACCGGCAGCCGGTCCTGGTGGGCGGCGTCCAGGCCCTGGATGAACCGGCCGAACGCGCCGCGGTTGCGAGTGACCTTGTCGTACGTGCCCGCGGTCGCGCCGTAGACGCTGAGCGTGAGCCGGTAGGGGCGATGGCGTGTGAACAGCCCGCGGATCGGCGGCTTGCGCAGGGACGAGCCGTTCGAGGAGACCTGCACCATCATCCCGAGCTGGTGGGCGTACTCGTAGGCCGCGGCGAACTCGCGGTCGATCAGTGCCTCGCCGCCCGTGATCTGCAGCCAGAGCACGCCCGCGTCGCGCATCGTCCGCAGGAGCTGCTGCTTGCCCGCCCAGTCCAGGCCCTCGAAACGCTTCTCACCGAGGTAGCAGAACTCGCAGTCGTAGTCACAGCCGAGGTTGATTTCCCAGGACGCCTTCGCGTACCCGTACGGCGATCGCTCGCGGACGAGGACGAAATCGCCGACCGGGCCGTCAGGCAGTCCGATGCCCCATGCCTGCCGCGCGGCATCGGCAAGCCAGGCCGGCAGAGGGTCTCCGACATGGCTCGCGGCGCGCAGCTCCTCGTAGCGGATCCCAGGAATGCGCACACCGACCGCACGGCCTGGCTGAAGAAGGAGGTGCTGGGCGAGGAACGGGCTGGCCACGAGACGCGTGCTTGACGCGGCAGATGTCGCCCGATCCGGTGTGTCGGTTACGGTCATCGGACCTCCAGAGGGCGGTCGTCGCGGTTTGGGACGGGAGGGCCGATCGACTGTGCGGCGTCGCCCGCGGTCTTGAAACAGGACCAGATGACCTTCCCGAGTGGCGTACGGTCCCTCACTCCCCACTCGTCGGACAGCGTGGCCACTAAGGTCAGGCCCCTCCCGGAGATGTCTGTGGCCGCCGGCTCGCGTACGGTGGGCTGCTGGCGACGGCTGTCGTGCACTTCCAGGCGTACGCAGTCGTCGTCGATGTCGAGCCGGACGAGGAAGCCGTGCCCGCGGGCGGTGCCGTGGACGACGGCGTTCGTGGCGAGTTCGGAGACGCACTGGCGGATGTCCTCGGTGCGGCTCGTCAGGTCCCAGTCGTCCAGCACCCGGGTGGCGAACTCCCGTGCCTTGCGTACGGACTGGTGCCGAGCGTCGAAGAACTGCTGACGCGACTCGGGCATGGGGTGCCTCATGACTCCGTGCTTAGGGGGCGAAGTGGTGTGGGGAAGAGGCGGTGGGCGATCTGGCGGCGAGCTACGTGGACGGTTCCGATGCGGGGACGGCGGGCCAGCAGCAGGCGGGCGCCGGTGGCCTCGATACGGCGCGTGCGTTCGGCGGCGAGGTGCTTCGGCCCCAGGTGGGACAGGGTGGGGGCGATGACGCCGTAGACGTCGGGAAGGGCCAGCGCGTCCAGCAGACCGGTGAAGGCGGTGGAGGTCGGGTCGGTCGTCGCGCGCCTGTCCTTGAAGACGCCGGAGAGCTGCAGCTCATGGACCCGGCAGTACTCCGCCAGCGCCGTCCGTAATGCCGTTTGACGGGCTACAGAGACGCCGACCAGCCGCAGGAAGCCGTAGACGACGGGCCCGTTGACCGGGCGGTGCTCGGTAAGGAGTTCCATGCTGGTGACCGTCCAAGGGACTCGACGAAAGAGTGACCTCTTGAGCGTCGCCGTGTCCCACCGCGCAGGGAATCAGCGAATGTTCCACTTGCGCTCTACTTCCGCCCCACCGGCCGGACGCTTCTGCTTCCATGACTGGAGGAAGGGAGCGACGCGTGGCGACCGTGCACCACTGGACCGGCCTGGAGGCCAGAGCTTTACGGCTCGCCCTCCGCCTGAGTGTGCGGGCTTTCGCCGAGCGCCTCGGTCTCGCCGTTGCGACCATCTCGAAGTGGGAAAAGCTCCGGTCCGCGACCGAGCCCCGCCCCGACACCCAAGCCATTCTCGACACCGCGCTCGGCCGCGCCGATGCCTCCGTGCACCTGCGCTTCGAAACGCTTCTGTCGGAAATGGCTGGCCCCGGGCAGATGGCAGCCGGGCGCCGGGTGACGGCTGCCGGGCCCAGAGCCTGGGAGTACGAGTCGTGGACCGACGACCTGGATCGTGCCGTTGTCGCCTTGTCCCGGCAGAACTTCACCTTCGCGGACAGCCTGCTGGGCCGATGGCTCAACCATTTCACGGCCGCCGAACTCGACGACAAGGGCCTGTACCTCTACGCCCGATCCACCGCGTTACTCGGAGACCTCAAGCGCGATCAGGGCGCGGTGCTCGGACCACTGTCCGCACGCCACTCCTACGCGGGCGCGCGCTCGATCTTCACCCAGCTCGACATTCCCCGCCGTGTCGCCCAGCTCGATCTGTCCCTCGCGGTCGTCGCGGAGATGTCCGGTGACCTGGAGACGTCGGCCCGTACGTACGAGACGCTCGCCGTCGACGACCGGCTCTCTCGCCGTGACCGGGCCAGAGCCCGCCTGTGGGTGGGCACCGCACTCAGCAAGGACGGCAACCACGACTACGCGACCCGCGTGATGCAGGCCGCGACCCGTGAATTCGAAGACCTCACCGAACCCGACGATTGGTCGGTGGCCCATCAGAAGCTCGCCCTGGCCCGCCGGGGCGTCGGGGACCTCACCCAAGCCCTGCACTTCATCGACATCGCCCGAAGCAGCGGGAGCAGCGACTCACCGATGCAACGCGTACGACTGGACACCGCTCACGGCCACATTCTGCTGTCCGACGCGGTGACCCGCGATGATGGGTTACGCGTTCTCGGCCAGGCCGCTCGGACGGCCGCGCAGTACGGCCTCGTGCACCAACTGCGCAGTATCGAGAGCGTCAAGGCCAGCAGTGAGGGGCCGCCCGGGGCCCCGCCGACGGTGATCAGGGAGACGAACGCATGAGTGACAGCCAGCAGGTCATCACCGAAGACCAGTGGCACCAGGCCAAGGCGATCTGGGACTACCACCAGATGCACCACCAGGCCCACCCCGCGGACGTGGCGATCGGCCTGGGCAGCCACGACCTGGGGGTGGCCACGCGCGCCGCCGAGCTGTACCACGCGGGTCTCTTCCCCACGCTGGTCTTCACCGGCGGCAACAGCCCGACCACCGCCAAGGTCTTCCCACGCGGCGAAGCGGTCCACTTCCGCGAGCACGCCATCGACCTCGACGTCCCCGCCTCAGCGATCCTGCTGGAGCCCCACGCCGCGAACACCGGGCAGAACATCACCCTCGCCCGCGAGGTCCTGGCCGACGCCGGCATCACCCCGGAGAAGGTGCTGCTGGTCTCCAAGCCCTACATGGAACGGCGGTCGTACGCCACCGCCCGCAAGCTGTGGCCCGAGGTCGAGATGGTGTGCGCCTCGGAAACCCTGGAGTTCGACGACTACCTCAAGTCCATCGGCGACGAGAAGCTCGTGGTGGACATGCTCGTCGGCGACCTCCAGCGGGTGATCGAGTATCCGAAGCTCGGGTTCGCCATCGAGCAGGAGGTCCCGGAGGACGTGCATGCTGCGTACGAATCCCTCATCCACGCCGACTTCACCAGCCGCCTCATCGCCTCCTGAACTCTCCTCCCCGGGCAGCCTGTGCGCCATCCACCAGCCCAACTTCATGCCCCGGCTGACCACGCTGGCCAAGCTGTTCGCGTCGGACCACTGGATCGTCCTGGACGACGTGCAGTTCGCCCGCCGCGACTACCAGCATCGCGCCCGCATCGCCACACTCGACGGTCTTGGCCCGAACCGGTGGCTGACCATCCCCACTCACCGCCCCTCCGGGCGCGCCACCCTTATCAGAGACACCCTGATCGCCGACCCTGCCGCGGCCCGACGCAGAGCCTCATCGATCCTGCGCCAGCAGTACGGGACCAGTCCTCACTGGCCCGCACTTGACCGTGCCCTTCAGCCGGTCTGGAATGCGTTCGACGCAGGAAGGGTCGCGCCGGTCGCCACGGCCTCGACTCGCGCGCTGCTCGAACTGCTCGGCTGGCGGGGGCAGATCTTCACCAGCAGCGCCCTGCCCGCACGCACGGGTCGGTCCGAGCGGCTGGCCGACCTAGCCGACGCCACCGGCGCACGCGCGTACCTGTGCGGCACCGGCGGCATGACCTACCTGGACCATGCCCCCTTCACCGAGCTGGGAGTGGCCGTCGTCCCGTTTCTCTCGCCGGTCACTGGTCTGTGGGCCTCGGGGCGACAGACCAGTGCTCTGCGGGCATTGGCGTTCCGCGGCCCCGACGCTGTGGGAGCTCGTCTCCGGGCTCTCGCGTTCGCCCACGATGCGCTGGGGCGCGCGGCCTGACACCCGCTTCGTATACGGAAGCGGGTGTGATCAACGTCGACGTGCCTGTGGCGGCTGTGGCTGGGAGGCCGGCGCGACCGCTGCCGGGCTGACCGATGTGCCTTGCCGCCGTGCCGCGCTCCGCATCCGTGCCACTCGTGCACGGTCGCTCGGAACCGGCCTGGTGCTGAGCCGCTCGACGCGCCAGGTCAGTACCCGTGCAGGGCTGCGGGCGTCGTCGAGCGCCCGTTCGTCAGTGGCCTGCTGCAGCAGCTGCTTCGGATCATGCCCGGCCTTCTCGGCGGTCGCGAGGGCGGCGGTGAGGGCGTCGAAGACCGGGTCCCTGACCACCTGCTCGGCGTGGACAGGCATGGCCTGTCGGATGAGGAGGATGTGCCGTTCCACCGTCTGCTGGGGTGGCCGGCGCTGGGCGAGGACGGTCAGTGGTGCGGTGGCTGTCTGCTCGTAAGCGGCCTGCAGGTGGATCAGGGTCTGTTGGGCTGCGGCCACCTGTTGGTCGTGGTGGCGTCGCTGGTGCCAGCGGTGGGCGGCGATGACGACGAGGATCGCGGCGTCGAGGAGCATCGCGAGCAGGGCGCCGTCCTTGGGGGCGGGCTCGCGGACCATGGTCCGTACGGCGCTGCGCAGGGCGCGGGCGTGCTGGTGCTCGGCTTGGACGCGGGAGTGGGTGGCGCGCTCGAACGCCTCGGCTGCCTGTTGGAGCTGGGGGCGGATGGCCTGGGGTGCGCGCAGGGGCAGGGCGTCGAGGGCTTCGCCGAAGGCGGCCAGGTGGGCCTGAGCGGCTGCATCGTCATCGCCGTCGAGGTGGTGGGGGATGCGCTCCGCGACGGCGGTTGCCTGGTGCCACGGGTTCACCCGACGGGGGCTGTGCTGGGGTTCGGTGGCTTCTAGACGCTTGCGGATCTTGGGGAGGGACAGGTCGGGGGAGAGTTCGGAGCCGGAGTACCAGATCAGCTCCTGCTGGGCGTTGACGTCGCCGTCGAGGGCGACGGTGTAGCCGCGTACATCACCGGACGGGAAGTGCCTGATGTCCACGAGGATGCCGTCGGTGTGCTCCAGCAGGTGGACGAACTCCTCGGTGCTGGTGGCGGCGGCCACGGCGGTGCGCACGGTGGTGCGCAGGTGTTCGCGGGCGGTGCGGGCTTGGCCGGCGCGCTTGGCCTTCTCCTGCTCGGCACGGGTAGGCCGTTTCGCGGCTGTGCGATCCCCGCGTATGACCTGGAAGAGGCCGTACTCCTTTTCGACGGCTGCGAGTTCGCGGTCGGCGGTGAGGTAGTCGTTCCAGTGCCGGGCGGTGCGCAGGTCGGCGCGGACTGTGGTGGCGGCGATGTGGATGTGGTCGGGGGCGTGGCGGACGGCGACCCAGCGGCAGCCGTCCGGATCGCCGTCGGGTGCGATCCCGGTGGCGGCGACGATGCGGTGGGCGATGTCAGCCCAGTCGTCGTCGCTGAGGTGGCGGTCGGCCTTGGTGGCACGGATCGAGCAGTGCCACACGTGCTTCTCGGGTGCGCGGCCGAGCCGCTCGGCCTGCTTGACGTGCAGGTCGAGGTCGGCGACGAGAGCCCGCTTCGTGGCATCGACATCATTGGTGCGGCCGGGGTCGGGGGCGAAGCCGTCCCAGGAGGCGACCAGGTGCGGGTCGGTGTGGCCCTTCTTCTTCGTGTCGTAGAGGTAGCGGATCAGGTTGGCGGTGCCCTTGCCTCCGGTGATCTTCGCGATCATCGCGGCGCCTTGTGGCTGACGGCCTGGTTCGCGGCGGCCGCGATGTGGCTCACCGTCTCACCGACCGCGTCCAGGGTCCGGTCGGTCTGGGCGAGGAGAGCGCTGTCCCCAGGGTGTGGATGGCCGCCGGAGTTGAGCTTCTTGGCGATCTGGTTGACGTTGCGGCCGATGGCGGTGACCTGCTCGCGCAGGGCGTTGATCTCGTCGATGTAGTCGTCGAGCTGGGTGCGCTGGCCGGCCAGGGTGAGGTCGCCGTGGACGTGGGCCAGAGTGGCTGCGGCAACGTAGTGGGCGCCGCTGAGGTTCAGCGACGTTGCCTTGGCGCGTATAACGGCCTCTTCCTCTTCGCTGTAGCGGACGTCGACTCGTCCCTCGCGACGGCCGTTGGGGTCGGGCTTGCGACGTTGGGCGACGCGGTGCAAGGCGGCTTCTTCTGCTGCACGCGGCAACGGCATCTCGACGGCAGCAGTGATGTCGGCGATGGCGGTGGGCTGTTCCTGCTCGGACACCCCCTGGTGCCCGCGTGCCTCCGCCACCCCCGTGGCGGAGGCTTCCCCGTGAGACCGGCCCTTGGACGGTCCAGCGGGATACCTTGCTGCGCTGTTCAGGCCGGTGGTCATCTCCTGCTGCGGGATGGCGAGTTCGTGGTGCGGGTCGTGCATGGGCTGGTTCTCCGTGGAGTGCTGGGGGCGAGTGTTCGCTGTATGCGGGTGCCCCCCTCGTGCTTGTCGGCATGGAGGGGGGCGGCCAGGGCGTGCGCTGGATCAGGCGGTGGCGGAGGGGGCTGCGGCGGCTTCCCTCTGCTGGAACTTGGCGTCGTCGTACGTGCCGAGACGCTGGCCCCCGAAGCCATCGTCCGCGACAGGCTCGGGCCGACTGGCGCGCTCGGCCCGCAGCCGGTCGCGCACGGCGCCGGCGCGCGTCTGGGCGATCCGCAGTTCGCTGCGCAGGCGCTTGGCGGTCAACTGGTCGTCGCTCCAGTCGGCGGTCAGGCGGCGGCCTTCAGCGAGCACTTCGGCGTCGGTGCGATGGCGATTGGTGGTCGACTCAGCGTTGGTGAGACGCCTACCGGCCTTCTCCGGCGGGGCGGCTTCGGTCGACTTCGCCATGGTGGTCGACCGGGGCGGTCGGGCAGTGAGGGCCGACTCGTCGGCTCCGGTCGATCCGGTCATGTGTGCCTCGTCGACCTTCACGCAGGTCGACTCGGGCGGCTCCTCGGGGACCGGTTCGGCTCGGTCGGCCACCGACGGTGCGGCCTGCTCACTGGCGCGCTGGCCAGCGGATTCCTCTCGTTGCCGGGTGACCGACTGGGCCGAGTCGGCCGACTCGTGCTTGTGGTGCAGCACCTTTGCCACGAGGTCCGAGCCGAAGTAGATCGACCCGACTGGGAGTGACGTGGCCAGCAGTACGAGGGCCCAGTTCGCAGGGTCCCAGCTGGTGAGTCGACCCAGCCGGGTCGACTCGGTGTGCAGGGTCGGTATGAGGCCGTGGACGTAGTTCAGCAGGAGGCTGGCGATGGTGTAGGTCGCCAGTACTCGTAGCGCGAATGTCCGATCGGGGCCGGTCAGCACGAGTGTGGCGATGAGCGCGAGGGCCATGAGCCCGTCGACCACGATCGGGTAGAGCAGGGCGGCGGTGGGATCGGCGCCGATGGCGCGGGCCACGTCGGACAGCGCGTTCCACGAGACTCGGAAGGCCATGAGGACGACGGCAATCAGGCCGAGGACGAGGGTGGCGCGTGCGCCCGCCCGGCGTCCACTTCCAGGATCGGCAGCGGGGCGACGCTGATGCGAATCAGTTCGGCTGAGCAGGGCGGTGATGCGTGCAAGCAAGCGGGGGTGCTCCAGGTGGGCTTGAGGCGGCGGCCTTGGTGCGGGGGAGGGCAGGGCGTGGCCGCCGTGAGGTGCGGGGACTCGTACCACTCGTCGCGTGCCTGGTCAGCACAGGTACGAGTGGCGTGGCGATGTCGAGACGACTCGTTGCGAGGCGTTCACTCGTCCCCGTGCTGACCTGCGCGGGGACGAGTGGTGCGAGTGAAGTCGGGTCAGGCTGGGGTGCCGGGAAGGGGACCGTCGGCTGACGAGACGGACGCGTCTGCCGCCTTCGGCTCAGGGCAGTAGCGCGCCCAGGTGTCGAGGAATTGGTTGCGCGCGAAGCCCTTGGCCTGGGTGCCCTCCGGGAAGCGGCGGTTGGCCGAGCCGATGCCGTACGGCTTGAGCAGCAGCCGCAGGCCGCGCGGGGTCAGGCCGTTTGCGCCGTACTCCGCCCACGGTGCTTCCCTGTCTGCGTTCAGGGATTCCAACAGGTGTTTCGTGCTGAGCACGGCAGGGTCGCCGACGGCGGCGAAGGCGCGGCGGATGCCGACCAGGAGGCGGGTGCGAAGACCGCCTTCCTCGTCCTGGCCGGCCTCGTAGCCGGTCATGGTGCGGCAGGCGGTGCGGGCCAGCGCGGGCCAGTCACCTCCGGCGAGATCGGCGACGATGACCAGCGGTTCCCAGGTGTCCGCCGCGCGGTCCTCGACCGGCATCGGTGGCTCCATCTCCATGGCCAGTTCATAGAGCGGCTGGAGCCAGGCGGGGAGGCGATCGCGGATCGCGTTCAGGGCGGGTGTGTCCCGGCCGGTGCGGAAGGACGCCACCTTCTCGCCCGCTGCTCGGCGGCGCATTCGGATGACCACCGCACGGTCCATGATCGTGTCCGACAGGTCGCCGATCCCAGCCAGGGCCGCCATGGCGAAGGTGGGGAACTCCTGCACCTGGTGCTCGGGGCCGGACACTCGCAGTGTCGGCCGGCCGCGCTGGTGTCCGGCGTTGATGAGACCGCGGACCTCCTCGTTCTTCTCCGCGGCCTTGGTGGTGCTGAACATGGTGTCGGCCTCGTCGACCAGGAGAGTCGGCGGGTCGTTCCCGTCGATCGACCGGAAGATCGCCGCCGCGCTGGCGTTGACCGTGATCAGCCGGTTGTGCACGGTCTCGGTGACCACGTCTAGCAGGCGGGACTTACCGCACCGCTTCTCCGGCGCGACGATCGCCAGGCGCGGCGCGTGCTGCCACGCACGCTGAAGATGCGTCGCCGCGACCCACAAGGCCACCGCCGTGACGGCCTCCCCGCTCGGCATTGCCACGTACCGCTTCAGCTGCGCCCGAAGGTCATCCAGGATCTGCGCCCCCTCGGCTAGCGGCGTAGGCGAGGTGGTGTCGTCGGGGTCCTCTTCTGTGGGAGGCGCAGCAGCGCCGGACAGCTGGCCGGGGACGGCGACTGGGGGCCACGACGTGCCGGAGTCGTCCGGAAGGGATGGCGTATTCGGCTGGGCATCGGCCATACTGGGCATCAGCTCCTCTGCTTGCGGGCCATCTGGGACGGCAATCCCGGTCTCCGCAGGTTGATCGCTAGGGATGGCGGTTGAGAGGTTTGCGCTTGAGCCCCCGGCATCGCCGGGGGCTTCTTTCATGTCACGTGCGGGCGTGCGGACCCCTGAGGTCAGTGGGGTGGGGGTGCCTCCACTATGCCACACGATATGCAGGCCGCAGAAGTATTCTGCATATCGCAGTAGCGATGCTACTGTTTAGGCTGTGCTGCAAACCGCAGTGTGTCGCTACGAACGGAAGGAGCCGCCGGTGGCGGAGGAAGAACCGGACGAGGGCGTACTGCTCAGCGGCGAAGCGAACGTCGCAACCCGCATCAGGGTCGAGCGCGAGGCCCGTGGCTGGAGCACCAACGCGCTGTCCGACCGGCTCAACGAGGCCGGCTTCGAGATGAACCCGTCCGCGGTCTGGCGGATCGAGAACGGCAAGCGCCGCATCAACCTCGACGACGCCATCGGCTTCGCCGAGGTCCTCGGCATCGACCTGCGCAACCTCGTCGGGCCACCACAGCTGGCAGCCAAGGCCCGTGCCATGGAACTCATCGACGAGGTCGTGGACGCGTTCCGCGCGACCCAGAGAGCCAACATGGCCTTCACACAGGCGCGCGAAGCGTTCGACACCTACCTCGCCGAGCACCCCGACATCCGCGAGGAAGCCGACCTCATGGTCCAGAGCGCCATCGCGGAGGAGGCCAACAAGACCATGCTGAAGATGCACGGCCCTCCGCCCGGTGACAGCGACGGCCACTCCACCGACGAGGCATAGCCTCCGGCACCCCCTCCCGCCCTGGGCCCGCAAACCCCCAGGCCGGGCAGCTCACCCACATCCCTAGCGATCGACCGGCGGGTCGGCGTTGCCGCGCCCACTGCCCGCCAGAAGAGGACCCACCCCTTGCGCCAACCCGCGATAACCCCTGCCTCCGCACCGACTTCGCCCGCCGAGGCTGGCCTGCCGCGTCTCTATGTCCCCGAGGAAGTTGCAGCCGTCCTCGGTTGCTCCGCCTGGTGGGTCAAGGACCGCGCTCGCCGTCGGCTCATCCCGTTGACCCGCGTGGGCCGTGCGTACCGCTTCTCGGACGAGCACCTCGCGGAGATCATCCGCATGCACGAAGAGCGTCCGGCCCTGAACGCGCAGCGCCCTGGCGCCGCTCCCGCGCCCACGCATAAGCCGACCGCTCGTCACCGGCCCGATCCGGCCGTGCCCACCGTCCGGCTCCAGGCCCGGCCACCGCGCCGGATGACCAAGTCCCAGTACGGAACCGCTGCTTAACACACCCCACACGACAGAAGGGAGGGAAATCTGTGGGGTACGCAGAGAAGCGCAGCGGCTACTGGCGTGGCCGTTACAAGATCGAGGACGGCAGGTACGGCACCGTCGCCGATTCCACGGGCGCCGTGGTCAAGTTCGCCACCAAGCGCGAGGCCAAGCAGGCCGCAGACGCCGAAGAGGTGACCGTTCGCCGTGGCCAGTGGCGTGACCCGGGTCTCGGCCAGGAGACCTTCGGCGAGTACGCGAGTCGCTGGTACGCCGCCCAGGACCTTGCTGCCTCGACGATGCAGAACTACAAGCGCCACATCGAGGAGCACCTGCTCCCCGACTTCGAGGACAAGGCGCTCGCCGGCGTCCTGCGCACGGACATCGAGCTGTGGGAGAAGAAGGAGCGGGCGGTCTACGCGGCCTCCAGCGTCAAGACCTGGCGCTCCACGCTTCACCTGATCTTCGAGGACGCGATTGACGAGGGCTTGCTCACGTCGAACCCGGCGGCCCGGCGGCGCGGACGGGGCAAGCGCGCCGGCCGCTCCCGCGACCGAGGCCCAGAGAAGGTCGTCACCGACGCGCTCGGCATCCTGCTCACCGCCGAGCGGGCAGCCCTGCTCTCCGGCCGAGACGACGAGTTCGTCGCCACCGTCCTCAAGGGCTACACCGGCAAGCGCTGGGGCGAAATCGTCGGCCTGGAAACGGAGTTCATCCGAACCGCCGCCTTTCGCGTCGAGTGGCAGCTGTACGAACTGGACACCGGAGAACTGGTCCGCTGCCCGCCCAAGGACGACAGCTACCGCGACATCGACTCGACGGACTGGCTGTCGGCCCTGGTCTTCAACCACATCGCCCGTACAAAGCCGACGCCCTGCCCCTGCCATGGCAGGACGTACGTCTTCCGAGGCCAAGGCAAGGCGCGCACAGGAGGCCACCAGGGCGCGAAGCTCGTCGACGTCGCCCGCCGTGCCGAAGTCTCCACGGGCACGGTCTCGAACGTCCTCAACCACCCCGACCGCGTACGCGAAGACACGCGCGTACGTGTCGAACTCGCCATCGCGGAGCTCGGGTTCGTACGCGGCGGCACCACATCGGAGCACGCAGCCCACTGGCGTCGAAACGGTTTCGCCACCTGGCTGTTCACCCCGGCGGTCTCAGGCTGGTACCCGAAGAAGGCCCCGCAGGAGGCCCGCCCGGTACCAATCCTCGGCGAGCCCTGGCCCGGCATCCCGGCCCGAGGCCGAGGGGCAGCCGCTCGGGCTGACGCCTGCTGGCTCCCGATCGCCAAGGGCCTCACGCCCCACGGGCTCCGGCACACCCATCGCACGATGATGGAGGACCTCGGCACCGAGAAGGTCCTCATGGACGAACGCATGGGCCACATCGACGGCTCGGTCTCCGCGCGCTACGCCCACGTCACGCCCGGCATGCGCCGGCGCCTCATGCTTGGCTTGACCGAGCAGTGGGAGGGATCGCTCGACGCTCGCCGAGCGATGTCCCCAAGATCTCCCGTAGCAGCGCTGGAACGATTGCTCGTCGCGAGGGCGTGAGATTGACGGGGCCCCGAGGCACTAGCATCGGGGCCCCGTCAGGAGATGACGGATAGGGTGCCGGGCCAGAGGCGGCTCGCCAGATTGTTCGCTGCGGAGACCATCTGCGCGTGCGTAGGCTGCTCGGTCTCCGGGTCGAGAACGGTGGGTGGGTGCGGACTGTGTCGCCGGCCGACGATGATCGGTCGATTGGCCGGGAAGCGCCCCAGAACACGGGTCCCGTAGCGGCCGAGCTGATCCTCGACAGCCCGATCGAACTCGTCAGTCTCCTCGTCCAGGTTGTGGTGGCCCAGAAGCAGCACCCCTGTGAGAGGCCGTTGCGGGGTCCATCCACCCAGCTCCTGCTGGCGCCAATGCACGGCTGACTCGGCAGGCGTCAGTGGCACAGCTTGCCCCTCGACGCCCCCTTCCGCGGGTAGTTGGATGCTTCGCTCGTACGGCTCCGCCGAGTGAACAAGGATGTGCGCATCGGTACTCGGGTTGAGAGGTGCCTTCTCCAGGTGCTGCTCGAACCTACCGACCAGGAAGACTCGGTCGAAGGTCCGTCGGGCATGTACCAGGGCTGCCGCACCTTCATCGTTGGTCGAGGCGCTCAGTGACCACAGCTCGCCGGGTGCTGGGACGATGCGCAGGCGACGCCACCCTTCCGTCGTGTTCGGAACGGAAGCCGTGGCCCACGTAGGTTGGCCCGGGTCACGGAAGAGACGCCAGCTGGACCGATTCTCGGTCGTGATGACAGCAGCCGCTAGCCCCTGGGCCGCCCAGACGGAAGCGAGTTGTTCAGCAACCCATGCCAGATCGTCCCGGTGAACAGCACCGGATCGCCCGATTTTGGTGAGTCGGATGACGCTACCGCCCTTGTCCGCCTCATCTCCCTGCTCAGTGTTGCGGGTGTTGGCCGATCGCCGACTGACGTTTAGGGAGCCACCAATGGCTGTCAGCGGGCGAGGCTTGTGCGGAGCCAGATGTGGCCCTGCCGGCGCCTGGTGGCTACGAATCGTAAGGACACCCCGCCAGCCCCATGCTGCAGGAGGGGGCGCCAGCCGCACGGAGCATTCCTGGGTGCCGCAATCGTGGCTCAGAAGACGCAGACTGCATCCCACGACTTGGTCAGTAAGCACTTCGATAAGGCGGTTGTCGTCGAAGTGCCCGTAGCTCACGAGTCGTTCGACAATCCAGTCCAGCCCATAGTGCGACATCTCGGTCTCCACCCGCACCCCGGCACAGCCGGCCAAGCTGTCCCATAGGCGGGGACGCCGCAGCAGCGCGCTGCCCATGGCGTAGGAGGCGCTGAGCCTGCGAACCAGGCTGCGTGTGATGGGCGGTTGCCGTTTGGGCCCCGGTTCGGGGCACTGCGGATCCCACTGAGCAGTGTGCCGAGACTCTGCCAGGCGTTGCTCGTGGGCAGCCAGCAACGCGGCGAGGTCGTCCTCATGTGGACCAGCAACCCACACGGTTGGGACGAGGGATCGCCAGTTCCGCTCGTACAGCCACGTCCGGAAGCCGAACTGCAATCGTGAGTCAGCCACCTGCACGGACAAGCCCCGCACTCCGCGCCACGAGCCCCTCTGCGTGCGATATGGCAGCAGATCGAGCAGCGCCTGCACGTCCTCGGTCCGCTCAAGGCGAAGTACGAGGTTCTCGCCCACGGGCTTGGCCTCTCGTACACCGAAGGGGCGGGTCTGGCCATCGGCCGTGCCAAGGGCGGAGGCGAGCACGGACTCCAGGAGCGCTTGGTCCGCAGACGCGGTGGGGATCAGTTGGTCAAAGCGCTGAAGTCCGCCGAGTCGTTGCCGTGCACCTTCCAGTGACTCTCCGGTGAGTTGACCCACCGCATTGCTGAGCTGATCAATCCTGTACATGGCGTGCTCCTTCCGACTGCCTCCCGACCCAGGCAACGAAGGCGCATGTCGACGAAGCAACAGCACGCGGAATGACGATGGTTGATCGACGTAGGTTCTCTGCCGATGCTCAACGGTCGGGTAGGCGAGCATCCAGAACTGGCCGCGTCCGAGGCCAGGCGGCAGTAACGTAGCTCATCCACCTGCCAGACCACAACTGGGCGTTCAGGCGAGTACCCCTGAAATGCCGGAAGGGAGCAGCGGCGCTGATGCATCACGGGGTTTGATCCGCTCCGCTGTGTTGAGATCGGCTGTTGCCGTGCTCTTTCGCATGGACGTTGCTCCTGAGGAGGCGCGCTCGGCCGTAGCCGACGACTCAAGAATCGGCTGTCGGCACGGTGCCGGGTTCCGTTGTTTCTGCTGCCTGTTCCGGCTGAATGAGTTCTCTACGCTTTGCGGCCGCGCGGCGGCGTTCTGTTACCTGCCACCGATGGCGCCGGTGTTCAAGGACTGCCTTCCACAGCTCCAGTCGATGGCGGGAGTCCCTGGGGAACGTGAAGCGGAGAACTCCAAGGATGACAGCGGTCACCAGCATGGCTGCGGACTCGGGGTGTTGGGTGAGAAATGGCATGGATCAGCCCTTCTCGCCGAACAGCTCAAGCGAGGCAGTACCCAGTGTCACGCGGAAGGCGCCGCGAGTACGGGTAAACCTGGCGCCCTTGATCCCGACTTCCCGGTGAGTCAGGGCGATAGCCAGGTCATGCGGCTCTGGATATCCAGTCCAGCGGTAGACCCACGAGTCCCCGGAGCCCCAAAGCCGACGCATGGCGCCGTGCATCCTCACGTCAGACTTTCTCCTGTGTACTGCGCTGGGGCGGTCCAGAGGGTCCCAGGACAGACTGGTCGCCCAACGGCCCCGCCGGTCCGCCAGGTTGTAGCGCGAGACGAGACCAGCCAGCAGGGTCGTAGCGTCGTGCGACATAGGGGGAACCGCGGCCAGTGCACGACGCTCGTGATTGGTGACGTCGTGGTCGATCGTGAGATAGCGGTGTTGGGGAGAGAGGCTGCGCCTTCTGCCGCGGCGGCAACCGGCCGGGTCACCGGTGATCGTCAGCAATGCACCGGTGGGCAGGTGGCGCAGGCACAAAGAGCGCTGCCCGTGGCACTCGTAGCTCACCTCGTGTCGTAGCCCAGGAATGCCCCGTGAGCCAGCGCCGTCGGTAGTCAACAACCGGGTGGCCACGTTTTCCGGGGCACGTTCCGCCACCATCACCAGCTGGTCGTGACGGGGCGACATCACCGGGTCGTACGAGGCGACCACCACGTAGTTCCATTTGGCAGTTGGCCCCGTGTACACGTTGCCGTTGAAGAATGCGAGCGCCAGCAGGGCTCTGAAGGCACGCTGGTCATCTGAGCAGTGGTCCAGGCCCAACCCGAGGGTGTCATTGCCGATCGAGGATCGGGCGGCCGGGACACTCTCCCCGGTGTATTCGACACGGAGGGGGATCCGGTCCCGGGGCGCCATGGTGTGGACGGGGAGTGCGCCGAACTGATCTGCGGCGGTCATCCATGCCTGCTGGAAGGGGATGGCATCCTCGGACTCGCGTCGGATCCGGTGGGCGAGTTTGGCGATGTTCTTGTCGAGCGTCATGTCCGGCTCCTGATGGGCGCGTGACAGTGCTCCCGCTCACTGCGCCCCATAGGAGGAACAAACAGTTCTGCATCACGCGTGCCCGATGGCACTTTGCGCCCTCAACCCCGGGTAATTTGCGGGAGGAACCCGGGTCCGACGTAACAGCGAGCGTGGTCGCCTGATGGGGATTATAGCGCCGGACGGGGCGCGAACGGCAGGCTTTCGCTCTCGGGCGACCTGGTGAATGACAGCACCCGCTCGTGTGCATCGCCAGGACACGCGCACTGGTGCGATTGGCCGCTCGGCGCTGTGTCCCGGACTGCCCTCTGCGATCGGTCTTACGATTGGCCGTTCGCGAACGTGCAGATGCAAGGCAGCGCAGCCGAGACGGGCGGTTCCTGCTCGGCGGGCAACATCTAGGAGAAGTAGACCAAGATCTTCTCCCAGATTTCTCCCAAACGATCACCAGAGATGCAGGAGGGGCCCGACCCGCACTGCGGATCAGGCCCCTGACCTGGTACTTCACTGTCGGGGTGGCGGGATTTGAACCCACGGCCTCTTCGTCCCGAACGAAGCGCGCTGCCAAGCTGCGCTACACCCCGAGTGTCGTCAAGCTTGCTGGCGACGACGTTTACTCTAGCCCACCGTGGGCCGGAGGCGAAATCCGGTTTTGGGGGTCAGATGCGGGGGGTCAGGGTCAGGAGGGTGGCCTCCGGGGGGCAGGCGAAGCGGACCGGGGTGTAGCGGTTGGTGCCGCAGCCGGCCGAGACGTGGAGGTAGGAGGTGTGGTCGTCCGCCTCATGGGTGGAGAGGCCCTTCACGCGGTCGGTGTCGATGTCGCAGTTGGTGACCAGGGCGCCGTAGAAGGGGATGCAGAGCTGTCCGCCGTGGGTGTGACCCGCCAGGATCAGGGGGTAGCCGTCGGCCGTGAACGCGTCGAGTACGCGCAGGTACGGAGCGTGTGCGATGCCCATCGAGAAGTCGGCGCCCGGCAGCGGGCCGCCCTCGACCTGGTGGTAGCGGTCCCGCCTGATGTGGGGGTCGTCGACGCCGGTGAGGCCGATCTCCATGCCGTCGATCTTGAGCGCGCCGCGGGCGTTGGTGAGGTTGACCCAGCCCGCCTCGTCGAAGCCGTCGCGCAGCTCTGTCCACGGGTTGTGGATGGCGCCGACGGCGGGCGGATTGCCATTGAGGCCGTGCTTCTTCTGAGCTTTTTCGATCAGATACTTTGCGGGGTTGCGCCGCTTCGGTCCGTAGTAGTCGTTCGAGCCGAAGACGTAGGCGCCGGGGAACTCCATCAGGGGGCCCAGTGCGTCCAGCGCCTCCGGGACGCCTTCCGGGTCGGACAGATTGTCACCGGTATTGATCACGAAGTCCGGGCGCAGCCCCGCCAGCGAGCGCAGCCACCGCTGCTTCTTGCGCTGCCCGCAGACCATGTGCACGTCCGAGACATGGAGCACCCGCAGCGGCCGCATCCCGGTCGGCAGCACCGGCACGGTGATCCTCCGCAGCCGGAACGAGCGGACCTCGATGCCCGCCGAGTAGAGCAGGCCGGCGGCGCCGACCGCCGTGATTCCCAGGGGTACTCCGTATCGCGCGCGCATACACCCATCGTGTCAGACCCACTCCGGTCGGACGCATCCGCGGTGCCTGTGGAAAACCTCGGCGGGTGCCGGGCCGTACTGCGACAATCGAGCCATGACCACGCTCAAGTCGAAGCTCAAGGAAGACCTCACCGCCGCCATCAAGGAGCGCGACGAACTGCGCTCCGCGACCCTGCGGCTCACCCTCTCCGCCCTCACGAAGGAGGAGGTCGCGGGCGACGCCGCGCGCGAGCTGTCCGACGACGAGGTGCTGAAGGTGATCGGCCGCGAGGCGAAGAAGCGGCGCGAGGCCGCCGAGGCGTTCGAGAAGGCCGGGCGTGACGAGCAGGCGGGACGCGAGCGCGCGGAGGGCGAGGTGCTGGCCGGATACCTCCCCCAGCAGCTCTCCGACGACGAGTTGGAGGAGATCGTCGCCGCGGCGGTGGCCGAGGCCAAGGGCGCGGGTGCCGAGGGGCAGCGCGCCATGGGGCAGGTCATGAAGATCGTGCGGCCCAAGGTGGGCGACCGCGCGGAGGGCGGCCGGGTGGCCGCGATGGTGAAGAAGCTGCTGGGCACGGGCTGACTCCGTCCCCGCCCTCAGCCCCGTGAGGCCGTGAGGATCATCCCTCGCCCGCAGCCTCGCCCCCTCGGCGCCGTGAGTCCCTCGGCCGCGCCCCGGGGGCCTCGCCGCCTCGGGGCCCTGAGGTTCGTGTCTCGGCCTGCGCGGGCCCTGACGCCCCGGCGCCGTGAGGTTCGCGCCTCGGCCCGCAGCGCCCTCCCGCCCCCGCACCTTGAGGCCCCAGCCTCATGACGCACGGCTCACGCGGAGGGGGCGGGCGCGTCTCCGCCCCCGCCCCCTCCGCCACTGCTCTGCGGTCTACGGCCGCCTCCGGCTGAGCCGCGGCCGTCCGCGCGCTTCGCCCCACGGCCCCGACCGCCGCCGCGGCCTACGGCCAACCGCCGTTGTCACCGCCGTTGTTCCCGCCATTGGCCCAGCCGCCGATCTGGCCGCCGTTGTCACGACCGCCGATCTGGCCACCGTCGTCGCCCCCGCCGTCCTGGCCGCCGTTGTCGCCGCCGCCGTCGAGGCCGCCGATCACATCGGGCGGGGTCGAGTGGCCCGGATCGTCACCGCCATCGCCGTTGTCGCCGCCGTTGTCATCGCCCGGCTTGTCGTCGCCGTCCCCCGGCTTCTTGCCGTGCTTGTGGCCGTCCGGGATGTTGATCAGGTTGAAGCCGGGACTCGGCTTGCCCGCCAGGGCGCCCGCGACCGCGTCCTTCCAGATCGGGCCGGGGACGTCGGCGCCGTACACCTTGTCGTGGTAGACGCCACCGATGTTGATGTCGATCATCTTCTGCTTGTGCGCGGGGTCGCCGACCCAGACCGCGCCCGACATGTTCGGCGTGTACCCGACGAACCAGGCCGCGTAACGGAAGTCCGTCGTACCCGTCTTACCGGCGCTCGCCCGGTCGCTGAGGCCCGCCTGCTGACCCGTGCCGTCCTCGACCACGCCCTTGAGCAGGGTGTTGATGGTGTCGGCGGTCTTCTCCGACATCGCGCGCTCGCACGCCGACTTCGGGACCGGGATCGGCTTCTTGTCGGCGCCGGTGATCGACTCGATGGCGATCGGGGAGCAGTACGTGCCCCGGTCGGCGAAGGTGGCGTACGCGCTGGCCATGGTCAGCGGGGACAGCTCCTGGGTGCCGAGCGCGATCGACGGGTCCTGACCGAGCTTGGCGCCGTCGGCGCGGGCGACGCCCATCTTTCCGGCCATCTCGGTGACAGGACAGGTTCCGATCTGACTGATCAGCGAGACGTAATAGGTGTTGACCGACTTCGCGGTCGCCTCCTTCATGCTGAACGGGCCGACCTCGGACTCGTCCTCGTTCTCCAGCGTCTCGCCGTTGGTGTTCACCCACTGCTTGCCGTCGCACTGCCGCACGGGACTCGGGTACGCCATCTTGTACGGGGACGGGTACACCTTGGTCGCCGGCGTCCCGCCCTCGATGGCGGCCGACGCCACGATCGGCTTGAACGTCGACCCCGTCTGGAACCCGGCACCGCCGCCCATACTTTTGTCAACGGAGTAGTTGATCTGCGTCTGGTTCTTTCCGAATCCGTACGGACGCGACTGCCCCATGCCCAGGATCTTTCCTGTGCCGGGCTCGACCAGGCTGACCGCGGTGGCGACCTTGTCGTCGGCGTTCACATGCGCCTTGACCGAGTTCTCCACGGACTTCTGGGCCTGCGGGTCGAGGGTGGTGCGGACGGTCAGGCCGCCGCGGTTCCACAACTGGGCCCGTTCCTTCTTCGTCTTACCGAAGACCGGGTCGGTGAGGAACACGTTGCGCACGTAGTCGCAGAAGAAGCCCGCGCCCTGGACCGCGGTGATACAGCCGTTCTTGGGCTCGCTGATGTTCAGGCCGAGCGGCGCCTTCTCCGCCTTGTCGGCCTGCGCCTGGGAGATGTCGTGGACCTCGGCCATCCGCTGTAGTACGACGTTGCGGCGGCGGGTGGCCTCCTTCTCGTCGTTGACCGGGTCGTAGCGGCTCGGCGACTGCACGATGCCGGCCAGCAGCGCCGACTCCTGGACGTTGAGGTCCTTGGCGTGCTTGGAGAAGTAGCGCTGGGCCGCGGCCTCGACGCCGTACGCCTGCTCGCCGAAGAAGGTGATATTGAGATAGTTCTCCAGGATGCGCTTCTTGCCCAGTTCCTCTTCGACCTGGATCGCGTACTTCAGCTCTTTGACCTTGCGGCCGAGGGTCTGCTGGGTGGCCTGTGCGACCTTCGTCGGGTCGTCGCCTGCCTCCTCGATGAAGACGTTCTTCACGTACTGCTGGGTGAGGGTGGAGGCGCCCTGGGAGACGCCGCCGCTCTGCGCGTTCTGGTTCAGCGCGCGCAGGATGCCCTTGAGGTCGACCGCGCCGTGCTCGTAGAACCGCGAGTCCTCGATCGCGACGATCGCCTTCTGCATGTACGGGGAGATGTCCTGAAGCTTCACGACGGTACGGTCGCGTGAGTAAACTGTCGCGATTTGTCCGCCTTCGGCGTCCAGGATGGTCGTGCGCTGGCTCAGCGGCGGCTGCTTCAGATTGGCCGGGATCTCGTCGAAGCCTTCGACGGACCCCTTGGCGGCGAGGCCGAGTGCCCCGGCGGCGGGCAGGGCGATCCCCGCCATCACGGCTCCGGCGAGCACGCTGACACCGAGGAACTTGGCGGCCTGTTGGACCGGCGACAGTCCACCGCCCGAGCGCTTCATTCCCATGGGGGCAGCCTAATCCGTCGGCGACGGCGTTCGGAGGGGCGAGGGGCGCGTACCGTCGGAATTGTCCGGAGAGTTACTTCGGGGGTTGGGTATCCGGGGTCGGGCGGCGGCAGCCGCCGGGTCGGGGTCGCGCGGGGTGACCGGGAGGTCTGGCCGTGGCTCGGGAGGTCGGTGCGCGGGCCGACCGGAGGGCCTGTGCGGAGGGGTCCGTACCGCCCGAGTGGGCGGCGTGGACCGGCGCGTGGGGGGTGCGGGCGGGGCGTTCGCGAACAACCGCGCGCCGGACAATGCATCCGAGCCCGCCGGTACGGCACGTGTCCCCGACACCCCGCTGCCGTTGTCATAAGCAGTGGGCATCTGCCGCGCCGATAGATGCCGTCCCGTACTCAGCAGTCTTTGCAGTCGTATGTGAACAGCGGCCGTCGGCCCAACGATTCGACGGTACGAAGCCGTGACCCACCTACGTTTCGATTCGCCAGACAGGGGTGCATGCCTTGGCCTAAGCTGCTCTTAGCTGTCACGGCTATGCGGCAGCGCATCAAATCTCCGCGCAATCCGAGTACGACCTGGCTTTCCACGGGCCCCGCCAACTGCCCCGGAATGCCGGGTTGATCATGTATGTCCCCAGCTCACTCCGTTGGGTGATCTGCCGCGTACACATAGTCCGTTCGGGCCATTCAAGATTGGGCCCGAGGGGGGTGTTGCGCTGTGCCCGCCTTCCGTAACGTCCTCAACTGGCGGCGGTGAATATGCCGCTGCCGCCGTGGGGGAGCCTCGATTCGGGAGAGGACGGCGCCGGCATGGGCTGGGTAACCGACTGGAGTGCGCAGGCTGCCTGCCGCACTACCGATCCGGACGAACTGTTCGTACAAGGAGCGGCGCAAAACAGGGCAAAAGCGGTCTGCACTGGCTGCCCGGTGCGCACCGAATGCCTCGCCGACGCCTTGGACAACCGCGTCGAATTCGGTGTCTGGGGCGGAATGACCGAGCGCGAACGCCGTGCCCTGCTCCGCAGGCGCCCCACGGTGACCTCCTGGCGCAGGCTCCTGGAAACCGCCCGCACCGAATACGAGCGCGCCGCGGGACTGCTCCCACTCGACGCCGACACGCTCGACGACGACGCCCTGGACGCCGAGGAACTCGACCACGTCGAGCACCATGTCGACCACGGCACCAGGATCTACCGCAGGTACGCGGCCGTCGGCTGACCGAGCCACCCCGCTCGCCCGACACCTCCGCCCGACCGCCCCGGCGAGTCCGAACGTCGACCTGGCACGTCCACTGCCCGACGCCCTCGCGGGACGACGCCCGTCCGTCGGCACGTGCGACCCTGGCTCCGCGCCGCCCGCCCGGCCCCTGCCCCACCGGGCCCGTACTGCCATCTGGCCCGCGCGTACGCCGCCGTGCACTGCCGTAAGCCCAGAAGCGCGCTGCCGCGCATTCCTCCCTCTCGCCGGCCGCCCCCTCGGTGCCTGCTTCGTCAGCGCTTCCCGTACGGGCGCCCCAGCCCGCAACTCGCGCCCCTCCGTTTCCGCGCACCGCGTCTCCGCGTACCGCCGCCCGTCACCTCGGCGCCCGCGGATTCCCGCTGCTCCCCTGGGAACTCCGATCCCCTCAGGACTCCGAAGAGCCCGCCGGACTCCTGCCCGCCGCCAGCCTCCTGCCGATGTCACGCAACCCCGCCAAGTCGTGCACATCGCCGGGCAGTGCGGCCACTTCCGCGACGGCCACCTCGGGATGGCGCGCCGTAAAACGATCACGAGTGCGCTGCTCACGGGAGAGCAGCCGCATCCGCTCGGCGTGCAGCCGCAGCAGACCGGCCGTCAGCCGATGCACAGCCGCCGTATCCGGGACCGCGCCGTCACCGGCGGATACGGACTCTGAAGTTCCGGGTGCTTTACGGACGTTGGTGGGATTCTCGGACGACGCGGGATATTCGGGAGAGTTACGAACTCCAGCTTTCCCGTCCATCTGATCCACAATGCGGGCATTCTCAAGATTTTCGGCGGTGGCCCCCGCCTGGGGGCCCGTCCCAGGTCCCGAGCCCTCGTCCGGCTCCCTGTCCTCCTGGGCTTCTCCGTCTCCGCGGGGGCCCTCGTCGCCCTGGATTTCCACGTCTTCCTGGAGTCCGCCGTCTGCCGGGGCTTCGTCTTCCTGGGCCTCGTCCGGGTCCTCAAGCTCCGCCGTCAGCGTCTCCGCCGCCGCCAGCGCGCGCTCCGCCGACAACCGCGCCGCGCCACTGTCATGCACCCTGTTCAGCACAAGACCCGCGAGCGGCATCTTCTCCTCCGCCAGCCGGTCCACGAAGTACGCCGCCTCCCGCAGGGCGTCCTGCTCCGGCGCCGCCACCACGAGGAACGCCGTACCGGGAGCCTGAAGCAGCCGATACGTGGCGTCCGCGCGTGTACGGAAACCGCCGAACATGGTGTCCATCGCCGCCACGAACGTCTGCACGTCACGCAGCAACTGCCCACCGAGGAGCTTCCCCAGCGCACCCGTCATCATCGACATGCCCACGTTCAGGAACTTCATCCCGGCCCGGCCACCCACCTTCGCGGGAGCCATCAGAACCCGGATCAGCCTGCCGTCGAGAAACGAACCGAGCCGCTTGGGAGCATCCAGGAAATCCAGCGCCGAACGCGACGGGGGAGTGTCCACCACGATCAGGTCCCACTCGTCGCGGCTCCTGAGCTGCCCCAGCTTCTCCATCGCCATGTACTCCTGCGTACCGGCGAAACCCGCGGAAAGGGACTGGTAGAACGGGTTCTCCAGGATCGCGCGGGCCCGCTCCTTGTCCGCGTGCGCCTCGACGATCTCGTCGAACGTGCGCTTCATGTCCAGCATCATCGCGTGCAACTCGCCCGCGGGCTCACCGCCGTCCTCGGCGATCCCCTTCACCCGGCGCGGCACGTTGTCGAGCGAGTCGATCCCCATCGACTGGGCCAGCCGCCGCGCCGGATCGATGGTGAGCACCACCACCCGCCGCCCCCGCTCGGCCGCCCGCAACCCCAGCGCGGCCGCCGTCGTCGTCTTCCCCACCCCGCCGGAACCACAGCACACCACGATGCGGGTCGCCGGATCGTCCAGCAGCGGATCGACGTCGAGCCGACCCGCGTGCGCGAGCCCACGCTCCGCGGCCTTCCCACCGGAGCCGCCGCCCGCCTCGTCCGAATCCCGCCCCTCACCGGGCGCCCGCGGCGTCATGAGACTCCCTGGCTTCGCGGCGTCATCTCATCCCCTGCTTCCGCAGTTCCGCGGCGAGCCGGTAGAGACTCGCCAAGTCCACGCCCTCCGCGAGCAGCGGCAACTCGTGCAGCGGCAGCCCCAACTCGTCCAGCACCGCACGCTGATCACGCTCCAGCGCGAAACGCGCCGCGTACTCGTCGGCTTGCTCCAACAACGGCGTCACCAGCCGCTCCGCACCCCCGCTGCGCCGCGCCGACCCAAGCCCCGCCGCGGCCAGTGACCCCGCCACCACACCCCTCGGCATGCCCTCGCGCAGCAGGTCGAGCGCCTCCTCGTCCAGCAGCGCGGGCCGCACCATGTTCACTATCACCCGGCCCGTCGGCAGCCGCGCCGCGCGCAGCTCCCCGAAACCGTCGACGGTCTCCTGGACCGGCATCTCCTCAAGCAGCGTCACCAGGTGCACCGCCGTCTCCGGCGACTTCAGCACCCGCATCACGGCCTGCGCCTGATTGTGTATGGGGCCGATCTTGGCCAGCCCGGCCACCTCGTCGTTCACATTGAGGAAACGGGTCAGTCGGCCCGTCGGCGGCGCGTCCATCACCACGAAGTCGTACGCGAACCTGCCCCGCTTGTCCTTGCGGCGCACCGCCTCGCACGCCTTCCCGGTGAGCAGCACATCCCGCAGCCCCGGCGCCACCGTCGTCGCGAAGTCGATCGCACCCAGCTTCTTCAGCGCCCGGCCCGCGCCCCCCAGCTTGTAGAACATCTGGAGGTAGTCCAGCAGCGCCAGCTCCGGATCGATGGCGAGCGCGAACACCTCACCGCCGCCCGGGGCCACCGCGATCTTCCGCTCCTCGTACGGCAGCGCCTCCGTCTCGAAGAGCTGCGCGATCCCCTGCCGGCCCTCGACCTCGACCAACAGCGTCCGCTTGCCCTCCGTCGCGAGGGCAAGCGCGAGCGCCGCGGCCACCGTGGTCTTCCCGGTACCGCCCTTGCCGCTTACGACCTGGAGCCTGCTCACATATTCGAGACTAACCAGTCAGGGCACCGGCTACGCAGGTGGCCGTCCCACCTGTGGACAACTCCCCGCCTGTGGATAACTCCGTCACCCTCCCCTCCCCCTTATCCACAGCCCCCGCCACCCCCACCCCCCACCAGTTACAGTCGCCCCATGACCAAGTGGGAATACGCAACAGTCCCGCTGCTCGTCCACGCGACGAAGCAGATCCTGGACAACTGGGGCGACGACGGCTGGGAACTGGTCCAGGTCGTCCCCGGCCCCAACGCCGAACAACTCGTCGCCTACCTGAAGCGGGAGAAGCAGGGATGAGCGGCACGGTCGAGACCCGGCTCGCCGAGCTGGGCCTCACCCTCCCCGAAGTGGTCCCGCCGCTCGCCGCCTACCAGCCCGCCGTCCGGTCCGGTGCCTACGTGCACACCTCGGGGCAGCTCCCCATGGTCGACGGCAAGCTGCCCGCCACCGGCAAGGTCGGCGCGGACATAACCCCCGAGGACGCCAAGGACCTGGCCAGGACCTGCGCGCTCAACGCACTGGCCGCGGTGAAATCCGTCGCACACGACCTCGACCGCATCGCGCGCGTGGTCAAGGTCGTGGGCTTCGTCGCCTCGGCACCCGACTTCACCGGCCAGCCCGCCGTGGTCAACGGCGCCAGCGAACTCCTCGGCGCCGTCCTCGGCGACAAAGGCGTCCACGCCCGCAGCGCCGTCGGCGTCGCGGTCCTGCCCCTGGACGCACCCGTCGAGGTCGAGATCCAGGTGGAGCTGGAAGGGGACTGAGGGGGAAACGGGGGGAGTGGGGGGGAGGGGCCCCCGAAGAACAACTTGCGGGGGAGAGGGGTTCCCCTCAGGAAGAACCGCAGGAAGAACGACCCCGCCCGCCTCGGTCTCTTCCCGCCGCGGCCCCTTGCCCGCCCCAGCTTCTGCCGCCTCCCCTCGTCCTCTTCCGCTCCAGCTTCTTCCCCCTCCCGCGCTTCCCTTTCGGCTCCCGGCCCAAAGCTGCTTCAGCCTTTTCCGCTCCCGGCTCCGAGCCGCTCCAGTCCCTCCCGACCCAGCCTCTTCGGCCCCCAGCCCCAAGCCCGCTCCGGGTTCTCCCGCCCTCACCCCCTCCCCCCGCTCTCGATTCCTGTCGCTCTCGAACATCTGCTCCTCAGCCGTTAGCCTCCGAGCATGGCGAATGGGCAGTGGTATCCGGCGGAGTGGCCGGACCGTATTCGCGCGCTGGCGGCCGGGGAGCTTGAACCCGCCACGCCGCGGCAGGCCGCGACCGTCATGCTGCTGCGCGACGGTGAGAGCGGCGGCGGGCCCGCCGTGCACCTGCTGCGCCGCAGCGCCACGATGGCCTTCGCGGCCGGTGCGTACGCCTACCCGGGTGGCGGTGTCGACCCCCGTGACCATGACGCCTCGGTCACCTGGGCCGGGCCGTCGCGCTCCGAGTGGGCGGCCAGGCTCGGCCTCGACGAGGCGGGGGCACAGGCCGTGGTGTGCGCGGCGGTGCGGGAGACCTTCGAGGAGACCGGGGTGCTGCTGGCGGGCAAGGACCCGGACACCGTGGTCTCCGACACCTCGGGCGCGGACTGGGAGGAGGACCGGACGGCCCTGGTCGCGCACGAGCTGTCCTTCGGCGCGTTCCTGGAGCGTCGGGGGCTGATGCTGCGGTCCGATCTGCTCGCGGCGTGGGCGCGCTGGATCACCCCGGAGTTCGAGCCGCGCCGATATGACACCTGGTTCTTCGTCGCGGTGCTTCCACCGGGGCAGCGCACCATCCCGCAGGGCCCCGAGGCCACGACGGGGCCGCCGGGCGAGGCCGACCTCGCGGTGTGGCTGACGCCGGGCGAAGCGGCACGGCGATACGACGCGGGAGACGTGGTGATGATGCCGCCGACCATCGCGACCCTCCGCACGCTCTCCGGATATGCCACCGCCGATCAGGCACTGCGCGCGGCGGCGGAGCGCGATCTGGCGCCGGTGCTGGCGAAGGCGCGCCTGGAGGACGGCACCGTGGTGCTGAGCTGGCTAGGGCATGACGAGTTCACCAAGCGTGTGCCGACGGGGGGCTCGATATGACCGAGGCCGCCGCCCTCCCCGGCCAGCCGCGCGGGTCCGTGGTGTCCGGTGCCGCATCCGACCGTGCGGTCAACGTCCTCGCCCCGAATCCGTCCGCGATGACGTTGGACGGCACCAACACCTGGATAGTGTCGGAGCCCGGTTCGGGCCTTGCGGTGGTGATAGACCCGGGGCCGCTCGACGAGTCGCATCTGCGGCGGGTGGTGAAGACCGCCGAGGAGGCCGGGCAGCGGGTGGCGCTCACCCTCCTCACCCATGGGCACCCCGACCACGCCGAGGGCGCCGCGCGCTTCGCCGAGCTGACCGGGACGCGGATACGTGCCCTCGACCCCGCGCTGCGGCTCGGCGACGAGGGGCTCGCCGCCGATGACGTGATTGAGGTCGGCGGGCTTGAGCTGAGGGTCGTCCCCACTCCCGGGCACACCTCGGACTCGCTCTGCTTCCACCTTCCGGGGGATCGGGCGGTGCTCACCGGGGACACCGTTCTCGGCCGCGGGACCACGGTGGTGGCGCACCCGGACGGCAGGCTGGGGGACTACCTCGACTCGCTGCGGCGGCTGCGCTCGCTGACCACCGACGACGGGGTGGACATGGTGCTCCCCGGGCATGGTCCGGTGCTCGACGACGCCCGGGGCGCCATCGAGTTCTATCTCGCGCACCGGGCGAACCGGCTGGCGCAGGTCGAGACCGCGGTGGAGGCCGGATACCGCACCGCGCCCGAGGTGGTGGCCCGTGTCTACGCGGATGTGGACCCGTCGCTGTGGCCTGCCGCGGAGCTGTCGGTACGCGCGCAGCTTGAGTACCTGCGTGAGCACGGGCTCGTCTGAGCCGTCGAAGGCCAGGTCCGCCGTCGCGCCCCTCGGTCAGGGCGGACGGGGCCGCCAAGGGTGCCTCTGGGAGGTGCCAGGCTCCGCCCGGGTGGATTCGTGCCGTCGCGCTTTTCCGCACCGCTGTCATCATGTCACGTACCGTAACCGTCGGCACTGACAATGCGGGCTGACCTGCGCAGATGGCCTCGTCATGCAGGCGCCGGGCTCCACGCCGCGAGCCGCGCGCCGTGGAATCCAGGAATGGGTCCTCCCGGCCCGTACGCACCCACAGCGAGCCCTCCCCGGTTTGGCCCGCCCCCAAGCCCCGGCCCCCGGGCGCCCCGAAGGCGCCCCAGGGCCCACACGCCAGCCCGTAGCGGCGGCGGTCTCAGCGGGAGCGCTTGGCGAGGCGTTCGACGTCCAGGAGGATCACGGCGCGGGCTTCGAGGCGGAGCCAGCCGCGGCCCGCGAAGTCCGCCAGCGCCTTGTTGACCGTCTCGCGGGAGGCGCCGACCAGTTGGGCCAGCTCCTCCTGGGTGAGGTCGTGGACGACGTGGATGCCTTCCTCCGACTGGACGCCGAAGCGGCGCGACAGGTCGAGCAGCGCGCGCGCCACGCGTCCCGGCACGTCCGAGAAGACGAGGTCGGACATCTGGTCGTTGGTCTTGCGCAGGCGGCGCGCGACGGCGCGCAGCAGGGCGGACGCCACCTCGGGGCGGGCGTTCAGCCAGGGCAGCAGGTCGCCGTGGCCGAGGCCGAGGAACTTGACCTCGGTCAGTGCCGTGGCGGTGGCCGTGCGGGGGCCCGGGTCGAACAGCGACAGTTCGCCGATCAGCTCGCCTGGGCCGAGGACGGCCAGCATGTTCTCCCGGCCGTCGGGGGAGGTGCGGTGCAGCTTGACCTTGCCCTCCGTGACCACGTACAGGCGGTCTCCCGGGTCGCCCTCGTGGAAGAGCGCGTCGCCGCGTGCGAGGGTCGTCTCGCTCATGGAGGCGCGCAGCTCGGCGGCCTGCTCGTCATCGAGTGCCGCGAAGAGCGGAGCGCGCCGCAGAACGTCGTCCACGAAATCTCTCCTTGTCGACCTGCGTCGGGGCTTGGTGCTCCCCATTGTGCTGGACGGTCCAAACAGTGTGATCAGTCACAAGTCTGCCGTACTGGCGTCCGGTGCCATGGGGGAGGGGGCCAATTGGGGGCTGATCGCTCGGGTCAGGGGCGGATGTCGGTGGTGGGCTCTACGCTGGCCGGGTGTCCACATCGCCGGTGTGTACGCAGGCGGGAGGCCCGGCCAGTAGGCCGTGCGGGGTGTTTTCCGCCGTGGGCGAACAGGCCCCGTCGGAGTCCGTGGGGGCGGGCAGGCGCGGGACGGTGATGCAGGACGGATGGGTGACATCGGTGGAGGCAAGGTGAGCAGGGTGACGGGCGGGACGGGCGTTCCGGATTCGGCCGGGGAGGCCGCGGGCGGGACCGGCGCGAAGGGGCGGCAGGGCCGGTCCGGCGCGGCGGCGAAGAAGGCGGCCGACGGGAAGAGCGCCGCGAAGAAGACCCCTGCGAAGCAGGCCACCGCCAAGAAGACGGCCGCCAAGAAGGCGACCGCGGGGAAGTCCGCCGCGGGCAAGGCCCCGAGCGCCGCGGCGCCCAGCAAGGCGGTGGCGAGTACCGGCGGGGCGAAGGCCGCGGCGAAGTCGGCGGCCAAGAAGTCGGCAACCGGGAAGTCGGTGGCCGAGAAGTCGGTGGTCAAGAAGACCGCGGCGACGGTCCCTCCGGCCGACGAGTCGCACGCGGCCCTGGTGCGCCGGGCCCGGCGGCTGAACAGGGAGTTGGGCGAGGTCTATCCGTACGCCCATCCCGAGCTGGACTTCGAGAACCCGTTCCAGTTGCTGCTCGCGACGGTTCTGTCGGCGCAGACGACGGACCTGAGGGTGAACCAGACGACCCCGGCCCTCTTCGCCGCCTATCCGACGCCGGAGGATCTGGCCGCGGCCAATCCGGAGAAGGTCGAGGAGCTGATTCGTCCGACCGGGTTCTTCCGCGCCAAGACGAAGTCGATCATGGGGTTGGCTGCGGCTCTGCGGGACGACTTCGACGGCGAGGTCCCGGGGCGGCTTGAGGACTTGGTGAAGCTGCCCGGGGTGGGCCGCAAGACCGCGTTCGTGGTGCTCGGGAACGCGTTCGGGGTGCCTGGCATCACCGTGGACACGCACTTCGGGCGGCTGGTGCGGCGGTGGAAGTGGACGGCGGAGACCGATCCGGTGAAGGTCGAGGCGGTCGTCGCCGGGCTCTTCCCGAAGAGTGACTGGACGATGCTGTCCCATCATGTGATCTTCCATGGGCGGCGTGTCTGCCACTCGCGCAAGCCAGCGTGCGGCGCCTGTCCGATCGCGCCGCTGTGCCCTGCGTACGGGGAGGGCGAGACGGACCCGGAGAAGGCGAAGAAGCTGCTCAAGTACGAGAAGGGCGGTATGCCGGGCCAGCGGCTCAAGCCGCCGGCGGCCTATCTGGAGGCAGGCGGGATTCCCGCGCCGCCGCTGGGCGCGCGTTGACGGTTCGGAACGAACGGTGGGCCGTGGGCGTTGTCGTCCCGGTACGTACGGGGAGGGACAGGGATGCGATGACGCACACGCACCAGGCGCAGGGCACGCATGAGGCGTGTGAGGCCCCGGCCGTCCTGCGGGGCGGCGAGGAGCCGGTCCCGGGGTCGGGCGGGGGCGGTGGGGCGGGCTCAGGTTGGGCCCGCCGGGGGCCGCGTGACGGCTTCGGGGGCGTGCGGGAGGGTACGGGCGCCCCTGTTCTGCCCCAAGGCGCCGATGTGCCCTCTCACGGGGCGCCCGGAGGGCCCCGCGCCCGGGAGGCGCCCGTGGAGCTGAGCGCCGAGGGACTGCCGGACTGGCTCGCGCCCGTGGCGCAGGCCACCGAGACGGTGGACGCGGCCCAGTTGAGCCGCTTTCTGCCGCCGGAGGACGGCGGGGGGCGCCAGTCGGCCGTGCTGATCCTCTTCGGGTACGGCGAGGAGGGCCCCGAGTTGCTGCTGACCGAGCGGTCGGGCTCGCTGCGCTCGCACGCGGGCCAGCCGTCGTTCCCCGGGGGTGCGCTTGACCCGGAGGACGGCGATCCGGCCGTGGAGGGGCCGTTGCGGGCCGCGCTCCGTGAGGCGGAGGAGGAGACGGGGCTCGACCCGGGGGGCGTGCGGCTCTTCGGTGTGCTGCCGAAGCTGTACATCCCGGTGAGTTCTTTCGTGGTGACGCCGGTGCTCGGCTGGTGGCGTGTTCCGAGCCCGGTCGGCGTGGTGGACCCGGCGGAGACGGCGCGGGTGTTCACGGTTCCCGTGGCCGACCTCACCGACCCCGGCAACCGCGCGACGGCGATTCACCCGAGCGGGTATCGCGGCCCGGCGTTCCAGGTGGCGTCCACGCTGGTGTGGGGGTTCACGGCGGGTGTGATCGACCGGATTCTGCACTACGCGGGCTGGGAGCGCCCTTGGGACCGGGAGAAGCTGGTCGCGCTCGACCAGCACGCGTGATGGCGTCGCGGAGCGGCGTGTTCCGCCGGATGCGGAACGGTTCGTGTCGTGTGTGCGTGTGAAGAGGTGGGGGCGTGTGTCGTAGGGGCGCGCGGCTTCCCGGGCCACGCCCGGTGGAGTGTGCGCGGCGAGTGGTGCGGGCGGTGCGGCATGGTCGGTGGCGGACGGGCAAGTGATCAGGTGCACAGGATGAGCGGCCAGCGATGAGCTGCGGCGACATGAGGCGAGGCTGGGAACCGTGAACGGACTGGACTACCTGCTGCTCGTCGCGGCCGTGTGGTTCGCGTGGGTGGGGTATCGCCAGGGCTTCATCGTGGGCATTCTGTCCGTGATCGGGTTTCTGGGCGGCGGCCTGGTCGCTGTGTACCTGCTGCCGATCGTCTGGGACAAGGTCACGGACGACGCCGATGTCGGCACCGTCGCGGCGGTCGGCGCGGTCGTCATCGTGATCGTCTGTGCCTCGGTGGGCCAGGTGTTCACCACCCATCTGGGCAGCAAACTGCGTGGCCATGTCACCTGGTCGTCCGCGCGGGCGCTCGACGCGACCGGCGGCGCGCTGGTCAACGCGCTGGCGATGCTGCTTGTCGCCTGGCTGATCGGCTCGGCGCTCGCGGGGACGACGCTGCCGACGGTGGGCCGTGAGGTACGCGGTTCACAGGTGCTGCTCGGGGTGTCGAGGGTGCTGCCCGAGCAGGCCGACAACTGGTTCGCGGACTTCTCGTCGGTGCTCGCGCAGAACGGGTTCCCGCAGGTCTTCAGCCCCTTCTCGAACGAGCCCATCCACGAGGTCGACCCGCCCGACCCTTCGCTCGCCAACGGCCCCGTAGCCGCCCGCGCCAAGCGTTCCATCGTGAAGGTCGTCGGTACGGCGCAGAGCTGCGGCAAGGTGCTGGAGGGCAGCGGCTTCGTGTTCGGCAACCGCCGCGTCATGACGAACGCGCACGTGGTCGGCGGTGTCGACGAGCCCACCGTGCAGATCGGCGGCGAGGGCAAGCTGTACGACGCCAAGGTCGTGCTCTACGACTGGCGGCGTGACATCGCCGTGCTCGACGTGCCCGATCTGAAGGCGCCCGCGCTGTCGTTCACGTCGAAGGACGCGCAGAGCGGCAGCAGCGGCATCGTCGCGGGCTTCCCGGAGAACGGGGCGTACGACGTGCGGCCCGCGCGGGTGCGCGGCCGGATCACGGCGAACGGCCCCGACATCTACCACCGGGGCACGGTCCGCCGCGACGTGTACTCGCTGTACTCGACCGTGCGGCAGGGCAACTCGGGCGGGCCGCTGCTCACACCGGACGGGCATGTGTACGGCGTGGTGTTCGCGAAGTCCCTCGACGACCCCGACACCGGCTACGCGCTGAGCGCCGACGAGATCCGCCAGGACATCGACCAGGGGCGCACCGCGAGCCAGGAGGTCGACAGCGAGTCCTGCGCCCTGTAGCCGGCCGTGCCCGGCGGAGGGCGTGTCGCATCGGAATCCGGTGCTGAACGCCTCCGCCGGCGCGTGCCGTTCGATGGTGGTCTCTGCGGGGCTCCCCGCGCCCGGCCGCGTGTGCGGCGCGGACGCTAACCGCGTGTGTGGCGCAGGCGCGCCGAGACCCAGCGGGCGCGGCGGCGCAGAATGCGGGGGATTCCGATGACCTCGGTGGATGGCGACTGGCCCCCACCTGGCGAGCCACCTCCCTGAACACTGTTCAGCGGTGTGGCCGAGCGGCGATTGCGTGCTACGTCACTGTAGTCGTGCGTCCAGCTCATACCCTGACCTCTGCCCCTGCCTCAAGGTCCGTAACCACCCCCGGGACCCCCAATCGGCCTATGCGCCAGGCATTTGGCTGATCATAGGATCGCGCCATTCGGAAGGGCTCCCTGTTTCGCTTGTCCGAGACTCGTCAAGCACGGGAAATGCCTGCTCAGAGCCGTGTATACGGTATGCGTGGTCGGGGGTGCGTAAGGTGCTCCGGGGCGTCCAAATGGACGTATTTCAGCCAAACGCCGAGACGGGTGCGAGGGGTCGGCGGGGGTGTCTTATCCCCGGTCCACGCACCGCTACCGGACGCCTGCGCAACGTGCTCGGAAGCGGCCGCACCACACCCGGCCGCCGGAGGGCGCGGGCCGCTCAGCGGTCGGGTTCTGGGTCCTTCAGCCAGTTCACCAGTTCGGCGGAGAAGGCGATCGGGTCCTCCTCGTGCGGGAAGTGCCCGAGACCGTCGAACAGCCGCCAGCGGTACGGCGCTTCGACGTACTCCCCGGAGCCCGCCGCGCTGCGCGTACGCATCACCGGGTCCATCGAGCCGTGCAGATGCAGCGTCGGCACCCGCACCGGGCGCTTCATCCTGCGGTTGAACTGGATGCCGTCCGGCCGGGTCAGCGAGCGCACCATCCAGCGGTAGGGCTCGATCGAGCAGTGCGCGGTCGACGGGATGCACATGGCGCGCCGGTACACGTCCACCGCGTCGTCGTCGGGCACCTTCGGCCCCGACCACTCCCGGATCAGACCGCCCACCAGGGCGCCGTCGTCGGCGATCAACTGCCGCTCGGGCACCCAGGGCCGCTGGAAACCCCACACGTACGAACCGGCCCTGGCCTGCTTCAGGTCGGACAGCATCGCCGAGCGCCAGCGGCGCGGATGCGGCATGGACGCGACAGCGAGCCGGCGCACCAGCTTCGGCCGCATCACCGCCGCCGTCCAGGCCAGATAGCCGCCGAGGTCATGACCGACGAGCGCGGCGTCCGGCTCGCCGAGCGAGCGCACCACGCCCGTGATGTCGAGGGCGAGGTTCGCCGGGTCGTAGCCGCGCGGGGTGCGGTCGCTGCCGCCGACGCCCCGCAGGTCCATCGCGACGGTACGGAAACCGGCCTCCGCGAGCGCCACCATCTGATGGCGCCACGACCACCAGAACTGCGGGAAACCGTGCAGCAACAGCACCAGCGGCCCGTCCCCCAGCTCCGCGATGTGGAACCGGGCGCCATTGGCGGCGACATCGCGATGCGTCCAGGGGCCCTCGATACGCACGGCAGGGCCGGGGTGCTCCGAATGGGCGAGGGGCTCCGTCATGGGGTCGAGCGTGCCACAGAGGCGCCGCTGCCGCTGGGAAGTGCCCGAGCGTCCTCCACAGGGGGGACGGCGGGACGGGGGTGCGGCTTGGCGTTCTGGAGCACGGCCGCCGTCTCCTTGGCGGACGCGACCGCCTTCTGGGGCCCCTTGCCCTGCTTGGCCTTCTTCGCGAACACCGTGCCGATCAGCGCGAGCAGCCCGGCCACGACCACGTTCGCGGCGAACGACAGCAGGAAGCACACCGAAATGTGCCAGCCGCTCCAGGTCCGGATGCCGTAGGCGAGCGCGAAGCTGAGCATGGGCAGGGAGAACGTCAGCACGACAAGCGCCGCGCCGAACGCGCCGCCGCCCACCGCGCCCCGCTTCACATCCTGCCGTAGCTGCGCCTTCGCCAGCGCGATCTCGTCGTGCAGCAGGGCGGACATCTCGCCGGTCGCCGTGGCCACCAGTCGGCCGAGGCTGGGCTCGGCGCCGACCGGCTCCTCGGTTGCGCTCATCGCTACTCCCTCGCTCTGTACGTGCTTCTGTTCGGCCCCGGCCGGAACCGGACACCGGCGCCGCCCTTCCGGGACGGGGCACGGGGCCCCGCCGGGGCTTCTGCCCGCCGTGCGCCGGAATCTGACCCTGTGTGGGCCGCCGGTGGTGCTGACGCCGTGGTGCTCGTGGCCGATGCCCCGCGGGCCGCTTCCGTCGTATTCGGTTCCGGTGTGTCCGTTCCTATGCGTTTGTGCTCTCAGATCATGCCGGACGGCCGTCCTTCCCGCTCCTCCTGCCCGCCATTTCCGTACTACGCGCCCGGCCGGAGCCGTCTTTTCCGGCGCGTCGTGCCGCCGGGGCGGGAGACGGCGCAGGGCACCCGGCCGGGGTGGCCGGGTGCCCTGCGGTGTTCTGACGGTGCGGCGGATCAGTCCTCGGAGGGCGCCGAGGGCAGCTTCGACTGGATGAGGTCCATCACCGAGGAGTCGGTGAGCGTGGTGACGTCGCCCAGCTCACGGTTCTCGGCGACGTCGCGCAGCAGGCGCCGCATGATCTTGCCGGAGCGGGTCTTCGGCAGCTCGGCGACCGCCATGATCCGCTTGGGCTTGGCGATGGGGCCCAGCGTGGTGCCGACGTGGTTGCGCAGCTCGGCGACGAGGCCCTGGTCCTCGCTCGCGGTGCCGCGCAGGATCACGAACGCCACGATGGCCTGTCCCGTCGTCTCGTCGGCGGCGCCCACCACGGCGGCCTCCGCGACCGCCGGGTGCGACACCAGCGCCGACTCGACCTCGGTCGTGGAGATGTTGTGGCCCGAGACGAGCATGACGTCGTCGACGCGGCCGAGCAGCCACAGGTCGCCGTCGTCGTCCTTCTTCGCACCGTCGCCCGCGAAGTACTTGCCCTCGAAGCGCGACCAGTAGGTGTCGAGGAACCGCTGGTCGTCGCCCCAGATGGTGCGCAGCATCGAGGGCCAGGGCTCGGTGAGGACGAGGTACCCGCCGCCGCCATCGGGCACCTCGTTGGCGTCGTCGTCGACGACCGTCGCCGCGATGCCAGGCAGCGGGCGCTGGGCGGAGCCGGGCTTGGCGTCCGTGACACCGGGCAGCGGGGAGATCATGATGCCGCCGGTCTCGGTCTGCCACCAGGTGTCCACGACCGGGCAGCGGTCGCCGCCGATGTGCTTGCGGTACCAGATCCACGCCTCGGGGTTGATCGGCTCGCCCACGGAGCCCAGCACCCGCAGGCTGCTCAGGTCGAACTTGGCGGGGATGTCGTCTCCCCACTTCATGAACGTGCGGATCGCGGTGGGGGCCGCGTAGAGGATGCTCACCTTGTACTTCTGGACGATCTCCCAGAAGCGCCCCTGGTGGGGGGTGTCGGGCGTGCCCTCGTACATCACCTGGGTGGCGCCGTTGGAGAGCGGTCCGTACGTGATGTACGAGTGGCCGGTGACCCAGCCGACGTCGGCGGTGCACCAGTAGACGTCCGTCTCCGGCTTGAGGTCGAAGACGGCGTGGTGGGTGTACGACACCTGGGTGAGGTAGCCGCCGGAGGTGTGCAGGATGCCCTTGGGCTTCCCGGTGGTCCCCGAGGTGTAGAGGATGAACAGGGGGTGCTCGGCCTCGAACGCCTCGGGGGTGTGCTCGGCGGACTGGCGCTCCGTCAGGTCGTGCCACCAGACGTCGCGGCCTTCCGTCCAGCCCACGTCCTGCCCGGTGCGGCGGACGACGAGGACCTTCTGGACGCTCTTGGTGCGGGCGACGGCGTCGTCGACGGCGGGCTTGAGGGAGGTCGGCTTGCCGCGGCGGAAGCCGCCGTCGGCGGTGATGACGAGCTTGGCGTCGGCGTCGTCGATACGGGCCGTGATGGCGTCGGCGGAGAAGCCGCCGAAGACGACGGAGTGCGCGGCGCCGATCCTGGCGCACGCCAGCATCGCGATGACGGCCTCGGGGATCATCGGCAGGTAGACGGCCACCCGGTCGCCCTTGGCGACGCCCAGTTCCGTGAGACCGTTCGCGGCTTTGCAGACCTCGTCCTTGAGCTGGGCGTAGGTGATCGTCCTGCCGTCGCCCGGCTCGCCCTCGAAGTGGATGGCCACCCGGTCGCCGTGGCCCGCCTCGACATGGCGGTCGACGCAGTTGTAAGCCACGTTGAGCTTCCCGTCCGCGAACCACTTGGCGAACGGCGGGTTGGACCAGTCCAGAGTCTCGGTCGGAGCCGTCTCCCAGGTCAGCCGGCGGGCCTGCTCGGCCCAGAAGCCGAGCCTGTCAGCCTTGGCCTGCTCATACGCTTCCGCCGTGACATTGGCGTTCGCGGCCAAGTCGGCGGGAGGCGCGAACCTGCGCTCCTCCTTCAACAGGTTGGCCAGGCTTTCGTTGCTCACGACATCTCCCTTTCCCAGGGTGTCCGTTGTGTCCCAGACCACAGCTCATCAGAAGCATCCCCCGGTGACAAGAGCAGACAGTGAACTGGTTTAGACCTCTTGTCGTGGTGGAGTCGTGGCCGTGCTCACCGAGGCCACACGCTCTCATGAAGCCGCGGAACGCCTGCCTCCGGCACGGCGGACGGGACCCGCGCGCCATCGATCGGACGAGTCCCGCCGCCGCGCCGCCGCGGCTCAGGAAGACGCCTTCTCCAGGGCGGTGGCCGGGACGGGTCTGAACACCCCCTCGGCGGTCATCAGATACGCCTGGGCCTCTCCCACGTGGAAGTACATGCCGTGCAGTTCGAGCGTCCCCCGGTCCAACCCGTGGGCCACCGCGGGGTGTGTCCCGAGGTGTTCGAGTTGCTGCACGATGTTGGCCAGGCAGAGCCGCTCCAGGTCGTCCGCGGGGTCGCGGCCGGTGAGCCGTGCGGGCGGCCCGGCCTCCGGGCGCAGCCGCCGTACGCTCGCCTCTCCGTACCGCAGCCAACGCCGCAGCGGCGTGCCGTCGCCGCCGGGGGGCTGTTCCGCGCGCCCCGGTCCGCCGGGTGCCCCGGGCGCCGTGCCGTCGCCCGCGGTGGTGTCGGTGGCGTCCGCCCGGGGGAGCAGGGCCTGCATCGCGCCACAGCCCGAGTGCCCGCACACCGTGATCGAGCGCACCCCCAGCACGTCCACCGCGTACTCGATGGCCGCGGACACCGAGGCGTCGCCGCTCTGCTCGCCCGGGGGCGGCACGAGATTGCCGATGTTGCGCACGACGAACAGGTCGCCGGGGCCGCTCGACGTGATCATCGAGGTGATGAGCCGGGAGTCGGAACAGGTGAGGAAGAGGTGTCCGGGCCGCTGGCCTTCCCGGGCGAGCCGCGCCAGCTCGTCCCGGATCAGCGGGGCGGTGTCCCGCTGGAACGCGCCGACTCCGCTGACGAGTTGGCTCTCCCCGTGGGCGGGGCCCGGGGCGTCCGCCCGGTCCGGGGTGCGACCGGGCGGTACGTGCGCCTGTGTTGGGACACCGTCCGCCGCGTCGGTGGCCATGGACGGGGATGGGGACGGGGATGTCGAGGTGGGGGCGGAGGTGGTGGGTCCCTCCGGTGTGCCGAGGGCGGAACCCGCGACCGGGAGGGAGCGGCGGGAGTCGCAGTGGTGGTTGCGCCAGGGGGTCCAGGGGCGGCAGCAGGAGTGGGCGGCCCGCGCGGGCTCCGCGATACGCGCCCCCGCCCGACCGGTGATCTCCACGGAGCCGCCCTGCGCGAGATGGCCCGTCCGCCAGTCCTGTAGCGCCTCGTACGCGGCGTGGTCCATGAAGGAGCCGTCCAGCTCGACCACCGTGTGCCCGCGGGGCGGCACCAGGTGCAGGGTCCTGCTGAGGCGGGGCACGGCGAGGAAGGTGAGCTGCCCGAGCACCCGCACCCGGTGGCCGCCGTCGTGGCCGCTCTCGTGGGTGATACGGGTGTGCGCCAGCCGGTGCAGCGCCATGGCGACCGCGGCCGCGATCCCCAGGGCCACCCCGGTCAGCACCCCGAAGACGATCACGCCGAGCGTGGTGACCGCGTACACCAGGACCTCGCGGTGGCGGGTGAGGACGCGGATGTGGTGGAGGGAGACCATCCGGATGCCGATGGCCATGACCAGGGCGGCGAGCGAGGCGAGCGGGATCAGTTCGAGCGCGGGCACCAGCAGCAGCGCGGCGGCCACCACCCAGGCGCCGTGCAGCACCGTCGAGTTCCGGCTGACGGCGCCCGCGGCCACGTTGGCGGTGCTGCGCACCGCGACGCCCGCGACCGGCAGGCCGCCGAGCATCCCGGAGACCGTGTTCGCCGCGCCCTGCCCGAGCAGTTCGCGGTCCAGCCGGGAGCGGGGCAGCCGGCCGTGCAGGTCGGACCGCGCTGCCGCCAGCTTGTCCACCGCTACGGCGCCGAGGAGGGACTGCACGCTGCACACCAGGGTGGTGGTCAGCACCGCCGTCGCGATGCCGGACACGGGGCCCTCCGGCATGCCCGCGAGGGCGTGGCTGCGCCAGGTGGGCAGGTCGACCCGGGGCAGGGCGAGGGCGGTGGCGGAGGCGACGGCGGTGGTCACGGCCACGGCGATCAGGGCGGCGGGCAGCTTGGCCACCGCGCGGCGGACCCGCCCTGGCCCGGTCTGGAGGCGGCGGGCGAGCCGGGGCCAGGCGAGGAGCAGCAGCAGGGTGAGGGCGGCGGTGAGCAGGGCGGCGGGGTGGATGTGGGTGAGCTGGCCGGGGAGCGCGGCGAGGTTGTCGGGAACGGAACTCTGGGGGGTGCCGCCGAGGACGATGTGCACCTGGGCGACGGCGATGGTGACGCCGATGCCCGCCAGCATCCCGTGCACGATGGCGGGGCTGACGGCGAGGGCGGCGCGCGCCACCCGCAGGCAGCCGAGGAGGAGTTGGGCGACTCCGGAGAGGGCGGTGATGGCGCAGGTGGTGCGCCATCCGTACTGCTGGATGAGTTCGGCGGTGACCACGGTGAGCCCGGCGGCGGGGCCGCTGACCTGGAGCGGGGACCCGCCGAGCCGTCCCGCGACGATGCCGCCGACGGCCGCCGCGACGAGTCCGGCGCCGAGGGGCGCCCCGGTGGCGAGGGCGATGCCGAGGGACAGCGGCAGGGCGACGAGGAAGACGGCGATCGAGGCCGACAGGTCGGCCCCGGCGACTCGGGGGAGGAACCGTCGGGAGGGCGGGGGACTGTGGGAGGTGTGCTTGCGCGCACGCCGTTTGGCCGCGGCGCGCAGGGAGGTGCGTGCAGGCATGGTTGTCCGTCTCGTGTGCTGGAGAGAGAGGGAGAGATAACGGAGGCGGTGGCGGATCTGTCGTCCGAATGCCCTGGGCGCCGTGCGGGCCGGACGAAGGGGCCGTGCGTGCGCACACCCGTGGACCGGGTGCCGCACGGGCGGCTGGGCGTCTCAACTCTCGGTAAACGAACCGTAATGCAGAGTAAAGACCTTGTCTTCATAATTCGGACATATGGGTTAGCTATCCACCCTTCCGGGTGAATGGCCGCAGGTGGCGGGGGTGGGGTGGCCCCTTATGGCGCGGTGCGGGCGCCGCCCGGGCGCCGTGGGCGCTCCCTCTCCCTGCGGCCCGCGGCTGCGGAGGCGGTTCGCCGCGCGGGCGCCGTCGCGGTGTGACTGCGGTCGCGGTCGTGGCCGTGAGGGCAGGGCCTCCGGCGCGGTGGTCCTGCGCCGGGTGCGTAGGGTCGTCGTATGACTAGCAACGGTGTGTCCGCCGACCCGCTGGCCCCGCTCGGGGCGCTGCCGGGCGTCGACGCTGCGGTGTCCTCGGTGCGCGACGCCGTCGACCGTGTCTACGGGCACCGCGTCATGCGCCGCCGCGGCACGGAGGTCACCGCGGAGGCGGCGCTCCGCGGGGCGCGCGGCTCCGCGGCGCTCGCCGGTGCCGACTGGGCGCTTGAGGAGCTGCGCAGGCGCAGCGACTTCGGCGAGGGCGGCGAGGCGCGCACCGTCGGCGCGGCGCTGCGGCTCACCGCCGAGGTCGGCGGGCTGCTGAAGGTGTGGCCGCAGTCCCCGATGCGGGTCCTGGCGAGGCTGCACCTGGTGGCGGCGGCAGAGCAGGACGAGCGGGTCGGGCGGCCGCGTCTGGCCGGCGAGTCGGTGGACGAACCCCTGATCGGACTGCCCGTGCCCGGCCCCTCCGAGGTCGCCGACCGGCTGGAAGGACTGGCCGCGATCGTGGTGGCGGGCAGTTCGGCCCCGGCGCTGGTCACCGCGGCCGTGGTGCACGGCGAACTGCTGGCGCTGCGCCCCTTCGTCTCCTGCAACGGGCTGGTCGCACGGGCCGCCGAGCGGTTGGTCCTCGTGGGCAGCGGACTCGACCCCAGGGCGATCTGCCCCGCGGAGGTGGGGCACGCGGAAGCGGGAGCCGGGGCGTACGCGGCGGCGCTGGAGGGCTATGTGTCGGGCACTGCCGAGGGGGTGGCGGCCTGGATCGCGCACTGCGGGCGCGCGGTGGAGCTGGGGGCGCGGGAGTCCACGGCGGTCTGCGAGGCGATGCAGCGCGGCGCCGCCTGAGGGCGTGACCGCGTGCCGGGCGTGCCGGTGGTGGGCGCCGGTCCAGGCGGTGTGCCGTGGTGTGAAGCGGCGGGTGCCGACAGAAAAGCGGCGGTACGAAGAGTCGTACCGCCGCTGGGCATGAACATCAGGTGACCATGCGTCCTCGATGTAGTGCACATCGGGCCGGGCGCGAGGCCCGTTCCCGGTGCGGCTGGCCCGTAATCGACGGGTCGACGTCGCGTGGGTGCCCGGTGTTCATGCTCGGTCCGTGGGGCCGTGCTGCGATATGGGGGTTCCTCCCGGAAGTCCCTGGTCTCGCGGGCCGTTGATTCCTTTGTACTCCTGACGCGGTGCGGGGAAAACCCCCTCACCGACTTCTTTACTATTCGGGCGAATGGTGAGGAAAGGGGCGGCGTGGTACGGGTGTGGGCGGTCAGGCCAGGGCCGCCCGGCGGCGGTGGGTGTACCAGACGAGCCCGGCGGTGGCGGCCGCGGCGCCCACCGCGGCGGCGGCGACCAGCGCGGGGCGCGGCGGCACCCGCAGGGAGAACCGTTGCTTCAGCCGTACCGGACGGTGGAAGTCGAGTATCGGCCACTGCCGCGCCAGTGCCTCCCTGCGCAGCGCCCTGTCGGGGTTGACCGCGCAGGGGTGGCCGACGGCCGACAGCATCGGAAGGTCGGTGGCCGAGTCGCTGTAGGCGTAGCAGCGGGCGAGGTCGTACCCCTCGGAGGCGGCGAGTTCCTTCACGGCCTCGGCCTTGGTGGGGCCGTAGGCGTAGTACTCGATCTCGCCGGTGAAGCAGCCGTCGTCGCCGACCACCATGCGGGTGGCCACGACCCGGTCGGCGCCGAGGAGTTCGCCGATGGGCTCGACCACCTCGGCGCCCGAGGAGGAGACGATGACCACGTCGCGGCCCGCCGCGTGGTGCTCCTCGATGAGGGAGGCCGCCTCGTCGTAGATGATGGGGTCGATGAGGTCGTGCAGGGTCTCGGCGACGATCTCCTTCACCTGCTGGACGTTCCACCCGCGGCACAGCGCCGACAGGTACTCCCGCATGCGCTCCATCTGGTCGTGGTCCGCGCCGCCCGCGAGGAAGACGAACTGCGCATATGCGGTGCGGAGTACCGCCCTGCGGTTGATCAGGCCGCCTTGGTAGAACGACTTGCTGAAGGTGAGGGTGCTCGACTTCGCAATGACCGTCTTGTCCAGGTCGAAGAAGGCCGCTGTACGAGACAAGGAGTGGTTTTCCACGAGCCCGAGCATATGCGCCCGCCATTCGGCGTAAGCTGGGGCGTGTGGGTTTGCCTGAGAGGGCTCTCGGGTACACCATGGAAGTCACGGATCGTTCGCGACCGTGCTAACCCGGCCCGACTCCTCCCCCCCCGAGTCGGCCGTGGGGACGACCCCCGCTCTCCCCCCCGGCGGGGGTCGTCGCATGTCCGGAGGGGTGTACTCCCCCCTTCGCGGCCGTCGACCGCTCCTCCTGATCTTACTGCCCTCCTGCGGCACCCCTCTCAGAATCGTCACTCTCCGTGACTGTACCCCGGGTGCGCGGAGGGCTTTGTGATGTCCCTCCAGCCTCACCTGTATGGGTGACGAAGATATCCACAACTGCTGAGTAGTCCACAGATTTCGACCAAGATCCACACGATTTTCAGGATCGCCGCATCGTGATTCCTGCGTGCCCTGCTCGCGGAGTTCACGAAGGGTTCGATGTGCCGGTTCCAATGGCCGGTTCCAATCGATGCCTCGTATGGCGGTTCCACGCCCGCCACTTCGCCTGAAGGGCTTTCGCGGGCCCACGGGGGGCCTCGCGTAGAGCGCGGTGAAAGGGCTGAAAATCGTGGCAACACAGGAGACCGCCGACCGGAGCGCGCCGCCCGCGGGCAGGCAGCGCACGGGACCCCTCATCGTCACCGAGGACATCGAGCTGCTCGACGACCTGCTGCGCCTGTGCGCGGTCGCGGGCGCCCGCCCCGAGGTGAACCACGGACTCCCGCGGCACCGCGGCAGTTGGGAGACCGCGCCGCTCATCCTGGTGGGTGAGGACGCCGCACCGCGGCTGGCCGGGGCCACCAGGAGAAGGGGTGTCGTCCTCATCGGCAGGAGCGAGGCCGACACCGCCCTGTGGCGGCACGGGGTGCGGCTCGGCGCCGACCAGGTGCTCAGCCTCCCCGAAGGGGAGAAGTGGCTCGTCGACCGCATCGCGGACGTCGCCGACGGTGCCGACGAGCCCGCCTTCACGGTGGGAGTGCTCGGCGGCCGCGGCGGGGCGGGGGCCTCCACCCTCGCCTGCGCCCTCGCCGTCACCTCCGCCCGCCGCGAGGTGCGCACCATGCTCATCGACGCGGACCCGCTCGGCGGCGGCCTCGACGTCATGCTCGGCGGGGAGCGGGCACAGGGCCTGCGCTGGCCCGCCCTGGCGGCCTCGCGGGGCCGCCTCGCCGCGGGCGCCCTGGAGGAGTCCCTGCCCAGACTCCACTCCCTGCGCCTGCTGAGCTGGGACAGAGGGGACAGCGTCGCGGTCCCGCCCGAAGCGGTGCGCGCCGTCGTCGCCGCGGCCCGCAGACGCGGCGGCGCCGTCGTCCTCGACCTGCCGAGGCGCGTCGACGACGGCACGGGCGAAGCGCTCGCCCAGACCGACCTGGGACTCCTCGTCGTCCCCGCAGAACTGCGGGCCGTCGCCGCCGCGACCCGGGTCGCCGCGGCCACCGGCACCTCACTGCGCGACCTGCGGGTGGTCGTCGCACCGCCGCCAGGACACCGCTCGGCGGCCCTCGAAGCCCGGGAGGTGGCCGACCTCGTAGGACTCCCCCTCGCGGGTGAACTGCCGCATGAACCAGGGCTGTTGACTGACCAGGAGAGCGGGGCGCCCCCGGGCGGCGACGCCAGGAGCCCCCTCGCCCGCTTCTGCACCGCCCTCTGGGAGCGCCTGCCCGTACCGGAGGCCGCCGCATGAGCACGCACACCGACACGGCGCTTCTCGACGGCGTACGCCACTGGCTCGCCGAGCACGGCCACGAACCCACCTCCGCGCGCGTGGCGGAGGCCCTGCGCGCCCAGGGCCGCATCCTGGGCGACACCGAGGTGCTCGGCGCCACCGACAAGCTCAGGTCCGAACTCGTCGGCACCGGCCCCCTCGAACCCCTCCTCGCCGACCCGGCGGTCACCGACGTCCTGGTGTCCGCGCCGGACCGGGTGTGGGTCGACACCGGCGGCGGCCTCACCCCCGCCGGAGTCACCTTCCCCGGCGCGTCCGCCGTACGGCGCCTGGCCCAGCGCCTCGCCGCCGTCGCGGGCCGCAGACTCGACGACGCCAGGCCCTGGGTGGACGCCCGACTGCCCGACGGCACCCGGCTGCACGCGGTGCTGCCCCCCGTCGCCGTCGGCTGCACCTGCCTGTCCCTGCGCGTCGTACGGCCGCGCGCCTTCACCCTCGCGGAACTCGTCGCCGCGGGCACCGTGCCACCCGGCGGCGACCGCGTCCTGCGCGCCCTCGTCGACGCCCGGCTGTCCTTCCTGATCAGCGGCGGCACCGGGAGTGGAAAGACAACACTGCTCAGCGCGTTGCTCGGGCTCGTCGGGCCGGGGGAGCGCATCGTGCTCGCCGAGGACTCCGCGGAGCTGCGCCCCGACCACCCGCATGTGGTGCGCCTGGAGGCCCGCCCGGCCAACCAGGAGGGGGCGGGCCTCGTCACCCTGGAGGATCTGGTGCGCCAGGCGCTGCGGATGCGCCCCGACCGGCTGGTCGTGGGGGAGGTGCGGGGCCCCGAGGTGGCACATCTGCTGGCCGCTCTCAACACCGGCCACGAGGGAGGCTGCGGGACCCTCCACGCCAACGCCGCGGGGGACGTGCCCGCCCGTCTTGAGGCCCTGGGCACCGCCGCAGGGCTTGGCAGGGCCGCCCTCCACAGCCAGCTCGCCGCCGCGCTCTCCGTCGTACTGCACCTGGTGAGGGACCGCGCGGGACGTCGGCGTGTGGCCGAGGTGCACGTGCTGCGCAGGGACCCCGCGGGGCTGGTGGAGACGGTGCCCGCGCTGCGCTGGGGCTCCACCGAGTTCATCAGGGAGCCGGGCTGGCGGCGGCTGGCACCCCTCCTCGGGGAGCCGCCGCTATGACCGCGCTGTCCTGGGCCCTGGGCGCCCCGTCGGCCGCCGTGGGGTGCGCGGGCGCCGCCGCGTGGCTGCTCACCGGCGGTGGCGGCGCCCGCCGCAGGGCCCACGCCGTGCTCCCCGGGGCGCCGCCGCCCCGTGCCGCGGAGCGGTGGGCCGCCGCCCGGCACCGGCTGGCCGCGCTGCCCGCGTGGGCGGTCGCGTCGGGCGCCTGGTGCCTGCTGGCCGGGGCGTTCCTCGCGGTGCTCGGCCGCTCCGTGCTGCCGCTCGTGGCGGGCGCCGCGGCGGTGCCCCTGGCGCGGCGGTCGCGGTCGCGCCGGGAGGCGCGCGGGGCGGCGGACGGGCGCGCCGAGGCGGTGATCGCGCTGTGCACCACGCTCATCGGGGAGGTGCGGGCCGGGCAGCACCCGGGGCGGGCGCTGCTCGTCGCCGCGGGCGAGCCGGGGGTGCCCGCGCGGGCGCGTTCCGCGGTGCTCGCCGCGGCCCGGTTCGGAGGCGATGTGCCCGCCGCACTCGCCCGCGGGTCCCGGGCGCCCGGCGCCGAGGGGCTTCGGGGCCTCGCCGCGTGCTGGCGGGTCTCGGTCGACGGGGGAGCGGGGCTCGCGGCCGGTGTCGAACGGCTGGCTGCCGCCCTGCGCGCCGAACGCGACCAGCGCGCCGAGTTGCGCGCGCAGCTCGCCGGGGCCAGATCCACGGCCGCGCTGCTGGCCGGGCTGCCCGTCCTTGGGCTGCTGCTGGGCGGCGCGCTCGGCGCCGACCCGCTACGCGTCCTGCTGCACACGCCCGCGGGCCTCGGCTGTCTCGTCGTGGGCGGCGGCCTGGAGGCGGCGGGGCTCTGGTGGGTGGACCGGATCGTGCGGGCGGGGGAGGACGGATGAGCCAGGAAGTTATCCACAGGCTGGGGGCGGCGCTGTGTGCCGCCGCGGGGACGCTGTGGCTGCTCGACGCCGTGGCGGGCCTGCGGGGCGAGCGCCGATTGCGGGACAGGTGCGCGGCCGTCACGGGGTCGAGCCCGCCGGGGACGCGGCGGACACCGGCGCCCCGTAAGGACCGGCGCGCGTCGGCGGGGCGCGCGGGAGTGCGCCGATGGCTGCCGGTGGTGGGCGCGGTCTGCCTGGGATACGTGCTGGTGGGAGGCGTGGCCGGGGCGCTCGTCGGGGCGCTCGCGGGTGCCGTCGCTCTCCGTGGCCGACGGGGCGGCACACCGACCGCGGATGCCGCGGACGTGGCCCGGGCCGGGCGCGAACTGCCCCTGGCGGCCGACCTGCTGGCGGCCTGCATCACCGCAGGCGCCGACCCGGTCACCGCCGCGGGCGTCGTCGGCGACTCGCTGGGTGGCCCTGTGGGCGAGGGGCTCGCGCGCGGCGCTGCGGAACTCCGTCTGGGCGGCGCCCCCGGGGACGCCTGGCGGCGGCTCGCGGCACTGCCGGGCGCCGGGCGGCTCGCGGTGCTCCTGGAGCGCGCCGCGGACTCGGGGGCGCCCGCCGCGGCCTCCGTCGCACGGCTCGCCGCGGAGGCGAGGGCGGAGCGCGGACGCCTCGCGCTGGCCCGGGCCCGCAGGGCGGGAGTCCTGGTCGCGGCCCCCGTCGGGCTCTGCTTCCTGCCCTCCTTCATCGCCGTCGGCGTGGTGCCGGTCGTCATCGGCCTCGCCCACCGGCTGCTGGGCGGCGGCCCCTGACCACAGCAGCTCCACGACGACACCCGACACCAGTTCCACCGAAACGAGAGGGAGTTCCACGATGTCCGTGAAGGGAAACGGTATGCGGCGGCCGATGGTCGTACGGTCCAAGGCCGGGCAGGCGGCGATGTGCGAGGCACACCGGCACCTGACACTGAACGGCGGCGCGCCCGGCATCCCGCCCCGGCGCACGGTAGGGCGCGCAGGCCGCGCCGCGGGCGGGAGCGGCAGGCCGGGGGCGCGCGGGCGGCTGCGCGAGCTGTGGGACGCGCGCGCCCGACGGCTGCCCCGCGAGGGCGGCATGGTGACCTCGGAGTATGCGATGGGTCTTGTCGCCGTCGCCGGTCTCGCGGCGGTGCTCTACAAGGTCCTGACCAGTTCCTGGATGCGCGGGGTGCTCCAGGGCGCGGTGGAGAAGGCGTTCGATGGGACGTTCTGAGCGCCCGCGCCGTGACCGGGCGCCGACGGCCGTCACGGCCGCGCCGCGCCCGGCCCCGCGCGGGCGGCCCCGGCCCGTACGGCCCCGTGGCGACGGCGGCTTCGCCACGGTGGAGACCGCCACCGTGCTGCCCGCCCTGGTCGTCTTCGTGCTGGGCCTCGTCTGGGCGCTGCTGGCCGCCGCCGCGCAGATCCAGTGCGTCGACGCCGCACGGGCGGGGGCGCGCTCCGCCGCCCGCCAGGACCCGGACGCGTCGGCCGTCGAGGCCGCCCGGCGGGCCGCGCCGCGCGGTGCCAGGGTCACGGTCCGCCGCGAGGGCGAACTGGTCCTGGTCACCGTCGTGGCCGGGACGCCGGGGCCAGGGGCGCTCGCCCTGCGGCTGCGCGGCGAGGCCGCCGCCCTCGCCGAGGAGACGGTGGCCACCCGGCCCCGGGCGGCGCCCCAGACAGCATCGGAGGTGGGAGAGGCGTGAGGGGAGGGCGACGGGAGGCGTTGCGCCGGTCGCGGGAGCGCGGTTCGGCGACCGTGCTCACGCTCACGGTGACGGCGGTGCTCGGCGTGGTCTTCTGCGCGGTGCTGGCGCTGGCCCAGGCGGTCGAGGCCAAGCACCGCGCGGGCGGCGCGGCCGACCTCGCGGCGCTCGCCGCCGCCGACCACTGGCGGGCCGGCCGCGTGGGCGCCTGCGCGCGGGCGAAGCGGGTGGCGGCGGCGCAGCGGGGCAGGGTGGTGCGGTGCGCGCTGCGGGGGCGGATCTCCGAGGTGACCGTGGCCGCGGACACCGGCCCGTTCCACTTGGAGGTCAGGTCACGCGCGGGCCCCGCGGACACGGCCCCGGCGCCCGCCGCACCGGGCGCGGCGGAGGCTTCAGGGCGCCTCGGGGGCGACGGGCTCGCCCCGCGGGCCCGTGGGCTGGCTCGGGATGGCGGGGGCGGGCCCCTGGCCCGTGGGGGCGCCGCGGAGCAGCGCGTCGAGGAGGCGTACGGCGCCCCGCTTGTGGAGCGGGTCGTTCCCGTTGCCGCACTTCGGGGACTGCACACAGGACGGGCAGCCGGACTCGCACTCGCAGGAGGCGATCGCCTCCCGGGTCGCGGTCAGCCACTCCCGGGCCAGTTGGAAGGCCCGCTCGGCGAAGCCGGCGCCGCCCGCGTGGCCGTCGTACACGAAGACCGTGGGCAGCAGGGTGTCCGGGTGCAGCGGCACGGACACACCGCCGATGTCCCACCGGTCGCAGGTCGCGAAGAGCGGCAGGATGCCGATCGAGGCGTGCTCGGCGGCGTGCAGGGCGCCGCCGAGCTGCTCGGGGCCGATCCGGGCGGCGTCGAGCTGGTCCTCGGTGACGGTCCACCACACGGCGCGGGTGCGCAGCGTCCTGGGCGGCAGGTCGAGCTTCGTCTCGCCCAGCACCTCGCCGGTGACGAGCCTGCGGCGCAGGAAGGACACGACCTGGTTCACCACCTCCACCGAGCCGTAGCAGAGCCGCCCGTCCCCCCAGGGCACCTCGGAGTCGGTGGTGAGCACGGAGATCGCGGTGGTGTCCCTGGCCACCGTCGAGTACGGCGGCTCCGCGGCCTCGACCAGCGCGACCGAGTCGTCGAGGTCCAGCGCGCGTACCTGGTAGGTGCGGCCCTGGTGGAGGTGGACGGCGCCCTCGTGGACGGTGGTGTGCGCGGCGGAGGCGTCCACGGTGCCCAGCAGCCGCCCCGTACCGGACTCGACGACCTGGACCGGGGCGCCGCCCCTGCCGCGCAGGTCGGCGAGGTCGGCGGCGCGCTCCCTGCGCGTCCAGTGCCAGCCGCCGGCCCGGCGCCGCAGCAGCTTCGCCTCCTCCAACTGCGGCATGAGTCCGGGCGTGGCGGGCCCGAAGAGCGCGAAGTCGTCCTCGGTCAGCGGCAGCTCCGCGGCGGCGGCGCACAGGTGCGGGGTCAGGACGTACGGGTTGTCGGGGTCGAGCACGGTCGACTCGACGGGGCGGTTGAAGATCGCCTCGGGGTGGTGCACCAGATAGGTGTCCAGCGGGTCGTCCCGGGCGACGAGCACCGCGAGCGCGCCCTGCCCTGCGCGCCCTGCGCGGCCCGCCTGCTGCCACAGCGACGCCCTGGTGCCGGGATAGCCGCAGATCAGCACGGAGTCCAGGCCCGCGACGTCGATGCCGAGTTCGAGGGCGGTGGTCGCGGCGAGGCCGAGGAGGTCCCCGGAGTGCAGCGCGCGTTCGAGCGCGCGGCGCTCCTCGGCGAGATAGCCGCCGCGGTAGGCGGCGACACGCCCCCGCAGCGAGCCGTCCACCTGGGCGAGCCGCTCCTGCGTGATCACCGAGATCAGCTCGGCGCCGCGCCGGGAGCGCACGAAGGCGACGGTGCGCACCCCCTGGACCACGAGGTCGGCGAGCAGGTCCGCGGTCTCCGCGGTCGCGGTGCGGCGCACCGGGGCGCCCTTCTCGCCGTGGAACTCGGTCAGCGGCGGCTCCCAGAGCGCGAAGGCGAGTTCGCCGCGGGGCGAGGCGTCGTCCGCGATCTCCCGCACCGGCAGTCCCGTCAGCCGGCCCGCGGCGACACCGGGTTCCGCGGCGGTCGCCGAGGCCAGCAGGAAGACGGGCGAGGAGCCGTACCGCGCGCAGAGCCGCCGCAGCCTGCGCAGCACCTGGGCGACGTGCGAGCCGAACACGCCCCGGTAGATGTGGCACTCGTCCACGACGACATAGCGCAGCGCGCGCAGGAAGGAGGACCAGCGCGGGTGGGAGGGCAGGATGCCCAGGTGCAGCATGTCGGGGTTGGTGAGCACATACGTGGCGTACTGGCGTATCCACTCGCGCTCCTCGACGGGCGTGTCGCCGTCGTACACCGCGGGGCGCACCGACGTGCCCAGCGGCGCGGTGAGATTCTTCACGGCGCGGTACTGGTCGGCGGCGAGCGCCTTGGCCGGGGCGAGGTACAGCGCGGTGGCGCCGCGCCCGTTCGGGGCCTCCGAGCCGTCCAGCAGGGTACTCAGCACCGGGACGGCGTAGGCGAGCGACTTTCCCGACGCGGTGCCGGTGGCGACGACGACCGACTCACCGTCGAGCGCGTGTTCGGCCGCGAGCGCCTGATGTGCCCACGGATGATCGATTCCCGCCGCTTGTACCGCCGCGATGATCTCGGGTCGGATACGGTCAGGCCAGACGGCATGGCGCCCCTCACGCGGGGGCAAGTGCTCCGTATGGGTGATGCGCGCAGCGCGGCCCTGCCACGCGGCGAGGCGGTCGAGGACCGTGCGCGGGGCGGGCCGGGCGTCGGTGTTCGGCGGGGATCGATCGGGACGGTGATTCTTGGCCATCGGCACCGAGTGTGTCACTGGCATGACGGACAATGGGCCCAAGGCGTCGTACACGTCTGCCGTAAGTGATTGAATGCCATCGCGGCTGGCGATCCGTCCCGGGGTTCAAGCCGAGGTGTCCCGAGGGACGACCGCTCGATAGCAAGGTGCTGGAGGAGATCCGTGGACCTGTCCTTGTCGACTCGCAATGTGTCCGGCCCTGGTGGCGACCGTACGGTCGTCGAGGTCGGTGGCGAGATTGATGTGTATACCGCACCCAAGCTGCGGGAGCAGTTGGTGGAGTTGGTGAACGACGGCAACTTCCACCTGGTTGTCGACATGGAGGGGGTCGACTTCCTCGACTCCACGGGGCTCGGTGTGCTGGTGGGCGGGCTGAAGCGGGTCCGCGCCCACGAGGGTTCGCTGCGCCTGGTCTGCAACCAGGAGCGCATTCTCAAGATCTTCCGCATCACCGGCCTGACCAAGGTGTTCCCCATCCACACCTCCGTCGAGGAAGCCGTCGCGGCCACCGACTGAGCGCAGTCCCCGGGCCCCGCGCCCGGGATCACCACCACAGAGGGGGTCCGGCCGTGGGTCCGGCCCCCCGAGCACGGCCGTATGCCCGAGGGGGATGCATGGCAACCGTCGAACTCCGCTTCAGCGCGCTCCCGGAGCACGTCAGGACCGCCCGCCTGGTGGCGGCGGCGGTGGCGCGCAGGGCCGGGGTGGACGAGGCGGTACTCGATGAGGTCAGGCTCGCCGTCGGTGAGGCGTGTACGCGCGCCGTGGGGCTGCACCAGAGCAGCGGCGTCACCGCGCCGGTGCGGGTGCTGCTGATCGAGGAGGAGAAGCAGTTCTCCATCGAGGTCGGCGACGAGGCGCCCCGGCTCTCTCCAGGCGGAGCCGTCGCGGGCATCGACGACGCGGACGCGGAGAGCGAGGACGAGATGGGCCTCGCGGTCATCAGCGGCCTCGTCGACGACGTGGAGGTCATGGCCGACGAGAACGGCGGCCACATCAGGATGACGTGGCCGATCCCTCCGGCACCCGTCCTCGCCTGACCTCCGCTTCGACCCTTTCCGTCGCGTTCCGTCCGGTCCCTCCCGCCTGTCCCCTTGCGGGGCCCGTACCGCCGTTTCTGTGACGGGGCCCTGGGGTCAGGGGCGGGCTGGCGGTGTGTGCGCCGCGGCGGCGGTCGGTCGCCGTGTGCGCCGCCGGTCGGTCGCGGTACCGCCCGAGGGCCGCCGCGAGCCCCCGAAGGGCGCCGATGGACCGCCCGAGACGGGCGACTCCGCGCGAACCAGGACCCACTGGGCGTGAACCAGCGCCCACTGGCGCCCCGTCAGCCACACCAGGGGCCCCGTCCGTCACTCCCCAGGCGCATGAACACGGGCCGAAGATGGCCGGAAACATTCGGCCCATCCCGGCGCCCCGCGCTCCTCCCCGCGCCCCGCATCGCCGCGCCCCACGCCTTCCGGCGCCCCGTCGACGAGCCCTGTCCCGCCGCCCGCTACCGTTCCCCCTGATCGGCACGCCCGCGTCGACGCCGAACGTGCCGCGTCCGCGCCGCGGGGCCACGGGAGACCGTCCCGTCCGGCCACATCATGAACCGGCGGTCATCGGACGCAATATCTCGATCATTCCCTCGGATCGCCATCTGCCGGATTTCCCGCGGCGTTGATCCATGTGAATTTCCGGCCACCGAACGAACACCGGAACGGCATTCCGTGGACATGCGATCATCACCATAAGATCGTTGATCAAGTGTTTATAGATCATTCACCGGCGTCAATGCCTCAAGGCCATTACTTCTTTCGGTGGGACCGATCCCTCCGCGATCATTTGCTGAGAGGCAAGTCGGGCGCCCTCGCGTGTGCCGCCCACTGTTTAGATCCCGATCAGCTACCTACAATCCGTCCACATCTTGAGCTCAGCCCAAGCGTCAAGGAGGACGAATGGCGGGGCTTTTTACCCCTCAAAGGTTTGACCACCCCACGACCTTCGCGGCCGCCGCACTGACCGACGACAACCGGATCATCGTGGTGATCATCGGAGTCGTCGCCCTGGCGGCCCTGGCCGTGGCCGGAATCCTGGTACGCCAGGTACTCGCCGCGGGCGAGGGTAGCGACAACATGAAGAAGATCGCGGCCGCGGTGCAGGAGGGTGCGAACGCCTATCTCGCCCGCCAGCTCCGCACCCTCGGCGTATTCGCGATCGTCGTGTTCTTCCTGCTCCTGCTCCTGCCCGCGGACGACTGGAATCAGCGCGCAGGACGCTCGGTCTTCTTCCTGATCGGTGCCGTTTTCTCGGCGGCCACCGGCTATATCGGCATGTGGCTCGCCGTGCGCAGCAATGTGCGCGTCGCCGCGGCCGCGCGAGAGGCCACCCCGGCGGAGGGCGAGCCCGAAAAGGATCTCACCCTCGTCTCGCACAAGGCCATGAAGATCGCTTTCCGTACCGGCGGTGTGGTCGGCATGTTCACGGTGGGGCTCGGCCTGCTGGGCGCCTCCGTGGTCGTGCTGGTGTACGCGGCCGACGCACCCAAGGTGCTGGAGGGCTTCGGACTCGGCGCCGCGCTGATCGCGATGTTCATGCGGGTCGGCGGCGGCATCTTCACCAAGGCCGCCGACGTCGGCGCCGACCTGGTCGGCAAGGTCGAACAGGGCATTCCGGAGGACGATCCGCGCAATGCCGCGACCATCGCCGACAATGTGGGCGACAACGTCGGCGACTGCGCGGGGATGGCCGCCGACCTGTTCGAGTCGTACGCCGTCACCCTGGTGGCCGCGCTGATCCTCGGCAAGGTCGCCTTCGGCGACTCGGGCCTCGCGTTCCCGCTGATCGTCCCCGCGATCGGCGTCATCACCGCGATGATCGGCATCTTCGCCGTCGCGCCCAGGCGGAGCGACCGCAGCGGCATGAGCGCGATCAACCGCGGCTTCTTCATCTCCGCGATCATCTCGCTGGTGCTCGTGGCCGTCGCGGTCTTCGTCTACCTGCCGTCGTCCTACACCGACCTGGACGGCATCTCGGACGCCGCGATCGCCGCCAAGGACGGCGACCCGCGGGTGCTCGCGCTCGTCGCCGTGGCCATCGGCATCGTGCTCGCCGCGCTGATCCAGCAGCTCACCGGCTACTTCACCGAGACCAACCGGCGCCCCGTACGGGACATCGGCAAGACCTCGCTCACAGGACCCGCCACCGTCGTGCTCGCCGGGATCTCCCTCGGGCTCGAATCGGCCGTCTACACGGCGATCCTGATCGGCCTCGGGGTCTACGGGGCGTTCCTGCTCGGCGGCACGTCGATCATGCTGGCGCTGTTCGCCGTGGCCCTCGCCGGCACCGGGCTGCTCACCACCGTCGGCGTCATCGTCGCCATGGACACCTTCGGCCCCGTCTCCGACAACGCCCAGGGCATCGCCGAGATGTCCGGCGACGTCGAGGGCGCGGGCGCCCAGGTCCTCACCGACCTCGACGCCGTCGGCAACACCACCAAGGCCATCACCAAGGGCATCGCCATCGCCACCGCGGTGCTCGCCGCGGCCGCGCTCTTCGGCTCGTTCCGCGACGCGATCACCGACGCGGCGCAGGACGTCGGCGAGAAGGTCGGCAACGGCGGCCCGCTCAACCTGGTGATGGACATCTCCCAGCCCAACAACCTGGTCGGCCTGGTCGCGGGCGCCGCCGTGGTGTTCCTCTTCTCCGGACTCGCCATCAACGCCGTGTCACGCTCCGCGGGCTCGGTGGTCTACGAGGTGCGGCGGCAGTTCCGCGAGAAGCCCGGGATCATGGACTTCACCGAGACCCCGGAGTACGGGCGCGTCGTCGACATCTGCACCAAGGACGCGCTGCGCGAACTGGCCACCCCCGGGCTGCTCGCCGTGATGGCGCCGATCGCGATCGGCTTCACCCTCGGCGTGGGCGCCCTCGGCGCCTACCTCGCGGGCTCCATCGGCACCGGCACGCTGATGGCCGTCTTCCTGGCCAACTCGGGCGGCGCCTGGGACAACGCCAAGAAGCTCGTCGAGGACGGCCACCACGGCGGCAAGGGCAGCGAGGCACACGCCGCCACCGTGATCGGCGACACCGTCGGCGACCCCTTCAAGGACACCGCGGGCCCGGCGATCAACCCCCTGCTGAAGGTGATGAACCTGGTGGCGCTCCTCATCGCGCCCGCGATCATCAAGTTCAGCTACGGGGACGACGCCAACGTCGCGGTGCGCGTCGTGGTGGCGGTCGTCGCGCTGCTGGTCATCATCGGCGCGGTCTACGCCTCCAAGCGGCGCGGCATCGCGGTCGGCGACGAGAGCGGTGAGGACGGCGGCTCCGACCCGGGCGCCGGCAAAGGAGAAGCGCTGAACGAGTCGCCGGAGGCGGCCGCGGCCTCCTCCTGACCCGGCCGGTTTCCGGTCCGCCGCATCATTGGACGGGCGGGCGGACGGCGTGCACCCCGCGCCGTCCGCCCGCCCGTCGCCCTTGCCGGGCCCGCCCACCGCCGGGCGGCCACCCCGGGCCACCCGCCCCGAACTCCCCCAACTGCCGCGGGAGCGCTGTGTGCCCCCGTACGGCGTCCGCCGACCCCCAGGGCTCCCCCACCCCGTTCGCGCGGGCGTGCGGCGCCTGTACGTCCGTTCTGGCCTTCCTCGCCCGGAATCCGCCCCGATCCCTCGCGGCGGCCCGGTCGTGAGTCTTGTCTCCCGTGGCACACAGCGCCCTAAAAGATGACGAACAGGGGTACAAGCGGCAGACCGCGGCGGGGCCGTGTGCGGGCGCCGTGTATCTTCCGGGGCCGGGAGAGTCTGGGAAGGGAACCGATCCGTGAAGAAGAGGCTCGCGGCCGCGCTTTCCGGCAGCGCGGTTCTGGCGCTGGTGCTGTCCGGATGCAACGACGACGGCGACGACAAGATGAACGCCTGGGCCGACACGGTCTGCGACTCGGTCCGCCCGCAGGCGAAGAAGATCGCCACGGCCAACTCCGAGCTACAGAAGGAGACCTCGGGCTCCAGCAAGCCCGAGGACGTGCGCAAGGCCGACATCAACGCCTTCCGCGACATGTCCGACGCCTACAAGGCGATAGCCACGGGTCTCGACAAGGCGGGCGCGCCCCCCGTCGACGACGGCGAGAAGAAGCGGACGGACGTCGTCAAGGAGCTGAACGGCGTCTCCTCCTCCTACTCCGACCTCCGCCAGAAGGCCGAGGACCTGGACACCAAGGACCAGTCGGCGTTCGCCTCCGGGCTCCAGGAGGTCTCGCAGCAGCTCGGCTCGCTGAGCAAGACGGGGAACAAGGCCCTGAAGGAGTTCGAGTCCGGCGACGTCGGCAAGGCGATGCAGAAGCAGAAGAGCTGCCAGAGCCTCTCGGCCTCCGCCTCACCGTCGAGCTGACCCATCGCCAGGCGCCCCCGCCGGGAGGCCGTCCGGGCCTGGGGTGAGGCGGGGCACGCGCGCGGCGCACGCGCGTGAGGATTTCGATCAGGAGCATGCGCGCGTGGGACCCGATCAGCGTCACGCGCGCGTGGAGCCCGACGCGCCTCACGCGCGCGTGACAGGCGGCCATCGCCCGCCCCCGTCGCGGGCCATACGCGCGTACGGCCAGCCGCGCGGCCACGCGCGCGTATGGCCACCGACGGGGGCGCACTCACGGCATGCCGCGGCGACCGCGCGGCCCCGCGCGCGTACCGCCGCCCCGCGCCGAACCGGCCCCGCGCCGAACCGGCCCCCCGCCGACTCCGGCCGCTCCGCGGCAAGCCCTCCGGCTCCGGGCGTCGCGTTGTCGGCGGCAGCCGACACAATGGTCACGTGAGTACCGTCAGCGCGTTCCCGCTGCCCTCGTCCGCCCGCCCCGGCACCACCGCCCGGCTGCGGGACGTCCTGCTCGCCGCCGGCTTCACCGCCGATGGGCTCCTCGACCTGCTCGGCACCCCCGCGTACGCGGCGCTCGCCAGGGGCGAGACCGTCCCCGCACTGCGCGCCGCGCACGGCGACACCCCGCTTGAGGTCCTGGTCGGGCTCTTCCTGCTCCAGCGGACCGTGCCGCGCGGGCGCGCCGCGGCCGTGCTGCCCCTCGACGAGTGCGCCGAGGCGGGCTGGCTCACCGCCGCGGACGGCGGGGACGTCGCCGCCACCGTGGACGTGCGCCCGTACGGCGGCCCGGGGGGCGAGGACTGGTACGTGGTCTCCGACCTCGGCCGCGCGGTCGGCGGCGCGGGCGGCGCCGCGGGCCGCGACGAGGGCCCCGACCCGGCGGTCGTGCTCGGCGTCGGCGGCGCCTCCACCACCCTCGCGGGGCTCACCGTGCGCACCCCCGTCGCCTCCGCCCTCGACCTCGGCACCGGCTGCGGCATCCAGGCGCTGCACGCGAGCGCGCACGCCACCCGGGTGACCGCCACCGATGTGAACCCGCGCGCGCTGCACGCCGCGGGCCTCACCCTGGCCCTCTCCGGCGCCCACGCGCCCGAGCTGCGGGAGGGCTCCCTCTTCGAGCCCGTCGCCGACCGTACGTACGACCTCATCGTGTCGAACCCGCCGTTCGTGATCTCCCCCGGCGCCCGGCTCACGTACCGCGACGGCGGCCTCGGCGGCGACGACCTGTGCAGGACGCTCGTCCAGCAGGCAGGGGACCGGCTGGCCGACGGCGGATACGCGCACTTCCTCGCGAACTGGCAGCACGTCGAGGGCGAGGAGTGGACCGACAGGCTCCGCTCCTGGGTGCCGCGCGGCTGCGACGCCTGGATCGTGCAGCGCGAGGTCCAGGACGTCACCCAGTACGCCGAGCTGTGGCTGCGCGACGCGGGCGACCACCGCGGCGACGCCGCCGCGTACGCGGCGCGGTACGGCGCCTGGCTCGACGAGTTCGAGGCCCGCAAGACCAGGGCCGTCGGCCTCGGCTGGATCACGCTGCGCAAGTCAGGGTCCGACCGCCCCTCCCTCACGGTCGAGGAGTGGCCGCACCCCGTGGAGCAGCCGCTCGGCGACACCGTGGCGGCGCACTTCCGGCGGCAGGACTACCTGCGCGCCCACGACGACGCCGCCCTGCTCGCGGGCAGCTTCACCCTCGCCCCCGAGGTCGTACAGGAGCAGGTCGGGCTGCCCGGCGCTGAGGACCCCGAGCACGTGGTGCTGCGCCAGCACCGCGGCATGCGCAGGGCCACCGAGGTCGACACCGTGGGGGCGGGCTTCGCGGGCGTCTGCGACGGATCGCTCAGCGCGGGCCGCATCCTCGACGCGATCGCCCAGTTGATCGGCGAGGACCCCGTGCTCCTGCGCGACCGCACCCCCGCCCAGATCAGGCTCCTCATCGAGCAGGGCTTCCTCACCCCCACCGACCCCGCCACACCGCAGGAAACCCCCTAGGCACACCCGTCGCGCACCTTCCTCGCGGCGCTCCCGCGCGGGGTGTGAATCCGGTCGCATCGCGTCGGCCGGTGCCAGGCGCCCGCACGGCCCCGGCGCCCCGCCGCCCGCGCGCGCCGCCGCGGTGCGGGCCGCGCGGCCGATCAAGAGCCGAGCAGGCACCTTCCGGCAACTGGGAGGCCGCCCTCCATATGGGCGCGGCACGGGTCCGGGGGCTCCGGGCGGCAGGAACGGCGGTAGTCGGGTTACCGTTCGAGTGGCCGTTGTGGGCTTTTCCCGTTTGACACGGGGGCGGGATGTACCGTCACACTCCGCAGCGTCAGGAAGTGCCCACCGAGCGTCGACCGGAGAGAAGAGCGAAGTTGTCCCCGACCAGCGAGACCGCACAGGGCGGCCGCCGACTCGTCATCGTCGAGTCGCCTGCCAAGGCGAAGACGATCAAGGGCTATCTCGGCCCGGGCTACGTCGTCGAGGCGAGCGTCGGGCACATCCGTGACCTCCCCAACGGCGCCGCCGAGGTCCCCGACCAGTACACCGGCGAGGTGCGGCGCCTCGGTGTCGACGTCGAGCACGACTTCCAGCCCATCTACGTGGTCAACGCGGACAAGCGCGCCCAGGTCAAGAAGCTCAAGGAACTGCTGCGCGAATCCGACGAACTCTTCCTCGCCACCGACGAGGACCGGGAGGGCGAGGCCATCGCCTGGCACCTCCAGCAGGTGCTGAAGCCCAAGATCCCGGTCCACCGCATGGTCTTCCATGAGATCACCAAGGACGCCATCCGGGCCGCCGTCGCCAACCCGCGCGAGCTGAACCAGAAGCTCGTCGACGCCCAGGAGACCCGCCGCATCCTGGACCGCCTCTACGGCTACGAGGTCTCCCCCGTGCTGTGGAAGAAGGTCATGCCGCGGCTGTCGGCGGGCCGCGTGCAGTCCGTCGCCACCCGCCTCGTCGTCGAGCGGGAGCGCGACCGCATCGCCTTCCGCTCGGCCGACTACTGGGACCTCACCGGCACCTTCTCCACCGGCCGCCAGGGCGCCCCCGCCGACCCGGCGTCCCTGGTCGCCCGGCTGAACACGGTCGACGGCAGGCGCGTCGCCCAGGGCCGCGACTTCGACTCCCTCGGGCAGCTCAAGAACGCGAACATCCTCCACCTCGACGAGGCGGCCGCCCGCGGCCTCGCCGCCGCCCTCGCGGACACCTCCTTCGCGGTCCGCTCCGTGGAGTCCAAGCCGTACCGCCGCTCCCCGTACGCGCCCTTCCGCACCACCACCCTCCAGCAGGAGGCCAGCCGCAAGCTCGGCTTCGGCGCGAAGGCGACCATGCAGATCGCCCAGAAGCTGTACGAGAACGGCTTCATCACCTATATGCGTACGGACTCCACCACACTGTCCGACACGGCGGTCTCCGCGGCCCGCTCGCAGGTCACGCAGCTCTACGGGGCCGATTACCTCCCCGAAAGGCCCCGTACGTACGCGGGCAAGGTCAAGAACGCGCAGGAGGCGCACGAGGCGATCCGCCCCTCGGGCGACCGCTTCCGCACCCCGGCGGCGACCGGCCTCACCGGCGACCAGTTCCGGCTCTACGAGCTGATCTGGAAGCGGACCGTCGCCTCCCAGATGAAGGACGCGACCGGCAACAGCGTCACCATCAGGATCGGGGGAGTGGCGAGCGACGGGCGCGACGCCGAGTTCACCGCCTCCGGCAAGACCATCACCTTCCACGGCTTCCTGAAGGCGTACGTCGAGGGCGCCGACGACCCCAACGCGGAACTCGACGACCGCGAGCGCAGGCTCCCCGAGGTCGCCGAGGGTGACGCGCTCTCCGCCGAGGAGATCACCCCCGAGGGCCACTCGACCAAGCCGCCCGCGCGCTACACCGAGGCCAGCCTGGTCAAGGAGCTGGAGGAGCGCGAGATCGGCCGCCCGTCGACGTACGCGTCGATCATCGGCACCATCCTCGACCGCGGCTACGTCTTCAAGAAGGGCACCGCGCTCGTCCCGTCCTTCCTGTCCTTCGCCGTGGTCAACCTTTTGGAGAAGCACTTCGGCAGGCTCGTCGACTACGACTTCACCGCCCGCATGGAGGACGACCTCGACCGCATCGCGCGCGGCGAGGCGCACTCGGTGCCGTGGCTGCGCCGGTTCTACTTCGGCGAGGGCGACATCGAGGCGGGCGGCGCAGGCGCCGCCGAGGCGGGCAACGGCGACGGCGACCACCTCGGCGGCCTCAAGGAACTCGTCACCGACCTCGGCGCCATCGACGCGCGCGAGGTGTCCTCGTTCCCCGTCGGCAGCGACATCGTGCTCCGCGTCGGCCGCTACGGCCCGTACATCGAGCGCGGCGACCGCGACGCGGAGGGCCACCAGCGCGCCGACGTGCCCGAGGACCTGGCGCCCGACGAGCTGTCCGTCGAGTACGCGGAGGAACTGCTCGCCAAGCCCAGCGGCGACTTCGAACTCGGCACCGACCCCGGCAGCGGCCACCAGATCGTCGCCAAGGACGGCAGGTACGGGCCCTATGTGACCGAGGTGCTGCCCGAGGGCACCCCGAAGACCGGCAAGAACGCGGTGAAGCCGCGCACCGCCTCGCTCTTCAAGTCGATGTCCCTGGACACCGTCACCCTCGACGACGCGCTGCGGCTCATGTCCCTGCCGCGGACCGTCGGCACCGACCCCGAGGGCGTCGAGATCACCGCGCAGAACGGCCGCTACGGCCCGTATCTGAAGAAGGGCACCGACTCGCGCTCCCTCACCGACGAGGAGCAGATCTTCACCATCACGCTCCCCGAGGCGCTGGCGATCTACGCCCAGCCCAAGCAGCGCGGCCGGGCCGCCGCCAAGCCCCCGCTGAAGGAGCTGGGCGAGGACCCCGTCAGCGCGCGTCCCGTCATCGTCAAGGACGGCCGCTTCGGCCCGTACGTGACCGACGGCGAGACCAACGCGACCCTGAGGTCGAGCGACAGCGTCGAGGCCATCACCCCCGAGCGCGGCTTCGAACTGCTCGCCGAGAAGCGGGCCAAGGGCCCCGCGAAGAAGACGGCGAAGAAGGCCGCCAAGAAGGCCCCGGCGAAGAAGACGGCCGCGAAGAAGACCACCACCGCCAAGAAAGCGACGGCGAAGAAGGCGACCGCGGCGAAGAAGACCACCACGGGCGCCGCCAAGAAGGCCGCGAAGAAGGCACCGTCGGGGTCGGGGAGCGCTTCCGGCGGGGAGTGACGGCGCCTGGCGCGCACGCGTGTGTGTCGTGCGGTGGCCTTATGCGCGTGTGCGGGGTCGCTATCTCGCGCGTGTGATTCTGGCTTCCGCGGCTTCCCGCGTGTGTGGGGCTTCGCCCCGGCTCTTGCGCGTACGCGGCTTCGCCCCCGCGTGTATGTGAGGCTTCGCTCCCGCGCGTAACGGAGGCGCCGGGGCGCTGGACGGCGCACGGGCGGTGGTGGGTTGTCCTGCCGTGCGCCGGTTGTCCCTCGGGCCGCCGCGCTCGTGCCCGGGCGGCACCACGCCCTGTCGGTGGCTGCCGATAGGCTGGACGGATGACGCGTCCACAGCAGCCAACGGTCGACTCCACGGCCCCCGACGACGCCCTCGTCGCGGACTCCCGCGAGCGCGCCGTCCGCGCACTGTTGCGTGTGCCCCAGCTGAAACGGCTGTGGTCCGCGCAGCTCGTGTCCGGCATCGGCGACGTGCTCGCGCTGCTCGTCGTGGTGGCGCTGGTGCTCCAGGCCGCCGTCGCGCAGGGCTCGTTCGGCGGTGGGTACCGCGGCGCGGCGCTCGCCGTCACCGCCGTCTTCGCCGCCCGCATCCTCGCCGTGCTGCTCTTCGGCGCCGTACTCCTCGGCCCGCTCTCGTCGCTGACCGCGCCCGGCGGACCGCTCGACCGCCGCTGGACCATGTTCGGCGCCGACGCGGTACGCGCGGCGCTGCTGATCGTCGCCCCCCTGTGGATCGACTGGACCCCGGGCGACGCGCTCGCCGTGCTCCTCGTCACCGCCTTCGTGGGCGGGGTCGCCGAGCGCTTCTGGACCGTGTGCAGGGAGGGCGCGGCGCCCGCGCTCCTGCCCGCGCCCCCGCCCGAGGGCGCCGCCGTGCGCCCCCTGCCCGACCACATGGACGCGCTGCGCAGGCTCTCCTTGCGCACCGGTTTCCTGACGCTGCCGCCCGCCGCCGCCGCGCTGGTCGTCGCGACCCTCGTCGGCAACCTCTTCGGCTCGGGCATCGACTGGTTCGCCCAGCACCAGGCCGCGCTCGCCTCGTACGTCGCCGCCGGGCTCTTCGCCGCCTCGCTGTCGGTGCTCTCCTCCCTCGAACTGCCCGCGTCCGACACCCCCCGCGCGCGCAGCCCGCTTGAGGGCCTGCGCCGCCCGCGCACCGGCTCGGGCGACGGCCCCGGAATCGACAAGGGGCGCACGGGCGCGATCCCGCTGCTGGTCTTCGCCTGCGCCGCCGTCGCGGGCGCCGTCTCCGCCGCCGTCGCCGTGGCCGTGCTTCATACGGCCGACCTCGGCGGCGGCCCCGTCATGTTCGGCCTGATGGTCCTCGGCCTCACCGGCGGCACCGCGGCCGGTATCCGCTGGTCGCCTTCCGTCCTGCCGTCGCTGTCCCGGCGCAGGCTGCTGACCTTCTCCATCGCGCTCACCGGCGTCGCGCTGCTGGCCGCGGGCCTGGTGCCCGACCCGGCCACGGTGCTGATGATCCTGGCGTTCGCGGGCGTGTTCGCGGGCGTCTCGGCCAACACCGGGCACACCCTGCTCGAACAGGAGACGGAGACCGCCCGCCGCGCCCGCGTGACCGGCCATCTGCACGCGGTCGTACGGGTCTTCGTGGCGCTGGGCGCCGTCATCGCGCCCGTGCTCGCCGGGGCCATCGGGCGGCACAGGCTGGAGAGCGGGAAGTTCGTCTTCGCGCACAACGGCGCCGCGTTCACCCTCATGCTCGCGGGCGCGCTGCTGCTCCCGGTCGCCGCGCTGCTGCTCGCCCGCGCCGACGACCGCTCGGGCGTGACGCTCCGCCACGACCTGCGGGACGCGCTGCGCGGCGCCGACCCCGAGCAGGCGCCCGCCGCCACCGGCTTCTTCATCGCCCTCGAAGGCGGCGACGGCGCGGGCAAGTCCACCCAGGCCGAGCAGCTCGCCGACTGGGTCCGCGCCAAGGGACACGAGGTCGTCCTCACCCACGAGCCTGGCGCCACCCCGGTCGGCAAGCGGCTGCGCTCGATCCTCCTCGACGTCACCTCCGGCGGGCTGTCGCACCGCGCCGAGGCGCTGCTCTACGCGGCCGATCGCGCCGAGCACGTCGACACCGTCGTCAGGCCCGCCCTGGAGCGCGGCGCCATCGTCATCTCCGACCGGTACGTGGACTCGTCCGTCGCCTACCAGGGGGCGGGCCGCGACCTGTCGCCGACGGAGGTCGCGCGCATCTCGCGCTGGGCGACCGGCGGCCTCGTACCGCATCTGACCGTGCTGCTCGACGTGTCGCCCGAGACCGCGCGCGAGCGCTTCACCGAGGCGCCCGACCGTCTTGAGTCGGAGCCCGCCGAGTTCCACGCGCGCGTGCGCAGCGGATTCCTCACCCTCGCCGCCGCCGCTCCCGGCCGCTATCTGATCGTCGACGCCGGGCAGAGCCCGGAGTCCGTCGGCGCCGTGATCCGCCACCGCCTCGACGCGCTGCTGCCGCTGTCCGAGGCCGAGATCAAGGCGCGCGACGAGGCGCGCAGGGCCGCGGAGGAGGAGGCGCGCAGGCGCGCGGAGGAAGAGGCCGCCCGCAAGGCCGAGGAGGAGCGCAAGGAGCGCGAGCGGCAGGCGGAGGAGGCCAGGAAGCGCGCCGAGGAGGAGGCCCGCAAGCAGCGCGAGCTTGAGGAGGCCGCGCGCCGCGAGGCCGAGCGGCAGGCCGAGGAGGCCAGGAAGCGCGCGGAGGACGCCCGCCGCAGGGCGGACGAGGAGCGCGCGCGGCTGCTCGCCGAGGAGCAGGCACGCGCCGCCGAGGAGGAGCGCCGCCGCCGGCAGGCCGCGGAGGAGGAGCGGCAGCGCGCGGAGGCCGAGGCCCGCAGGCGCGAGGAGCAGCGCAAGGCCGAGGAGGCCCTGCTGCGGGCCGAGCAGGCCAGGCGTGAGGCCGAGGCGGCCGCCGCTGCCGCCGCCGCGGCGGCCTCGCCCGACAACGAGACGACGGTCCCCACCCCGATGGTCGGCCACACCCCGGGGGCCACGGACGCCCCGCCCGGGGCCACGGACGAGACCGCGGTGCTCCCGGAGGTGTCCGAGGGCGGTGCGCACGATTCCGGCCAGGGCCCCTCAGAGGCGGAGGACACCGCCGTCCTGCCGAAGCCGCCCGTCCCCGGCGACGGCCAGGGCGGCGCGGGCCCGGCGGGTGCCGCCGACGAGACCGCGGTGCTGCCCGAGGTGCCCGCGGAGGGCGGCACGCGTCCCGCGGGCGCGCACGAGCCGGTCGGCGACCGCGTACCGCGCGGCTACTTCCGCGACGAGAGCACCGGCCAGGACCCGGCGTCGACCCCGGTGCACGGCACGCCCGCGCACGGCACTCCGGCCCATGGCACCCCCGCGCACGGCACTCCGGCGGGGGGCGCGCAGGACCCGGGCCTCGGGTCCAACGAGCGCACCCGCGAGCTGCCCCAGGTCGACCCCGAGCAGGACGCGCGCAAGGGCCGCGGCCGCAAGCGCCCCGACTGGGCGGAGGAGACCCCGCTCGACGACCTCCCGACCCTCGCGGACGAACTCCTCGGCCCGCACGACGGCGAGGACGACCGGGGCCGCAGGCACTGACCAGGCCCCGCCACGGGGCCCCGCGGCCCGGCGCTCGACCGCGTTGTCAGACCCGTGCCCCACAATGATGCGTGGTGGCCGTGACGACCGTCGGCGTCGGCACGGCCCGGCATGGACCAGGGCGGGGCGGCCACCGCGCGCGGCGAGTCGCGAGGTGTCGTACGGCCGCCCGCGGCCCGCTGCGGACGTCGGCGGGCACAAGGCGCCGCGGCACGGGTGGCCCGGGGCGACGACGGGGCGGGAGCGCGGCATGGCGGACGCGATGGCGACGGGCGACGACGCGGGAGGTGACGGATGACCGTATGGGACGACCTGGTGGGCCAGGAGCGGGTGAGCGAGCAGCTCGCGGCCGCCGCCAAGGACGCCGACGCCCAACTGTCGGCCACCGCGGACGCCCCGCCCCCCGAGGCGTCCTCGATGACCCACGCCTGGCTCTTCACGGGACCGCCAGGCTCGGGGCGGGCGAGCGTGGCGCGCGCGTTCGCCGCCGCGCTCCAGTGCGTCAGCCCCGACCGCGCGCTCGGCGGCGCCCCCGGCTGCGGCTTCTGCGACGGCTGCCACACCACCCTGGCGGGCACCCACGCGGACGTCGAGATCGTCCGTACGGACCTGCTCTCCATCGGCGTCAAGGAGACCCGGGAGCTGGTGCGCCGCGCCCAGCTCTCGCCCGCGGGCGGGCGCTGGCAGGTCATCGTCCTCGAAGACGCGGACCGGCTCACCGAGGGCGCGGGAAACGTCCTGCTGAAGGCCGTCGAGGAACCGGCCCCCCGCACCGTCTGGCTGCTGTGCGCGCCCTCCCTTGAGGACGTGCTGCCCACGATCCGCTCCCGCTGCCGGCACCTGAGCCTGCGCACCCCGCCCGTGGCCGCCGTCGCCGACATGCTGGTCAGGCGCGACGGCATCGAACCGGAGACCGCGGCGTCCGTCGCCCGCGCCACCCAGGGGCACATCGGCCGCGCGAGGCGCCTGGCCACCGACGAGCGCGCCCGCGCCCGCAGGGCCACGGTCCTCGGCCTCCCGGGCCGCGTCGGCGACGTCGGCGGCTGCCTGCGCGCCGCCCAGGAGCTGATCGACGCCGCGGCGGAGGACGCCAAGCAGATGGCGGAGGAGATCGACGTCAAGGAGACCGAGGAACTGCGCACCGCGCTCGGCGGAGCCCAGGGCGGCAGGATGCCGCGCGGCACCGCGGGCGCCATGAAGGAGCTTGAGGACCGCCAGAAGCGCCGCAGGACCCGCACCCAGCGCGACAGCCTCGACCTGGCCCTCACCGATCTGACGGCGTTCTACCGCGACGTACTGGCCCTCCAGTTCGGCACCCGCCTGGCACTCGCCATGGAGGGGGAACGCGAGCGCGACCTCGCCGCACACCTGGCCCACACCACAGGCCCCGAGGCCACACTGCGCCGCATAGAGGCGATCGCGGCCTGCCGTGACGCCCTGGACAGGAACGTCGCGCCGCTGCTGGCGGTGGAGGCGATGGCGCTGGCGCTCCGCGCGGGATAGCGGGCGGCCTGGCGCTTTCGCGCGCGGGTCGGCGAGGCGGCCCGGCGCTCCGCGCGGGTGGCGGGGCGTGCGTGTGCGTGGCAACTGGCTCCGGGCTCGCTGGTACCGGGTGACACGGGGCCCCGGGACCTGCTGGAGAGGCATGGCAGAGGTGACCCCGGGGACCCGCCGGAACGGCGCGTCACGAGATCCCGGGCTCCGCCGAAGGCGGGCAGTACTTGCGCGGCCCACCGACCGGAGCACCGCGGACGACAATCCGAACGATCGGCTCGTAAACCACCCGAAGGAGCGTCCGGAGCGCACTCACCGTGTCCTTGTGGGTGCGGAGAGTTAGAGTCGCCGGGTGTGCACCAGTCACCGCCCCAGGGGCCTCCGTACCGCAGTCACCCTGCTCGCGACCGCCGGACTGCTGGCCACCGCGTGCTCGCCCGGAAGCTCCACGGAGCGGGTGGCACCGATGGCGGCACTGCCCGAGGCGATCCCGCAGGCCCTGTTGCCGTACTACACCCAGCGGCTGACCTGGCACTCCTGCGGCCCCGACGGCTTCCAGTGCGCCACGATGAAGGCGCCGCTCGACTACGACGAGCCGGGGAAGGCCACGGTTGACCTGGCCGTCTCCCGCAAGCGCGCCACGGACAGGAGCGGCCGCGTCGGTTCGATGCTCGTCAACCCGGGAGGCCCGGGCGGCTCCGCGATCCAGTACCTCCAGGCGTTCGCCGGCATCGGCTACCCGAAGAAGGTGCGCGCGCGGTACGACATGGTGGCCATGGACCCCAGGGGCGTCGGCCGCAGCCACCCCGTGGAGTGCCTGCCGGGGCGCGCGATGGACGCGTACGCGGCGACCGACACCACCCCCGACACCCAGGCGGAACGAAACCGCCTGGTCAGTGCCTACCGCGACTTCGCGGCCGGCTGCCGCAAGCGCTCGGGCGCGATCCTGCCGCACGTGTCCACCGTCGAGGCCGCCAAGGACATGGACATGTTCCGCGCAGTGCTCGGCGACAAGAAGCTGAACTACGTCGGCGCCTCCTACGGCACCTTCCTCGGCGCCACCTACGCGGGCCTTTACCCGGAGCGGGTGGGCAGGCTGGTGCTTGACGGCGCGATGGACCCCGCGCTCTCGGCCCGCCGGATGAACGTCGACCAGACCGCGGGCTTCGAGACGGCGTTCAAGTCCTTCGCGAAGGACTGCGTACGCCGCGAGGACTGCCCACTCGCCGACGAGAAGGGGACCGGCAAGAGGGCCGGAACCGAGAAGGAGGGCACGAGGGCGGCGACCGGGACCACGACACCCGACGAGGCGGCCGACAACCTGAAGGCGTTCTTCCGCCGCCTGGACCGCGCCCCCCTCCCCACCGGCACCCACGGCCGCCCGCTCGGCGAAGCCCTGGCCACGACCGGCGTGATCGCGGCCATGTACGACGAGTCGACCTGGGCCCAACTGCGCACCGCGCTCACCGCCGCCATCAAGGACAAGGACGGCTTCGCCCTGCTCGCCCTCTCCGACAGCTACTACGAGCGCGACGCCGACGGCCGCTACGCCAACCTCATGGCCGCCAACGCCGCCGTCAACTGCCTCGACCTGCCCCCCGCCTTCCACGACCCCGCAGGCGTCGAGAAGGACCTCCCCGAGTTCCGCAAGGCGTCCCCCGTCTTCGGCGACGGCCTGGCCTGGGCCTCCCTGAACTGCACCTACTGGCCCACCCCCGCCACCGGCACCCCCCACCGCATCGAGGCCAGGGGCGCGGCCCCCATCGTCGTCGTCGGCACCACCCGCGACCCCGCGACCCCGTACAAGTGGGCACGCTCCCTGGCGGGACAGCTCTCCTCGGCCCGCCTCCTCACCTACGAGGGCGACGGCCACACGGCATACGGCCGCGGCAGCACCTGTATCGACTCGGCGATCAACACCTACCTGCTGACGGGCAGGCCCCCCACCCAGGGCAAGCGCTGCACCTGACCGGGTACGGAGCACCCCCCGAAACTGTGTAGACTTGGCGCCGCCGCTGCCAGCACCATGGTGCACGGACGGCACGCCGCCTTAGCTCAGATGGCCAGAGCAACGCACTCGTAATGCGTAGGTCTCGGGTTCGAATCCCGAAGGCGGCTCAGCGTAACCCCAGGTCACGTAGTCCGTGATGTGGGGTTTTCCGTTGCTCGGGGCATGACGGGTCATACGGCCGGGTTGCCGTGACGTTGTCTGCGTGAGCGATGCATGAGCGGAGCCGCTCGGGACCTACTTCTTGGGCTTGCGGCGCGTGGCCTTCCGGCTGTCTTGGCTGGGCTTTCGCCCCACCCTTCTTCGGCGTGCCGCCCTTGCCCTCGCCAGCCTTCTTGGCCGCAGCCCTGGCCTTCTCCTTCTTCGCGGCCTTGCGCGCGGCCTCCTCAGCCTTGGTCTTGCGCTGGATTTGAGTCAGTGGGACGGCCCGCCTATGCGGCGGTCCCGGCCCGCGTCGTGGCCGGTTGCTGCCATCGCGATGCTCAGGAGGGCCAGGACGGTGAGGGGGAATGTCCAGCTCTGGGTGGTGTCGTGCAGGATGCCGCCGCCACGAGGTAGCCGATGGACTGGGCCATGCCCGCGAGCGCGGCGGCCTCGCCCGAGTTGCCTGCGCGCCGGCTCTGGAAGGAGAGGGTGAGGACGAGGCACGCGCCGCCGCCGAGTCCGAGCGGGGTGCATGCCACGACGGGCAGTGCGGGGGCGGCGGCCAGGACGGTGAAGCCGCCCGCCGCGAGGGCCGCGGCGCCGGCCGCGGTCCAGCGCTGGTCATGCCTGCCCGGGGTGAGCAGCGGCAGGAGGCTGCTGGCCGCCAGGGACACCACCTGGTAGGAGAACAGCATCTACCCGGCCGCGGTGCTGCTCGTGCCCCTGCTGATCAGGATGCTGGGCAGCCATGCGACGGCGGTGTAGAAGCCCAGCGATTGCGGGCCCATGAAGAAGGTGAACTGCCAGGCGACCCGGGACCGTCAGGGCACCGGGTGGTGGGTTCCGCCGGTGGCCGACTGCGGCTTGTCGCCCCGCATCCGGGGCAGCCAGGCGAGGAGCGACGCGACGGTGAAGACGACGCCCCAGGCCAGCGCGGTGTGCCAGCCGCCGGGCACGGTGGGCCGGTGGTGCGGAGACACCGGAGGAGACCGCGGCCATGAGGCCCATGACGGTCACATAGAGGGCGCTGACGCCCTGGATGCGGTGGGCGGGCACGCTCCTCCGCCTGATCAGCGCGGGCAGCAGTGCGTTGCCGAATGCGATGGCCGCGGAGAGGATCACCGTCCCCACGTCGAGCGCGCCGAGCGCCGTCACCAGCAGGCGGGCGCTGCCCAGCCGGTGGGAGGCGCGGGCGACCAGGGGCGACGTCGCGGCGAACGTCAGTAGCGGGAGGGTGCTCAGCAGCCCGCCCCAGCTCGATGTCAGGCCGCTGCCGCGCTCGATCTCCGGCAGCAGGGTGCCGACGCCGGTGAGGGGGTGCGCAGGTTCGCCGCCACCAGACAGATCGCGATGACGAGCCCGACCGGCACGGAGGGCCCGGCGGGGGCCGCCCGGTCGGGGGACGGCCGTCCCGAGGCGGGGTGGCGACGGGGCGCCGAGGGCGACCGCTGGCTCACTCGTCCTCCGTTCCGCGCGCCGTACCGGCCTCGTGCTCGCCGGTGAGCCGGACGAGCGCGGCCGCCGCGTCCCGGGCCGCGATCGCGTCGACGAGCCGCCGGTGCAGTCCTGCGTGCTCCTCGGCGCGGGTGGCGTCCCAGGGCAGGCCGCCCAGGGACGAGGTGAGCGCCGTGCCGAGGTGGTCGTACACCTCCATCAGCAGGTCGTTCCCGCTCGCCAGGACCACGGCCCGGTGGAACAGCGCGTCGACGCTCGCGGCCGCGGCGACGTCCTCGGCGGCGTAGGACGCGTCGGCTTCGGACAGCAGCTCCCGCAACCGCCCGTCGCCGCGGCGCAGCGTCGCGGCTCCCGAGGCGTACTCCTCCAGGACGGTCCGCAGCTCCGGCACCTTGTCCCGCTGCGCGGAACTCGCCCGCCGCACCATGACCGACTGAAGCTCGCTGGCGGAGCGGACATAGGAGCCGTCCCCGGCGCGGGGCTCAAGCAGGCCCAGGGGCACCAGCGCGCCGATCGCCTCCCGCAAGGTGCTGCGCCCCACCCCGAGTTCCTTGATGAGGACGGGCTCGGGCGGGATGCGCGTCCCCACCGGCCAGCCTGCTTCGATGTGCGAGCGGAGACTGTTTACGAGCTCGGCGGACAGGCTGGCCGGCCGCCACGGTGTGCGCGGCAGATGCGTGGGGTCGTCAGTCCGGTTGCCGCCGCCGCGGCAGCAGTCCCACCAGGAGGAGGGTCAGTAGGTTCAGACCCGCGAGGATCGTGAAGAGGAGTTGGGCTGCCTTCAGGGGGGAGTGGGGGGCCCGGGTGAAGTAGAGGGTGCCGAGGGCGGCTACTCCGGTGGCGGTGGCGAACTGCTGGACCGCGTTGAGGAGGCCCGCGCCCGTGCCGACTTCCTCCGGGGTGGCGTCGCCGAGGATGTAGTCGACCAGGGGGACGAAGACCAGGCCCGAGCCGAAGCCGGTCAGCAGGAGCGCGGGGGCCAGGTTGTGGATGGTGACCGCGGTGCCCCAGTGGGCCAGGGACCCGTACAGGCAGAGCAGGCCGGCGACGGTGAGGGACAGGCCCAGGTGCAGGGTGGCGCGGCCCAGCCGCTTCGCGAGCACAGCGCCGGCGAGCAGGACGGCGACGGTGGTGCCGAGCGCCCAGGGGATCAGGGCGAGGCCGGTGTGCAGGGGGGACCAGTGCAGGCCCTGTTGCAGCAGCAGGTTGAGGACGAGGACGAACGCGCCGAGTGCGGAGTAGAAACCGGCCACGATCGCCAGGCCGACCACGAAGCTGCGCCTGCGCAGCAGCGTGGGGGCGATGAGCGGGTGGCCGCTGCGCCGTTCCGAGGCGGCGAACAGGGCGAACAGGGCGAGTGACGCGGCCATCATGGCGAACGTCCAGACGGGCCAGCCGAGTTCGCGGCCCTGGATGAGCGGGACGATCAGCAGGGCGGAGGCGGCGGTGAGCAGGCCGACGCCGGTGAGGTCGAGGCGGGCGGTGGGGTCCTCGCCGCCGCGGCGCGGCAGCACGCGCAGCGCGAGCGCGGCGGCGAGGACCCCGAAGGGGACGTTGACCAGGAAGATCGAGCGCCACTCGCTGCCGAGGAGGTTCAGATGGAGCAGCCAGCCGGCCAGCAGGGGGCCCGCGACGGTGGCCACGCCCATCAGCGGGCCGACCGGGACCAGGGCCCTGCGCAGGTGCTGGGGCGGGAACACGACCTTCACCAGGGCGAGCCCCTGCGGGATCATGACCGATCCGCACAGGCCCTGCACGGTGCGGGCGGCGATCAGGAAGACCACGCCGGGGGCGAGGCCGCAGGCCAGTGAGGCCAGGGTGAAGCCGGTCATGCCGAGGAGGAAGAGGCGCCTGCGGCCGAGCAGGTCGCCGAGGCGGCCCGAGGTGACAAGGCCGAGTGCGAAGGCGGCCGTGTAGGCGCTCAGCACCCACTGCACGGTGACCTCGCCGCCGCCGAGGTCGGCGCGGATGGAGGGACCGGCGAGGTTGGCGATGCTGGAGTCGAGCAGGTCCATGACGTCGGCGAGGAAGACGACGGCCAGGACGAGGTACGCGGTGCGCGGCGGGAGCGTGGGGGTGGGGGCGGGAGGCGCCTGCGGGGGGCGCTGGGCAGTGGACACGAACACCGTTCTGACATAGGAACAGTGTTCGTAGCAATACGAATGGCGTTCTTAGTGATGCAGAACACTGTTCGTCGGTTCGCTAGACTGCCCGTATGTCACCTACTCCGCAGGAACGGCGCGCGGCCCGGCACCGGCTCGGCACGGGGGAGAGCGCGCCGGTGGCGCGGCGCGGGCCGTCCGGCGGGCGGAAGGCGCCCATCACGGTCGACTCCATCGTCGCCACCGCCTTCGGCATCGTGGAGCGCGAGGGGTACGAGGCGCTGACGATGCGGCGCGTGGCGACCGCGCTGGAGACGGGGCCCTCGTCGCTCTACGCGCACGTGGTCAACAAGGAGGACCTGGACGAGCTGCTGATCGGCCGGCTCTGCTCCTCGATCGAGCTGCCCGAGCCGGACCCCGCCGACTGGCGGCGGCAGATCATCGGCGTCTGCACCGCGCTGCGCGACCAGTACCTGCGCTACCCGGGCATCTCCCGGGCCGCCTTCGCCGCGGCCCCGTCCAATCTGGACACCCTGCGTGTGGCCGAGGGCATGCTCGCCATCCTGCTCGCCGGGGGTGTGGACCCGCAGACCGCCGCGTGGGCCGTCGACTCGCTCTCGCTCTACGTCAACGCGTACAGCCTTGAGGTCTCCCTGGCGAACAGGCGCAGCGGGCGCGAGGACGGCGGCTGGGTCGTCGGCAGGGACGAACTGCTGCGCAGGTTCGCCGCGTTGCCCGCCGACTATCCGCAGACCAGGCGGTACGCCGCCGAGTTGACCTCCGGGACCGTCGACGACCGCTTCGAGTTCGCCGTCGGCCTGATGGTGGACGGCCTCCCCGGCGCGCGGCCCCCCGCGTAGGCGGGGTCTGCCGTGGCGCCCGGCGTCCGGTGTACGGCGGCCACCGCGAGCCCCGCCGCGCGCCCGGCGCCCCGGTGAAAGCCTGCCCCCTGCCCGGCGCGAGCCCCGCCGCGTCCCCCGGCGCCCCTCCCGCCCCTTCTCGGTCTCCCCAGAAAAAGTGATATCGTTTTGCTAGTAGGAGATCTGATGCTGTCGTGAGGACAGGGAGGAGTCGTGGTGACCATGCCGACACCGGAGGACATTCGGAGGGAGATGCCGACCCCGACGATCGCCGAGTCGAAGGCGCGGCGGGGGTCGGGGGCCGCGGCGCTCGCGGCGGGCGTCATCGGGTGTGTGCTGGGCATCGTGCTGCTCGCCCTCACGGCCGTCGTGGGCGTCTGGGCGGTCGGCGTCGGGGTGGCGCTGCTGCTCGTGGGGCTCGCGGTGCTGCTCGGCCTCACCCCGGTGGCGCCGGGGGAGGCGCGCGTGGTGCAGCTCTTCGGCCGTTACCTCGGCACCATCCGTGAGTCGGGCCTGTGCTGGGTGAACCCGTTCGCCCGCCGCCGCAGGGTGTCGACCAGGGTGCGCAACCACGAGACGGCCTCGCTGAAGGTCAACGACGCGGACGGCAGCCCCATCGAGATCGCCGCCGTGGTCGTCTGGCAGGTCGAGGACACCGCGCGCGCCGCCTACGCGGTGGACGACTTCGTGGAGTTCGTCGGCATCCAGACCGAGACCGCCGTGCGGCACATCGCCACCAGCTACCCGTACGACGGGCACGGCGACGAGGAGTTGTCGCTGCGGCAGAACGCCGAGGACATCACGGCGCGGCTCTCGGCGGAGATCTCCGCGCGGGTGGAGACCGCGGGGGTGCGGGTCATCGAGTCCCGGCTGACCCGGCTCGCGTACGCGCCCGAGATCGCGCAGGCGATGCTGCGCAGGCAGCAGGCCGGGGCGATCGTGTCGGCGCGCAAGCGGATCGTGGAGGCCGCCGTGGGCATGGTGGACGACGCGCTCAAGCAACTGGAGCGCGACCAGGTCGTCGACCTGGACGAGGAGCGCAAGGCGACCATGGTGAGCAACCTGCTGGTGGTGCTCTGCGGCGATCGCGACGCCCAGCCGGTCGTCAACTCGGGTTCGCTGTACCAGTAGCCGCACCCGGGGAGGACCGATGGCTGAACGCAAGAAGATCCTGCTGCGGCTCGACCCCAAAGTGCACGACGCGCTGGCGCGTTGGGCGGGTGACGAACTGCGCAGCACCAACGCGCAGATCGAGTTCCTGCTGCGGCGCTCGCTGACCGACGCGGGACGGCTGCCGCGTGACGTGGGCGCCCTGCCGCGGCGCGGCCGCCCGCCGAAGCAGGACGCGGACGGTGCCGGGGGTGCCGGGGGCGAGACTCCCGAGGACGCGCCGCCGCCCGAGGACGCGCCGCCCCCCGGGACCGACGGGCGGCCGCCGCCCGAGGACGGCGGGGCGCGGGAGCCGCCGGGGCCCCGTGGCTCCCGCGGCGGGCCGCGGCAGCCGTGAGGCGGGGCCGGGCCGACGGCACAGCGCGCCGAGGTGTGTGGTGTGCGGTGGGTGGCCGGTGGTGGTGTGGACCGGGTCCGTCCGGTGGTACGTGTCGTGTCGCAGCCACGACCGCGGCCACCGGGCGGACCCGTGTCGTTGCCACCGCGCAGGTCAGCGGAGCCGGCCGTCGAGGTAGGCGTGGACGGCCCGTTTGGCCTCCGCCGTCATCTCCTCCTGGTCCAGCAGGCGGTGGCGCAGCACCATCGCCAGTACGGCGTCCGCGATGTCGACGGCGACCGCGATCGGCAGCCGGATATCGAGGGCCGGCTCCCCGAAGCGCTCCGCGAGCGTGGTGACGAGGCGGTCGGCGATGACGAGGTTGTTGTCGCGCTCCGGGTCGAGCAGCCGCAGGTCCACCACGTCGCCGAAGCGGATCGGCGCGAACCCCGGTGCGTCGTGCAGCATGTCGACGTAGGTGTCGATGACCGGGTCGACCGCGTCCCACCAGTGCTCGGGTGTGGCCTTCTCGATGCGCTCGGCGACTCGGGCCTCGAAGACTTCGAGGTTGCGCAGGGTCAGCCCGCGTACCAGGGCCCGTTTGTCGGGGAAGAACTGGTAGAGCGAGCCCACCGCGACACCCGCGCGCTCGGCGATGAGCGTGGTGGTGATGTTCCGGTAGCCGATCTCGTCGATCAACGCGGCGGCGGCCTCCAGCATCTGTTCGAGGCGCAGTCTGCTGCGCTGCTGTACCGGCAGCCGGCGCAGCCACTCGGCGCCGCACGGCCCGTCGTCCGCCACCGCGGAGAACTTCTTCGTCTGCCTCATGGCGACCACCTCCCTTCCGGGGACGGCTCCGTCTCCGGGATGCGGGGAACGCCACACGCCACCGGCCGTTCCCCTGCCCCGGGTTCGGGGAGGGGAGCGGCCCGTGGTTTCGGGTACCTCCCGAAACAGCATCGAGTAACGCGGCGGTCCCGGGCCGGATGTGAATGCGAATCAGTTTCACAGAACCGGCGGGAGCGCAATCGCGCGTATGCTCCGATGAAGATGCGATAAATTCCGTGTTACATCTCGGCTAACGAGCTTACGGAGCCTGCTGGTTTTTACTTGATGAATTCAGCCGGAAGTTGGGGCGGCCAGACGCCGGGCGTCAGTACGCCCAGTGAGTAGGCGCGCGAAACCAGCGCCGCACGGTTGCTGGCTTTCATCTTCTTGAGCATGGTGGCGACGTGGTATTCCACGCCCTGCCTGCTCAGGTAGAGCTTGGCGGCGAGATTGACCGTGGACATCCCCATGGCGATACCGATGAGGATGCGTGCGTCGAGTTCGGTCAGGAAGAACCGTTCCGTCGAGCGGCCTGGATGGCCCTCGGGCGGCTCGTTCCACTGGAGCATGACCAGAAGCGACAGTGCCCCGTCGTCCTCCCGTACCCCGACGGCAGTCAACTGAGCTGGGCAGGTGTGGCCATCCGAGCGCTCCGCGATGACGCGGGCCGAGACCCGCTCGCACCACTCGCCCGCCAGCTTGAGCAACTGCCTGCGCAGGTTGGATTTCGGCTCGTGCCGAATGAATTCGAAGATCTCGCGGCCGTCCGCCACGTCGTCGCAGCCACCGAGATCACGGTGGAATTGCTCGTTTGCTTCCCGTAGCCGCAGCTTGGAGTCGAAGCTCGCCATGCAGATGCCGGACCGCTCGAACAGTGATCGAAAAGCGTCGGCATCGCCTCTCGCCCGCAACTCTTCCGTATCGCGGACGATCTCGCTTGGTGTTGGCGAGATCAGAACCTCAGGCACAGCAGTTTCCCCCTTGTTTCCCCGTTGCCCCCGGTGCGTCCCCCGTTGAGGTTTGTTGCCGGCCGGATGAACTGCTTTCCGTTCCCAACAGCCGCAGATCAACGATAGGAAGCCCAATGAAACGTCGTCAACGGTAGCACCGTCGCCATAGGGCGCAGCGTTGTGAAACGGATTCACATTTCTCAGTTGGGGGGCGGAGTGCGGGGGCGGTGCGGGTACGCGCGGCGGGTACGAATCGGGTCAAGCAATTAATGTCCGGTACGTCTCCACGGCCGCTGTGCGCTGCGACGACCTGCGCTTCGGCGGATGGTGTGTACATCGAGTGCCGAGGGGGAGACGGTGGGTCACGGGAGCTACCGACCGGTCATGACGTGGCAGTTCGTGGCTAATGGGCCGGATGTGACTCGTGGTCCTCCCGTGAATTTTTTACTTCCCCAAGAGGTTGTATTGGCCGATTCTTGCGTATCCCTGGTTCCGGGACCGCCGCGCGGAGGCGGCTGATCAGGGCGCCGCCGCCCCCCGGTGACCTGTGGGTTCTTCGGCCGTACGACCGTACGCGGGCGGTGGGGCTACGCGCGTCCGGCAGAGGCGATGTCCTGATCTCTACGGCGGCTCCAGGGGGCGTCGGGCGTTCAGGACGCGGTGGCGGTGGCCGCGGACTCCCTGAGGGCGTCGAGGATCTCGGCCTGGTGGTGGTTGAGGTAGAAGTGGCCGCCGGGGAACACCCGCATCCGGAACGGGCCGGTGGTGTGCTGCTCCCAGGTGCGCGCCTCGTCGAGGGTGACCTTCTCGTCGGCGTCGCCGACCAGCACGGTGAGGGGGCAGCGCAGGGTCTCGCCCGCACGGAACTCGTAGGTCTCCACGGCGCGGTAGTCGCTGCGCACCGCGGGGAGGATCATGCGCAGGATCTCCTCGTCGCCGAGGACCGCGCCGTCGGTGCCGCTCAGGCTGCGCAGTTCGGCGACGAGCGCGTCGTCGGGGCGCAGGTGCACCCGCTCGTCGCGCACGGTCGCGGGGCCGCGGCGCCCCGAGGCGAAGAGCGCGGCGAGTTCCGTGCCGTCGGCCTGGAGCCTGCGGGCGGTCTCGAAGGCGATGACGGCGCCGAGGCTGTGTCCGAAGAAGACCAGCGGCAGGTCGCGCCAGGGCGCCAGCGCCTCGGTGACGTGGTCGGCGAACTGGTCGAGGGTGTCGAGGCAGGGCTCGGCCCTGCGGTCCTGGCGCCCCGGGTACTGGAGGCAGACCACGTCGAGCGAGGGCGCCAGCGCCTTCGACACCGGGAAGAAGTAGCTCGCGGAGCCGCCCGCGTGCGGGAAGCAGACCACCCGGGCGCGTGGGGTGTCCGCGGGGTGGAAGCGGCGCACCCAGGGTGCGTCGTCGCGGCCGGTGGCCGCCATGGGCTTGTTCACGGGATTTCCTCGCGTTTCGCGGGCACTCGGGTGCCGGTGCCGGGGGCCGGTGTGAGGCCGGTGCCCGGGGGCGGGGCCACGGTGTGTGCGCCGCGCCGAGTGGAGGTCACGTCAGCATAGCGGCCGGTTCCGGCCGCCGATTCCCCGCGCGGGCAGCGGAGTTGGGGGTGGGCCCGCGCGGGGTCCGCAGGGTGTCCGGGTGCGTACGAAGGGGATGTGCGCACCCGGACACCTACCCGGCCCGGGGGAGTGCCGGGGGTCTGGTCAGCTCCAGCGGAACACCTTGCCCGCGAGGGCGCCGATGGCCACGATGAACACCGCCATCACGGCGAGGTGGAGGGGCTGGACGCCGCTGCCCGTCCAGGAGTCCTGGAGCGCCTGGACGCTGGGCGGGAAGTAGTTGCCGATGTCGGCGATCCCGGAGGGCAGGATCGAGCGGGGCACGTACACACCGCCGAAGAACATGGTGGGGAAGAAGAGCAGCAGCCCGATGCCGTACGCGGCGCGGCCGCTGGGCGCGATGGAGGACACCAGCAGCCCGAGGGTCAGCAGGGCGACGATGCCCAGCAGGTAGGCGAGCGCGAACTCGGCCGGGTGCTGCGGCATCTTGACGTCGAAGCCGACGGAGCCGACGACCAGCATCAGCGCGAGCGCCACCACGGCGGCGGCGAACTGGGTGATGAGCTGCGCGGCCAGCAGCCTGGTGGGGTGCACGGGGGTGGTGGACATCCTGCGCAGCACCCCCTTCTCGCGGTACGTCGCCACGTAGGTGGGCAGGGCCTGGAGGGCGAGCACCGAGACGGTGATCACGATCATCGAGGGCGCCCAGTAGTCGATGAACCGCAGCCCGCCGTACTGGTCGTCGGCCTTGGAGGTGCCCGGGATGAGCCCGAACGCGATCAGCAGCACGGTGGGCAGCAGGATCGAGGTGAGCGCGGTGTACGGGTCGCGCAGGAAGAGTTTGATCTCGACGAGGGTCATCGCCCTGAGTGCCTTCATGATGCCTCCCCGACCCCGGCGTGCAGCCCGCGTCCGGTGAGCGCGACGAAGGCGTCTTCGAGGTTCGTCTGTTCCACGCGCAGATCGAGCGCGGTGATGTCGTGGCGCGCCAGCTCGGCGCTGACGGCCTGGAGCAGGTTGCCGGTCCCGGCCACGATGACCTGGGACTTGGTGTGTTCGATCGAGGTGACCTCGGGGAGGTGGTCGAGCAGCGAGTCGTCCAGCGGCTTCTCGGTGCGGAACCTGAGGCGCTGGCCCGCGTCGACCTGGGAGACCAGGCCCGCGGGGGTGTCCTCGGCGATGATCCGGCCCTGCTCGATGATGGCGAGCCGGTCGCAGAGACGCTCGGCCTCCTCCATGAAGTGGGTGACCAGCACGATGGTCACGCCGGTGTCCCTGATGCTCTCGATGAGCGACCAGGTGTCGCGGCGCGCCTGCGGGTCGAGTCCCGTCGTCAGCTCGTCCAGGATGGCCACCTCGGGGCGGCCGATGAGCGCGAGCGCGATCGACAGGCGCTGCTTCTGGCCGCCGGAGAGCTTCTTGAACGGGGTGTTGCGCTTGTCCGTGAGGTCCAGGAGGCGCAGCAGCTCCTCGGGGTCGGCCGGGTCCGGGTAGAACGAGGTCCACATCGTCAGGGCCTCGTGCACCCGGATCTTGTCGGCCAGCTCGCTCTCCTGGAGCTGGATGCCCACCTTCATCCGTACCGCGTGGGTGTCGGTCTGCGGGTCGTGCCCGAGCACCCTGACGCTGCCGCCGTCCCGGTGGCGCAGGCCCGCGAGGAGTTCGACGGTGGTGGTCTTGCCGGCGCCGTTGCGGCCGAGGATGCCGAAGATCTCACCCTGGTCGACGCTCAGCGACACGTCGTCGACGGCGACCTTGTCGCCGTACTCCTTCCGCAGGTTGGTGATCTCGATGACGCTCATGGCCCTCATTCCTTCGTGGCGATTCCCGGTCGCTTCCGGGCTCGGCGGCCGTCCGGCCGGGTGCCGGAGTGTGCGGCCGCGGCCGGGGTCCGGCAGCGGTGCCCGCCGCGTCGTCCCGCCCGCTCCCCGGGTGTGGGGCGGCCCCTCGCGGCTGGCAAAGTGATATCACAATGATAGGCACACGACATCGTGGCCCGCAACACCCCGCCGCACGGGCACACTGCCCGCTGCCGACGCACCCAGGGCGAAGTCTCGGCAGGACTAGGGAATTCAGGACCCCCGGCCGAGAAGACTGAGCGCCGTCTGATCGTCGTCCATCAGCCTGCTGCCGGTCCGTGCCCGCTGTCCGGACCCGCGGCCGCCCTGGAGGTAATGCGGTGTGACCCCAGTCGGTATGCCGGCCTGCCCGCCCCCGGACACCGTGGCTGACGCCCGGCCGGTGCGGACCGCCGCCGCGTCATCCCCGCTTTCCGCCGTCACCCGGCGTTCCGCGCCGTCGTCGAGATGGGTTTGAGTTGATGGACAACGAACAGAAGCTCCGTGACTACCTCAAGCGGGCCTCTGCCGATCTGCGACGGACCAAGCAGCACCTCGGGGAGCTGGAGGCGGCGCAGCGGGAGCCCATCGCGATCATCGGCATGAGCTGCCGTTACCCGGGCGGGGTGAGCAGCCCCGAGGACCTGTGGGACATGGTGGTCGAGGGTCGGCACGGCGTCACCGGATTCCCCGGGGACCGCGGCTGGGCGCTGGCGCAGGAGGCCACCGAGGCCACGAGCGCGGGCGGCTTCCTGGCGGACGCGGCCGAGTTCGACGCCGACTTCTTCGGGATCTCGCCCCGCGAGGCGCTGGCGATGGAGCCCCAGCAGCGGGTGCTCCTTGAGGCGTCCTGGGAGGCGTTCGAGCGCGCCGGGGTGGACCCGCACTCGGTCAAGGGCAGCAGGACCGGCATGTTCATCGGGTCGATGGGGCACCAGTACGCCCTCGGGCCCGACGACGACGTGGCGGGGTTCCAGCTCACCGGCGGCGCCAACAGCGTGCTGTCCGGGCGGCTCGCCTTCCTCTTCGGCACCTACGGGCCCGCCGTCACCGTCGACACCGCCTGCTCGTCGTCGCTCGTCACCCTGCATCTGGCCGCCCAGTCGCTGCGCTCAGGCGAGTGCTCGCTCGCGCTGTCGGGCGGCATCACCGTGATGTCGAGCCCGGTGACGTTCTCCGAGTTCGGGCGCCAGGGCGGGCTCGCCGAGGACGGCTTCTGCCGCTCCTTCTCGGACTCCGCCAACGGCACGGGGTGGGCCGAGGGCGTCGGTGTGCTCGTCCTCGAACGGCTCTGCGACGCGCGCCGCAACGGGCACCGGGTGCTCGCGGTGGTACGCGGCTCCGCCGTCAACCAGGACGGCGCAAGCAACGGCCTCACCGCGCCCAACGGCCCCTCCCAGCAGCGGGTGATCGAGCAGGCGCTGATCAACGCCCGGGTCTCCGCCGACCAGATCGACGCGGTGGAGGCGCACGGCACGGGCACCGCGCTCGGCGACCCCATCGAGGCGCAGGCGCTGCTGGCCACCTACGGCAAAAACCGCGAACGGCCGCTGCTGCTCGGCTCCGTGAAGTCCAACATCAGCCACACCCAGGCCGCCGCGGGCGTCGCCGGGGTCATCAAGACGGTCATGGCGATGCGGCACGGTGTGCTGCCGAGGACCCTGCACGTCGACACACCGTCGAGCCATGTGGACTGGTCGGCGGGGACCGTACAACTGCTGACCGAGAACCAGCCCTGGCCCGACACCGGGCGGCCGCGGCTCGCCGCCGTGTCCTCGTTCGGCATCAGCGGCACCAACGCGCACACCGTCATCGAGCAGGCACCCCCCGCCGACGGGGAGCCCGACGCCCCGGCGGCGGTCCAGGCGGGCCCCGTGCCCCTCGTGGTGTCCGCGCGCACCGCCGAGGCGCTGCGCGCCCAGGCCGGACGGCTGCTCGACGCCCTTCCCGCGGGGGACACCGCCGCCGACGCCCTGCGGGACACGGCGTACGCGCTGGCCACCGGGCGTGCCGCGCTCGACCACAGGGCCGCGCTGGTCACCGAGGACACGGGTGCGCTGCGCACCGCGCTCGCCGCGCTCGCCGCGGGCGAGCCCTCCGCCGCGCGCACCTCGGTGGCACGGGGCCGCCCCAAGCTGGCGGTGCTGTTCACCGGGCAGGGCGCGCAGCGCCTGGAGATGGGCCGCGCGCTGCACGCCAGGTTCCCGGTGTTCGCCCGCGCCCTCGACGAGAGCGCCGCCGCGTTCACCCCGCACCTGCCGCGCCCGCTGCTCGACGTGATGTGGGGCGAGGACGCCGCCGCACTCGAACGCACCGCGTACGCGCAGCCCGCGCTGTTCGCCGTCGAGGTCGCCCTGTACCGGCTCGTGGAGTCGCTGGGGGTGCGCCCCGACTTCCTCGCCGGGCACTCCGTGGGCGAACTCGCCGCCGCGCACGTCGCCGGGGTGTTCTCGCTCGCGGACGCGGCCACCCTGGTCGCGGCACGCGGGCGGCTCATGCAGGCGCTGCCCTCCGGCGGCGCCATGGTCGCCCTTGAGGCGGCAGAGGACGAAGTGGCGCCGCTGTTGACCGAGGGGGTGGCGCTCGCCGCGGTCAACGGGCCCACCGCCACGGTGGTGTCGGGGGAGCGCGCCGCGGTGGACGCCGTCGCCGCGCACTTCGCCGCGCTCGGCCGCAGGACCCGGCGGCTGCGGGTGAGCCACGCCTTCCACTCCCCGCTGATGGACCCGATGCTTGCGGAGTTCCGGGCGGTCGCCGCCGGACTCACCCGCACCGCGCCGCTGATCCCGCTGGTGTCGAACGTCGACGGCGCCCAGGCCGCCGTGGAGCGTGTCACCTCGCCCGACTACTGGGTGGAGCACGTACGCCGCGAGGTCCGCTTCGCTGACGGGGTGCGCCTGCTGCACGAGCACGGGGTCACCGCCTACCTGGAACTCGGCCCCGACGCGGTGCTCTCCGCGATGGTCGCCGACTGCCTTCCGGAGGGCGCGCAACCCGTCGTCATCGCCGCCGGCCACGCCAAGCGCCCCGAGGCCGCCGCCTTCGCCGAGGCCGTCGCCGGCCTCTACCTGGGCGCGGTCCCGGTCGACTGGCCCGCGTACTTCGCCGGTACCGGCGCCCGTACCGACTCCGCCGTCGAACTGCCCACCTACGCCTTCCAGCACCGCAGGTACTGGCCGCGCGGCGGGCACACCGCCACCGACCCGGCCGCCGCGGGCCTCGGCGCCGCACACCACCCGCTGCTGGCGGCCGCGGTGTCGCTCGCCGGGGCCGACGGGGTGCTGCTGACCGGGCGCCTCTCGCTGCGCACCCACCCCTGGCTCGCCGACCACCGGGTCGGCGGGCAACTGCTGCTGCCCGGCACCGCGTTCCTCGAACTCGCGGTGCGCGCGGGCGACGAGGTCGGCTGCGACCGCGTCGAGGACCTGACGCTCGCCGCACCGCTCGTCCTGCCCGAGCAGGGCGGTGTGCAGGTACAACTGTGGATCGGCGCAGCCGACGAGGGCGGGCGCCGCCCCGTCACCGTCTACTCGCGCCTGGACGCCGCCGACGACCTGCCGTGGACCCCGCACGCCACGGGGCTGCTCGCGGCGGGCGGCCGTGCGCTGCCGTTCGACACCGACGAGTGGCCCCCGGCGGGGGAGCCCGTGGACCTCACGGGGCTCTACGAGCGGCTGGCCGCCGACGGCTTCGGATACGGGCCCGCCTTCCGCGGCCTGACCTCGGCACGGCGGCACGGCGGCGAGGTGTTCGCCGAGGTCGCCCTGCCGGACGGGGTGGAGCCCGACACCTTCGGGGTGCACCCGGCGCTGCTCGACGCGGTGCTGCACGCCCTCGCGTTCGCGGAGCTGCCCGGTGCCGGGCGCGGCGCGCTGCCGTTCGCCTGGGAGGGCGTGACGCTGCACGCCACCGGCGCCACGGCGGTACGGGTGCGGATCTCGCCGCTCGGCGACGACACCGTGTCGCTCGCCGTCGCCGACGAGTCGGGCGCGCCCGTCGCCTCCGTCGAGTCGCTGACGGTGCGCCCCGCCGGGCCGGACGCGCCCGCGGCCGACGCCGCCGCCGGTGCCCTGTTCGGCGTCGACTGGGTGCCCCTCGACGGCAGTTGGCCCATGCCCGCCGCCGACGACCTCGCGGTGCTCGGCGCCGGGGACCTCGCCGCCGCGCTCGGCGCCACCGCCGTCGCACGGCCCGCCGACCTCACCGCGGGGGACGGCGCCGGGCCGCCCCGGCTCGTCCTGGTGGACACCGCCGCGCTCCCCGCGCCGGGCGACGACCCCGCGGCGCGCGCCCACGCGCTCACCGCCGCCGCCCTCGACCTGGTCCAGCAGTGGCTGGCGGAGCCCCGCCTCGGCGGCAGCAGGCTCGCCTTCGTCACCCGCGGCGCCACCGGCCCCGCCACCGCCGAGGGGCTGCCAGGCGCCGCGGTGTGGGGCCTGGTGCGCTCCGCCGCAGCGGAGAACCCCGGCGCGTTCGCGCTGCTCGACCTCGACCCGGGCACCGGTGACGGCGCCGACGCCCGCGCCGCCGGGATCGCCGCCGTCCTGCCCGCCCTGTACGGCGCGGACGAACCGGAACTCGCGCTGCGCGCCGGAAGGCCCGCCGCGCCCAGGCTCGCCCGGGTGCCCCTCGGGGACCGGCCGCAGCGGTGGCCGGGCGACGGGCTCGTCCTCGTCACCGGGGGCACCGGCGGGCTCGGCGGCATCGTCGCAAGACACCTCGCCGCCGCGCACGGGGTGCGCGGGCTGCTGCTGGTCAGCAGGCGGGGACCCGAGGCGCCGGGCGCCGCGGAACTCGTCGCGGAACTCGCCGGACTCGGCGCCGACGCGCGCGCGGTGGCCTGCGACGTCACCGACGCCGACCAGCTCGCCGCGCTCCTCGACGCGCACCATGTCACCGCCGTCGTGCACACCGCGGGCGTCCTCGACGACGGCGTCGTCACCTCGCTCACCCCACAGCGCCTCGACACGGTGCTGGCGGCGAAGGCGGACGCCGCCTGGCGGCTGCACGAGCTGACCAGGGACCGCGACCTCGACGCGTTCGTCCTCTTCTCCTCGCTGGCCGGAACCCTCGGCAGCGCGGGGCAGGCCAACTACGCGGCGGGCAACGCCTTCCTCGACGCGCTCGCCGCCCACCGGGCCGCCGAGGGCCTGCCCGCCGCCTCCCTCGCCTGGGGCGCCTGGTCCAGGGCCGCAGGGATGACCGGCACCCTCGGGGACGCCGACGTGGAGCGGCTGCGCCGCGCGGGGCTGCCCCCGGTGGGCCCCGAGGAGGGCACCGCCCTCTTCGACGCCGCCCTCGCCACCGGCCGCGCCGCCCTGCTCCCGGTGCCGCTCGACCTGGCCGCGCTGCGCGCCAGGGGCGCCGTACCGCCGCTGCTGCGCGGCCTGGTCAGGACCCCGGCGCGGCGCGCCGCGGCCCGCTCGGGCACCGGTAACGGGCTGGTGGACCGGCTGGCCAGGATGCCGGACCCTGGGCGCAGACAGACCCTCCTCGACCTGGTGCGGGCGCAGGTGGCCGCGGTGCTCGGGCACGACGAGGCCGCCGTCGAGGCGGACCGCCCGTTCCGCGACCTCGGCTTCGACTCCATGACCTCGGTGGAGCTGCGCAACCGGCTCGGCGCCGTCACCGGGCTCAGGCTGCCCGCCACCACCGTCTTCGACTACCCGGCCGTCACCCCGCTCGCCGACTACCTCTACGACGAACTCTTCGGCACCGCCGAGGCCGCCCCGGTGGCGGCCGCCGCCGTCGCGTCCGACGACGACCCGATCGTCATCGTGGGCATGGCCTGCCGCTACCCCGGCGGCGTCGCGGGCCCCGACGACCTGTGGCGGCTGGTCAGCCAGGGCACCGACATGGTCACCGGGTTCCCCGCGGACCGCGGCTGGGACGTCGACGCGCTCTACCACCCCGACCCGGACCACCAGGGCACCTCGTACGCGCGCTCCGGCGGGTTCCTCAGGGACGCCGCCGACTTCGACCCGCAGTTCTTCGGGATGAGCCCACGCGAGGCGCTGGCCACCGACGCCCAGCAGCGGCTGCTGCTCGAAGTGGCGTGGGAGGCGTTCGAGCGCGCCGGGATCGACCCGGTGGCGCAGCGCGGCAGCCGTACCGGTGTGTTCGCCGGTGTCATGTACAACGACTACAGCACGCTCCTCGGCGGCAAGGACTTCGAGGGCATCCAGGGCAGCGGCACCTCCATGAGCATCGCCTCCGGCCGGGTCGCGTACGCGCTCGGGCTCGAAGGCCCCGCGGTCACCATCGACACCGCCTGCTCCTCCTCCCTGGTGGCGCTGCACTGGGCGATGCAGGCGCTGCGCGCGGGCGAGTGCTCCCTCGCGCTCGCGGGCGGTGTGACGGTGATGTCCACCCCGATGGCGTTCGTGGAGTTCTCCCGCCAGCGCGGGCTCTCCCCCGACGGCCGCTGCCGCTCGTTCGCCGAGTCGGCCGACGGCGTCGGCTGGGGCGAGGGCGCCGGTATGCTGCTGCTGGAGCGGCAGTCGGACGCGCTCCGGGGCGGCCACCCGATCCTCGCGGTGGTACGCGGCTCCGCCGTCAACTCCGACGGCGCCTCCAACGGCCTGACCGCGCCCAACGGCCCTTCCCAGCAGCGTGTCATCCGGCAGGCGCTGGCCGCCGCCCGGCTCGGCGCCGCCGACGTGGACGTGGTCGAGGGACACGGCACCGGCACCACCCTCGGCGACCCCATCGAGGCGCAGGCGCTGCTGGCCACCTACGGGCAGGACCGTGAACGGCCGCTGCTGCTCGGCTCGGTGAAGTCCAACATCGGGCACACCCAGGCCGCCGCGGGTGTCGCGGGCATCATCAAGATGGTGATGGCGATGCGGCACGGCGTCGTGCCGAGGACGCTGCACGTCGACGAGCCGTCGACGCACGTCGACTGGTCGGCAGGGGCCGTCGAACTCGTCGCGGACAACACCGCGTGGCCCGCCGTCGACCGCCCGCGCCGCGCCGCGGTCTCCTCGTTCGGGCTCAGCGGCACCAACGCCCATGTCATCGTGGAGCAGCCCGCCGGCATCGTCGTGCCCGACCCGGCGGAGCCTGACATCGTGCCCGACGTGGTGCCGTGGGTGGTGTCCGCGAAGTCGGATGCCGCCCTCGACGGGCAGCTCGCGCGGCTGCGGGACGCCGCGCGCGACCTGTCGCCCGTCGACGTCGGCTGGTCCCTGCTCGACCGCTCGCTCTTCCCGCACCGCGCGGTGCTGCTCGCGTCCGCGGACGGTGTGGTCGAGGTGGCGCGCGGGGAGGCCGTGGGGCGTCGTCGCCTGGGGGTGGTGTTCTCCGGGCAGGGGTCCCAACGGCTGGGTATGGGGCGGGAGTTGTACGGCCGTTACCCGGTGTTCGCGGCGGCGTTCGACGAGGTGCTGCGCTACTTCGGCGGGCTGCGTGACGTGGTGTGGGGCGACGATGCCGAGGTGCTGAACCGCACGGGGTGGGCGCAGCCCGCGCTGTTCGCGGTGGAGGTGGCGCTGTTCCGGCTCGCGGAGTCGGTCGGGGTGCGGCCCGAGTACGTCGGCGGGCACTCCATCGGCGAGGTGACCGCGGCGCACGTCGCCGGGGTGCTGTCCCTCGCGGACGCGTGTGCGCTGGTGTCGGCCAGGGCCAGGCTGATGGAGGCGCTGCCGGGGGGCGGTGCGATGGTCGCGGTGGAGGCGACCGAGGCCGAGGTGCTGCCGCTGCTGTCCGACGGTGTGTCGGTCGCCGCGGTCAACGGGCCCGCGTCCGTGGTGGTGTCGGGCGAGGCAGGGGCCGTGGAGTCGGTCACGGACAAGCTGCGCGCCCAGGGCCGCAGGACCAGCCGCCTGCGGGTGTCGCACGCGTTCCACTCGCCGCTGATGGACCCCATGCTCGACGACTTCCGCGCCGCCGTCGCGGGCCTCCAGTTCCACGAGCCCCGCCTTCCGCTGCTGTCCAACCTGACGGGACACGTGGCGGAACCGGGGCTCGTGGCCGAACCCGGCTACTGGGTGCGGCACGTCCGCGAGGCGGTGCGGTTCGCCGACGGTCTTGCCGCGCTGCGGGACGCCGGTGTCGACACCGTTCTCGAACTCGGTCCCGGCGGGGTGCTCGCCGCGCTCGCCGCCGCGTGCGTGCCCGAGGCCACCGCCGTCGCCGCGCTCCGCAAGGACCGCGGCGAGGCCGCCGCATGGCCCGCCGCCCTCGCCCGGCTGCACGTGGCCGGTGTGCCGGTGGACTGGCGCGCCCAGTTCGCCGGTACGGCGCCGCGCCGCGTCGAACTGCCCACGTACGCCTTCCAGCACGACCGCTACTGGCCGAAGCGCTCCAGGACGGGCGCGGGGACCGGCGGCGGCGACCCGGTGGACGCCGCGTTCTGGGCCGCCGTCGAGCAGAGCGACCTCGACACCCTCGCGGCCGGGCTCGACCTCGACCAGGACACGGTCGCCGCGATGGTGCCCGCGCTCACCGCATGGCGCGGCAGGCGCAGGGAGCGCTCCGCGGCCGACGCGCTGCGCTACCGGGAGGGCTGGACCGCGCTCGACCAGTCGGGCAGCGGCCTCACAGGGCGCTGGCTCGCCGTGCTGCCCGCCGACGGCGGCGGCGCCTGGGCACAGACGGTGCTCGCCGCGCTGGCCGCGGGCGGCGCGGAGCCCGTACCGCTGCCGGTGGACGCGGCGGTGGCAGCCGACCGCACCGCGCTCGCCTCGCTGCTGCGGGCGTATGCCGACGATGCCGATGACGCCGCCGCCGACGCCGCGCACCCGGCCGACGCGGCCGGTGGCGCCGGGCCGGTCGCGGGTGTGGTCTCGCTGCTCGCGCTCGCCGACACCGGGGCGGACGACGTACATGGCGCGGATGGCATGGACGACGCGGACGGCGAAGACGGCGCGGGCGGCGTGCCCGCCGGGGTCCTCGGGAACGCCGGGCTGCTCCAGGCGCTCGCGGACGCCGGGATCGACGCCCCGCTGTGGCTGCTCACCCGGGAGGCGGTCGCCGCCACCGAGGGCGAGACACCGCGGCCCGCGCAGGCGGCGGTGTGGGGCCTCGGGCGGGTGGCGGCGCTGGAGTCGCCGCGCGCCTTCGGCGGCCTCGTCGACCTGCCCGCCGAACTCACCGAGCGGCACGGGGCGTTGCTGGTCGCCGCGCTCGGCAGCGCCGACGGCGAGGACCAGGTCGCGGTCAGGGACGGCGGCAGCCACGGCCGCAGGCTGACCACCGCGGGCACCTCCGTGGCGGCGCTCGACACGGGCACCCCCTGGGCGCCCACCGGCACCGTGCTCGTCACCGGCGGCACCGGCGCGCTCGGCGCCCGGGTGGCGCGCGACCTCGCCCGACGCGGCGCCCCGCACCTGCTGTTGGTCAGCAGGCGCGGCCAGGAGGCGCCAGGCGCCGCCGAGTTGGCCGCCGACCTGACCGCGGCGGGCACCGAGGTCACCGTCGCCGCCGCCGACGCGGCCGACCGCGACGCGATGCGGCGGCTGCTCGCGGGGCTGCCGGACGACCGGCCGCTGACCGCGGTGGTGCACACCGCGGGCGTGGTCGACGACGGCATGCTCTCCGGGCTCACCCCGGAGCGCTTCGCGGGCGTGTTCCGCGCCAAGGTGGCGTCCGCGCTGGTCCTCGACGAGCTGACCAGGGACGCCGGCCTCGATGTGTTCGCGCTGTTCTCCTCGGTGGCGGGCACCGTGGGCAGCCCGGGGCAGGCCAACTACGCGGCGGCCAACGCCATGCTCGACGCGCTCGCCGCCCGCCGCGCCGCCGCCGGGCTCGCCGCCACCTCCATCGCCTGGGGCGCGTGGGCGGGCGACGGCATGGCGGCGGACGCCGCGGCGGGGGAGCGCGGCGAACGCACCGGCATGGCCCCCATGGACCCGGCGCTCGCGCTGTCGGTGTTCGGCCGGGTCGTCACCGAGCCCGCCGCCACCGCGGTGGTCGCCGACATCAGGCTCGAACGGTGGCTCGCCGCCATGGTGGCCGTACGGCCCAGCCGGGTCTGGGCGGAACTGCCGGGCGCCGCCGACCTCCTGGACGCGGCCCGCGCCGCCGCCCTGTCCGGTGCCGCGCCCGGCGCGGAACTGCGGGCGCGGCTGCGCGAGGCGCCGCAGGCGCGCCGCACCGCGCTCGTCCTCGAACTCGTACGCGCGCACGCGGCGGGGGTGCTCGGCTACCCGGGCGCGGGCTCGATCGGCGCCGAGAAGGCGTTCAGGGACCTCGGCTTCGACTCCCTCACCGCGGTCGAACTGCGCAATCTGCTGGGCGAACTGACGGGCCTTCAGCTTCCGGCGGCGCTGGTCTTCGACTTCCCCACGCCCCGGGTGCTCGCCGAGCACCTGGTGACGCTGCTGCTCGGCGAGGAGGCCGAGGCCGCCGCGGTGCGCGCACACGGCGGCGGCGTGGGCGAACCGCTGGCGATCGTCGGCATGGCCTGCCGCTTCCCCGGCGACGTCCGCACCCCCGACGACTTCTGGCGGCTGCTGCTCGACGGCGGCGACGGCATCGGCAGCTTCCCCACCGACCGCGGCTGGGACCTCGACGCGCTGCTCGGCGACGGGCAGGCGCACGTCGACACCAGCCAGGGCGGCTTCCTCGCGGACGCCGGGGGCTTCGACGCGTCGTTCTTCGGGATCTCGCCCCGCGAGGCCCTGGTGATGGACCCGCAGCAGCGGCTGCTGCTCGAAGTGTCCTGGGAGGCGCTGGAGCGCGCGGGCATCACCCCCGCGTCGCTGCGCGGCAGCCAGTCCGGTGTCTTCATGGGCACCAACGGGCAGGACTACGCGAACCTGGTGCACTCCGCGCAGGAGGACGTCGGCGGGCACGCCGCCACCGGGATCTCCGCGAGCGTGCTGTCCGGGCGGCTCTCGTACACCCTGGGCCTCGAAGGGCCCGCGATGACCGTCGACACCGCGTGCTCGTCGTCGCTGGTCGCGCTGCACCTGGCCGGGCAGGCGCTCGGGCAGGGCGAGTGCGACCTCGCGCTCGTCGGCGGTGTCACCCTGATGGCGACCCCGGACAGCTTCGTCGAGTTCACCCGCCAGGGCGGCATGGCCACCGACGGCCGCTGCAAGGCGTTCGCGGAGGCCGCGGACGGCACCAACTGGGGCGAGGGCGTGGGCGTCCTTGTGGTGCGCAGGCTCTCCGACGCGCGCCGCGACGGCGACGACGTGCTCGCGGTGGTACGGGGCTCCGCGGTCAACCAGGACGGCGCCTCCAACGGCCTGACCGCGCCCAACGGTCCTTCCCAGCAGCGCGTCATCAGGCAGGCGCTCGCCAACGCGGGCCTCGCGCCCGCCGAGGTGGACGCGGTGGAGGCGCACGGCACCGGTACCACGCTGGGTGATCCGATCGAGGCGCAGGCGTTGCTGGCCACGTACGGGCAGGAGCGTGAACGGCCGCTGCTGCTGGGCTCGGTGAAGTCCAACATCGGGCACACCCAGGCCGCCGCGGGCGTCGCCGGGGTCATCAAGATGGCGCTGGCGCTGCGGCACGGGATGCTGCCCAGCACGCTGCACGTGGACGCGCCGTCGTCGCACGTCGACTGGACCGCGGGCGCGGTGGAACTGCTCACCCGCAACGAGGCGTGGCCCGGGACCGGCCGCCCGCGCCGCGCGGGCGTGTCCTCGTTCGGCGTCAGCGGCACCAACGCGCACGTCGTCATGGAGGCGGGCGATGTACTCGCGGACCCGGCCGCGGACACCGGGGAGCCACCGGCCGCCGACATCTCCGAGGAGCCCGAGGAGACCGGGCCCCGGGCGGTCCTGGACACCGCGGTGGTGCCGTGGGTGCTCGGCGGGCGCGGCGAGGCCGCCGTACGGGACAACGCCGGGCGACTGCTCGCACACCTCGACGCGTCGGCGGCGCCCACCGCATCCACCGCATCCACCGAGCCCACCGCACCGGCCGCCACGGCCGGTCAGGTGCCCGGCGCGGCGGACATCGGCCTCTCCCTCGTGCGGGACCGCGAGCGGTTCGAGCAGCGTGCCGTGGTACTCGGCGCGGGCGCCGACGCGCGCGCCGCCGCGCTGCGGGCGCTCGCCGAGGGCGCCGCCTCGCGCGATGTCGTCAGCGGCACCGCGGACGTGGACGGCAGGACCGTGTTCGTGTTCCCCGGACAGGGCTCGCAGTGGGCCGGGATGGGCGCGCGGCTGCTCGCCGAGTCCCCGGTGTTCGCGGAGCGGATCGCCGAGTGCGCCGCCGCGCTCAGCGAGTACACCGACTGGTCGCTGACCGAGGTGCTGCGCGGCGAGGCACCGCCCGAGGTGCAGGACCGGGTCGACGTGGTGCAGCCCGCGTCCTTCGCGGTGATGGTGGCGCTCGCAGAACTGTGGCGGGCGCACGGCGTCGAGCCCGACGCCGTCGTCGGGCACTCCCAGGGCGAGATCGCCGCCGCCTGTGTCTCCGGCGCCCTCTCGCTCGCCGACGCCGCCCGCGTGGTGGCGCTGCGCAGCCGCGCCATCGGCGCGGAACTCGCCGGGCGCGGCGGCATGGTGTCCGTCGGCATGCCCGCCGACGAGCTGACCGCGCTGCTCGCCGACTGGGGCGGGCGGCTGTCGCTCGCCGCCGTCAACGGCCCGCGCTCCGCCGTGGTCTCCGGCGACCCCGAGGCCCTGGAGGAGATGTCCGCGCGCGCCGCCGCGACCGGCGCCAGGGTCCGCACCATCGCCGTGGACTACGCCTCGCACTCGGCACACGTCGAGTCGCTGTACGACATCCTGCTGCGCGAGCTGGCGCCGGTCACACCGCGCCGCCCCCGGGTGCCGTTCTACTCGACCGTCGTCGGCGACTGGATCGCCGAGCCCGCGCTCGACGCCGACTACTGGTACCGCAACCTGCGCGGCACCGTCGGCTTCCACCAGGCCGTCGAGGCGCTGGCCGCCTCGGGGCACCGGGCGTTCATCGAGGTCAGCTCGCACCCCGTGGTCACCATGGCGATCGCGGACACCCTGGAGGAGACCGGCGAGCCCGCCCTCGCCACCGGCACCCTGCGCCGCGACGACGGCGGCATGGACCGGTTCGCGGGATCGCTCGCCGAGGCGTACACCCGGGGCCTGCCGGTGGACTGGACCGGCTTCTTCCCCGGCGCGCGCCGGGTCCCGCTGCCCACGTACGCCTTCCAGCACGAGCGGTACTGGCTCACCCCGGCCGCCCCGGTCAGTGCGGGGAGCGCCGAGGACGCGCAGTTCTGGGACGCGGTCGAGCGTGCCGACCTGGCGGCGCTCACCAGCAGCCTGCACGTCGACTCCGCGTCGCTCGCCGCGGTGCTGCCCGCGCTGACGTCCTGGCGCAGGGAGCGCGCGCAGCGCTCGCGCGTCGACTCCTGGCGCTACCGGGTGGCGTGGCGGCCGCTCGCCCACCTGCCCGCCGGGGTCCTCACCGGGGACTGGCTGGTCATCACCGCCGCCGCGCCGGGCGACACGGGCCGGGACGTGCTGGACGCGCTGACCCGCGCGGGCGCCACGGTGCGCACCCTCACCCTGGACGAGTCCCACGTCGAGCCGGACGAACTCGCCCGCGCGCTCGGCGACGCGCTCGCCGCCGGGGACGACGGCGCCGCGCCCACCGGGATCGTGTCGCTCCTCGCGTTCGCCGAGGACCACTCGGAGCGCTTCCCCGCGCTGCCGCTCGGCCTCGCGCTGAGCCTGCGGCTGGTGGCCGCGCTCGGCGCCCTGGAGACCGCCGCGCCGCTCTGGTTCCTCACCAGGGGCGCCGTCGCCACAGGACCCGCCGACCGGGCGCTGCGGCCCGCGCAGGCCCAGACCATGGGCGTCGCGTGGACGGCCGCGCTGGAACACCCGTCGCTCATCGGCGGCACCGTGGACCTGCCCGGGGAACTCGACGGGCGGGCCGGGGGACGGCTCGCCGCCGTGCTCACCGGCGGCGCGGGCGAGGACCAGGTGGCGGTGCGCCCCGCGGGCGTCCTCACCCGCCGCGTCGTACGGGCACGCCCGGGCGAGGGCGGCCAGGGCACCCCCTGGCGGCCCCGCGGCACCACCCTCGTCACCGGCGGCACCGGCACCATCGGGCCCGACCTGGCGCGCTGGCTCGCCGAGGCGGGCGCCGAGGACATCGTCCTCACCAGCAGGACGGGCCACGACGCGCCCGGCATGGCCGAACTCGTCGCGGAACTCGACGCGCTCGGCGCCCGCGCCGAGGTGGTCCGCTGCGACGTCGCCGACCGTGCGGCGCTGCGCGCGCTCCTCGAAGAACTCGGCGGCCAGGGCCGTACCGTGCGGGGCGTGGTGCACGCCGCCGCGGTGATCCGCCTCGGCCGCCTCGACACCATGTCACTCGAAGAGTTCTCGCTGGTGGCGCACGCCAAGGTGGCGGGCGCCCGCAACCTCGACGAACTCCTCGGCGACGACCTCGACGTCTTCGTCATGTACTCCTCCATCGCCGGTATGTGGGGCAGCGGCGACCATGGCGCCTACGTGTCGGCGAACGCCGCGCTCGCGACGCTCGCCGCGGCCCGCCGCGCCCGCGGCGCGCACGCCCTGTCGCTGCACTGGGGCAAGTGGCCCGACGACGTCCGCATCGGCGACCGCGACCCGTTCGGCGTGCTGCGCAGCGGCCTCGTCTACCTGGAGTCCGGCCTCGCGATGAGCGCGCTCGGGCAGGCGCTCGCCGACGACGAGACCGCGCTCGCGGTGTCCGACATGGACTGGCAGCGCTACTACCCGGTGTTCAGCGCCGCCCGCGGGACCACCCTCTTCGACGAGGTGCCCGAGGTGGCGCGGCTGCGGGAGGCGGCGCCCGACGAGCAGGGCGGCGGCAGCGGCCTGGGCGCGCAGCTCCGCGCGCTGCCGCCCGCGGAGCGCCGCCGCACCCTCCTTGACCTGGTGCGCACCGAGGCGGCGGCCGTGCTCGGCCACTCCTCGGCCGAGGCGCTGCCGGAGCGGCGGGCGTTCCGCGACGTCGGCTTCGACTCCGTCACCGCGGTCGACCTGCGCAACAGGCTCGCCCGCGGCACCGGGCTCAAGCTGCCCGCCACCCTGGTCTTCGACCATCCGACGCCGGTCGCGCTCGCCGCGTTCATCGCCGGTGAACTCGGCACGGGGGAGCCGGGGGACACCACCGCCGCGGTGGCGGCGCCGCCCGCGTCCGCCACCGCCGCCACCGACGACGACCTCGTCGCGATCGTCGGCATGGCCTGCCGCTTCCCCGGCGGCGTGGGCTCGCCCGAGGACCTGTGGCGGCTCGTGCTCGGCGGCACCGACGCCACCTCCGAGTTCCCCGCCGACCGCGGCTGGGACATCGCCGCCGCCTACGACCCCGACCCGGACGCGCCCGACACCACCTATGTGATGCGCGGCGGATTCGTCGCGGGCGCCGCCGACTTCGACGCCGGTTTCTTCGGGATCTCGCCGCGCGAGGCGGTGGCCATGGACCCGCAGCAGCGGCTGCTGCTGGAGACCGCGTGGGAGGCCGTCGAGCGGGCCGGGGTCGACCCCGAGTCGCTGCGCGGCAGCAGGACGGGCACGTTCGTCGGCGCCAGCTACCAGGGCTACGGCGCCGACGGTTCGGCGGACGGCGCGGGCGCCTACCTGATGACGGGGTCGTCCTCCAGCGTGCTGTCGGGCCGGGTCAACTACCTCCTCGGGCTCGAAGGGCCCGCCGTCACCCTGGACACCGCCTGCTCCTCCTCGCTGGTGGCGCTGCACCTGGCGTGCCAGTCGGTGCGCTCGGGCGAGAGCAGCCTCGCGCTCGCCGGTGGTGTCGCCGTGATGAGTTCGCTGACCAGCTTCATCGGCTTCAGCCGCCAGCGCGGACTGTCCCCCGACGGCCGCTCGCGCGCGTTCGCGGAGGCGGCCGACGGCATGACCCTCTCCGAGGGCGCCGGTGTCGTACTGGTGGAGCGCCTTTCCGACGCGCGCCGGGCCGGGCACCCGGTGCTCGCGGTGGTACGCGGCAGCGCCATGAACCAGGACGGCGCCTCCAACGGCCTCACCGCGCCCAACGGCCCTTCCCAGCAGCGCGTCATCCGCGCCGCACTGGCCACCGCTGGGCTCGCCGCTGCCGACGTCGACGCCGTCGAGGCGCACGGCACCGCGACCCCGCTCGGCGACCCCATCGAGGCGCAGGCGCTGCTCGCCACCTACGGGCAGGACCGTGAACGGCCGCTGCTGCTGGGCTCGGTGAAGTCCAACATCGGGCACACCCAGGCCGCCGCGGGCGTCGCCGGGATCATCAAGATGGTGCAGGCGCTGCGGCACGGCGTGCTGCCCGCGACCCTGCACGTGGACCGGCCCACCACCCACGTCGACTGGACCGCGGGCAGCGTCGAACTGCTCACCGCGCGGCAGGACTGGCCCGACGCCGCCCGCCCGCGCCGCGGCGGTGTCTCGTCCTTCGGGATCAGCGGCACCAACGCCCATGTCATCCTCGAACAGGCCCCCGCAGAACAGGCCCCCGTACCCGAGGAGCCGGCGGACGGCCGGGCGGGCGCCGCGGGCACGCCCGTCGGCGCGGTGCCGGTGCTGCTGTCCGCGCGCGGCGAGGAGGCGCTGCGGGCCGCCGCCGCCGGGCTGCTCGACCTGCTGGCGGAGCCGGAGGCCGCGTCCCTCGCGCTGGTCGACGTCGCGCGCGCCGCCGCGCTCGGCAGGGCCGGGCTCGAACAGCGCGCCGCCGTCGTCGCCGAGGACACCGAGGACCTGCGCCGCGGCCTCGCCGCGCTGCGCGAAGGGGAGCCCGCCGCGGGCCTCGTACGGGGCCCAGGACATGCCGACGGCGGCACGCCGCTGGCGTTCCTCTTCACCGGGCAGGGCAGCCAGTACGCCGGGATGGGCCGGGAGCTGTACGGTCGCTTCCCGGTGTTCGCGGACGCCTTCGACGCGGTGGCGGCCCACCTCGACGTGCACCTCGAACGGCCGCTCGCGGAGCTGGTGTTCGCGGAGCCCGGCAGCGACGAGGCCGCGCTGCTCGACGAGACCGGCTACACCCAGCCCGCGCTGTTCGCCGTCGAGGTCGCCCTGTACCGGCTCGTGGAGTCGCTCGGCGTGCGCCCCGACTACCTGGCGGGGCACTCCATCGGCGAACTCGCCGCCGCGCACGTGGCGGGGGTGCTCTCCCTCGCCGACGCCTGCACCCTGGTGGCCGCCCGCGGGCGGCTCATGCAAGAGCTGCCTTCCGGCGGCTCCATGGTCGCCGTTCAGGTGACAGAAAATGACGTCGTGCCGCTGCTGCGGGACGGTGTGTCCGTCGCCGCCGTCAACGGGCCCGAGTCCGTGGTGCTCTCCGGCGACGAGGACGCCGTGGCGGAGGTCGCCGCGCTGCTCGCCGCCGAGGGCAGGCGGGTGCGCAGGCTCCGCGTCAGCCACGCCTTCCACTCGGCGCACATGGACGCCATGCTCGACGAGTTCGCCAGGACCGCCGCCGCTCTCACCTACGGCGAACCCGCCATCCCCGTGGTGTCCTCCCTCACCGGGCTGCCCGCCACCGCCGCCGACCTCGGCTCCGCCCGCCACTGGACCGACCAGGTGCGCGGCGCGGTGCGCTTCGGCGCCGCGGTCGCCACCCTCGCAGGGCTCGGCGTGGACACCTTCCTCGAACTCGGCCCCGACGCGGTCCTGACCGGCATGGCGCGCGAGACCGTACCGGACGCGGTGCTGCTGCCCGCGCTGCGCGAGGGGCGCGGCGAGGGCGCCACCCTGGCCGCCGCCCTCGCCGGGCTGCATGTGCACGGCGGGGCCGTGGACTGGGCCGGGTACTTCGCCGGGACCGGCGCCCGCCCCGTCGACCTGCCCACCTATCCCTTCCAGCGGCAGCGCTACTGGCCCTCGCGCGGGCCGCTGCGGGCCGCGGGGCACCCGGTGGACGACGAGTTCTGGACCGCCGTCGAGCAGGCCGACCCGGCGCGGCTCGCCGGGGCGCTCGGGGTCGAAGGGGACGCGCTCGCCGGGGTGCTGCCCGCGCTCGCGGACTGGCGCCGCGGCCGCCTCGAAGAGTCCGTCGTGGACGGCTGGCGGCACCGCGTGAGCTGGCTGCCGCTGCCGGCGCCCCGCGCGCAGGCCCCCGCCGGCACCTGGCTGCTCCTCGTCCCGGCCGCGCCCGCCGCGGACGCCTGGGCGCGGGCGCTCACGGACGGGCTCGGCGCCGCCGTCCTGCCCGTGGAGGTCGCCGACGCCGACCGGGCCGCCGTCGCGGGGCGGCTGCGCGGCCTGGGCGCCGACACCGCGGGCATCACCGGAGTGGTGTCCCTGCTCGCGTTCGCCGAGGGCGCCGTCGCCGACGGCACGGTCCCCGCGGGCACGGCGCTCACCGTCGCCGCCGTACAGGCGCTCGGGGACGCCGGTATCGGCGCGCCGCTGTGGTGCCTGACCCGCGGCGCCGTCGCCGTGGGGCGCTTCGAGACGGTGACCGCGCCCGAGGCCGCCGCGGTATGGGGCCTCGGCCGGGTCGCCGCCCTGGAGACCCCGCAGCGCTGGGGCGGCCTCGCGGACGTGCCGGAACAGCCGGAACCCGCCGTGCTGCGCCGCCTGCTCGCGGCCCTCACCGCGGGCGACGGCGAGGACCAGATCGCGGTACGCGCCTCCGGCGTGTACGCGCGCCGCCTCACCCACGCGGGCGCCGCCGAGGGCGCCGCCGCCGGGCCTTTCGCCCCGCGCGGCACCGTCCTCGTCACCGGCGGCACCGGCGGCCTCGGCCGCCATGTCGCCCGCTGGCTCGCCGGGCTCGGCGCCCGCCACCTGCTGCTCACCAGCAGGCGCGGCATGGACGCGCCGGGCGCCGCGGAACTCGTCGCGGAGCTGGCCGAGTCCGGGACCGAGGCCACCGTCGCCGCCTGCGACGCCGCCGACCGCGACGCCATGGCGCGGCTGCTCGGCGCCCTCCCCGACGACCGGCCGCTCGGCGCCGTCTTCCACGTCGCGGGCGCCCTCGCCGACGGGGTGCTCGACACCCTCACCACCGACGACCTCGCCGCCGTACTGCGCCCGAAGGCGGACGCCGTACGGGTGCTGCACGAGCTGACCGCGGACCTTACGCTCGACGCCTTCGTGCTGTTCACCTCCACCGCGGGCGTCATCGGCGCCGCAGGACAGGGCAACTACGCCGCCGCCAACGCGTACCTCGACGCCTTCGCCGAGCACCGCCGCGGCCTCGGACTGCCCGCCACCGCCGTCGCCTGGGGCCCCTGGGCGCAGGACGGCATGGCCGAGGGCGCCGACATCGCGGTCCGTGTACGGCGCGGCGGCTTCACCCCCATGGCCACGGGGCGCGCGCTCGCCGCGCTCGGCAGGGCGCTGGAGCGCGGCGACACCGCGGTCACCGTCGCGGACGTCGACTGGGCCAGGTTCGCCGCCGTGTTCGGCGCGCTGCGCCCGCTGCCGCTGATCGGCGACCTGCCCGCCGTGCGCGCCGCCGCCGGGGCACAGGACGGGCCCGCCCGGGCCGCCGCGCCCACCGGCGGCGGCGCGGGCGGCCCGCTGCGTGAGGCGCTTGCCGGGCTGGCGCCCGCCGACCGCGAGCGCACCGTCCTCGACGTGGTGCGCGCCCAGGCCGCCGCCGTGCTCGGGCACGCCGACGCGTCGGGCGTGGACGCGGAACGCGCCTTCAAGGACCTCGGCTTCGACTCGCTGACCACCCTGGAGCTGCGCAACGCGCTCGGCGCCGCCACCGGCCTCGCACTGCCCTCCTCGCTCGTCTTCGACTACCCCAACGCGGGCGCGCTCGCCGCGTACCTCGTCGGCGAACTCACCGGTGTGCCCGCCGAACCCGCGCGCCCCGCCGTCACGGCCGCAGCCGACGTGTCCGACGACCCGATCGCGATCGTCGGCGTCGGCTGCCGCTTCCCCGGCGGCGTCACGTCGCCCGAGGACCTGTGGCGGCTGCTCGACGAGGGCGGCGACGGCGTCACCGGGTTCCCCACCGACCGCGGCTGGGACCTCGCCGCGCTCGCCGCGGGCGCCTCCGCCACCGCGCAGGGCGGCTTCCTCGACGGTGTCGCCGACTTCGACGCGGGCTTCTTCGGGATCTCCCCGCACGAGGCGCTGGCGATGGACCCGCAGCAGCGGCTGCTGCTGGAGACCGCCTGGGAGGCGCTGGAGCGCGCCGGGATCGACGCCACAGGGCTGCGCGGCAGCGCCACCGGCGTCTTCGTCGGCACCAACGGGCAGGACTACGCGTCCCTGGTGCGCACCGGCGCCCCCGAGGCTGCCGGGTACCTCGCCACCGGCACCCCGGCGAGCGTGATGTCGGGGCGGGTGTCGTACGCGCTCGGCCTCGAAGGGCCCTCCGTCACCGTGGACACCGCCTGCTCGTCGGCGCTGGTCGCCATGCACTGGGCCACCCGCGCGCTGCGCTCCGGCGAGTGCTCGCTCGCGCTCGCGGGCGGTGTCTCGGTGATGGCGAGCCCGGACGCGTTCATCGGGTTCTCCACCCAGGGCGGGCTCGCCGCCGACGGCCGCTGCAAGGCGTTCGCGGCCGCCGCCGACGGCACCGGCTGGGCGGAGGGCGCGGGCGTCCTCGTCCTGGAGCGGCTCTCCGACGCGCACCGCCAAGGGCACGAGGTGTGGGGCGTGCTGCGCGGCTCCGCCGTCAACTCCGACGGCGCCTCCAACGGCCTCACCGCCCCCAACGGCCCTTCCCAGCAGCGCGTCATCCGCGCCGCGCTCGCCGACGCGGGCCTCACGCCCGCCGACGTGGACGCGGTGGAGGCGCACGGCACCGGCACCACGCTCGGCGACCCCATCGAGGCGGGCAGCCTGCTCGCCACCTACGGGCAGGGCCGCGAGCGGCCGCTGCTGCTCGGCTCCGTCAAGTCGAACATCGGGCACACCCAGGCCGCGGCCGGTGTCGCCGGGGTCCTCAAGGTGGTGCTGGCGATGCGGCATGGCACCGTCCCCAGGACCCTGCACGTGGACGCGCCGAGCCCGCATGTCGACTGGGAGTCGGGCGCCGTCGAACTCGTCCGCGAGAACGTCGCGTGGCCCTCGGGCGCCGGGCCCCGCAGGGCCGGGGTGTCCGCGTTCGGCGTCAGCGGCACCAACGCGCACGTCGTCGTCGAGGAGGCCCCCGCGCCGCCCGCGGCGCCCCCGGCGGCGGAGCCCGCGGCCGTGCCCGCGGTGGTGCCGTGGCCGGTGTCGGCCCGCACCGCCGCGGCGCTCGCCGCGCAGGTCGAGCGGGTGACCGGCGCCGCCGCCGGTCTTCCACGCGCCGACGTCGGCCTCACCCTCGCCACCGCCCGCGCCGCGCTCCCGTACCGTACGGTGCTGCTCGCCGGGCCCGGCCGTGTCGCCGAGGGGCCCTCCGGGGTCGCCTCGGGCGCGGACGGCAGGACCGCGTTCCTCTTCACCGGGCAGGGCAGCCAGTACGCCGGGATGGGCCGGGAGCTGTACGGCCGCTTCCCGGTGTTCGCGGACGCCTTCGACGAGGTCGCGGCCCACCTCGACGTGCATCTCGAACGGCCGCTCGCGGAGCTGGTGTTCGCGGAGCCCGGCAGCGACGAGGCCGCGCTGCTCGACGAGACGGGGTGGACCCAGCCCGCGCTGTTCGCGGTCGAGGTCGCCCTGTACCGGCTCGCCCGCTCCCTCGGGCTGCGGCCCGACCTGCTCGCCGGGCACTCGATCGGCGAGATCGCCGCCGCGCACGTCGCCGGGGTGCTGTCGCTGCCCGACGCCTGCACCCTGGTCGCCGCCCGCGGGCGGCTCATGCAGGCGCTGCCGCGCGGCGGCGCCATGGTCGCCGTTGAGGCCACCGAGGACGAAGTGCTGCCGCTGCTGACCGGGGACGTGGCGCTCGCCGCCGTCAACGGGCCGGGGTCCGTGGTGCTCTCCGGGGCGCTCGACACGGTCACCGCCGTCGCGGACGCACTCGCCGCCAGGGGCCGCCGCACCCGCCGCCTGACGGTCAGCCACGCCTTCCACTCGCCGCTGATGGACCCCATGCTCGACGAGTTCTCGGCGGTCGCGTCCGGGCTCACGTACCACCCGCAGGAGATCCCGCTGGTGTCCACCGTGACCGGCGCCCCCGCCACCTCCGACGAACTGTGCGACCCCGCCTACTGGGTGCGGCAGGTACGGGACACCGTCCGCTTCGGCGACGGGGTCGGCGCGCTCCTCGACGCGGGCGTGACCGCGTTCGTGGAGCTGGGCCCCGACGGGGTCCTGACCGCGATGGCCGCGGGCACCGTCGGCGAGCGCGACGCGCTGCTCGTGCCGCTGCTGCGCAAAGACCGCGACGAGGAGACCGCGCTCGTCACCGCGCTGGCCGCGCTGCACGCCCGGGGCACCGCGGTGGCCTGGGGCGAGTGGTTCGCCGGGACCGGCGCCCGCCGCGTCGACCTGCCCACGTACGCCTTCCAGCGCAGCCGCTACTGGCCGCGCCCCACCGCGCCGCTCACCGCCGCGGGCGGCGACCGGGACGACGCCGAGTTCTGGGCCACCGCCGAGCACGCCGACGCCGACGCGCTCGCCGCGCTCGCCGCGGAACTCGACGTGGACGGCGCGTCCGTCAGCGACGTGGTGCCCGCGCTGTCGGCGTGGCGCCGCCGCCGCAGGGCGCGCGCCGCCGCCGAGGGCCTGCGCTACCGGGAGCAGTGGCTCGCGCTGCCCGCGGCCCCCGCGGCCACCGCGGGACGGCTGCTCGTCCTCGGCGGCCCCGGGTCCGACACCGACACCTGGCTGCCCGCCGTGCTCGCCGAGCACGCCGCGCACGTCGCCTACGCCGAACCGGGCGCCGACCTCGCGGCGTTCGCGGACGGGCGGCCCGACGCGGTGGTGTCGCTGCGCGCGCTCGACACCCCGGCGCCCGCGCCCGACGCGTTCCCCTCCGCCGTCCTCGACGAACTGGCCGCCGCCGGGATCACCGCGCCGCTGTGGTGCCTGACCCGCGGCGCCGTCGCCACCGGCGCGGACGACGACGCCCCGCAGTCGCCGCTCTCCGCCGCCCTCTGGGGCGAGGGCCGGGTCTGCGCCGTGGAGCGGCCCGACGCGTTCGGCGGCCTCGCCGACCTGCCCGCCGCACCCGACGAGGCGGCCGCAGCCCTGCTGTGCACGGCGCTCGCCGCCGCCGCTGCCGACGATGTCGCCGCCGAGGACGAGGTCGCGGTGCGCGCCGACGGCCTGTTCGGCAGGCGCCTGGTGCGCGCCGGGCGGCCCGCGGACGAGTGGCGGCCCACCGGGACCGTCCTGGTCGCGGGCGGCACGGGCCCCATGGGGCAGCGCGCCGCCCGCTGGCTCGCCAGGTCGGGCGCCCGCCACCTGGTGCTGACCGGCCGCCGCGGCGAGGACGCCGACGGCGCGCCCGCGCTCGCCGCGGAACTCACCGCCGCGGGCGTGCCGGTGACGCTCGTGGCCTGCGCGCCCGACGACACCGCCGCCCTGCGCACGGCGCTTGCCCGCCTGCCCGAGGGCGCGCCGCCGCTGACCGCCGTGCTGGTCGCCGACGACGAGCGGGGCGCCGCACCGCCCGCGGGCCTGACCGCGCTCGTCGCCGGGCTCGACGCGCTCGCCGCGGTCGCCGACTCCGCCACCGGGGACGGCGCACCGGGCGAAGGGCCCGCCGCGTTCGTGGTGTTCTGCCCGCTCGCCGGGACCGTGGGGCTGCGCGGCCAGGGCGCCGCCGCTGCTGCGGGCGCCGCGATCGACGCCTTCGCACGGCGCCGCCACGCCGCGGGAAGGCCCGCGCTCGCGGTGTCCTTCGGCGCCTGGCGCGGCGCCACCGGCGCACCCGACGCGCACCTGCGCAACAGCGGGCTGCCCGCCATGGACCCGGACGCCGCCCTCGCCGCGCTGCCCGCGGCGGTCGCCGACGGCGCCCCCACCGCGCTCGTCGCGGAGATCGACTGGGAGCTGTTCGCGCCCGCGTACCGCGACGGCGCGCCGAGCCCGCTGCTGCGCGGGGTGCCGGAGGCGGCCGCCGCGCTCGACGCGCTCGCCGCCGCCGGGGCCGCGGGCTCCGGGCTGCGCGCCGAACTCCTCGCGCTGCCCGCCGCGGAGCGCGAACCGCTGCTGCTGCGCCTGGTACGGGAGCGGATCGCCGACGTACTCGGGCACGAGGGGCCCGACGCGGTCGAGCCCGCCTGGCCCTTCCGCGACCTCGGCTTCGACTCGCTGACCGCGGTGGACCTGCGGACCCGGCTGGCCACCGCGACCGGCCTGCGGCTGCCCGCCACCCTGGTCTACGACCACCCGACGCCGACCGCGCTCGCCGCCCATCTGCGCGCCGAACTCCTCGGCGGCGACGACGGGTCCGGCGCCCTCGCCGCCGTGGCGCCCGCGGGGGGCGGGGCCGGGGACGACGACCCGGTCGTCATCGTCGGCATGAGCTGCCGCTACCCGGGCGACGTCGCCTCCCCCGAGGACCTGTGGCGGCTGCTGCTCGACGGCACCGACGCCACCGGGGACATCCCCGCCGACCGCGGCTGGGACATGGCGGCGCTGGCCGCCGGGGTGGCGCAGCGCGGCGGCTTCCTGCCGGACGCCGCCGAGTTCGACCCCGGCTTCTTCTCCATCTCGCCCGGCGAGGCCCTGGTGATGGACCCCCAGCAGCGCCTCGTACTCGAAGTGACCTGGGAGGCCCTTGAGCGCGCCGGGATCGACCCGTCGGGGCTGCGCGGCGGCGACGTCGGCGTCTTCGTCGGCGGCGGCAGCGGCGACTACCGGCCACTGACCGGCGAAGGCGGCGGCGACCAGTGGCAGACCGCGCAGTCGGGGAGCCTTCTCTCGGGCCGGGTCTCGTACGTCTTCGGCCTCCAGGGGCCCACCGTGTCCGTGGACACCGCCTGCTCCTCCTCGCTCGTCGCCCTGCACCTGGCCGCGCAGGCGGTACGCGCGGGCGAGTGCGAACTGGCGCTCGCGGGCGGTGTCACCGTGATGTCGACGCCGACCGTGCTGTTCGAGTTCGGCAGCCTCGGCGCGCTGTCGCCCGACGGGCGCTGCAAGGCGTTCTCGGACGGCGCGAACGGCACCGGGTGGTCCGAGGGCGCGGGCATGCTCGTCGTGGAGCGGCTTTCGGCCGCGCGCCGCGCCGGGCACCGGGTGCTCGCGGTGGTACGCGGCTCCGCCGTCAACTCCGACGGCGCCTCCAACGGCCTCACCGCGCCCAGCGGCCCCGCCCAGCGCCGGGTGATCCGCAGGGCGCTCGCCGCCGCCGGGCTCGCCCCCGGGGACGTGGACGCCGTCGAGGCGCACGGCACCGGCACGGAACTCGGCGACCCCATCGAGGCGCAGGCGCTGCTCGCCACCTACGGGCAGGGCCGCCAGCGCCCGCTGCTGCTCGGCTCCGTGAAGTCCAACATCGGGCACACCCAGGCCGCCTCGGGTGTCGCGGGCATCATCAAGATGGTCGCGGCGATGCGGCACGGCACCCTGCCGAGGACGCTGCACGCGGACACCCCGTCCACGCATGTGGACTGGGAGTCGGGCGCGGTGCGGCTGCTCACCGAGAACACCCCCTGGCCCGCGGCCGGCAGGCCGCGCAGGGCCGCGGTGTCCTCGTTCGGCGCCAGCGGCACCAACGCGCACCTCATCCTGGAGGAGCCGCCCGCCGAGCCCGCCGCGCCGCCCGCCCGGCCCGAGCGCGCCCCCGGTGTGCTGCCGGTGCTGCTGTCCGCGCGCACCGAGGCCGCGCTGCGCGCCCAGGCACGCGCGCTGGCCGCGCGGCTGGCCGCGCAGCCCGGCACGGCGCTCGCCGACGTGGCGTTCGCCGCGGCCACCACGCGCGCCGTGTTCGAGCACCGCGCCGCCGTCGTCGCCGAGGACCCGGGCGCGCTGCTCGACGGGCTCGCCGCGCTCGCCGAGGGGCGCGGCGGCCCGCGGCTGCTGACGGACACCGCGCCGCGCACGGGCCGGCTCGGGATGCTCTTCTCCGGGCAGGGCAGCCAGCGGCCCGGCATGGCGCGGGAGCTGTACGAGCGGATTCCCGCGTTCGCACGGGAGCTGGACGCGGTGCTCGCCGCCCTGGACGAGCACCGCGGCGACGCGCGCCCGCTGCGCGCCGCGCTGTGGGGCCACACCGCCGAGGACGCCGCCGACACCGACAGCACCGACAACACCGACGCCGCCGACGTGCTGGACGAGACCGGCACCACCCAGCCCGCGGTGTTCGCCGTCGAGGTCGCCCTGTTCCGGCTCCTCGCCTCCTGGGGGGTGACACCGCACCAGGTCGCCGGGCACTCGATCGGGGAGATCGCCGCGGCGCACGTCGCCGGGGTGCTCTCGCTCGACGACGCCTGCGCCCTCGTCACCGCGCGCGGGCGGCTCATGCAGGCGCTGCCGCGCGGCGGCGCCATGGTCGCCCTGCGGGCCACCGAGGAGGAGGTCGCGCCGCTGCTCACCGACGGGGTGTCGGTGGCGGCCGTCAACGGCCCCGGCTCCGTGGTGGTCTCGGGCGCCGCGCGGGAGGTGGACGCGGTGGTCGCCGCGCTGCCGGGACGCAAGAGCAGCAGGCTGCGGGTGTCGCACGCGTTCCACTCGCCGCTGATGGACCCCATGCTCGACGAGTTCCGCGCGGTGCTGTCGCGGCTGTCGTTCGCCGCGCCCGAGATCCCGGTGGTCTCCGCGCTCACCGGCGAGCGCGTCGGCGCCGACACCATCGCCACCCCCGAGTACTGGGTGCGGCACGCCCGCGAGGCGGTCCGCTTCGCCGACGCCGTACGCACCATGGTCGGCGAAGGCGTCACCACACTCCTTGAGGTCGGGCCCGACGCCACCCTCACCGCGCTGGCCGCCGAGACCGCGGCGGGGGCCGGGCACGGGCGGCAGCCGCTCGTGGCGCCGGTGCTGCGGCGCGGCCACGGCGAGGAGACCACCCTGGTCACCGCGCTGGCCGCCGCGCACGCCCATGGCACGGCGGTGGACTGGCGCGCCTTCTTCGCCGGAACCGGCGCCACGCCCGTGGACCTGCCCACGTACGCCTTCGAGCAGCGCCGCTACTGGCCCGACGCGCCCGCCGCGCCCCGCGCGGCGCACGCCGCCGACCCGCTCGCCGGGCTCGTCGACGACGGCCCCGCGGGCGCCGGGACCGAAGGAGGAGCCGGGGGCGCCGCCGCCGACTTCGCGTCGCTGCGCGACCTGCTCGACGTGGACGGCGACGCGCTCGCCGAGGTGCTGCCCGCCCTGCGCGACCTGCACAGGAGGCGCGCGGGCGAGGCCACCGTGGACGGGTGGCGGCACCGGGTGGGCTGGCGGCCCCTCGACCGCGGCGGCGCCGCGTCCCTCACCGGCACCTGGCTCGTCGTCGCCCCCCGCACCCCGGGCGCCGACCCGGGCGCGGACGCGTGGGAGGCCGCGGTGCTCGCCGCGCTCGGCCCCGACGCGCTGCGGGTCGCCGTGCCGGGCGCCGACCGTGCGGCGCTCGCCGCCGCGCTCGGCGCCGCCGCCGAGGGCCGCACCGTCGGCGGAGTGCTCGCGCTGCCGGGCGACGGGCCCGCCGCCGCGCACGCCGCGCGCACCGCTGCCCTGCTCCAGGCGCTCGGCGACGCGGGCGTCGGCGCCCCGCTGTGGTGCGCCACCCGCGGCGCGGTCTCGGTCGGCAGGACCGACCCGCCGCGCGACCCGGCGCAGGCCGCGGTCAGGGGCCTCGGCGCGGTCGCCGCGCTGGAGTTCCCCGACCGCTGGGGCGGCGTCGTGGACCTGCCCGAGCGCATCGACGCGCGCACCGCGGACGGCCTGCTCGCCGCGCTCGCGGGGCTCGAAGGCGAGGACCAGGTCGCGGTGCGCCCCACCGCCGTCTTCGGCCGCAGGCTGCGGCCCGCGCCCGTCGCGGGGGAGCGCCGCCGCTGGCGCCCCTCGGGCACCGTCCTCGTCACCGGCGGCTCCGGGGCGCTCGCCGCCCAGGTGGCGCGGGCGCTGGCCGCCGGGGGCGCGGGGCACCTGGTGCTCGCCAGCCGCCGCGGCCAGGACGCGCCGGGCGCCGCGGAACTCCGCGCCGAACTGACCGCGCTGGGCGCCGGGGTCACCCTCGCCGCCTGCGACGTCGCCGACCGGGACCAGCTCGCGGCGCTGCTCGCCGCCGTACCGGCCGACCGGCCGCTGACCGGGGTCGTGCACACCGCGGGCGTCCTGGACGACGGCGTCATCGAGGGGCTGACCCCCGACCGGTTCACCTCCGTGTTCCGGGCCAAGGCGGACGCGGCGCTGCTCCTCGACGAGCTGACCGCCGGGTACGACCTGGACGCGTTCGTGCTGTTCTCCTCGGCGACCGCCACCGTCGGCAACCCGGGACAGGCCGGGTACGCCGCCGCCAACGCGGTCCTCGACGCGGTGGCCGAGTCCAGGGCCGCCAGGGGCCTGCCCGCCACCTCGATCGGCTGGGGCGCGTGGGGCGGCGGCGGCATGGCGGGCGACGCCAGGGCCGTCGAGGCCCAGCGGCGCGCCGGGATCGCCCTCATGGACCCGGACCTCGCCTGCGCCGCGCTGCTCGAACTGGCCGCTGAGGACGAGCCGACGGCGCTGGTCGCCGCCCTCGCCGCACCGGGCGGCGCGCCCAGGGCGGGCCGGGTGCCCGCGCTGCTGCGCGACATGCCGGGCGCCGCGGCCACCGGCGCCGGGGCCCGCGCCGTGCCCGCGCCGCGGGAGTTCCGCGACCGGCTGCTCGCCACACCGCGCGCGGGCCGCCTCGACCTGGTGCTCGACCTCGTACGGCAGCGGGCCGCCGAGGTGCTCGGCCACACCGACAGCGCAGCCGTCGGCGCGGAACGGCCCTTCAGGGACCTCGGGTTCGACTCGCTGTCCACGGTGGAGCTGCGCAACCGGCTGAACGCGGTCACGGGGCTGCGGCTCGCCGCGACCCTCGTCTTCGACCACCCGACCCCGGCGGAACTCGCCGCGCACGTGCTCGAAGAGGCGCTGCCCGACGACACCGCCGCCGCCCCTGGCCCCGGCGCCGAGGCCGACGAGGCCGACGAGGCACGGGTCAGGGCGCTGCTCGCCTCGGTGCCGCTTGCCAGGCTGCGCGAGATCGGCGCGCTCGAACCGCTGCTGCGGCTCGACACGGCCGACGCCGAAGGCGCCGCGGACCCCGCGGCCCCCGGCGACGGCGACGGTGACGGCGGCGACGGCAACGACGAACTGATCGACACCATGACGGTGGACGACCTGGTGCGCGCGGCGCTCGACGGCGATGTCGGCGGCGTCGGCGGCGTCCTCGACGACAGCACCGACCTGCCCGACACCGACCCCTCGCTCGACTGACGGAGCTGACCATGAATACGCCAAGCGAGAAGGTCGTCGAGGCGCTGCGGGCCGCGGTCCGCGAGAGCGACCGGCTGCGCCGCCAGAACCGGCAGTTGACCGCCGCGGCCCGTGAGCCCGTCGCGATCGTCGGCATGGGCTGCCGCTACCCGGGCGGCGTCACCTCGCCCGAGGACCTGTGGGACCTCGTCGAGGGCGGCAGGGACGCCATCGGCGGCTTCCCCACCGACCGCGGCTGGGACGTGGAGGGGCTGCTCGGCAGCGCCACCGACGCCCGCGGCAACAGCGTCAGCCTCCAGGGCGGCTTCCTCGACGGGCTCGCCGACTTCGACCCCGGCTTCTTCGGGATCTCGCCCCGCGAGGCGCTGACCCTCGACCCGCAGCAGCGGCTGGTCCTGGAGACCTCCTGGGAGGCGATCGAGCGGGCCGGCATCGACGCGGCAGGACTGCGCGGCAGCCGTACCGGCGTGTTCGTCGGCACCAACGGGCAGGACTACGCGTACCTGATGATGCGCTCGCTCGACGACGCCACGGGCGACGTCGGCTCCGGCATCGCGGCGGGCGCGGTCTCGGGACGGGTCGCGTACGCGCTCGGCCTCGAAGGGCCCACCCTCACCGTCGACACGGCCTGCTCGTCCTCGCTGGTGGCGATGCACCTGGCGGCGCACGCGCTGCGGGCGGGCGAGTGCACGCTCGCGCTCGCGGGCGGCGTCAACGTGATGTGCACGCCCGGCTCCCTGGTGGAGTTCAGCAGGCAGGGCGGGCTCGCCAGGGACGGCCGCTGCAAGGCGTTCTCCGACGACGCGGACGGCACCGGGTGGTCCGAGGGCGTCGGCGTGCTGCTGCTCGAACGGCTCTCCGACGCCCGCCGCAACGGGCACCGGGTGCTGGCGGTGATCCGCGGCTCCGCGGTCAACTCCGACGGCGCGTCCAACGGCTTCACCGCCCCCAACGGCCGCGCCCAGCAGCGCGTCATCCGGCAGGCGCTCGGCGCCGCTGGCCTGACCACCGCCGACGTGGACGTCGTGGAGGCGCACGGCACCGGCACCCCGCTCGGCGACCCCATCGAGGCGGGCAGCCTGCTCGCCACCTACGGGCAGGGCCGCGAACGGCCGCTGCTGCTCGGCTCGGTCAAGTCCAACCTGGGGCACTCGCAGGCCGCCGCCGGGGTGGCCGGGGTCATCAAGCTGGTGGAGTCCCTGCGGCACGCCACCGTCCCCCGGACCCTGCACGCGCAGCGGCCCAGCTCCCACGTGGACTGGGAGTCGGGCGCGGTACGGCTCGTCACCGGCAACAGGCCCTGGCCCGACGCGGGGCGGCCGCGCCGCGGCGCCGTCTCCTCCTTCGGCGTCAGCGGCACCAACGCGCACATCATCGTGGAACAGGCCCCCGAGGCGGCCCCGGAGGGCGGGGAGCCGGGGGCCGCCGTCGCGCCGTCGGCGCTGCCTTATGTGCTGTCCGGCAGGACCGCCGCCGCCCTTGAGGACCGCGCCGACGCCCTGCTGGCCTGGCTCGCGCGCACCCCGGACGCGTCCGCCGCCGACGTCGCGCTGTCCCTGGCCACCACGAGGACCGCGTTCGAGTACCGGCTCGGCGTCACCGCGCGGGACCTCGGCGCGCTGCGGGACACGCTGACCGCGTGGCGGGCCAGGCCCACCCCGGGCTCCGCGGTCCCCGGCACCGCGACGGGGACCGCGCCCGGCCGGGCGCGGCTCGGGGTGCTGTTCTCCGGGCAGGGCTCCCAGCGCCTCGGCATGGGCCGCGAACTGTACGACCGCTTCCCGGTCTTCGCGCGGGCCCTCGACGCCGTGTGCGACCTGCTCGACCCGCTGCTGCCCGCGCCCGTACGCGACGTGATGTGGGGCGCCGACCGTGACCGGCTCGACGAGACCGGCTGGACCCAGCCCGCGCTGTTCGCGTTCGAGGTGGCCCTGTACCGGCTCGCCGAGTCTTTCGGGGTGCGCGCCGACTACCTCGGCGGCCACTCGATCGGCGAGATCGCCGCCGCGCACGCCGCCGGTGTCCTCACGCTGCCCGACGCCTGCCGGCTGGTGGCGGCACGGGCCCGTCTCATGCAAGCGCTGCCTTGCGGCGGCGCCATGGTCGCCCTTCAGGTCACCGAAGCCGACGTGGCGGCGCTGCTGCCGCCCGGGGTCACCGTCGCCGCCGTCAACGGCCCTTCGTCCGTCGTCGTCGCCGGGCCGGAGGCGGGGGTCGCGGCCGTCGCGGACGCCGCGGCGGCCAAGGGGCTGCGGACCAGGCGGCTCGCGGTGAGCCACGCCTTCCACTCGCCGCTGATGGAGCCGATGCTCGCGGAGTTCGAGGACGTCGCGCGCGGCCTCGCCTACGCCGCACCCGACATCCCGGTGCTGTCCAACGTGACGGGGCGCCTCGCCACCACCGAGCTGTGCGAGCCCGGCTACTGGGTGCGCCACGTCCGCGAGGCCGTACGGTTCGCCGACGGCGTCGCCGCGCTGGCCGCCGGGGGCGCGGGGGCGCTGCTGGAGATCGGCCCCGACGCGGTGCTCGCCGGTATGGCCGCCGAGTGCCTGGCCGACGGCGAACGCCCGGTGGCGGTGGTGCCCGCGCTGCGCCGCGACCACCCCGAGGAGGAGGCGCTGGCCGGGGCCCTCGCCCGGCTGTACGCGGCGGGCGTCCCGCTCGACCTCGCGGGCCTCTTCGACGGCACCGGGGCGCGCGTCACCGAACTGCCCACCTACCCCTTCCAGCACGCGCGCTACTGGCCCTCCGTGTCGGTGCGCACCGGCGACGCCGCCGGGTTCGGGCAGCGCCCCGCCGGGCATCCGCTGCTCGGCGCCGCGGTCGCGGTCGCGGGCAGCGGGGAGACGGTGCTCACCGGGCGGCTGTCCCGCGCGTCGCTGCCGTGGATCGCCGACCACGTCGTCGGCGGCCGCGTGGTGTACCCGGGCGCGGGCCTGCTCGACCTGGCGCTGTGCGCGGCCGACCACGCGGGCTGCGAACTCGTCCAGGAGCTGGCGCTCGCCGAGCAGTTGACCCTGGACGAGCGCGACGTCCGCGACATCCAGGTGTGGTGCGGCGCCCCCGAGGACGACGGGCAGCGCCAGATCGCGGTGTTCTCCCGGCAGGCGGGCGCCGACGGCGGCGAGTGGACCCGGCACGCGTACGGCGCCGTCGCCCCCTCGGCGCCGCAGCCGCCCCGTATGACCGGGTCCTGGCCGCCGCGCGGCGCGGAACCCGTCGACATCGGCGAGCTGTACCAGTGGTACGAGGACGCGGGACTGCGCTACGGCCCCGCCTTCCGCTGCGTACAGGCCGTGTGGAGGCTCGGCGACGACCTGTTCGCCGAGGTGGCGCTCGCCCCCGAGGCCGGGGACGCCGCCTCGTACACCATCCACCCCGCGCTCCTCGACTGCGCCCTGCACCCCGGGATCTGCCTGGACACCGCGGACCAGGGCCGGGGCCGCGTGCCCTACCTGTGGAAGGGCGTGTCGCTGCACGCGCAGGGCGCCGAGGTGCTGCGGGTCAGACTGTCGGGCGCCAGCACCGAGTCGGTGTCGGTCACCGCGACCGACCTGGCGGGTGACCCCGTCATCTCGGTGGACTCGCTGGTCACCAGCGTCCCCACCAAGTCCGCCGGGGGCGGCACCCGGGCCCAGGAGTCGCTGCTGCGGCTCGACTGGACCGCCGCCCCCGCCGAGGACGACGACCCGGCGGGACTCACCGGCGCCCGCGCCGCCGACCCCACCGCGCTCACCGCGCTCGCCGCCGCGGGACCCGTGCCCGACCTGGTGCTCGCCCCGCTCGTCGGCCGCCCCGCGGGCAAGGAACCCGACCCCGCGGTGGTGCACGCGCTGAGCGCGCACACCCTCGCCATGCTCCAACTCTGGCTCGCCGACGACCGGTTCGAGGGCCGCTGCCTGGTCTTCGAGACCCGGGGCGCGGTGGCCGCCGCCCCTGGCGACGAGGTCACCGACCTGGCCGCCGCCGCCTGCTGGGGCCTCGTCAGGACCGCCCAGATGGAGAACCCGGGCCGCTTCCTGCTGCTCGACACCGACGGCACCGCCGAGTCCGAGGCCGCACTCGGCGCACTCGACCGGCTGCGCACCGCGGGCGAGACCCAGGTCGCGCTGCGCGGCGGCGCACCGCGGGTGGCGCGGCTCGCGATGCTGGCGTCGTCCCAGGCGCTGCTGCCGCCCGCCCGCACCCCCTGGCGCCTCGGCGTCCGGCAGCGCGGCAGCCTCGACGCCCTCACCCTGACCCCCTGCCCCGAAGTCCTCGAACCGCTCACCGGACGCCAGGTGCGCATCGCGGTCGCCGCCGCGGGCGTCAACTTCCGCGACGTACTCAACACCCTGGGCATGTACCCGGGCGAGGCCGGTGTCCTCGGCTCCGAGGCCGCGGGCACCGTCACCGGGGTCGGCCCCGACGTCACCGGGCTGCGCCCTGGCGACCGCGTCACCGGCATGCTCTTCGGCGGCTTCGGACCCGTCGGCGTCACCGATGAACGGCTGCTCGTACGGGTGCCCGACGGCTGGTCGTGGCAGACGGCGGCGTCGGTGCCGCTGGTGTTCCTCACCGCCTACTACGCGCTGCGGGACCTGGCGGGGCTCGAAGCGGGCGAGCGGGTCCTGGTGCACGCGGGCGCGGGCGGCGTCGGCATGGCCGCGATCCAGATCGCGCACTGGCTCGGCGCCGAGGTGTACGCCACCGCCTCCGAGCCCAAGTGGGACACGCTGCGCGCGCTCGGCGTCGCCGACGACCACATCGCCTCCTCGCGCACCACCGGCTTCGCGACCGCGTTCGCGCCCGGGGGCGGCGTCTTCGACGTCGTACTCAACGCGCTCTCCGGCGAGTTCGTGGACGCGTCGCTGCGCACCCTCGCCGACGGCGGCCGTTTCGTGGAGATGGGCAAGACCGACATCCGCGACCCGGAGAGCATGCCGGGCGTCCGCTACCACTCCTTCGATCTGGGCTGGGTCGACCCCGACCGTATCCAGCGCATGCTGCTCGACCTCGTCGCACTCTTCGACGCCGGCACCCTGGAGCCGCTTCCCACGCGCGCCTGGGACGTGCGGCGCGCCGCCGACGCGTTCCGCTTCATGAGCATGGCCCGGCACACCGGCAAGATCGTGCTGACTGTGCCGCCGCCGCTCGACCCCGAGGGCACCGTGCTGATCACCGGCGGCACCGGCGGCCTCGCCGCGCTCCTCGCCCGCCACCTGGTCGCCGAGCACGGCGTACGCCACCTCGTCCTCGCCGGACGCCGCGGACAGGACGCCCCGGGCGCCGCCGAGCTGGGCGCGGAACTCGCCGCCGCGGGCGCCGAGGTGACGCTCGCCGCCTGCGACGTCACCGACAGAGAGGCCGTCGCCGCGCTGCTCGCCGCCGTGCGCCCCGCGCACCCGCTGACCGCCGTCGTGCACACCGCGGGCGTCCTCGACGACGGCGTCATCGGCTCCCTCGACCCGCCGCGCCTCGACCGGGTGCTCGCGCCCAAGGTCGACGGCGCGCTGCTGCTGCACGAGCTGACCCGGGACCTGGACCTGGCCGCGTTCGTCCTCTACTCCTCGGTGTCCGGCGTCATGGGCTCCCCAGGGCAGGGCAACTACGCGGCGGGCAACGCGTTCCTCGACGCGCTCGCCGCCCACCGCAGGAGCCTCGGCCTGCCCGCGGTGTCCCTCGCCTGGGGCGCCTGGGCTCCCGGCTCCGGCATGACGAGCGGCCTGTCGGCGGCCGACCTGGAGCGCATCGCACGCTCCGGCATCCCCCCGCTCACCCCCGAACTCGGCCTCGCCCTCTTCGACCACGCCATCGGCTCCGAAGAGTCCCTGGTGGTGCCGCTCGGCAGCCAGCCGGGCGGCGCGGCCCGCACCCAGGTGCAGGTGCCGGCGATCCTGCGCGGCCTCGTCCGCACCGCCCGCCGCACCGCCTCGTCGAGCGCCGCCGTGTCCGCGGGCGACCTCGCGCGGCGGCTGCGCGCCATGCCGCGGGACGAGGCCGGGCGCACCCTGCTCGACCTGGTGCGCACGGAGACCGCCACCGTCGTCGGGCACGCCTCGGCCGACGCGGTCGAGGCCGAGCGCGAGTTCCGCCAGCTCGGCATCGACTCCCTCACCGCCATCGAACTGCGCAACCGGCTGAACGCGGGCACGGGACTGCGCCTCACCGCCACCATCGCGTACGACTACCCGACCCCGGGAGTGCTCGCCGCGCACCTGCTCGCCGAACTCCTCGGCGACACCGAGGGCGAGACCCCGGGCGCGGCGCGCGCCGCCCGCACGCTGCCAGGCCCCGCGGGGGAGGACGACCCGGTCGTGGTCGTCGGCATGAGCTGCCGCTTCCCCGGCGGTGTCACCTCGCCCGACGACCTGTGGCGGCTGGTCGCCGAGGGCGGCGACGCCATCGGCGGCTTCCCCGCCGACCGCGACTGGCAGCTCGACGTCCTCGGCGGCGAGGGCCCCGGCGCCAGCTCCACGGGCGCCGGGGGCTTCCTCGACGCCGCCGCCGACTTCGACGCGGGCTTCTTCGGCATCTCCCCGCGCGAGGCCCTGGCCATGGACCCGCAGCAGCGCCAGCTCCTCGAAGTGTCCTGGGAGGCGTTCGAGCGCGCCGGGATCGACGTGACCCGGCTGCGCGGCACCGACACCGGCGTCTACATGGGCTCCAACGGCCAGGACTACAGCCATGTCGTGCTGCGCTCCGTCGAGGACGTCGAGGGCCACGCCAGCACGGGCCTGCCGGGCTCGGTGATCTCGGGACGGCTCTCGTACACGTTCGGCCTCGAAGGCCCGGCGATGACCGTGGACACCGCCTGCTCGTCGTCGCTCGTGGCGCTCCACCAGGCGGCGCAGGCGCTGCGCGCGGGCGAGTGCTCGCTCGCCCTCGCGGGCGGTGTCACCGTCATGGCCACCCCCATGATCTTCGGCGGCTTCAGCAGACAGGGCGGGCTCGCCTCCGACGGCCGCTGCAAGGCGTTCGCGGAGTCCGCCGACGGCACGAGCTGGTCGGAGGGCGTGGCCGTGCTCGTCGTGGAGCGCCGCTCCGACGCCGAGCGCAACGGGCACCCGGTGCTCGCGGTGATCCGCGGCTCCGCGGTCAACCAGGACGGCGCGTCCAACGGCCTCTCCGCGCCCAACGGGCCCTCGCAGCGCCGGGTGATCCGCCAGGCGCTGGACAGCGCCGGGCTCGCCGCGTCCGACGTGGATGTGGTGGAGGGCCATGGCACCGGCACCCCGCTCGGCGACCCCATCGAGGCGCAGGCGCTCCTCGCCACCTACGGCCAGGGCCGCGAACGGCCGCTGCTGCTCGGCTCGGTGAAGTCCAACCTCGGGCACACCCAGGCCGTCGCGGGTCTCGCCGGACTCATCAAGATGGTCGAGGCGATGCGGCACGGCGTGGTGCCGAGGACGCTGCACGTGGACGAGCCCTCGTCGCACGTGGACTGGTCGGCGGGCGCGGTGGAACTCGTCACCGAGAACACCGAGTGGCCCGCCGCGGACCGCCCGCGCCGCGCGGGTGTGTCGTCGTTCGGCCTCAGCGGCACCAACGCCCATGTGATCGTGGAACAGCCGGGGCCCGCCGCCGTACCCGAGGCGCCGGAGCCGGAGACCGCGCCTGGCCCCGCGCCCGAGGCCGTGCCGTGGCCGGTCTCCGCGAAGTCGGCGGCCGCGCTCGACGCACAGATCGGGCGGCTGCGGGACGCGGCGGTCGGCCTGCCGCCGGTCGACGTCGGCTGGTCGCTGCTCGACCGCGCGGTGTTCCCGCATCGGGCGGTACTGCTCGGTTCCCCGGACGGCGCCGTCGAGGCGTCCCGCGGCGAGGCCGCGCCGGGACGCCGCTCGGTGGGCCTCGTCTTCTCCGGACAGGGCGCTCAACGGCTCGGCATGGGCCGGGAGTTGTACGCCCGGTACCCGGTGTTCGCGGGGGCTTTCGATGAGGTGCTTGGGCATTTCGACGGGTTGCGGGATGTGGTGTGGGGTGCGGATGCGGGGGAGTTGAATCGGACGGGGTGGGCGCAGCCTGCGTTGTTTGCGGTTGAGGTGGGGTTGTTCCGGCTTGCGGAGTCGGTGGGGGTCAAGCCTTCGTATGTGGGCGGTCATTCGATTGGTGAGGTGGCTGCGGCGCATGTGGCGGGGGTGTTGTCGCTTGCCGATGCGTGTGTGCTCGTATCGGCGCGGGCGCGGTTGATGGAGGCGCTGCCTGCGGGTGGTGCGATGGTGGCGGTGCAGGCCACGGAGGATGAGGTTGCGCCGCTGCTGGGCGAGGGTGTGTCGATTGCTGCGGTGAATGGTTCTACGTCCGTGGTGGTGGCGGGTGTTGAGGCTGCGGTGGAGGCGGTGGTTGCGGGTCTGCTGGGGCGGAAGACGTCGCGGTTGCGGGTGTCGCATGCGTTCCATTCGCCGCTGATGGACCCGATGCTCGACGAATTCCGGGCGGCCATTGAGGGGTTGGAGTTCCGCGAGCCCGAGATTCCCGTCGTGTCGAATGTGACGGGTGCTGTTGCTGGGCCTGGTCTTGTGACGGACCCCTCCTATTGGGTGCGGCATGTTCGCGAAGCCGTACGTTTCGCGGATGGTCTGACGGCCATGCGGGAGGCCGGAGTTGACACACTCCTTGAACTCGGGCCCGACGGTGTGCTGACGGCGATGGCCTCGGCCGCGCTGGATGACGTCACCGCGGTGGCCGGGCTGCGTAAGGACCGGGACGAGCCGACCGCCTGGCTCACCGCCCTCGCCACGCTGTACGCGACCGGTGTGCCGGTCGACTGGCGGGCCGAGTTCGCCGGTACGGCGCCGCGCCGTGTCGAACTGCCCACGTACGCCTTCCAGCACGACCGCTACTGGCCGAAGACGTCGAACGCGGTCCAGCTTGCCGGGCGTGAGCCGGTGGACGCCGAGTTCTGGGCGGCCGTGGAGCGCGGTGACGTCGGCACGCTGTCCTCGGCGCTCGGGCTCGGCGAGGGCGCGGCCACCGAGGTGGTGCCCGCGCTCACCGAGTGGCGGGCGGGCCGCAAGCGGCAGTCCACCGTGGACTCCTGGCGCTACCGTGAGTCCTGGCGCCCGCTGACCCCGGCACCGGTGCCGGGGGCCCCGGGCACCTGGCTGGTCGCGGTCCCCGCGGAACTCGCCGACGACCCCTGGGTGCGGGCCGTGGTGGCGCTGCTCGGGGACGGCGCCGAGTGCGTCAACGTGCCCTGCACGGGCGCGGAGGAGGAGCGGGCGGCGCTCGCCGACCGGCTCGCGGGGCACGAGGACGACGCCGCGGGGCACACCGGCGTGGTGTCGCTGCTCGGCCTCGTCGAACGGCTCGACGGCGCGGTGCCCGTCGGCCTCACCGCGACGCTGACGTTCGTCCAGGCGCTGGCCGACGCGGGGGTGCGCGCCCCGGTGTGGGCGGTCACCCGCGCCGCCGTCTCCACGGGGCCTTCCGACGAGGTCGCCGGGGCGTGGCAGGCGGCGCTGTGGGGCTTCGGGCGGGTCGCCGCCCTTGAGCGCCCCCGGGAGTGGGGCGGGCTCGTGGACCTGCCCTCCGACCTCGACGAGCGCGCGGGGCAGCGGTTCCTCGCGGTGCTCGGGGCCCCGGAGGGACACCGCGAGGACCAGGTCGCGGTGCGTGCCACCGGGGTGTTCGGGCGGCGTATGGTGCCCGCCGCCGGTGTGCGCGCGCGGCCCTGGGAGCCCACCGGCACCGTGCTGGTCACCGGCGGCACCGGTGCGCTCGGCGCGCATGTGGCGCGCGACCTCGCCCGCCGCGGCGCCCCCCGTATCGTCCTGCTCAGCAGGTCGGGCACGGCGGCCCGGGGCGCGGCCCGGCTCGTGGAGGAGCTGACGGGGCTCGGCGCCGAGGTGTGCGTCGAGAGCGGCGACGCGGCGGACCGCGACGCCGTCGCCGCGGTGCTCGGCCGCATACCGGCGCGGCACCCGCTGACGGCGGTGGTGCACGCGGCCGGTGTCCTCGACGACGGCACGCTCGACGGGCTCACGCCCGGCAGGTTCCAGCAGGTGTTCCGCGCGAAGGTGGCGTCGGCGCTGGTGCTCGACGAGCTGACCAGGGACCTCGGCCTCGATGTGTTCGCGCTGTTCGCGTCGACCGCGGGCGCCGTCGGCAACCCGGGGCAGGCCGGATACGCCGCCGCCAACACCGTCCTCGACGCGCTCGCGGTCCGCCGCAGGGCCGCGGGGCTCGCGGCGACGTCGGTCGGCTGGGGTGCCTGGGCGGGCGGCGGCATGGCGGGGCGGGTCCGCGAGGAGAGCCTCGCCCGGCGGGTGGGCGCCGCGGTGCTCGCGCCCGAGCTCGCGGTGTCCGCGCTGTGGCAGGTGGTGGCGGAGCCCGAGCCCACGGTGGTGCTCGCCGACCTCCAGCACACCCAGGTGCTCACCGCGCTGCTCAGCCTGCGGCCCGCGCCGCTGCTCGCCGAACTCCCCGCGGCCCGCAGGGTCGCGGAGGCGCTGGCGGGGGCGCGCGCGGAGACCGAGTCCGCCGCCGCCGCGCTGGTGCGCGAGCTGCGCGGGCTCGGCGAAGCGGAACGCGTCGACCTGCTGCTCGACCTCGTCAGGACCGAGGCGGCCAGCGTCCTCGGGCACGGCGGCCGGGACGAGGTGAGCGCGTCACGCGCCTTCAAGGACCTCGGCTTCGACTCGCTGACGTCCGTCGAACTGCGCAACCAGCTCATGGCCCGCACCGGGCTCGCCCTGCCCGCGTCCCTGGTGTTCGACTACCCGACGCCGCGTGCGCTCGCCGTGCACCTGCTGACCGGGCTCCTCACCGGCGCGGACGACGACCGGGCTTCGGCGGCCGTCGCGGCGGTCACCGACGAACCGGTCGTCGTGGTCGGCATGGCCTGCCGCTTCCCCGGCGGTGTGGAGAGCCCCGACGACCTGTGGGCGCTGCTGGAGCGCGGCGACCACGCCATTGGCGAGTTCCCCGCCGACCGCGGCTGGGACCTGGGGCTGCTCGCCGGGGACGGGCGCGGCGCCAGCGCCACCCTGCGCGGCGGATTCCTCGACGGGGCCACCGACTTCGACCCGGCGCTGTTCGGGATCTCGCCCCGCGAGGCGGTCGCGATGGACCCGCAGCAGCGGCTGCTGCTCGAAACGTCGCGGGAGGCCGTCGAACGGGCCGGTATCGACCCGGAGTCGCTGCGCGGCAGCCGTACCGGGGTGTTCGTCGGCACCAACGGGCAGGACTACCAGCACTTGGTGCTCGGCGCCGACGAGGACCTGATCGGGCACGCGGGCACCGGGCTCGCCGCCAGCGTCATCTCCGGCCGGCTCACGTACACCTTCGGCTGGGAGGGCCCCGCCGTCACCATCGACACCGCCTGCTCCTCCTCGCTCGTCGCGATGGACTGGGCGGCGAAGGCGCTGCGCGCGGGCGAGTGCACGCTCGCGCTCGCGGGCGGCGCCACCGTGATGGCGACCCCGATGAGCTTCGCCGGTTTCACCCGGCAGGGCGGGCTCGCCGCCGACGGCCTGTGCAAGGCGTTCTCCGACGACGCGGACGGCACCGGATGGTCCGAGGGCGTCGGCATGATCCTGCTGGAGCGGCAGTCGGACGCCGAGCGCAACGGGCATCCGGTGCTCGCGGTGCTGCGCGGCTCCGCCGTCAACTCCGACGGCGCCTCCAACGGCCTCACCGCCCCCAACGGGCCCTCGCAGCAGCGGGTGATCAGGCAGGCGCTCGCGGGCGCGGGCCTCACCCCGGGCGAGGTGGACGCGGTGGAGGCGCACGGCACCGGCACCGTGCTCGGCGACCCCATCGAGGCGCAGGCGCTGCTGGCCACCTACGGGCAGGGCGAGCGCGCGCACCCGCTGCTGCTCGGCGCCGTGAAGTCCAACCTCGGGCACACCCAGGCCGCCGCCGGTGTCGCCGGGGTCATCAAGATGGTGGAGGCGGTGCGGCGCGGGACGCTCCCGAGGACGCTGCACGTCACGGAGCGCTCGTCGCGGGTCGACTGGGAGTCGGGGCAGGTGCGGCTGCTCACCGGCAACACCCCCTGGCCCGAGACCGGGAGGCCGCGCAGGGCGGGCGTGTCCTCGTTCGGCATCAGCGGCACCAACGCCCACGTCGTGATCGAGCAGGCGCCGCCCGCCGCGTCCGGGGCGCCCCGGCGCGGCCCGCTGCCCGAGTTGGTGGCGCTGCCGGTGGCCGCCGCCACCCCCACCGCCCTCGACGCCCAACTGGCGCTGCTGCGTACCCACTTGGCCGAGCACCCCGAACTGCCGCCCGCCGACGTGGCGTTCTCGCTCGCCACCGGGCGCGCCGCGCTCGCACACCGGGCGGTGCTGCTCGCGGACGGCACCTCCGTCATCGAGGCCGCGAGGGGCGCCGCGGGCGAGCCCGTCGCCGCGGTGATGTTCTCGGGGCAGGGCGCGCAGCGCCTCGGCATGGGCCGTGAACTTTACGGGCGCCACCCGGTGTTCGCGGACGCGCTCGACGCCGTGTTCGCGCACTTCGACCCGCTGCTCGACACACCGCTGCGCGACGTCGTGTGGGGCGACGACGAGGCGCGCCTCCAGGAGACCGGGTGGGCGCAGCCCGCGCTGTTCGCGCTGGAGGTCGCGCTGTTCAGGCTCGCCGAGTCGTGGGGCCTGCGGGCCGCCGCCGTCGGCGGCCACTCGGTCGGCGAGATCGCGGCGGCGCACGTGGCCGGGGTGCTCTCGCTGCCCGACGCCTGCGCGCTCGTGGCGGCGCGCGCCCGGCTCATGCAGGCGCTGCCCTGCGGCGCCATGGTCGCCCTTGAGGCCACGGAGGACGACGTCAGTGCGCTGTTGACCGGGGGAGTGTCGGTCGCGGCCGTCAACGGGCCGTCCTCGGTGGTGCTCGCGGGCGTGGCGGAGGAGGTGGACGCGGTGCTCGCCGCGCTGCCCGAGCGCAGGACCAGCAGGCTGCGGGTCTCGCACGCGTTCCACTCGCCGCTGATGGACCCGATGCTCGACGACTTCAGGCTCGCCATCAAGGGGCTGCGGTTCGAGGAGCCGCGCATGCCGTTCGTGTCGGCGCTGACGGGCACCGTCGCACCGCCCGCCGCGGTGGCCGCCCCCGACTACTGGGTCGAGCATGTGCGGGGCACCGTACGGTACGCGGACGCGCTGGCGGCCGTGCGGGACACGGGCGCGGGGCTGCTGGTGGAGGCGGGGCCCGGCGGGGTGCTCACCGGTCTTGCCGCCGAGGCGGCGCCCGACCTGGCCGCGGTGGCGCTGCTGCGCGGCGACCGCGGCGAGGACGCGGCGCTGCACGGGGCGTTCGCCCGGCTGTACACGGCGGGCGTGCCGGTGGACTGGGCGGCCCGCTTCACCGGCACCGGGGCCCGCCGGGTCGACCTGCCCACGTACGCGTACGACCACGAGCGGTACTGGCCCGTGGTGTCCCCGCGCGCCGGGGACGCGGGCGGCCTCGGACTCGACGCGGCCGCGCACCCGCTGCTCGGCGCCGCGGTGACGGTGGCGGGCTCGGACGAACTCCTGCTGACCGGCAGGCTGTCCGCCGACGCCCACCCGTGGCTCGCCGACCACCGCATCGACGGCGCCGTCGTGCTGCCCGCCGCAGGGCTCGCCGAACTCGCCCTGCGCGCCGCCGACCTGGCGGGCTGCGAGGGCGTCGAGGAACTGCGCTGCGCCGCCCCGCTCGTCGTCGGGGCGGGCGGCGTCGCCCTCCAGGTCCGAGTCGCCCCCGCCGCCGAGGGCGCCGAGGGCGTACGGCGCGTCGAGATCCACGCCAGGCCCGCGGACGGCGGCGCCTGGACCCGGTACGCGGAGGGCACCCTCGCGCCGCCCGGCATCCTCCCGGCGGGCCCCGCGGCCCCCGCGGGCGCCTGGCCGCCGCACGGCGCCGTCGAGGCCGACCTCGGACTCGACGCCGACACAGACGCCGACTCCGGTGAGGCGGCCGACGGTGTGGCGTACGGACCCGCGTTCCGGGGCCGGGTCGCCGCCTGGCGGCTCGGGGACGAGCTGTTCGCCGAGGTGGCCCTGCCCGGCGAACTGCCCGGCCCCGCCTCGTACGCGCTGCACCCGGCGCTGCTGACCGCGCTCGCCAGGGTGGCGGCGGCAGGGGACCCGGGCGCGGTGCCGGTCGCGTGGCGCGGTTTGCGGCTGCACGCCGACGGCCCGGCCGCGCTGCGGGTCAGGCTGACGCCGGCGGGCGGCGGCGCGTTCGCGCTGGCCGCCGCCGACCCCGCGGGCGGCCCTGTGCTCTCCGCGCACGCCCTGGTGCTCGCCGCCCCCGCCACCCCCGCGGCCGCCGCGCGGCGCGAGACGCTGCTCGGCCTCGACTGGGCGCCCGCGCCCGCCGTCGCCGCCGCCGAAGGCGCCGCCTGGGCGCTGCTCGGCGCCGCGCCGCCCGCCGTCGAGGCGGCGCTGCCCCGCACGGTGCGCGCGGCAGGACTCGCCGCACTCGCCGAGGCCGCGGGGCCCGGCGGCGGCGCGCTGCCCGACGCCGTGCTCGTGCCGCTCGCCGGTGCGGGCGGCGACCCGGGCGCGGACGCCGCCGCCCTCACGGCCAGGGCGCTCGCGGTGCTCCACGACGCCCTCTCGGACGCCCGCTTCGACGGGGTGCCCGTGGTGTTCCTCACCGAGGGCGCACTCGACGGCGGCGACCTCGCGGCCGCCGCGGCCTGGGGCCTCGTACGGTCCGCGCAGACCGAGCACCCGGGCCGCTTCTGCCTCGCGGACCACGACGGTACGGACGCCTCACTCGCGCTGCTGCCCCGGCTCCCGGCGCTGCTGGCCGACGGCGAGACCCAGGTGGCGCTGCGCGAGGGCCGGGCGCTTGCCGCCCGCCTCGCCCCGCTGCCCGCCGCCGCCGAGGACGGCGGCCGCGACTGGGACCCGGAGGGCACGGTCCTCGTCACCGGCGGCACCGGCGGCCTCGCGGGCGAACTCGCCAGGCACCTGGTCGCCGGGCGCGGCGCCAGGCACCTGGTGCTCGCCTCACGGCGCGGGCCCGCCGCGCCAGCGGCCACCGCGCTCCGGGACGAACTCGCCGCCCTCGGCGCCGAGGTGGAGATCGCCGCGTGCGACGTCGCCGACCGGGCCGCGCTCGCCGCGCTGCTCGACTCGATCGCGCGGCGCCGCCCGCTCACCGCGGTCGTCCACACCGCGGGCGTACTCGACGACGGTGTCACCGGCTCGATGACACCGGAGCGCATCGCCGGGGTCCTCGCGCCCAAGGCGGGCGCGGCCTGGCACCTGCACGAGCTGACCAGGGACGCCGACCTCGCGGGCTTCGTCCTGTACTCCTCGGTGGCCGCGGTCACCGGCGGCCCAGGACAGGGCAACTACGCCGCCGCGAACACCTTCCTCGACGCGCTCGCCAGGCGCCGGCACGCCGAGGGCCTGCCCGCGGTGTCCCTCGCCTGGGGCCCCTGGGCGCAGGGCAGCGGCATGACGGGCGCCCTCAGCGACGAGCAGATGAGCCGCATGGCGCGCTCCGGGATGCCGCCGCTGACGGTGGCGCAGGGCCTCGCGCTGTTCGACGCCGCGCTCGCGCAGGACGCGCCGTACGTGTTCGCGGCCAGGCTCGCGGCCGGTGGCGGCGGCGCGGCGGTGGCGGCCGGGACCGAGGTGCCCGCGCTGATGCGGGGCCTGGTACGCGGCGGCCGCAGGGCCGCGGCGGCGGCAGCGGACGCCGCCGCGTCCTCGCTCGCGCAGCGGCTCGCCGGCCTCGACGAGGACGGCAGGCTGCACGCGCTCGTCGACCTCGTACGGGCGCGCGCCGCGGCCGTGCTCGGGCACGCCGGGCCGGAAACCGTCGGCGCGGAGCGGGAGTTCCGCCAGCTCGGCTTCGACTCGCTGACCGCCGTCGAACTGCGCAACCAGCTCGGCGCCGCCACCGGCGTGACCCTGCCCGCGACGCTCGTCTTCGACTACCCGACACCGGCCGCCGCCGCCGGGTACCTGGCGGCGGAGCTGGCGGGCGGCGCCGCCGCCTCGACGGGGCACGCGGCGCTCGCCGAACTCGACAGGCTCGAAGCCGCGCTCGCCGCCGGGGACCCCGACGAGGTCACCAGGGCGGGCCTCGCCGGAAGGCTGCGGGTGCTGCTGTCGTCGCTGACCGCGGCTGACCCGCAGGAGGAGCGCGGCGGTCTCGCCGCACAGCTCGACGCGGCGAGCGCCGACGAGGTGCTGGCGTTCATCGACAACGAGTTCGGCAAGCGCTGAACGGGATCGGCAGGCGCCGGGGGCCGCCGCCCCCGGCGCGGGGCCACGCAGGATCGCAACAGTTCCGAGAAAGGTTTGGTCAGGCATGCCGGACGAAGACAAGCTCGTCGAGTATCTGAAGCGGGTGACTGCCGACCTGCATCAGACCCGGCAGCGGCTCGAAGAGGCCGAGGCCGGCCGTCAGGAGCCGGTTGCCGTCGTCGGCATGGCCTGCCGGTTCCCCGGCGGGGTGCGCTCGCCCGAGGACCTGTGGCGGATGCTGGAGGGCGGCAGGGACGGCATCGGGGACTTCCCCGCCGACCGCGGCTGGGACCTGGCGACCCTCGCCGGGCAGGGCCCAGGACGCAGCGCGACCCGGCGCGGCGGGTTCCTCGACGACGCCGCCGGGTTCGACCCCGGGTTCTTCGGGATCTCGCCCCGCGAGGCGGTCGCGATGGACCCGCAGCAGCGGATGCTGCTGGAGACGTCGTGGGAGGCGATGGAGAGCGCCAGGCTCGACCCGCGCTCGCTGCGCGGCAGCCGCACCGGCGTGTTCGTCGGCACCAACGGTCAGGACTACGTCCACCTGGTGCTGGCGTCCCGCGAGGACATGGAGGGGCACGCGGGCACCGGGGTGGCCGCGAGCGTCATCTCCGGGCGTCTCTCGTACACCTTCGGCCTCGAAGGGCCCTCCGTCACCGTCGACACGGCCTGCTCCTCCTCGCTGGTGACGATGCACCTGGCCGCGAAGGCGCTGCGGGACGGCGAGTGCGCGCTCGCGCTCGCGGGCGGCGCCACCGTGATGGCGACGTCGGCGAGCTTCGCCGGGTTCACCCGGCAGGGCGGGCTCGCCCCCGACGGCCTGTGCAAGGCGTTCGCGGACGGCGCCGACGGCACCGGATGGTCCGAGGGCGCGGGCATGCTCGTCCTCGAAAAGCTCTCCGACGCCCGCCGTAACGGCCATCCGGTGCTCGCGGTGCTGCGCGGCTCCGCCGTCAACTCCGACGGCGCGTCCAACGGCATCTCCGCGCCCAACGGCCCCTCCCAGCAACGCGTCATCGGGCAGGCGCTCGCGGGCGCGGGGCTCTCCCCCTGCGACGTGGACGTCGTGGAGGCGCACGGCACCGGTACCACGCTGGGTGATCCGATCGAGGCGCAGGCGTTGCTGGCGACGTACGGGCAGGAGCGTGAACGGCCGCTGCTGCTGGGCTCGGTGAAGTCCAACATCGGGCACACCCAGGCCGCCGCGGGCGTCGCCGGGGTCATCAAGGCGGTGCTGGCGCTCGGGCGCGGCGTCGTCCCCCCGACGCTGCACGTGGACGCGCCGTCCTCGCACGTCGACTGGTCGGCGGGCGCCGTGGAACTCGTCACGGCGAACACCGCGTGGCCCGCCGTGGACCGGCCGCGCCGCGCCGCCGTGTCCGCGTTCGGCATCAGCGGCACCAACGCCCACGTCATCCTCGAACAGGCCCCCCAGCAGGTTACGGAGCAGCCGCGCGCCGCGGCCGCGGGCCCCGCGGGGGCCGTGCGCCGTGCGGTGGTGCCGTGGCCGGTGTCCGCACGGAGCGCCGCCGCGCTCGACGCGCAGCTCGCCGCCCTCGACGCGTTCACCGCCGCCCGCCCCGACGTGCCCGCCGTGGACATCGGGCACTCCCTCGCCACCACACGCTCCGCCTTCGAGCACCGCGCCGTGCTCGCCGCGGGCCCCGACGGGGTACGTGAACTCGCGCGCGGCACCGCGGCGGCCCGCCCGCTCGCGGTCCTCTTCACCGGGCAGGGCAGCCAGCGCCCCGGCATGGGCCGCGAACTCGCCGCCGCCTTCCCGGTGTTCGCCGACGCCCTCGACACCGTACTGACCGCACTCGACCGGCACCTCGACCGGCCGCTGCGCGACGTCATGTGGGGCGGCGACGCCGACGCGCTGAACCGCACCGGGCACGCCCAGCCCGCGCTGTTCGCGTTCGAGGTCGCCCTGTACCGGCTCGCGGAGACCTTCGGGCTGCGCGCGGAGCAGTTCGCCGGGCACTCCGTCGGCGAGATCACCGCCGCCCACCTCGCGGGCGTCCTCACCCTGGAGGACGCCTGCGCGCTGGTCGCGGCGCGCGCCAGGCTGATGGACGCGCTGCCGCCCGGCGGCGCCATGGCCGCGGTCGAGGCCACCGAGGACGAGGTGGCGCCGCTGCTCTCGGACGCCGTGTCGATCGCCGCGGTCAACGGCCCCTCCTCCGTGGTGGTCTCGGGCGCCGCCGACGCCGTCGAGGACGTGCTCGCCCGTTTCACCGGCCGCAGGACCTCGCGGCTGCCGGTGTCGCACGCGTTCCACTCGCCGCTGATGGACCCGATGCTCGACGACTTCCGCACCGCCGTCGCGGGCCTCACGTTCACCCCGCCGCGCGTCCCCGTCGTCTCCCACGTCACGAGACGCCCCGTACGGGACGACGAACTGTGCACCCCCGACTACTGGGTCGAGCACGTACGGCGGCCGGTACGGTTCGCCGACAGCGTCCTCGCGCTGCACGAGGCGGGCGCGGGCGCCTTCCTGGAGATCGGCCCCGACGGCGTCCTCACCGCGCTCGCCCGCGAAAGCCTCGACGACGCCACCCCCGCCGCGGGCCCGAGGCCGGTCGCGGTCGCCGCGCAGCGCGCCGACCGCGGCGAGGAGCAGTCCCTGGTGGCCGCGCTCGCCGCGCTGCACACCGCGGGGGTGCCGGTGGACTTCGGCCCGCTGTTCGAGGGCACCGGAGCCCGCACCGTCGACCTGCCCACGTACGCGTTCCAGAACGAGCGCATGTGGCCCTCGCTCCAGGGCGCGGGCACCGCCGACGTGTCGGGGCTCGGCCTGGTCGCGGCCAGGCACCCGCTGCTGGACGCGGCGATGACGGTGGCCGCGTCCGAGCAGACCGTCCTCACCGGGCGGCTCTCCGTGGCCGGGCAGCCCTGGCTCGCCGACCACCGCGTCGGCGACGGCGTCCTCTTCCCCGGCACCGGCTTCCTCGAACTCGCCCTGCGCGCCGCCGACGAGGCGGGCTGCGCCGCCGTGGAGAACCTGGCGCTCGCGGTGCCGCTGATCCTCGGCGAACGCGACGCCTACCTGATCCAGGTCACCGTCGGCGCCCCCACCGACGGCGGCAGGCGCCCCGTCACCATCCACGCCAGGCCCGCGGCGGGCGGCGACTGGACCCGGCACGCCAGCGGCACCCTGGGCCCCGACGCCGTCCCCCCTGCCAACGGGCCTTTCCACACGGCCGTCTGGCCGCCCGAGGGCGCCGAGCCCGTCGAACTCGACGACTTCTACGTACGCTTGGCCAAGTCCGGCCTGGTGTACGGGCCCACGTTCCGCGGGGTGCGCGCCGCGTGGCGGCACGGGGGCGATGTGTTCGCCGAGATCGCGCTGCCCGACGGCGTCGAGGACGCGGGCCGCTACGGTGTGCACCCGGCGCTCCTCGACGCGGCCCTGCACACCACCGTCTTCGTGGAGCGCATGGGCCGCGGCGTGCTCCCGTTCGAGTGGAGCGGGGTGTCCCTGCACGCCACCGGCGCCAGGATGCTGCGGGTGCGCCTCGCGGGCGTCGGCTCGGAGGCGGTGTCGGTGACCGCGGCCGACGCCGCGGGCAACCCCGTGGTCACCGTCTCGGAACTGGGCCTCAGGTCCATGTCGGAACCGGCCGCCGCCGTCGGGCCGCGCTCCGAGGACAGCCTCCCGTTCCTGCTGGAGTGGGTGCCGCTGCGCGGCGCCGAGCCGGTCGCGGGCCTGCGCTGGACCATGCTCGGCGGCGACGCGTTCAGCCTCGCCAACCCCGTCCACCTGGCGGGCGAGCAGGTCGTCGGCTACGCGGACGCCCCCGACGACGGCGGCACCGCCCCCGACGTGTTCCTCGCGCCCGTCGCGGGCGAGGGCGACACCCCCGCCGCCGCGCACACCGCCGCCGCGCACGTACTCGACCTGGTCCAGCGGCTGTTCGCGCGCCCCGGGCTCGACGACGCCCGGATGCTCGTCGTCACCAGGGGCGCCCTCGCCACCGCGGGCGAACCCGTCACCGACGTCGCCGCCGCCGCGGTCTGGGGCCTGGTGCGCGCCGCGCAGGCCGAGAACCCCGGCCGCCTCGTCCTCCTCGACATCGACGCGGACGACCCGCCCGTACCGCTGCTGCTGACCCTCCTCGCCTCCGGCGAGCAGCAGGCCGCGATCCGCGGCGGCGCCCTGCTGACACCCCGCCTCACCAGGGCGGGGGACCGGGGCCTTCCGGCGCCCGTCGGCACCGAGTGGCGGCTCGGCCCGGCCCGCCGCGGCAGCGTCGAAGGACTCGGCATGCTGCCCCGCGACAGCGCCCCGCTCACCGGCCGCCAGGTGCGCGTCGCGGTGCGCGCCGCGGGCCTCAACTTCCGCGACGTGCTCAACGTCCTCGGCATGTACCCGGGCGAGCCCGGCGCGCTCGGCGCCGAGGCGTGCGGCGTGGTCGTGGAGACGGGTCCTGACGCGCTGCTGCTGCACCCGGGCGACCGGGTCGCCGGCATGCTGGCCGGTGCGCTCGGACCTCGCGGCGTCGCCGACGAGCGCATGCTCGTACGCGTCCCCGACACCTGGTCAGACGAGGTCGCGGGCTCCATCCCGCTGGTGTTCCTGACCGCGTACTACTCCCTGGTCGAACTGGCCGGCCTCAAGGCGGGGGAGCGGGTGCTGATCCACGCGGGCGCGGGCGGCGTCGGCATGGCCGCCATCCAGGTCGCCAGGCACCTGGGCGCCGAGGTCTTCGCGACCGCGAGCGAGCCCAAGTGGCAGGTCCTGCGCGACATGGGCCTCGACGAGGGCCACATCGCGTCGTCGCGCACCCTGGACTTCGAGAAGCGCTTCCTCCAGGTCTCCGGCGACCAGGGGCTCGACGTCGTACTCAACGCCCTCGCGGGGGAGTTCGTGGACGCCTCGGCGCGGCTGCTGCGGCCCGGCGGGCGCTTCCTCGAAATGGGCAAGACCGACATCCGCGACCCCGAGTCGCTGCCGGGCGTCTCCTACCGGGCGTTCGACCTCGGCCAGGTGGAGCCCGACACCGTCCAGCGGATGCTGCACGACCTGCTCGCCCTGTTCGCCGACGGAAACCTGGCGCCCGTGCCGGTGCGCTCCTGGGACGTGCGGCGGGCCGCGGAGCCTTTCCGGCTGATGAGCCGCGCCGAGCACATCGGCAAGTTCGTGCTGACGGTGCCGCGCACCTGGGACCGCGACGGCACCGTCCTCATCACCGGCGGCGGCGGGCTCGCCGGGGAGCTGGCCCGCCACCTCGCCACCCGCTGGGGCATGCGGAACCTGCTGATCGCGGGCAGGCGCGGCGCGCACGCCCCCGGCGCCGACGCGCTCGCCGCCGATGTCGCCGCGCAGGGCGCCGAACTCCGCTTCGCCGCCTGCGACGTCACCGACAGGGACGCCCTCGCCGCGCTCCTCGCGGACGTACCCGACGCGCACCCGCTGACCGCGGTCGTGCACACCGCGGGCGTCCTCGACGACGGGCTGATCGCCGACCTGACCCCGCAGCGGCTGGCCGCCGTGCTGCGGCCCAAGGTGGACGCCGCCTGGCACCTGCACGAGCTGACGAAGGACACAGGACTCGCCGGCTTCGTGCTGTTCTCCTCCGTGTCGGGCGTGACCGGCAGCGCGGGGCAGGGCAACTACGCCGCGGCCAACGCGTTCCTCGACGCGCTCGCGCAGCACCGCCGCGCCCTCGGGCTGCCCGCGACCGCGCTCGCCTGGGGCACCTGGGCGGCCCGCTCCGGTATGACCGGCTCCCTCAGCGAGGTGGAGATGCAGCGCCTCGGGCGCTCCGGCATGCCGCCGCTGACGGTGCCGCAGGGCATGGAGCTGTTCGACACGGCGGTCCTCACCGACGAGGCCGCGCAGGTGCCGTTCCTGCTCAACAAGTCCGCCCTGCGCGGCCAGGGCCAGGTGTCGCCGCTGCTGCGGGAGATGGTCACGGAACGCCGCAGGGCCACCGCCGTCTCCGACCCGGGCGCGGGCTCGCTGCGCGACAAGCTCGCCTCCCTCGACGAGGAGGGCCGCGGGGTCCTGCTGAGCGACCTGGTCGTCAACTACGCGGCCGGGCTGCTCGGCCACGCCGACGCGAGCCAGGTCGACCCCGACCGCGCCTTCCTTGAGCTGGGCTTCGACTCCCTCATCGCGATCGAACTGCGCAACCAGCTCTCCGACCTGCTGGGGATGCGGTTGCAGTCCGCGGTCATCTTCGACAGCAGGACCCCGGCAGGGCTCGCCGCCTGGCTGGCCGAGCAGGTGGCGGGGCAGCTCGACCGGGAGGCCGCGGCGGCGCCCGCGCGCACCGGCGGCGCGCCCGTCGAGGAGACCATCTCCGAGGTGTTCTTCTCCGCGGTGCGCTCGGGCCGGGTGCGTGAGGGCATGCGGCTGCTGACCGCGGTCGCCAACACCCGCCCCATGTTCGACAATCCTGCCGAGCTTGAGGAGCTGTCCACGCCCACCACCCTCGCGGAGGGCCCCGGTGAGCCGCGGCTGATCTGTGTGGCCGCGCCCGGCGCGACGGGCGGCGTCCACCAGTACGCGCGACTGGCCGCGCACTTCCGTGGTGAGCGCCAGGTCAGCGCGTTCCCGCTGATGGGCTTCGCCCTCGGCGAGAGCCTGCCCGCGACCCCGGAGGCGGCGATCAGGGTGCTCGCGGAGAGCGCCCTGCACGCGAGCGACGGCGAGCCGTTCGTCCTCGTCGGCCACTCCTCCGCGGGCGCGCTCGCGTACCTCGCGGCCAACATGCTCGCCAACGACTGGGACATGCCGCCCGAGGCGGTCGTCATGCTCGACACCCTCAGCTTCACGTACCGCACGGGCCAGGGCATCGACTTCGACAAGGTCGGCCACTTCTACTTCGCCGACATCGACGCGCCCACCGTCTCCCTGGACAGCGCCCGGCTCTCCGCGATGGCGCACTGGCAGAACAAGGTCGAGGAGATCGAGATCCAGCCGCCCACGGTCCCGACCCTGCTGCTGCGCTGCGGCCGGCTCGCGGACGGCACCCCGATCGACGTGTCGGCCCTGCCCGAGGTCCCGGCCGACGAGATCCGTGTCCTCGACGCCGACCACCTCTCGCTGGCGAAGGAGGACTCGGAGATGACGGCGGGCGTCATCAGGGACTGGCTCGCCACCCTGACGACCGGGGTCCCGACCGCCTGACCCGCCACGGACACCACGGGCCCGGGGGAGGGCTACCCCCGGGCCCGTGGCATGCGCCGCGAGCCGCCGCGGCCCAGGACCAGGGGGTGTGAGGGTGTCGAGGCTCAGGGGGGTGTGAGGTCGTCGAGGCGCGCCGCGAGGTCGGGGTGGGCGGCGGCCAGATGGGGGCGGGTCGCGGCCAGCGGGCCGATCAGCTCGGCGGGGTCGTGGTGGGCGAGCGCTTCGTGGAGCCTGCCGAGCGGGGGCCCCGCCGCGGTCGGCAGGTCGGTGAGCGCGGTGATCCGCCCGGCGATGCTGCGCAGGTCGGCCGCGTTGCGCCGGGCCCAGGTGGCGGTGGTGCGCGCGGCGGCGCGGCGCTCCCTGGTGGCCTGGACGCGTTGCTCCCCGGTGCTTCCCTCGGGCCCTGGACGGCCCCGCAGATAGCGGCGTTCCGCGGCCTGGCGGCTGGCGACGCCGAGGGGGTGGGCGAGGTCGGCCCAGCTCGCGCCCGCGTCGCGCGCGGTCTCGATGAGGTCCGTCTCCCATCCGGCGAGCTGCTCGCGCACCTGCCGCAGCAGCAGGAGGGAGGCCAGGACCTGCTCCGAGCCGACGTCATGGGCCCGCGCGGTGTCGTCGGCCTCGTGGGGTACGCCGCGCACGGCTTCTTCGATGGACCTGAGGGCCGCCGCGGCGGTGAGGAACCGCACGGGGCCGTTCGCGTGGGGGCCGTTCGCGTCGGGTCCTGGCGGGGCCGGCCGGTCGGCTGGGTTCACGGGCACCTCCCTCTACTGTCATCCTCTGGATGACACCGTGTTTGTCATCTACTGGATGACATGTTACAACGGATTCAGCACAGCGCATTGGCAGCAACTGCCCGACCATCCTGGAGGTGTTCTCCCATGTTGATGCGCACCGACCCCTTCCGTGAGCTGGACAGGATCGCCCAGCAGGTCATGGGCTCGGGAACCTGGTCACGTCCCTCCGCCATGCCCATGGACGCCTACCGCGAGGGCGACCAGTACGTGGTGGCGTTCGACATCCCCGGCGTCGCCCCGGACGCGATCGACATCGACGTCGAGCGGAACATGCTGACGGTCAGGGCCGAGCGCAGGCCCGCGACGAACGCCGACAGCGTGCAGATGGAGCTGTCGGAGCGGCCGCTCGGCGCCTTCTCCCGCCAGATCGTGCTGGCCGACACCCTGGACACCGAGCACATCAAGGCCGACTACGACGCCGGTGTGCTCACGCTGCGCATCCCGATCGCCGAGCGCGCGAAGCCCCGCAAGATCGCCATCGGCGGCGGCACCGACCGCAAGGTGATCTCCGGCTGACGCCGGTCCTGAACCGGCCGACGAAGGTGGCGGAGGACGGGCGTCCCCCTCTCCCCCCGGCCCGTCCTCCGCACGCAGCGGACCGCCCCCCCCGGTGGGCCGCGTCCCACCACGCCCCCCCGGTGACCGCACACCGGCACCACGACCCTGGTGACAGAAAGGCAACCACGCAGTGAAGCCCGACCAGAGCGCACCGCTCCGGCAGCCCTACGGCAGGGCGTACGAGCAGATGCTGGAGAAGGTCCGCTACGACGGCGCCTACCCCACCCGAGAGCGCGCCGACGAGGCCGTACGCCTCGTCCTCTCCGGCCTCGGACGCCAGCTCACCGGCGCCGAGCGCGCCGAACTCGCCGCCCGCCTCCCGCGCGAAGCCGCCCGCGTCCTCACCGGCCAGGTCCCCGACGCCCGGCCGCTGCGCGGCTGGGCCTTCGTCAAGGACCTCGCCACCCGCGCCGGTGCCTCCCCGGCCACCACCCGCTGGGACACCGGGTCCGTACTCTCCACGGTGGCGGACTACGCGGGCCCCGACCTGCTGACCCGCATACTCGGCCGCCTCCAGCCCGGCTACGCCCTGCTCTTCGGCCGCGCCGAACTCCTGCCCGCCGCATAGCCTTTGCCCACGACGTGGCCCGGGGCGGCGGCCCGCACCATCTGGCTACGCACGTGATCCAGGAGTCGATGCCCCGGCGTCGCCGCAGCCGTGGTCGGCGCACTCGGTGCGGAACTGGGCCAAGCTTGCAAGCGGTGTTGTCATCGGCCATGGCGCACGCTCTTCGCGGCCTGTCCACGTCAGATGAACCACGGCCCAGGGCAACGGCCGGTCCGCGACCCTGAACAGCACATCGTCGCAGCCTCGGCATCGTGCCGCAGCGGTGGCCTCCGCTCCGTGCAGAGGGTGTCCGGTGGAAAGCTCGCGATGCAACTCCCGCTCGACGTCGTGCATACCACCATCGGGCACCCACCACGAGGCGGGCAGGCCCGAGAGGTCATCCGGCATGTGCGGCATACCGGCATCATGACAGACCGCTCGGACCGACCAGCGCCACTCCGGCATCTGCCCCGCCCGCGCAGCCCGAGGGGGGACTATGGCCGCGTGGGAGCTGGGGGGATCAGGTCCGCCGTTGTTCGTAGAAGGGTGTGATTCGGGGTACTGCCCGCCGCGCGGTGCGGGGACGGCACATGGGCAAGGTCGATCACACGACCGCCTACGCGGTCAGTCCCGGTTGGAAGTAGCGCGGGGTGCGGAACAGCCCCGCGAATGTTCCGGGGCCGTGGCGTTCGTCCAGCCATGCGCCGAGCGTCGTCGTGTCGCCGCTGATGATGGCCTCGACCAGTCGCGTGTGGCATTCGTCTTCTTCTCCCGGGGCGAACTCCCCAAGGAAATGCAAGTACCGGCTGTTCACGCCTGTTTCGTAGTTCCGCAGAGCTGCCGCGTACTGTGTTCGCTCGGTGGATTCCGGCATGTCCGCCGCTCGTCGGCAGTCGTATTCGGTCAGCGTCCCTGTCACGTCCCGGAACGACAGCACGCCGAGAGCGTCCGTGGGTTCCGTGATGTCGAAGCGCTCGGCGGTTTTTCGGGTGAGGGAGCGCGCTTCCCTGTCGCAAGCGCCTTCCATGACGATTCCGAGATTGCGCGTGTGGCGGCTTCCATGTTCGTCGGCGACCGAGTACGCCTGGCCAGTTGCGCGGCGGTAGTTGATTCCGTACTGCGTACGCACGGGCAAGCCTGCCATTTCCACATACCGGCGACGTGATCCGTAGTGAAGGCAGTCATGGGCGTACGCGCGCAGCAGGTCGAGCAGCGCCAGGGCGGGGTGCTCGGGGGTTCGCCGTTCCATTGGTCCGTGCATGGTGATGACGGCGATCATCTGTAGATGCCGGTATCCCTGGTCCTGGTGATGGAATCCGCCGAACGCCCCGGGACGGGTGGATTCGCAGCCGACCAACACGCGATCGAGCGGCAGCAGGCGAGACAGCCCGTAGCCCGCGTACCGGCGCGTGGCATCCTCCACACCGGCGTGGAACGGCGCGGTGTCGATTCCGTCCGCCGCCCATCGGCTGAGGATTTCCGAGAGCGGGCGGAACACGTGAGCGGGGTGCTTGTCCGTGAGCGGGGACGCGTCAGCGCGCATGGCGGAAAGGGCCGCCATCGCTCGCGCTCCCGTGACGGACTCGTTCGGGGCGAGTTCCGCTAATCCGGGGAACTCGTCTTGATGAGCTGAATGTGAGACTCCTGCATCCCTTCCGGGAGCATGTCCGGGCTGAACCACTTCGCCTCCAGGATCTCGAAGCCGTCAATCTTGAGCGTCCCGCCCACGTGCAGAGCCTCGTACGCGATTTCCATGCGGAGCTTGTATCCGCTGGTTACCTGAACGAGTCGCCCCGGTTCCACATCAAGGCTCGTTTCTTCTTTGACCTCACGGACGATGGTTCTCGGAAATTCTTCGCTCTTGATGGCGTAACCGGTAGGAAGGCCCCACGGCCGGTCGGCCGGCCACATGCGGTGTTTCAGCAGAAGGATTTCCCCCGCTTCATTGCGCACAACGCCCGTGACGCCGACCATGAATTTGGCGTGGGCAAGCCACAGCACACGCCATTGCAACGGGCCGCGAATCAGCTTCCACATTCGCGCGACGATCCGCTTCATATGCACCCTTTCAATAAGGCAAGCACGTCCGGCGCTTGCGCGCTGCCGGCTCAACCTATGCTGCTCCCCAACGGGATGCAGTCCGGGCAGTCGTCCGGGTGGAACGGCGACTGCCCGATACGATGGGCGAAGAGAGGATGGGCACAGCGTCTCCCCGCCCAAGCTGGTGCACTCGGGCAGGTTCGCGACTCGCTCATGCCGACCCCTTCGCGTCGTCCGGATCACGACAACGCTAGGAGCGCCAGATCCTCAACTCACAGCCGATTGCACGTGATTGCACAGGAATCAGGTCAGCGAGGCCCGTGCCTTGTGGATCAGCGCCCGAGCCCGTGTGCCGTAGACGGCCATGTCGGCGAACGTCGTATACGCATCCGCGTACGCCTTGACCTCGCTGGGCTGAGTCAGCGTCAAGTAGCCAGAAACCAATTCCACGTTGACCTGCGCGTTGTCATAGATCCAAAAGTTCTCCACCGGAAGCTGTGGGCGTTGCTGAGCAATCGGGACAACCCCCAGGCTCACATTGGGCAGAGCACTCACGTAGAGCAGATGGTCTAGCTGTTCTTCTTGTGCTTCGGCACTGCTGAGCGTGTTTCTGAGCACTGGTTCCTCGATCAGGAAAGCGAAAACCCGCTGTCCTTCACGCAGCACTCGCTGCCGTTCCATGCGAGCGGCAACCGCGTCGGCGACATCGTCCATTGAAACTCGCTGTTGCTGAATAGTCCGAAGTACGTCCTCGGTGTACTGGTGAGTCTGAAGGAGTCCGGGGAGCGCCCACACGCTATATGAGCGAAACCGTCTAGTGCGCTGATATAGCGGTAGCCGTTCCTCTTGGGACCGTTTGAGTCCCGCCCGTTCCAGACGGCGCCACGTCAACCATGTACCCTCAGCGGCACGGAGCGAGGCGATGAGGTCGGCAGTGTGGTCCTCCGCATCGCACGCCCGACACCACAGCCGAATATCATTCTCACTCGGTTGGGTCTTCGCTGTCGAGATCCGTGAAACTTTGGACGGGTGCCAACCGCACAGGGCAGCGAGATCCTTGCCGTCCAGCCCGGCGTCCTTGACCAACTCCCGCAGCCGGCCGGCCAAAGCCTGCCGGGCCTCCTGGACACTGGATGATGCTGATCGCACTAGACCGGCTTGTACTCCTCGTGAGGTGTTGCCCGTGCCCAGACGGCATCGAATGCCTTGACGCACCACGCGGCCAGGGGCGCGTCGTTGACGTATTCGCGCTCCTTGAGAATACCGTCCCCGCTGAAGTGATGGAATAGCACCAGCTCACCGTCGAACACCCAGAAATCCACAGCGGGAACGGCGAGATCTTTGGCCTGGTGCCGCGGAAGCCAACGGACATCTTCACCAGCAGCGATATTGGTCAGCGCGTAGTCATATTCCCACCGAACGTACTCCGTCAGAGGTTCGGAAACCACGCGCGCACGACGAACCGATACCCCGCGCGACACTGAAGCCTGTACCACGTCGTGCCAACCCTCCCACCAGTCTGCCCGGTTGTCCGGCGTGAATGTGCGGCGGCCCTCACGCCATGCGAGGAAATCGGGATCAGTGCTCGCGTACTGATCGCGAACCTCCAGGTGGATCGCAGTTTGTCGCGTACGCGACAGCGGCTCACGTGCCGGGGGTTTCATCGTCGCTGCTCCCGTCCGGTCGCGAGATGTACTGGATCATGATCCTGGGCAGCCGAATGATGGCTTCGTGGTCCGGGACGTCCGTGCCGTGGCCGGGAATCGAACCGGCCTCCTGGCACGCTTTCACCTCCTCCTCGGTGGCTCGGTAGGACTGGATCAGCAGGTCTCCACTGTCCTCGTCCAACCAGATGGTGGGTGAGTCGTCCTTGCCGGTGTTGGGGATGATCCCGAGGAAACGCAAGCGCATGACCTCTCCTTGCGCCGATCCGATTGCAGCGGATTGCTTGAGCGTCGCCCACCCGGTACCGGCGGTCAAGGGGGCCTGACCACGGTGACGTTGACGCAACGCGACAGAGTGAGTCCCGTCCTGACCGCGGAGTTCGTCGCGCTGGTCGGTGATCTGTCCGGTTACCGTCCCGCGGGACTCAGGACGGCGGTTCCAGCAACCTGCACCGGCCTCGGCGTCCGGTCGCCCCCCACCCCCACCCCGCTACTCCCCCACCCCCGTCAAGCCGATCGCCCGGGACGGGCAGATGGAGAGGGCCATTTTGGCCGCTTTCAGTTGTTCGTCCGACGGTTCGGGTTCGAGTACCGTCACGAAGCCGTCCTCGTCCTGGTCGAAGACGTCCGGTGCGGTGAGCACGCACTGGCCCGCGCCCACGCAGACGTCGGTGTCCGCGGTGATCCGTTGTGTCGTCATGTCCTGTTGCCCGACCTCTCCACGTCGTCCGGGGCCTGCCCGTTCACCAGCGCACCGGCAGCGAGTTGAGGCCGAAGATCACACCGTCGCAGCGGAACGGCAGCTCCTCGACGCCCACCGCCATCGCCACCTCCGGGAGCCGTTCGAAGAGCGTCCGGTACGCGATGTCCAGCTCGGCCCGCACCAGGTTCTGGCCGAGGCACTGGTGCACCCCGTAGCCGAAGGCGACATGGTGGCGCACCGAGCGCTCGGGGTCGAACTTGTGGGGGCACTCGAACGCCGACTCGTCGTGGTTGGCGCCGCCGACGAGCGGCACGACGCCCTCGCCCTTCTTCACGAGCTGCCCGCCGATCTCGACGTCGTCGGTCGCGACCCGCAGTGAGACGAAGTCCGCCACCGAGTAGTAGCGCAGCACCTCCTCGACCACCCGCTCGTCGCCGATCCACTGCCGGTTCATCAGCAGCGTCATCAGGCCGAGCGCCATGTTGCTCGCGGTGGTCTCCTGCCCGGCGATCAGCAGCAGCATCGACGCGCCGGAGATCTCCATCGGGGACAGCGCCTCCGACTTCAGCATGACGCTGATCAAGTCGTCACCCGGGCGCTTCTGCCTGATCCTGATCAGCCGGTTGAGGTAGCGCATGATCAGCCGGGTCGCCTCGTCGCGCTCGTCGTGGCTCGCGTTCAGCGACACCAGCGAGCGGATCCTGGACTCGAAGAACCCGCGGTCGATCTTCGGCACCCCGAGCAGCGCCGAGATCACCAGCGAGGGCACCGGCGTCACGAAGTCCGCGACGAGGTCGGCGGTGTTCCCCGTCTCCTTGCCCTTCTCGACCAGCGCGTCGATGACACCGTCCACGACCTCCTGGATCGCGGGCCGCAACTGCCGCACCCTGCGCACCGTGAACTCCGGGATCAGCGCCTTGCGGAACCGGTCGTGCTCCGGCGGGTCGAGCGCCACGAACCAGCCGGGGATCTGGTCCTGGCTCGGCACACCGCCGGTGCGCCCCGTGCTGGGGAAGCCGGGGTGCGCGGGATTGGAGCTGATCTTCGGGTTGGTGAGGACGGCACGCACCTCCTCGTACCGGGTCACCAGCCACACCCTCGCACCGGTCGGCATCGTGGACCACACCAGGCCCTCGCGCTCCCGGTAGCTCGTGTACTCCGGCGGCGGTCCTGGGTTGCCTGGCCGCCGCAGCGGGAAATCTACGAGTTCAGCGCTCATCGCCATGTCCGGGGTTCCCATTTCGGTCAGCGGGTTCGACAGGTCCGCCGGATCGCCGGCCGCGCGGCGGCATGGTCCGACAAGGTAACGCTGACAGGTCAAGTCGAGGACTTTCCCTAACTTCGCTCCGCTACCGCCCCTGCCTACCTCCGCGCCCCCTGGCTCTAGGGAATTCCCAGCCCGCCCGCTCGTAGGGTCCAGCCGATGGCAAACGCGCACCGGTCCGGCTGAGGGGACTTGACTGATGAGGAGCCAAGCCGGCGATCCCGCGCCGGAACCGGTCGTCGTGGTGGGCATGGGCTGCCGCCTCCCCGGCGGTGTCGGCTCGCCCGACGAGCTGTGGCGGCTGTGCCTCGACGGCACCGATGTCGTCACCGAGTTCCCCGCGGGCCGCGGCTGGGACGTCGCGGACCTTTACCACCCGGACCCTGACCACCCCGGCACCACCCACACCGGGGTCGGCGGGTTCCTGCACGACGCCGACGCCTTTGACCCCGCCTTCTTCGGCATCTCGCCCCGGGAGGCGCTGGCCACCGACCCCCAGCAGCGGCTGCTGCTCGAAGTGGCGTGGGAGGCGCTGGAGCGCTCCGGCATCGACCCGCTGTCGCTGCGCGGCACCGACACGGGGGTGTTCGCGGGCGTCATGTACGACGACTACGCGACGTTGCTGCGCGACCCGGCGTTCGAGGGCTTCCGCGGCAACGGCAGTTGGCCCAGCATGGCGTCGGGCCGCGTCTCGTACACCCTGGGCCTCGAAGGGCCCACCCTCACCGTGGACACCGCGAGTTCCTCGTCGCTGGTGGCGCTGCACCTCGCGGTGCGCGCGCTGCGCTCAGGGGAGTGCTCGACGGCCCTCGCGGGCGGTGTCACCGTGATGGCGACGCCCGGCATCTTCGTGGAGTTCTCCCGGCAGCGCGGGCTCTCCCCCGACGGCACCTGCAAGTCGTTCTCGGACACGGCGGACGGCACCGGGTGGTCGGAGGGCGCCGGGATGCTCGTCCTGGAACGGCAGTCGGACGCCCTCGCCCGCGGCCACGACATCCTGGCCGTGGTACGCGGCTCCGCCGTCAACTCGGACGGCGCCTCCAGTTCCCTCACCGCCCCCGAGGGCCCCGCGCAGGAGCGCGTCATCAGGTCGGCGCTCGCCGACGCGGGCCTCGCCCCCGCGGACGTCGACGTCATCGAGGCGCACGGCAGCGGCACCCTGCTCGGCGACCCCGTCGAGGCGCAGGCGCTCCTCGCGACCTACGGGCAGGACAGGACGGAGCCCGCGCTGATCGGCTCCGTGAAGTCCGCCGTGGGACACACCCAGGCCGCGGGCGGTGTCACCGGGGTCATCAAGGCCGTCCAGGCGCTGCGGCACGGTGTGGTGCCCGCGATCAGGCACCTGCGCGCGCCCACACCGCGCGCCGACTGGTCGGCGGGCGCCGCCCGGCTCGTCACCGAGCACACCGCCTGGCCGGAGACCGGCCGCCCGCGCCGCGCCGCGGTCTCCTCGTTCGGGCTCAGCGGCACCAACGCCCATCTGATCCTCGAAGCGGCCCCGCCCGCCACCACGCCGGAGGCGTCCGAGGAGCCCGGGGCCGCCGGGGCCGCCGGGGCCACGGTGCCGTGGCTGGTGTCCGGCGCGTCCCGTGCCGCCCTCGACGGCCAACTGGCCAGGCTGCGCCCCGCCGCGGCCGGGCTGCGCCCGCTGGACGTGGGCCGCTCCCTGCTCGACCGCTCGCTCTTCCCGCACCGCGCGGTGCTGCTCGGCTCCGCGGACGGTGCGGTCGAGGTGGCGCGCGGGGAGGCCGTGGGGCGTCGTCGCCTGGGGGTGGTGTTCTCCGGGCAGGGTTCCCAACGGCTGGGTATGGGGCGGGAGTTGTACGGCCGCTACCCGGTGTTCGCGGCGGCGTTCGACGAGGTGCTGCGCTACTTCGGCGGGCTGCGTGACGTGGTGTGGGGCGACGATGCCGAGGTGCTGAACCGCACGGGGTGGGCGCAGCCCGCGCTGTTCGCGGTAGAGGTGGCGCTGTTCCGGCTCGCGGAGTCGGTCGGGGTCGAGCCCGAGTACGTCGGCGGGCACTCCATCGGCGAGGTGGCGGCCGCGCATGTCGCCGGGGTGTTCTCGCTGCCCGACGCCTGCGCCCTCGTGGCGGCACGTGCGCGGCTGATGGAGGCGCTGCCCCGCGGCGGCGCCATGGCCGCCGTGCGGGCCACCGAGGCCGAGGTCGCCCCGCTGCTCGGCGAGGGTGTGTCGATCGCCGCCGTGAACGGGCCCTCATCGGTGGTCGTCGCGGGCGTCGAGGCCGCCGTGGAGGCGGTGGCGGGCAAGGTGCGCGCGGAGGGCCGCAAGACGTCTCGGCTGCGGGTGTCGCACGCGTTCCACTCCCCGCTGATGGACCCGATGCTCGACGAGTTCGGGGCGGCCGTCGCGGGGCTTGACTTCCACGAGCCGGCCATCCCCGTCGTGTCGAACGTGACGGGCGCGCTCGCCCGTCCCGGGCAGCTCACCGACCCCGGCTACTGGGTGCGGCACGTCCGCGCGGCCGTACGGTTCGCCGACGGCCTCGCGGCCATGCGGGACGCCGGGGTCGACACCCTGCTCGAACTCGGCCCCGACGGTGTGCTGACGGCGCTCGCCGGTGACGCGGTGCCCGCCGTCGACGCGGTGGCCGCGCTGCGCGGGGACCGCGACGAGCACACCGCCTGGCTCTGCGCCCTGGCGCGGCTGCACGTGGCGGGCCTGGCCGTGGACTGGCGGACGCAGTTCGAGGGCCGCGGCGCCCGGCGGGTGGAGCTGCCCACGTACGCCTTCCAGCGGGAGCGCTACTGGCCCGCGGGCGCCGCGGGCACCGGGGACGCGCCCGGACTCGGGCTGCGCGCCGTCGCGCATCCGCTGCTCGGCGCCATGGTGCAGCTCGCGGGCGAGGACGGCCTCGTCTTCACCTCGCGGCTCTCCGTGCGCACCCACCCCTGGCTCGCCGACCGGCGGGTGATGGGCCGGGTGGTGTTCCCCGACACCGGGTTCGTGGAACTCGCCTTCGCCGCCGCCGACCAGGTCGGCTGCGGCCGGGTCGACGAACTCACCCTCGCCGCGCCCCTGATGCTGCCCGAGTCGGGCGCCGTACAGCTCCAGGTCCGCATCAGCGAGCCCGAGGACGCCGGGCGGCGCATGATGACGGTGCACTCGCGGGTGGACGACGCGGGCGACGAGCCGTGGACGCTGCATGTGTCCGGGTTCGTCGCCGCCGAGATCCCGGCGCCGCCGCGCGGCCCCGCCGCCACCGGGTGGCCCCCGGCCACCGCACGCCGGGTACCCGCCGAGCGCTGCTACGAGGACCTGGAGGCGGCCGGGTTCGAGTACCGGGGCGCCTTCCGCGGGCTGCGGGCGGTGTGGCGGGCGGGCGACGAGGTGTTCGCGCAGGTCGCACTGCCCGAAGGCGCCCGAGGCGGCGGGGAGTTCGGCCTGCACCCGGCGCTGCTCGACGCGGCGCTGCACGCGGCGGGCCTGGCGGACCTCGGCGTCGAGCCGGGCGCGCAACTGCTGGCGGTCGCCGGGGTCACCCTGCACGCGTCGAGCGCCTGCGAGGTGTGGCTGCGGCTCGCGCGCCGCGGGCGCGACACCTTCGCGGTGGAGATCGCCGACGTGGCGGGCGAGCCGGTCGCCACCGTGGACAAGCTGACCCTGCGCACCATGCCCGCGGGCTGGTTCCGCCAGGCGCCGATCGGGCCGGAATCCCTCCAGTGGCTCAACTGGGCCCCCGCCGACGGCGGTTCGTACGACGGCCAGGACGCCCTGGACGACGGGCGGTTCGGGGTGCTCACGGACTGCGGCGAGTTCGCCGGGATCGGGCTGCCCGCGTACCGCACCCTCGCAGAACTCGGCGCGTGCGGCGACCCGGGCTCGGTGCCCGGCTTCGTACTGCACCATGTCGCGGGCGGCAGGGGGCTCTCGCCCGCCGCGGTCCGCGACCTGACCGCCTCTCAGCTCGACCTGGTGCGCGACTGGCTGTCGGACAAGCGGCTCGCCGACTCCTGCCTGGTGCTGGTGACACGCCACGCCACCACGGGCGCCGACCCGGCCGTCGCCGCCCTGTGGGGCCTGGTGCGCTCGGCGCAACTCGACCACGGCGGCCGGCTGCTCCTGCTCGACCTGCCGGAACTGCCCGAGGAAACAGCCGACATACGGCCGGGGGCGCTCGGCGCGGTGCTGCGCCCCGTACTGCCCGCGCTGCCGGGGCTGCTCGCCGCCGGGGAGACCCAGCTCGTACTGCGCGGCGGCGCCCTCGCCGTGGGCCGTCTCACCCGGATGCCGGCCACACCGCCCGCCGCGGGCCGCCCGGGCACCGGGCGGTGGGACCCGAACGGCACGGTGCTGATCACCGGCGCCTCCGGCGGCCTCGGCGGCGAGATCGCCCGGCACCTGGTGGCCAGGCACGGCATCCGCAGGCTGCTGCTCGCGGGCCGCCGCGGCGTCGAGTCCCCCGACGCGCTCGCGCTGCACGCGGAGTTGACGGCGCACGGCGCCGACGTGGAGTTCGTCACCTGCGACGTCACCGACAGGACCGCGGTCGCCGCGCTGCTCGGCCGCATCGACGCGGCGCACCCGCTGACCGCGGTGGTGCACGCGGCGGGCGTCCCCGACGACGACCCCTTCGACGCGCTGACCGCACACCACCTGGGCGAGGTGCTGCGGCCCAAGGTGGACGCCGCCTGCCATCTGCACGAGCTGACCGCCCGCCTCGACCTGGCCGCGTTCGTCCTGTGCTCGGCGGTGACCGGTGTCATCGGCGGCGCACGGCAGGCCGCGGACGCCGCCGCCAACGCGTTCCTCGACGCGCTCGCCCGCTACCGGCACGGCCTCGGACTGCCCGCGGTGTCCGTCGGGTTCGGGCCGCTCACCCGGGCCGACGAGGAGTGGGACAGGCCGGGCGCGACCCCGCCAGGGCCGCTGACACCGCTCACCCCCGAGCGCAGCATGGCCATGCTCGACGCGGCCATGGCCAGCGGCGAGCCCGCCGTGGTCACCGCCGACTGGGACCCGGTGGCGCTGCGCGCGAGCGGCCCCGTGCCCGCGGTGCTCGCCGACCAGTTCCGCGGCGGCGACCGCGCGTCCCGCCCCACCGCCGCCACCGCCGCCACCGCCGCCACCGCCGCCACCGCCGCCACCGCGGGCCCCGCCGTGCCGGGGCCGCGCGCCCCCGAGGCGGTGTCGTTCGTGGAGCGGCTTGCCGGGATGCGGGAGGCGGAACGCACCCGCGCGGTCCTCGCGATGGTCCGCGACGAGGCCGCGCACGTCCTCGGGCACGGCGTCGGCACGGACGTCCCCGCCGACAGCGAGTTCAAGGCGCTCGGCTTCGGGTCGCTGACCGCGGTGGAGCTGCGGGGCAGGCTCGCCCGGGCCACCGGGCTCACCGTGCCCGCCACCCTGCTGTACGACCACCCGACGCCCGGGTCCGTCGCCGCGTTCCTCACCGGGAGGCTGGCCGTGGGGCGCGACCGCAGCGGCGGTGTCTTCGCCGAGGTCGAACGCCTGGAGACGGCGCTGTGGCCGTCGGGCGACGAGGCGCCGTGCCTGGAGCGCGGCCACGAGGAGCTGGCGCGGCGCCTTGAGGGGATCGCCGCCCGGCTGCGGGTCCCCGCGGGGCCCGAGGCGCCCGCACCGTACGCGGACGACATCAGCACGGCCCCGGTCGACAAGCTGCTCGACCTGATTGACGACGAATTCGACCTGTCATGAGCGGGCGCGGCCAGTGATGAGTGGGCACGGTCGGCGTTCACCGAGTGATGAGGATGGACCAGTGCGGGATGACCAGCAGGACAAGGTCGTCGACTACCTTCGGCGCGTCACGGCCGATCTGCGGCGTTCCCGGCAGCGGGTGCGGGACCTGGAGAGCCGGACGGCGGAGCCGATCGCCGTCGTCGGCATGGCCTGCCGCTTCCCCGGCGGTGTCACCTCGCCCGCGGACCTGTGGCGGCTGGTCAGCGAGGGCACGGACGCGGTGGGGGACTTCCCCGGCGACCGCGGCTGGGACCTCCCCGGTCTCTTCGGCGACGCGGGAGGGCCGCCGCGCTGCGCGACCCGCCGCGGCGGGTTCCTCGACGACGCGGCCGACTTCGACGCCGGGTTCTTCGGCCTGTCGCCGCGCGAGGCGCTGGCGATGGACCCGCAGCAGCGGCTGCTGCTCGAAACGTCCTGGGAGGCGCTGGAGCGGGCGGGTGTCGACGCGAACGCCCTGCGGGGCAGCGACACCGGGGTGTTCGTCGGCGCCTCGGGCACCACGTACGGCAACCTCCTCGGCGACGACTCGACGGGCTTCGTCCTCACCGGCACCGCGGGCGGTGTCCTCTCGGGCCGTATCGCCTACTCGTTCGGGTTCGAGGGGCCCGTCCTCACCGTGGACACCGCCTGCTCCTCGTCGCTGGTGGCGCTGCACACCGCGATGCGCTCGCTGCGCGCGGGACACTGCTCGACGGCGCTGGCCGGCGGCGCCATGGTGCTCGCGGAACCCGACATCTTCGTCGAGTTCACCCGGCAGGGCGGGCTCGCGTCGGACGGCCGCTGCAAGTCGTTCGCGGACGCCGCGGACGGCACCGGATGGGCGGAGGGCGTCGGTGTCCTCGTCGTCGAACGGCTCTCCGACGCCCGCGAACGCGGCCACGAGGTGCTCGCGGTGCTGCGCGGCTCCGCCGTCAACTCCGACGGCGCCTCCAACGGCCTCACCGCGCCCAACGGCCCCTCCCAGCAGCGGCTGATCAGGGCCGCGCTCGCCGACGCCGGCCTCGGTCCCGGCGACGTCGACGTCATCGAGGCGCACGGCACGGGCACCAGGCTCGGGGACCCGGTGGAGGCGCAGGCGCTGCTCGCCACCTACGGGCAGGACCGCCCGCGGCCCGCGCTGCTCGGCTCCCTGAAGTCGAACATCGGGCACACCCAGGCCGCCGCGGGCGTCGCCGGTGTGATCAAGATGGTGGAGGCGGTCAGGCGCGGCGAGGTGCCGCCCAGCCTGCACATCGACGCCCCCTCGTCGCACGTGGACTGGTCGGACGGCGCGATCGAGCTGCTGACCGAGGCGCGGCCCTGGCCGGAGACGGGCGCCCCGCGCCGCGCCGCCGTGTCCTCCTTCGGCATCAGCGGCACCAACGCGCACGTCATCGTGGAACAGGCCCCGGCCCCCGAGCCCGAGGGCACCGCCGAGAACGACGACGCCCCCGCGGCCGACACCACCCTCACGCTCCGTATCGCCCCCCTGACGAGCCCGGTGCCATGGGTGGTGTCCGCCCGCTCCGCCGCGGCGCTCGACGCGTCGCTCGCCCGGCTCACCGCGCACGCCGACACCACCGCGGCCACCCCCGCCGACATCGGCTTCTCCCTCGCGGGCCGCGCCGCCCTGCCGCACCGCGCGGTGCTCGTCGCCCGCCCCGACGGCGGCCGCACCGAGGTGGCGCGCGGGGTCGCGGGGGAGCGGCTGCTCGGCGCGCTGTTCGCCGGGCAGGGCGCCCAGCGCCTCGGCATGGGCCGCGAACTCCACGGCAGATACGCGCGGTTCGCGACCGCCCTCGACGACGTCACCGCGCACTTCCCCGGCCTGCGCGAGGTGCTGTGGGGCACGGAGCCCGAGGCGCTCGACAGGACGGGCTGGGCGCAGCCCGCGCTGTTCGCCGTCGAGGTCGCCCTGTACCGGCTCGTCGAGTCGTTCGGTGTCGTGCCCGAGTACGTCGCGGGCCACTCGGTCGGCGAGATCGCGGCGGCGCATGTGGCGGGGGTGCTGTCGCTGCCCGACGCGTGCGCGCTGGTGTCGGCGCGGGCCAGGCTGATGGAGGCGCTGCCACGCGGCGGCGCCATGGTCGCCCTTGAGGCCACCGAGGCCGAGGTGGCGCCGCTGCTGACGGGCGGTGTGTCGATCGCCGCCGTGAACAGCCCGTACACGGTCGTGGTGGCGGGCGCGGAGGACGAGGTGGCGGCGGTGGTCGCGGCGTTCGGCGACCGCCGCACCTCGCGCCTGCGGGTCTCGCACGCGTTCCACTCGCCGCTGATGGCGCCGATGCTCGACGCCTTCCGCGACGCCGTGAGCGTACTCACCTTCCACGAGCCCGAGATACCGATGGTGTCCATGCTGACCGGCGAACCGGTCACGAACGGGCTCCTCACCACCCCCGACTACTGGGTGGAACACGTCCGTTGCACCGTCAGGTTCGCGGACGGGGTGCGCGCCCTCGGCAGGGCCGGGGTGAACGCGTTCGTGGAGATCGGCCCCGACAGCACCCTCAGCACCCTCGCCGAGGACTCCCTCGACGCGGGGTCCCTCGCCGTGCCGCTGCTGCACAAGGAGCGCGCCGAGACCACCGCCCTGCACACCGGCCTCGCCCGGCTGCACACCGCGGGCGTCGGGGTGGACTGGCGGGCGCTGTTCGACGGCACCGGCGCCCGCCGTGTCGACCTGCCCACCTACCCGTTCCAGCGCGAGCGGTACTGGCCGGTCGCGGAACCGGCCGCCGCCCAGGACCCGGTGGACGCCGAGTTCTGGGCCGCCGTCGAGCGCGGCGACCTCAGCGGCCTCGGCGTCGCGGGCGACACCCTCGGCGCCGCCCTGCCCGCGCTCGCCGCCTGGCGCGAGAGCAGGGTGCGGCGCGCCGCGTCCGGCGACCGGCGCTACCGCGTCGAGTGGGAGCCGCTGCCCGAGCCGCCCGCGGACGCCGCGGGCACCTGGCTCGCGCTGGTCCCCGCGAGCGCCGCCGACGACCCGTGGACCCGGGCCGCCCTCGCCCTCCTCGGCCCCGCCACCACCCACGTCACCCTCGCCGAGGACCCCGAACCCGCCGCGCTCGCCGACCGCCTCGCGGCACTCCTCGCCGACACCGCCGCGTACACCGGCATCGTCGCGCTGCCCGCCCCGCAGGGCGCGGGCCCCGAAGGCGCCACGCCGCCCGCCCTGACCACCGCCCTCGCGCTCGTACGCGCCGTGCCCGCGCTCGGCGCCGAGGCGCCCCCGCTGTGGTGCCTCACCAGGGACGCCCTGCGGGTGCTGCCAGGGGACCTGGCGGCCGGGCTCGACGGCGCCGCCGTGTGGGGCCTCGGCCGGGTCGCCGCCCTGGAGCACCCGGCCGCGTTCGGCGGCCTCGTCGACCTGCCCGCCGACACCGCCCACCTCGACGAGGACGCCGGACGCAGGCTGCGCGGCATCCTCACCACACCGCACGGCGAGGACCAACTCGCCCTGCGCGACGACGGGATACGCGCCCGCCGCCTGGTGCGCGCCGCCGCCCCCCTCGGCGCCCCCGCCGCCGCGCCGCACACCCTCTCGGGCACCGTCCTCATCACCGGCGGCACCGGCGGACTCGGCGGCCATCTGGCGCGCTGGGCCGCCGACGCGGGCGCGGACCACCTCGTGGTCGTCGGCAGGCGCGGCGCCGCCGCGCCGGGCGCCACCGCGCTCGCCGAGGAACTGCGCGCCGCGGGCACCCTGGTCACCCTCGCCGCGTGCGACGTCACCGACCGCGCCGCGCTCGCCGCGCTCCTCGCCGCCGTCCCCGCGGAACACCCCCTCACCGCCGTCCTGCACGCCGCGGGCGCCATCTCGGAAGAACCCCTCGCCGCACTCGGCCCCGCCCGGCTCGCCGAGATCACCGGCGCGAAACTCGTCGGCGCCCGCAACCTCCACGAGCTGACCAGGGACCACCCGGTCGACACGTTCGTGCTGTTCTCCTCCATCGCCGGCATCTGGGGCAGCGGCGGCCAGGCCGCCTACGCGGCCGCCAACGCCTACCTCGACGCGCTCGCGGAACACCGCGCCGCCGCGGGCCTGCCCGCCACGGCCGTGTCCTGGGGCGCCTGGGCCCGCGCGGGCATGGTCGCGGACGCCGCGAGCGCCGAGCGGCTGCGCGCCCTCGGCGTCCTGCCCATGGAGCCCGAGGACGCCATCGGCGACCTGCGGCAGGCCCTCGACGAGGGCCTGACCACGCTCACCGTCGCCCGTATCGACTGGGAACGCTTCACCGCGGCGTTCACCGCGGTCCGCCGCAGCCCGCTCCTCGACGGCGTTCCCGAGGCCCGCCGGGCGGTCGAGGCGGCGGCCGCGGCCACCGCGGACGGCGACCCCGGCGACATCCGCCGCCGCGTCCTCGCCCTGCCGGGACCCGACCGGCTCGCCTGGGCCCTCGACCTCGTACGCGCACGCGCCGCCGACGTACTGGGCCACGAAGGCCCGGACGCGGTCGGCCCCGAGGCCGCCTTCCACGACCTCGGCTTCGGCTCGCTGACCGCCGTCGGGCTGCGCAACGAACTCGTCGCCGGGACCGGTCTCTCGCTGCCGTCCACGATCGTCTTCGACTATCCGACCCCGCACGCCCTCGCGGAACACCTCCTCCACGAGTTCGCGGGCACCGGCCAGGAGACGGCCGAGGAGCCCCCGGCGCCCGCGCCCGCCGCGGCCGACGACACCGACCCCGTCGTCATCGTCGGCATGAGCTGCCGCCTGCCGGGCGGCATCGACTCGCCCGAGGACCTGTGGCGCGCCCTGCTCGAAGGCGCCGACGCCACCGGCGACTTCCCCACCGACCGCGACTGGGACCTCGCGGAACTCCTCGACGACGAGCACGGCACGAGCGCCACCCGGCGCGGCGGCTTCCTGCCCGCCGTCGCCGGTTTCGACGCCGGGTTCTTCGGGATCTCCCCGCGCGAGGCCACCGCCATGGACCCGCAGCAGCGGCTGCTGCTCGAAACGTCCTGGGAGGCGCTGGAGCGCACCGGGGTCGACCCGGCGGCCCTGCGCGGCAGCCGCACCGGCGTCTTCGTCGGCAGCAACGGGCAGGACTATCAGCACCTGGTGTCCGTCGGCTCCTCCGCCGCCGACGGACACGGCCTCACCGGTCTCTCCGCGAGCGTCATCTCCGGCCGTGTCTCCTACGCGTTCGGCTTCGAGGGCCCCGCCGTCACCGTGGACACCGCCTGCTCGTCGTCGCTGGTGGCACTGCACCTGGCGGCGCAGGCGCTGCGCGCGGGCGAGTGCACGCTCGCCCTCGCGGGCGGCATCACCGTCATGTCGACCCCCGGCGTCTTCGTGGAGTTCTCCCGCCAGAACGGCCTGTCGGGCGACGGCCGCTGCAAGGCGTACGCGGAGTCCGCCGACGGCGTCGGCTGGGCCGAGGGCGTCGGCCTCCTCGTCCTCGAACGCCGCTCCGACGCGCTCGCCGCCGGGCACGACATCCTCGCGGTGGTCCGCGGCACCGCCGTCAACCAGGACGGCGCGTCCAACGGCCTCACCGCGCCCAACGGCCCCTCCCAGCAGCGCGTCATCACCTCCGCCCTCGCCGGGGCCGGGCTCACCGCCGCCGATGTGGATGTGGTGGAGGGCCATGGCACCGGGACCATGCTCGGCGACCCGATCGAGGCCGGGGCCCTCCTCGCCACCTACGGCCAGGACCGCGGGACACCGCTTCTGCTCGGCTCCGTGAAGTCGAACATCGGCCACACCCAGGCCGCGGCGGGTGCCGCGGGCATCATCAAGATGGTCATGGCGATGCGGTACGGGGTCGTCCCGAGGACGCTGCACGTCGACGCGCCCTCGTCGCACGTCGACTGGTCCGCGGGCGCCGTCGAACTCGTCTCCGAGAACACCGACTGGCCGCTCGTGGACCGCCCGCGCCGCGCCGGTGTCTCGGCCTTCGGCATCAGCGGCACCAACGCCCACGTCGTCGTCGAACAGGCCCCCCTCGCCACCGCCCCCGAGGAACCCCTCCCCGACACGGCCGCCCCCGCCACCGTCCCCTGGGTGGTGTCGGCGAAGTCCCCCGCGGCCCTCGACACCCAACTGGCCCGCCTCACCGCACACGCCGCCGACCTCGGTCTCTCCCCGGTCGACGTCGGCTGGTCCCTGCTGGACCGCTCGGACTTCGCACACCGCGCGGTGCTGCTGGGCTCGGCGGACGGCGCTCCCGAGCTGGTACGGGGGCAGGTGGCGCAGGCGTCCGGGCGGGGCTCGCTGGGGATCGTGTTCTCCGGGCAGGGCTCCCAACGGATCGGCATGGGGCGGGAGTTGTATGCCTCATATCCGGTGTTCGCGGGGGCTTTCGATGAGGTGCTCGGGCATTTCGACGGGTTGCGGGATGTGGTGTGGGGTGCGGATGCGGAGGAGTTGAATCGGACGGGGTGGGCGCAGCCTGCGTTGTTCGCGGTTGAGGTGGGGTTGTTCCGGCTTGCGGAGTCGGTCGGGGTGAAGCCCTCGTACCTCGGTGGGCATTCGATTGGTGAGGTGGCTGCGGCGCATGTGGCGGGGGTGTTGTCGCTGGCGGATGCGTGTGTGCTCGTGTCGGCGCGTGCGCGGCTGATGGAGGCGCTGCCTGAGGGCGGTGCGATGGTCGCGGTGCAGGCCGCCGAGGACGAGGTCACGCCGCTGCTCACCGACGGTGTGTCGATCGCGGCGGTCAACGGGCCTACCTCCGTGGTGGTGTCGGGCGAGACAACCGCGGTGTGGGCGGTGGTCGCCGGGCTGCCGGGGCGCAAGACGTCGCGGCTTCGGGTGTCGCACGCGTTCCACTCGCCGCTGATGGACCCGATGCTCGACGAATTCCGGGCGGCCATCGCGGGGTTGGAGTTCCACGAGCCCGAGATTCCCGTCGTGTCGAATGTGACGGGTGCTGTTGCCGGGCCGGGTCTTGTGACGGACCCCGGCTACTGGGTGCGGCACGTTCGCGAAGCCGTACGTTTCGCGGATGGTCTGACGGCCATGCGGGAGGCCGGAGTCGGTACGGTCCTCGAACTAGGCCCGGACGGCGTACTGACCGCGATGGCGGGTGCGGTGCTCGAAGAGGCCGTCGCCGTGGCCGGGTTGCGCAAGGACCGGGAGGAGCCGGCCGCGTGGCTGACCGCCCTCGGCTCGCTGTACACGGCCGGTGTGCCGGTCGACTGGCGCGCGCTGTTCACCGAGTTCGGTGTCCCGCTCTACCGCGTGGAACTGCCCACGTACGCCTTCCAGCACGAGCGTTACTGGCCCGCGGTGGTGCGCGGGGCCGGTGATCCGGCGGGGCTCGGGCAGCAGGCGCTCGGGCATCCGCTGCTGGGCGCCGCGGTGGGGCTCGCGGGGGACGACGGGCTCGTCTTCACCTCGCGCCTCTCGGTCGGCAGCCTCCCCTGGCTCGGCGACCACCGCGTCAAGGGCCGTGTGCTGTTCCCCGGCACCGGCTTCGTGGAGCTGGCGATCAGGGCCGCCGACGAGGTCGGCTGCGGGCGGGTGGAGGAGCTGACGCTCGCGGCGCCGCTCGTCGTGCCGGAGTCGGACGCCGTACAACTCCAGTTGCGGATCGGCGCGCCCGACGCGGTCGGGCGGCGCGCGGTCGGTGTGTACGCGCGGCCCGAGGGCGGTGTCGAGGCGCCGTGGACCACGCACGCCTCGGGATCGCTCGTCCCCGGCACCCCTGACGCGGCGCCCGCCACCGACCAGACGCCGTGGCCGCCGGACGACGCCCGGCAGGTGCCGGTCGGCGACTGGTACGACACCCTCGCCGAGCAGGGCTTCGCCTACGGGCCCGTACTGCGCGGCCTGCGCTCGGTGTGGGTGCGCGGCGACGAGGTGTACGCGGAGGCCGCGCTGCCCGGCGAGGCGGCCGACGCCCGGCGCTACGGCATGCATCCCGCGCTGCTCGACGCGTGTCTGCACGCGGCGGCGCTCGCGGGCCCCGACGCCGAGCCCGAGGTGCCGTTCTCCTGGGAGGGCGTGTCGCTGCACGCCTCCGGCGCCTCCCGGGTACGGGTGCGGCTCGTGCCCGGCGAGCGCGGGCTCGCGGTCGACGTCGCTGACCCGTCTGGCGCCCCCGTCATGACGGTACGGGCGCTGGCGCGCCGCCGCTTCGGGCGCGAACAGGCCGCAGGGGGCGCCGCGTTGACGCGTGACGCGCTCTTCGGGGTGGAGTGGGTGCCGGTGGAGGCGCCGGAGGCGTCGGGTGTGGCGCCGGTGGTTGTGGGGTCGGATGTGTTCGGGCTCGGGTTGGCCGAGGTGGCGGGCTTGGACGGGTTGGCCGAGGTGCCGCCGGTTGTGGTGGTGCCGGTGGTCGGGGCTGATGACGTGGTGGTGGATGCGCATGGGCTGGTGGCTTCTGTGCTTTCTGCGGTGCAGGGGTGGGTGGCGGAGGATCGTTTTGCTGGTGGGCGTCTGGTGTTTGTGACGCGGGGTGTGGTGTCGGGTGGGGATGTGGCTGCTGGTGCGGTGTGGGGTCTGGTGCGTTCTGCGATGTCGGAGCATCCGGGCCGGTTCGGGCTCGTCGACCTCGGCGAGGGCTGGACGCCGGAGGCCGTGTCGCGTGCCCTGGCCTCCGATGAGCCGCAGTTGACGGTGGGCGGCGACGGGGTGGCCGCGGCCCGGCTCGCGCGGGTGGCGCCCGGTGCCGCGGCCCCTGCGTGGGACGGCGACGGCACGATCCTCGTCACCGGGGGCACCGGCGGCCTCGGGGCCGTCCTCGTACGGCACCTGGTGACCGAGCACGGCGCGCGGAACCTGCTGCTGGTCAGCCGCCGCGGCCCTGATGCGCCGGGCGCCGCGGAACTCGTCGCGGAGCTGGCGGAGTTGGGCGCCACCGCGGAGGCGGTGGCCTGTGACGTCACCGACCGGGGCGCGCTCGCCGCGCTCCTCGACGCGCGCCCGGTGTCGGCCGTGGTGCACGCGGCGGGTGTGCTGGACGACGGTGTGATCGGTTCGCTCGACGCGGCCCGTCTTGATGCCGTGATGGCGCCGAAGGCGGATGCGGCGTGGCTGCTGCATGAACTGACCGCGGAGCGCGGTGGGTTGTCGGCGTTCGTGATGTTCTCTTCCATCGCGGGCACCCTGGGCACCGCGGGGCAGGCGAACTACGCGGCGGGCAACGCGTTCCTGGACGCGCTCGCCGTACACCGCCGTGCGCTCGGGCTGCCGGGCGTGGCGCTGGCGTGGGGTCCGTGGGACCAGTCGGCCGGCATGACCGGCACCATGGCGGAAGCGGCGGTGGCCCGTCTCGTCAGGGCGGGGATGCCGCCGTTCGCCCCCGAGGACGGCGTCGCGCTCTTCGACGCCGCCCTCGGCACCGGCGCGGCGGCCGTGGCGCCGGTACGCTTCGACACCGCGGCGCTGCGGGCCACCGGCTCCGTGCCCCCGATCCTGCGCGGCCTCGTCGGCGGGACGGTGCGGCGGGTCGCGGGCGCCGGGAGCGCGGCGGGCGCGGACGCGGCCCTGCTCGACCGGCTCGCCGGGCTCGGCCGGGCCGCCCGCCTCGACGCCCTGCTGGCGCTGGTGCGCGCGGAGGCCGCCCGGGTGCTCGGGCACGCCGACCACCGCGACATTCACCCCGAGCGCTCCTTCCGCGAGTTGGGCTTCGACTCCCTCACCGCCGTCGACCTGCGCAACCGGCTCATGGAGACCACGGGCCTGCGGCTCTCGGCGACGCTGGTCTTCGACTACCCCACGAGCGAAGGCGTCGCGGGGTACCTCGCGGCGGAGCTGTTCGGCGACGCCCCAGGCGCCGAACTGTCCCCCGGGACAGCCGCGTTGCCGTCGCTCGACGACGACCCGGTGGTCGTGGTCGGCATGGCCTGCCGCTACCCGGGCGGTATCGGCTCGCCCGACGACCTGTGGCGGCTGGTGGTCAGCGGCGAGGACACGGTGAGCGACTTCCCCGTCAACCGCGGCTGGGACGTCGAAGGACTCTTCGACCCCGACCCCGCCACCCCGGGCCGTACCCATGTGGTGCGCGGTGGATTCCTGCACGACGCGGGCGACTTCGACCCGGAGTTCTTCGACATGAGCCCCCGCGAGAGCGTCGCCACCGACGCCCAGCAGCGGCTGCTCCTCGAAACGTCCTGGGAGGCCCTGGAACACGCGGGCATCGACCCGCGCTCGCTGCGCGGCAGCCGCACCGGGGTCTTCGCGGGCATCATGTACTCCGACTACGGCTTCCTCACCCAGAGCGACGAGCACGCGGGGCTCCAGGGCAGCGGCAGCTCGCCCGCGGTGGCCTCCGGCCGGGTGTCGTACACCTTCGGCTTCGAGGGCCCCGCCGTCACCGTCGACACGGCCTGCTCGTCCTCCCTCGTCGCCCTGCACTCCGCCGCGCAGGCGCTGCGCTCCGGCGAGTGCTCGCTCGCGCTCGCGGGCGGCGCGACGGTGATGTCCACCCCCAGGACCTTCACCGACTTCTCCAGCCAGCGCGGCCTGTCGTCCGACGGCCGCTGCAAGGCGTTCTCCGAGTCCGCCGACGGCGTCGGCTGGTCGGAGGGCGTCGGTCTGCTCGTCCTCGAACGCCGCTCCGACGCGCTCGCCGCAGGGCATGACATCCTCGCGGTGGTCCGCGCCACCGCCGTCAACCAGGACGGCGCCTCCAACGGCCTCGCCGCCCCCAACGGCCCCTCCCAGCAGCGGCTGATCAGGCAGGCGCTCGCGGGCGCGGGCCTGAACACGTCCGACGTGGACGTGGTGGAGGGCCACGGCACCGGCACCACCCTCGGCGACCCCATCGAGGCCCAGGCGCTCCTCGCCACCTACGGGCAGGACCGCGAGATCCCGCTGCTGCTCGGCACGGTCAAGTCGAACATCGGGCACACCCAGGCCGCGGCGGGTGCCGCGGGCATCATCAAGATGATCATGGCGATGCGGTACGGGGTCGTCCCCAAGTCGCTGCACGCGGACACGCCTTCGTCCCATGTGGACTGGTCGGCGGGCGCCGTCGAACTCGTCGCCGAGCACACCGACTGGCCCGAGACGCAGCGCCCGCGCCGCGCCGCCGTGTCGTCGTTCGGCATCGGCGGCACCAACGCCCACGTCATCCTGGAACAGGCCCCCGGCTTCCCGGCACCCGAGGACACCGCAAGGCCGGCAGAACCGGTCTCCTTCCCGGTCCCCTGGGTCGTCTCGGCGAAGTCCCCCGCGGCCCTCGACGCCCAGCTAGCCCGCCTCACCGCACACGCGGCCGGGCGGGATCTGTCACCGGTCGACGTGGGCTGGTCCCTGCTGGGCCGCTCGGACTTCGCGCACCGCGCGGTGCTCCTGGGTTCTGCGGACGGAGCCCCTGAGCTGGTACGGGGGCAGGTGGCGCAGGGGTCCGGGCGGGGTTCGCTGGGTGTCGTGTTCTCCGGGCAGGGCTCCCAACGGATTGGCATGGGGCGTGAGTTGTACGCCCGGTACCCGGTGTTCGCGGGGGCTTTCGATGAAGTGCTGGGGCACTTTGACGGGTTGCGGGATGTGGTGTGGGGTGATGATGCGGAGGAGTTGAATCGGACGGGGTGGGCGCAGCCTGCGTTGTTTGCGGTTGAGGTGGGGTTGTTCCGGCTTGCGGAGTCGGTGGGTGTGAAGCCGTCGTATGTGGGTGGGCATTCGATTGGTGAGGTGGCTGCCGCACATGTGGCGGGGGTGTTGTCGCTTGCCGACGCCTGTGCGCTCGTGTCGGCGCGTGCGCGGTTGATGGAGGCGCTGCCTGAGGGTGGTGCGATGGTGGCGGTGCAGGCGACGGAGGATGAGGTTGCGCCGCTGCTGGGCGAGGGTGTGTCGATTGCTGCGGTGAATGGTTCTACGTCGGTGGTGGTGGCGGGTGTTGAGGCTGCGGTGGAGGCGGTGGTTGCTGGATTGCCGCCGGGGCGGAAGTCGTCGCGGCTTCGGGTGTCGCATGCGTTCCATTCGCCGTTGATGGACCCGATGCTCGATGAATTCCGGGCGGCTATCGCGGGGTTGGAGTTCCGTGAGCCCGCGATTCCCGTCGTGTCGAATGTGACGGGTGCTGTTGCGGGGCCTGGTCTTCTGGTGGACCCCGGCTACTGGGTGCGGCATGTTCGCGAAGCCGTGCGTTTCGCGGATGGTCTGACGGCAATGCAGGAGGCCGGAGTTGGCACGGTCCTGGAACTCGGTCCCGATGGGGTACTGACCGCGATGGCGGGTGCGGTGCTCGAAGAGGGCATCGCCGTGGCGGCGCTGCGTAAGGACTGGGATGAGCCGACCGCCTGGCTGACCTCCCTCGCCACGCTGTACACGATCGGTGTGCCCGTCGACTGGCGGGCGATGTTCACCGGCTCCGGGGCCCGGCGGGTCGCGCTGCCCACCTACGCCTTCCAGCACGAGTGGCTGTGGCCCGCCACCTCCGCACAGTCCCGGGTCGAGTCGCTGGGCCTTGAGACCGGTGGACACCCGCTGCTGGGGGCCGCGGTGCGGTTCGCGGACTCCGACGGGCTGCTCTACACCTCGCGGTGGTCGGTCGCCATGTACCCCTGGCTCGCGGACCATGTCGTCGGCGGCCAGGTGCTGGTGCCGGGCGCCGCGCTGCTCGAACTCGCGGCACGCGTCGGCGACCAGGTCGGCTGCCAGCGCGTCGAGGAGCTGACGATGGCGGCGCCGCTGGTGCTCTCCGAACGCGGCGCGGTCCAGGTGCAGTTGCGGATGGGGGAGCCGGACGAGGGCGGGCGCCGCACCCTCGGGATTCACTCCCGTGACGCGCACGGGGCCGACGACCTCTGGACCCTGCACGCCTCCGGTGTGCTCAGCTCCGTCCCGGCGAAGGAGCCGGACTTCGCGATGGTGGCGTGGCCGCCCGCGGGCGCCGAGCCGCTGGACATCGAGGACTGCTACGAGCGGTTCGCGGACATCGGCTTCGTCTACGGCCCTGTGTTCCAGGGGCTGCGGGCCGCCTGGACCAAGGAAGGCGAGCTGTACGCGGAGGTGGCGCTGCCCGACCGGGTACTCGACGCCGGAAGCTACGGGCTGCACCCCGCGCTGCTCGACTCGGGACTGCACGCCGTACTGCTTGCGGCGCTCGACGGGGCCGGCGGCCACGGCTCCGTGGGGGTGCCGTTCTCCTGGCAGGGCGTCTCGCTCCCGTCGTCGGGCGCGACGGCGGCCCGGGTCCGTATCCGCCATGCGGGCGAGGGCAGTTACGCGATCGCCTTCGCGGACAGCGTGGGCGGGGTGCTGGCCTCGGTCGAGACACTGGTCGTACGCGCGGTGAGCGGCGGCGGGGCCGCGGCACGGACGCGTGACGCCCTGTTCGGGGTGGAGTGGGTGCCGGTGGAGGTGCCGGGGGCGTCGGCTGTGGCGCCGGTGGTCGTGGGGTCCGATGTGTTCGGGCTCGGGTACGACTCCGTGGCCGACCTGCGGGGGCTCGTCGATGTGCCGTCGGTTGTGGTGGTGCCGGTGGTGGGGCGCGGTGGTGTGGTGGCGGATGCGCATGGGCTTGCGGCTTCCGCGCTCGGCCTCGTACAGGAGTGGGTGTCCGGCGATCGGTTCGCTGGTGGGCGTCTGGTGTTTGTGACGCGGGGTGTGGTGTCGGGTGGGGATGTGGCGGCTGGTGCGGTGTGGGGTCTGGTGCGTTCTGCGATGTCGGAGCATCCGGGCCGGTTCGGGCTCGTCGACCTCGGCGAGGGCTGGACGCCGGAGTGGGTGTCGCGTGCCCTGGCCTCGGACGAGCAGCAGTTGGCCGTCACCGGCGAGGGTGTGACCACGGCGCGGCTGGCGCGTGTCGCCCCCGACGCCGGGCCCGCCGTGGCTCCCGAGTGGGACGCGGACGGTACGGTGCTGGTCACGGGCGGCACCGGTGGTCTCGGTGCGCTGGTGGCGCGGCATCTGGTGGCGGAGCACGGGGTGCGGAGTCTGCTGCTGGTCAGCCGCCGCGGTCCCAACGCGCCGGGCGCCGCCGCACTGGTGGAGGAGCTTTCCGGACTCGGCGCCACCGCCGAGGTGATGGCGTGCGACGTCACCGACAGGTACGCCCTGGCCAGCCTCCTGGACAGCCGTCCCGTGTCCGCCGTGGTGCACACGGCGGGTGTGCTGGACGACGGTGTGATCGGTTCGCTCGACGCGGCCCGTCTTGACGCCGTGATGGCGCCGAAGGTGGATGCGGCGTGGCTGTTGCATGAACTGACCGCGGAGCGCGGTGGGTTGTCGGCGTTCGTGATGTTCTCTTCCATCGCGGGCACCCTCGGCACCGCGGGGCAGGCGAACTACGCGGCGGGCAACGCGTTCCTCGACACCCTGGCCGCACACCGCCGTGCGCTCGGGCTGCCGGGCGTGGCGCTCGCGTGGGGCCCCTGGGACCAGGCGGCCGGGATGACCGGCACCCTGGACGAGGCGGCCGCGGCCCGGCTGGCCCGCTCGGGGATGCCGCCGCTCGCCCCCGAGGACGGCCTCGCGCTCTTCGACGCCGCCCTCGGCACGGGCGCGGCGGCCGTGGCGCCGGTACGGATCGACGCGGCGGCGCTGCGGGCCACCGGCTCCGTGCCCCCGATCCTGCGCGGCCTGGTCCGCGGGGCGGGCAGACGGGCCGCCGCGGCCGCCGGTACCGCCGCATCCGACGCGACACATCTCGACCGGCTGGCCGCGCTCGGCCGCGCCGAACGCCTCGACGCGCTGGTCGCCCTGGTCTGCACGGAGGCGGCCCGGGTGCTGCGGTACGCCGACCACCGGAAGATCCACCCGGAGCGTTCGTTCCGCGAGTTGGGCTTCGACTCCCTCGCCGCCGTCGACCTGCGCAACCGGCTCATGGAGACCACGGGCCTCCGGCTGCCCGCGACGCTGGTCTTCGACTACCCCACGAGCGAAGGACTCGCCGGACACCTGGCGGCGGAGTTGTTCGGCGACACCCCCGGCGCCGAACTGGCGCCCGAGGCGGTTTCGTTGCCGTCGTTGGACGACGATCCGGTGGTTGTGGTGGGGATGGGGTGTCAGTACCCGGGTGGGGTGGCGTCGCCTGAGGATTTGTGGCGGTTGGTGAGTGAGGGTACGGATGCGGTGTCGGGGTTCCCGACGAACCGTGGCTGGGATCTGGAGGGGTTGTTCGATCCGGACCCGGACCGTGCGCGTACGTCCTACGCGCGTTCCGGCGGTTTCCTGCATGAGGCTGGGGAGTTTGACCCGGCGTTCTTCGGGATGAGTCCGCGTGAGGCGGTGGCGACGGATGCTCAGCAGCGGTTGTTGTTGCAGACGACGTGGGAGGCGTTGGAGCGGGCGGGGATCGATCCTGCGTCGTTGCGTGGCAGTCGTACGGGTGTGTTCGCGGGCGTCATGTACTCCGACTACGCCGGGTTGCTCGGCGGCGAGGAGTTCGAGGGGTTCCTGGGCAACGGGGCGGCGTCGAGCGTGGCGTCGGGCCGGGTGGCGTACACGTTCGGTTTCGAGGGTCCTGCGGTGACCGTGGACACGGCGTGCTCGTCGTCGCTGGTGGCGCTGCACTGGGCGGCGCAGGCGCTCCGTTCGGGTGAGTGCTCGCTCGCGCTCGCCGGTGGGGCCACCGTGATGGCGACGCCTGCCGCGTTCGTGGAGTTCTCCCGGCAGCGCGGTCTGGCGGCGGACGGGCGGTGCAAGGCGTTCTCGGAGTCCGCGGACGGTGTGGGCTGGTCTGAGGGGGTGGGCCTGCTGGTCCTGGAGCGGCGGTCGGACGCCATCGCAAACGGCCACGACATCCTCGCGGTGATCCGCAACAGCGCCATCAACCAGGACGGCGCGTCCAACGGCCTCACCGCCCCCAACGGGCCCTCCCAACAGCGGCTGATCCGCGAGACGTTGGCGGGCGCGGGCCTGAAGACGTCCGACGTGGACGTGGTCGAGGGCCATGGCACCGGTACGAAGCTCGGCGACCCGATCGAGGCCCAGGCGCTGCTGTCCACCTACGGGCAGGACCGGGAGAACCCGCTGCTGCTCGGCACCGTCAAGTCGAACCTGGGGCACACCCAGGCGGCGGCGGGTGTCGCGGGCATCATCAAGATGATCGAGGCGATGCGGCACGGCGTGGTCCCCAGGTCGCTGTACGCGGACGAGCCTTCGTCCCATGTGGACTGGTCGGCGGGCGCCGTCGAACTGGTCACGGCCAACACGGAGTGGCCCGTGGTCGACCGCCCCAGGCGTGCGGCGGTGTCGTCGTTCGGTATCAGCGGTACGAACGCGCACGTCATCCTGGAGCAGGGTCCCGGGGCAGTACTCGAACCGGCCGAAGCGACGACCGCCCCAGAACCTGTCACCGACCCGGTGCCGTGGGTGCTGTCCGCGAAGTCCCCCGCCGCCCTCGACGAGCAGTGGGCACGCCTGGCCGAGGCGGTCGCCGGGCTCTCCCCGGTCGACGTCGGCTGGTCCCTGCTGGCCCGCTCCGACCTCGACCACCGTGCCGTACTGCTGAGTTCGCAGGACGGCTCGTACGAGATCGCCCGCGGAGAGACCACCGGTACCGGCACGCTCGGCGTCGTCTTCTCCGGGCAGGGGGCGCAACGCCTCGGTATGGGGCGGGAGTTGTACGCGCGGTATCCGATGTTCGCGGCTGCCTTCGACGAGGTGCTGGCGTACTTCGACGGGCTGCGGGATGTGGTCTGGGGTGATGACGCCGAGGAGTTGAATCGGACGGGGTGGGCGCAGCCTGCGTTGTTCGCGGTTGAGGTGGGGTTGTTCCGGCTTGCGGAGTCGGTCGGGGTGAAGCCCTCACACGTCGGTGGGCATTCGATTGGTGAGGTGGTTGCGGCGCATGTGGCGGGGGTGTTGTCGCTTGCCGACGCGTGTGCGCTCGTATCGGCGCGTGCGCGGCTCATGGAGGCGTTGCCCGAAGGCGGCGCCATGGTGGCGGTACAGGCTGCCGAGGACGAGGTCACGCCGCTGCTCACCGACGGTGTCTCGATCGCGGCCGTGAACGGGCCCCGTGCCGTGGTGGTGGCCGGTGTCGAGGACGCCGTGGAGGCGGTGGCGGGGAAGCTGGGCGCCGAGGGGCGCAAGACGTCCCGTCTGCGGGTCTCGCACGCGTTCCACTCGCCGCTGATGGACCCGATGCTCGACGCATTCCGGTCGGCCATAGCCGAGTTGGACTTCCGTGAGCCCGAGATTCCCGTCGTGTCGAACGTGACCGGAACCCTCGCCGGGCCGGGGCAGCTCACCGACCCCGGCTACTGGGTGCGGCACGTCCGTGAGGCCGTACGGTTCGCGGACGGTCTGACGGCCATGCGGGAAGCCGGAGTTGACGCCCTTCTCGAACTCGGTCCCGACGGTGTGCTGACCGCCATGGCGGGCGCGGTTCTTGAAGAGACCGCCGCCGTACCCGCCCTGCGCAAGGACAGGGACGAGCCCACCGCCTGGCTCACCGCCCTCGCCACACTCCACACCACCGGCGTCTTCGTCGACTGGCGTGCGCTGTTCGCCGGTTCGGGGGCGCGCCGGGTCGCGCTGCCCACCTACGCCTTCCAGTCGCGGCCCTACTGGCCGAAGCCGCTCGCGGCGGCGGGGGACGCGGCCGGGCTCGGGCTCGTCGCCGCCGGGCACCCGCTGCTGGGCGCCGCGGTCGAACTTGCCGGGGGCGACGGGCTGTTGTTCACCTCGCGGCTCTCGCTCGCCACCCAGCCCTGGCTGGCCGACCACCGCGTGAACGAGCGGGTCCTGCTGCCGGGCACCGGCTTCCTCGAACTCGCCGTGCGGGCCGGGGACCAGGTCGGCTGCGGACAGGTCGACGAGATCATGTTCGCGACGCCGCTGGTGCTGCCCGAGACGGGCGCCGTACAGCTCCAGCTCGCGGTGGCCGCCGCGGGCGAGGACGGGCGGCGCGGCTTCGAGGTGTTCTCGCGGCCCGAGGGCGACGGCGCCTGGGCGCGGCACGCGAGCGGTGTGCTCGCACCGGGCGCGCCGGAGCCCGCCGCCGGGACCGGCGGGGCCTGGCCGCCGCCCGGCGCCGAGGAGGCCGCCCTCGACGGTGTCTACGAGACGGCGGCGGAGCGCGGCCTCGACTACGGGCCCGGCTTCCGGGGCCTGCGCAGGGCGTGGACACACCCGGAGCGCGACGGCGAGGTCTACGCCGAGGTTGCGCTGCCCGGCACCGGCGACGAGCCGGGCGACGGGGACGCGTTCGCGCTGCACCCGGCGCTCCTCGACGCCGTACTCCACCCGCTGTTCCTGATCTCGCGGCGGCCCGCGCTGCCGTTCACCTGCGAAGGTCTCGTGCTGCACGCGAGTGGGGCCAACGCCGCGCGCGCCGTGCTGCGCACCCTCGCCGAGGACGGCGAGTCGCGGACCGTGTCCGTCGAACTCACCGATGCCACCGGGGCGCCCGTCGCCTCGATCCGCGCGCTGACCCTGCGCGCCATGAGCGGCGCCGCACTGCCCGCCACGGGCGGCGGCGAGGACGACGCGCTGTTCCGCCTCGACTGGCAGCCCGTGCCCGAGCCCGACGCCACCGAGCCGCCGCGCTGGGCGGTGCTCGGCGCCGACCCGCTGCGCTGCGGCGGCACCGCCCACGCCGACCTCGCGGCGCTCACCGCCGCGCTCGACGCGGGCGCCGACACCCCGGAACTGGTCATCCTCACCGCCACGGCCGAAGCCGCCACGGCCGAAACCACCACGCACGAAGCCGCCATGCTCGAAACCGCCACCCGCGAAACCGCCACGGACGGCACTGCCACCCGCGAAACCGCCACGGACGGCACTGCCACCCGCGAACCCGCCGTTCCTGGCGCAGACTCCGGCGTCGCTGCCGCGGCGCACGCCGTCGCCCGGCGGGTCCTCGCCGCGGTGCGTGACCTGCTCGCCGACGAGCGGTACGCCGACACCAGGCTCGCGGTGCTCACCGACCGCGCCGCCGCGCTGCCGGGGGACCGCGCCACGGACCTGGCCGCCGCACCCGCGTGGGGGCTCATACGGGCCGCCGCGACGGAGAACCCCGGCAGGTTCCTGCTCGTCGACCTCGACGGGGCGCGGGACGCCGCCGACGTGCTGCCGCAGGCGCTCGCCACCGGCCTCGACCAGCTCGCGGTGCGCGGCACCGAGCTGTTCACCCCGCGTCTGGTGCGCGCCGCGGGCGCCCAGGACCTCGACGTGCCCGACACCGCCGCGTACCGGCTCGAAAGCGTCGGCACTGGCACCCTCGGCAACCTGCGGCTCGTCGCCTCGCCCGAGGCCGAACAGCCGCTGGGCGAGGGGCAGGTGCGGGTCGGGGTGCGGGCCGCCGGGCTCAACTTCCGCGACGTGCTCACCACCCTCGGCATGGTCACCGGGCAGAGCCTGCTCCTCGGCGGTGAGGGCGCGGGAGTCGTCCTCGACGTCGGCCCCGGCGTCACGGGACTCGCGCCCGGTGACCGGGTGATGGGCTGCTTCGACGCCGCGTTCGGCACCGTCGCCGTCGCCCACGCCACCTCGCTCGTCCCGATTCCGCGCGGCTGGGACTTCGGCCCCGCGGCCGCCGTGCCCGTCACCCACCTCACCGCCTACTACGGCTTGGTGGACCTCGGCGGGGTCGGCCCAGGCGACCGGGTCCTCGTGCACGCCGCCGCGGGCGGTGTCGGCGTCGTCGCGGTACGGCTCGCCCAGCACCTCGGCGCCGAGGTGTACGGCACCGCCAGCCCCGGCAAGTGGCATGTGCTGCGGGCCATGGGCCTGGACGACGACCACATCGCGAACTCCCGCGACCTCGGCTTCGCCGACCGCTTCCCCCCGATGGACGCCGTACTCAACTCCCTCGCCGGGGAGTTCACCGACGCCTCGCTCGGACTGCTGCGCGACGGCGGCCGGTTCCTCGACATGGGCAAGACCGACATCCGCGACGCCGACGAGGTGCGCGCCCGGTACCCGGGCGTCAGCTACCGGGTGTACGACATCGGCACCCTCGCCAGGCCGGAACCCGGTGTGCCGGGCGCGGCACCCGAGCGGATGCGGGAGATCCTGCTCGCCGTGCTCGACCTGTTCGAGCGCGGGGTGCTCGCGCCGCCGGAGATCACCAGTTGGCCGCTGCGGCGGGCCCCCGAGGCGTTCCGGTTCATGTCCGCGGCCCGCAACGTCGGCAAGATCGTGCTGACGGTGCCCGCGCCGCTCGACCCGGACGGCACCGTCCTCGTCACCGGCGGCACCGGGCTCCTCGGCGCCCACGCCGCCCGCCGCATGGTCGTCGAGTACGGCGCCCGCCGGCTGGTGCTCGCGGGACGCAGCGGCCCCGACGCGGCGGGCGCCCGGGAACTCTGCGCGGAACTGGCCGAACTCGGTGCCGAGGCACGGGTGGTGGCGTGCGACGCCGCCGACCCGCGGGCGCTCGCCGGGCTCCTCGCCGACATCCCGGCCGACCGGCCGCTCACGGCGGTCGTGCACAGCGCGGGCGTCCTGGACGACGGCGTCGCCGCCACCATGACGGACCGTCAACTCGCCGCCGTACTACGGCCCAAGGTCGACGCGGGCTGGCTGCTGCACGAGCTGACCAGGGACATGGACCTCGCCGCCTTCGTCCTCTACTCGTCGGTGTCCGGGGTGCTCGGCTCGCCGGGTCAGGCCAACTACGCCGCCGCCAACACCTTCGTCGACGCGCTCGCCGCACACCGGGCCCGCCTTGGGCTGCCCGCGGTCTCCCTCGCCTGGGGCCCCTGGGCCGCGGGCGGCGGCATGACGGGACAGCTCTCCGAGGCCGACCTGCGGCGGATGGCACGGGCCGGGATGCGCCCGCTGGAGATCGACGACGGCATGGCCCTGTTCGGACGCGCCCTGTTCGCGCCAGGACTCGGCGGCACGGAACCCGCGCTCGTCGCCGCCCGCCTCGACCACGACGCGCTGCGCGCACTCGGCGACCGGCTGCCCGGCGTGTTCCGGGGCCTGGTGCGCACCGCGCCGCGGCGGGCCGCGGCGAAGGACACCGCACAGCCCGCGGGGTCGCTCGCCGACCGGCTGGCCGCGACCCCGGCCGCCGACCGCCCCGCGGCCGTCCTCGACACGGTGCGCACCCAGGTCGCCGCCGTCCTCGGCCACGAGGGCAGGGAGGCCGTGCGCCCCAGGACGGCGTTCAAGGAACTCGGCTTCGACTCGCTGACCTCCGTCGAACTGCGCAACCGGCTCAGCACCGTCACCGGGCTCAGGCTCCCCGTCACCGTCGTCTTCGACTACCCGAACGCCGCCGAACTCTCCGCGTACGTCCTGGAACAGCTCGGCGACGGCATCGGCGACGGAGAGGACACGGGCGCCGACACCCTCGACGGGCTTGAGGCCGCCCTGCGGGACGGCACCGCGCCGCAGCCGGAACGCCTCGCGGCCCGGCTGCGGGAACTGCTCGACCTGTGCACACCGGCGGCCGGGGGGCCGCAGCCGGCCCGCCCCGATCTGGGCTCCGCGTCCGACGACGAACTGTTCGCGTTCGTGGACGAGTTGGGCTGAGGCGGCCATGACCCATCACTACGGCAAGGCGGGGGACTGATCCGGCATGGCTGACGAGGAGAAGCTGCGGGAGTACCTGCGGCGGGCCATCGCGGAGGCCCAGGACAGCCGCAGGAGGCTGCGGGAGAACGAGGAACGCGCGCGCGAGCCGATCGCGATCGTCGGCATGGGCTGCCGCCTGCCGGGCGGCGTCCGCGGCCCCGAGGACCTGTGGCGGCTCGTCGCCGAGGGCCGCGGGGCGGTGACACCGTTCCCCCGGGACCGCGGCTGGGACCTGGACGCGCTCGCGGGCGACGGGCCCGAGTCGAGCGGCACCACGCAGGGCGGATTCCTCGACGACGCCGCCGGGTTCGACGCCGGGGTCTTCGGGATCTCCCCCCGCGAGGCGCTGGCGATGGACCCGCAGCAGCGGCTCCTGCTCGAAACGTCCTGGGAGGCCCTGGAGCGCGCCGGGATCGACCCGCTGTCGCTGCGCGGCAGCAGGACGGGCGTGTTCATGGGCACCGCCTCCCAGGACTACGCCAACCTCGTGCTCGCGGCCCCCGGCGCCGACCTGTACGGCAGCACCGGCTACCAGGCGGGCGTCCTGTCAGGACGCCTCTCGTACGTGTACGGCGCGGTCGGCCCCACCGCCACCGTCGACACCGCCTGCTCCTCGTTCCTGGTGTCGCTGCACCTGGCCGCGCAGGCGCTGCGCGCGGGGGAGTGCGACCTCGCCCTCGCGGGCGCCGCCACCGTCATGGCCACACCCGCCCTGTTCTCCGTGTTCAGCAGGCAGGACGGGCTCGCCGCCGACGGGCTGTGCAAGGCGTTCGCGGACGCCGCCGACGGCACGGGCTGGGCCGAGGGCGTCGGCACCGTCGTCGTGGAACGGCTCTCCGACGCGCTGCGCCTCGGGCACCCCGTCGACGCCGTGGTGCGCGCGAGCGCGGTCAACTCCGACGGCGCCTCCAACGGCCTCTCCGCCCCCAACGGGCCCTCCCAGCAGCGCGTCATCCGGCAGGCCCTCACCGCCGCGGGCCTCGCCCCCGCCGACGTGGACGCCGTCGAGGCGCACGGCACCGGCACCCGCCTCGGCGACCCCATCGAGGCACAGGCGCTCCTCGCCACCTACGGGCAGGACCGCGACACCCCCCTCTACCTGGGGTCGGCGAAGTCCAACATGGGGCACACCCAGGCCGCCGCCGGGCTCGTCGGGCTCGTCAAGACGGTCATGGCGCTGCGGCACCGCGAACTCGCGCCCACCCTGCACGTCGACCGGCCCTCCACCAAGGTCGACTGGGAGGCGGGCGCCGTCGAACTCGTCACCGTGCGCCGCCCCTGGCCCGCCGTGGACCGGCCGCGCCGCGCCGGGGTGTCCGCCTTCGGGATCTCGGGGACCAACGCGCACGTCATCCTCGAAGAGGCCCCCGCCCCCGAGGGCGACGCCGGGCACGCGCAGGGCGCGCACACCCCCACCGTGACGCCCGCGGGCCCGGTGCCCTGGCTGCTGTCGGCGCGCGGCGCACCCGCCCTGCGCGGCCAGGCCGCCGCCCTCCACGCACATCTGACGGGCCTTCAGGAGCCGCCAGCCGCGGTGGACGTCGGCCACTCCCTCGCCACCACGCGGGCCGCGCTGGAACACCGCGCGGTCGTCGTCGGCGATGGCACGGGCGAACTCCTCGACGGGCTGCGCGCCCTCGCCGACGGCACCCCGGCGCCCGGCGTCGTCACGGGACGCGCCCAGCTCGACAGCGACCGCAAGGTTGTCATGGTGTTCCCGGGACAGGGCTCCCAGTGGGCCGGGATGGGGCGCGAACTCCTCGACTCGGCGCCCGAGTTCGCCGCCGTCATCGAGGACTGCGCCCGCGCCCTCGCCCCGTACGCCGACTTCGACCTCGTCGCGGCGCTGCGCACCGGCGAAGGGCTCGAACGCGTCGACGTCGCCCAGTGCGCCCTGTGGGCGACGATGGTCGCCCTCGCCGCCCTCTGGCGCTCGTACGGGATCAGGCCCGCGGCGGTCATCGGGCACTCGCAGGGCGAGATCGCCGCCGCCTGTGTCGCGGGCGCCCTCGGCCTCGACGACGGCGCCCGGGTCGTGGCGCTGCGCAGCCGCGCCATCGGCGCCGAACTGTCAGGCAAGGGCACCATGGTGTCCGTAGCCGCCCCCGTGGAAGAGGTCGAGCGGCGGCTCGCCGCCTGGGGCGGGCGCGCGTCCGTCGCCGCGGTCAACGGACCCGCGAGCGTCGTCGTGTCCGGCGAACTCGGCGCCCTGCGCGAGCTGGTCGAGTCCTGTGTCGCCGACGGGGTGCGCGCCAAGGCCATCCCCGTCGACTACGCCTCGCACTCCGCGCAGGTCGAGCTGATCGAGGACCGGCTCGCCGCCGACCTCGCGGGCCTCGCGCCCCGCGCGGGCGACGTGCCGTTCCTGTCCACCGTCACCGGCGAGTGGACCGACACCACCACCCTCGGCGCCCGCTACTGGTACGAGAACCTGCGCGGCACGGTCCGCCTCGAACCCGCCGTACGCACCCTGCTGGAGACGGGGCACGACCTGTTCGTCGAGGTCAGCCCGCACCCGGTACTGACGATGCCGGTACAGGAGACGATAGACACGGCGGCCACGGCGGCGACAGCGGCCGCCGCCTCCGGCGCCGTCGTCATCGGCTCCCTGCGGCGCGACGACGGCGGCCCCGCCCGGCTGCTGTGCTCGCTCGCCGAGGCGTACGCGCACGGGGCGCGGGTGGACTGGCACGGGCCGCTCGCCGGCGGCCGCCGGGTGGACCTGCCGACGTACGCCTTCCAGCACGAGCCCTACTGGCTGACGCCCGCCCCGTCCGCCTCCGACCCGGCCGCGCTCGGGCTGACCGGCACCGGACACCCGGTGCTGCGGGCCGCGCTGCCCGTCGCGGGCGGCGCCGCGGCCGTCCTCACCGGGCGGCTCGACCCGCGCACCCAACCCTGGCTCGGGCAGCACCTGTTGCTCGGCTCCCGGGTGGTGCCCGACACCGCCCTCGCCGACTGGGTGGCGCGGGCCGCGCAGGAGTGCGGCTGCGACACCGTGCGCACCCTGCGGATCGACCGGCCCCCGGTCGTCGGCGACGTACCGCTCGACGTCCAGGTCGTCACCGGGGCGCCCCGCGCGGACGGCACCCGCACCGTCGAGGTGCACACCAGGCACACGGCCGACACCGAGGGCCCCTGGACCCGGCACGCGGAAGGCGTCATCGGCGCGGCGCACCCCGTCGACGAGGGCGCCGCCTGGGACCGGCTCGCCGTCTGGCCGCCGGACGGCGCCACAGCGGACGACACGCCCCGGGCGCGGCCCGCGTGGGCAGCGTACGGGCCCGTCTTCGACTCGGTGGTGAGGACCTGGCGGCGCGGCGCGGAACTCTTCGCCGAGATCGCCCTCGACCCGGCCGCCCACCCCGACGCCGCCGCCTCGGCCGCCCATCCGGCGCTGCTCCAGGCCCTGTTGACCGCCGCAGTCAACGACGGCGCGGACCCCGAGGGCCCGCCGCGGCTGCCGTCGGTGTGGCACGGGCTGCGGATCGCCGCGCCGGGCGCGGGCGCGCTGCGGGTGCGCGTCGCGCCCGCCACCGGTGCTGGGGCGCTCACCGTCACCGCCGTCGCCGCGGACGGCGCCCCCGTACTGTCCGCGGCCGTCGAGGCCCGCACGGCAGAACCCGCGCATCTCGCCCCCGCGGCCCCCGGCGGCGGGCTCCACCGCATCGAGTGGGACCCGCTGCCGCTGCCGCCTGCCGCCGGAAGCGGCGGTACCTGGCCGGTCCTCGGCACCGGCACCGCCACCGACGCCCTGGCCGCCGCCGTACCGGGCGCCACCGCCACCGAAGACCCCACCGGCGCCGCGGCCCTGCTGCTGCCCTGGGACAGCGGCGACGGGGGCGACGCAGGCGCCAGGGGTGCAGGCGACGGGGGCGACAGCCACGATGACGGTGCGGGCCCGGTGCACGCCGCCGTGCACGCCGCGCTCGCGGCCCTGCGCGGCCATCTCGCCGACCCGCGCGACGACCTGCCCCCGCTCGCCGTGGTCACCCGCGCCGCGGTGGCGACCGCCGCGGGGGAGCGGATCGCGTCCGTCGCCGACGCCGCCGTACGGGGCCTGGTGCGCGCCGCGCAGTCCGAGTACCCCGGCAGGTTCCTGCTTGCCGACTGGGACGGCGACCCGCGCTCCGCCGCCGCCCTGCCCGCCGCGCTCACCGCGGCGCTCGCCGCCGCGGAGCCCGAGGTGGCGCTCCGCGAGGGCCGCGCCGCCGTGCCGCGCCTCACCGCCGCAGCCCCCGCGGGCGAGCCGCACTGGGACCCCGAGGGCACCGTGCTCGTCACCGGCGGCACCGGCACCCTCGGCGCCGCCGTCGCCAGTCACCTCGTCACCCGGCACGGCGTACGCGGCCTGCTGCTCGCGAGCCGCCGCGGCCAGGACGCGCCGGGCGCGCAAGCGCTCCGCGAGGAGCTGCGCGCGGCCGGGGCGCACGTCGACATCGCCGCCTGCGACGTGTCGTCCCGCGCCGAACTCGCCGCGCTGCTCAACCGGGTGCCCGCAGAGCGGCCGCTGCGCGGCGTCGTCCACACCGCCGGGGTGCTCGCCGACGCCCTGCTCGACAAGCTGACCGACGACGGTGTCGACCGGGTCCTCGCGCCGAAGGCCGACGCCGCCCTGCACCTCGACGCCCTCACCCGCGGCATGGACCTCACCGCGTTCGTCCTCTTCTCCTCCTACGCGGGCGTCTCCGGCAGCCTCGGACAGGGCAACTACGCCGCCGCCAACACCGCGCTCGACGCGCTCGCCCAGCGGCGCGCCGCCGACGGGCTGCCCGCGACCTCGCTCGCCTGGGGCGTGTGGCGCGAGGCCAGCGGAATGACGGGCGACCTCGCCGACGCCGACCTGACCAGGCTCGCCACCTCCGGCATGTCCGCCATCCCCCTGGACCACGGCCTCGCCCTGCTGGACACCGCCACCGCGCTGCCGGACCCGCTGCTCGTCCCCGTCCTCTTCGACCGGGCCGCGCTCGCGCGCACAGGACAGGTCCCGGCGCTGCTGCGGCGCCTGTTCCGGGTGCCGCCCAAGGCGGCCGCCCCCGGCGCGCCGACGGCGGGCGGCGGCGACGGCACGGACCTGGCGCGGCGGCTGTCGGGGCGCACCCCCGTCGAACAGGAGAAGATCCTCTTCGACCTGGTGGCCGCGCACACCGCGACCGTACTCGGACACCGCTCGGCCGACGCGGTCGACCGCGGCCGCGGCTTCCTCGACCAGGGCATCACCTCTCTGACCGCGGTCGACCTGCGCAACAGGCTGAGCGCCGAGACCGGCCTCGCCCTGCCCGCCACGATGATCTTCGACTTTCCCGCGCCCGCCGCGCTCGTCGCCCATCTGCGCGACCGGCTCGGCGCGGGCGGCGCGGGGACGGCGCGGGAACCGGTACTCGAACAACTCGCCGCCGTCGAGGCGGCGGTCGCCACCGGCGGCCTCGACGCGTCCGTCGCCGAGGCACTGGCCAAACGGGTCGCCACGCTCCACTGGCGGCTCGACGCGGGCGACACCCCGGCACGGGCCGGCACGTCCGACCTCACCGCGAGCACCGACGACGAGATGTTCGCACTCATCGACAAGGAACTCGGGCTCGCCTGAACCCCGGGTCAGTTCGCCCCCGTCATTGCTTCAAGCAGGAGGAACTTCCGGTGACGAGCACCGAAGACAAGCTGCGCGACTATCTCAAGCTGGTCACCGGCGATCTGCGGCAGACCCGTGAGCGGCTGCGCGCCGTCGAGGCGAGCCGCAGCGAACCCATCGCCATCGTCGGCATGGCCTGCCGGTACGCGGGCGGCGCCGACACCCCCGAGCGGCTGTGGGAACTGCTCGCCGCCGGGACCGACACGGTGGCCGAGCCGCCCGCCGCCCGCGGCTGGGACCTCGACGCGATCTACGACCCGGACCCCGACCGCCCCGGCACCACCTACGCCCGCGAGGGCGCCTTCCTCGACGAGGCCGCGGCGTTCGACCCCGAGTTCTTCGGCATGTCGCCCCGCGAGGCGCTGGCCACCGACCCCCAGCAGCGGCTGCTGCTCGAAGTGTCCTGGGAGGCCATCGAGCGCGCCGGCATCGACCCGCGCAGCCTCCGCGACAGCAGTACGGGCACCTTCGTCGGCGGCTACGACTCCAACTACCGCACCCTCGTCGGCTCCCACCAGCAGGCCGAGGGCCACGGCATCACCGGCATCTCGCCCAGCGTGCTCTCCGGCCGGGTCGCGTACATCCTCGGGCTCGAAGGGCCCGCGGTCACCGTCGACACCGCCTGCTCCTCGTCGCTCGTCGCCCTCCACATGGCCGCCAAGGCGCTGCGCGCGGGGGAGTGTGAACTCGCCCTCGCGGGCGGCGTCACCGTCATGGCCACCCCGGCGCCGTTCGTCGAGTTCTCCCGGCAGCGCGGCCTCGCCCCCGACGGCCGCTGCAAGGCGTTCGCGGACAGCGCCGACGGCATGGGCTGGGCCGAGGGCGTCGGCGTCCTCGTCCTGGAACGCCTCTCCCACGCCCGCGCGGCAGGCCACCGGGTCCTCGCGGTGCTGCGCGGCTCCGCGGTCAACTCCGACGGTGCGAGCAGCGGTCTGACCGCGCCCAACGGCCCCTCCCAGCAGCGCGTCATCCAGGCCGCGCTCGCCGACGCCCGGCTGCCCGCCGCCCATGTCGACGCCGTCGAGGGGCACGGCACCGGCACCACGCTCGGCGACCCCATCGAGGCGCAGGCGCTGCTGGCGACGTACGGGCAGGAGCGCGAGGACGGCAGGCCGCTCCTCCTCGGCTCCGTCAAGTCCAACATCGGGCACAGCCAGGCCGCCGCGGGTGTCGCGGGCGTCATCAAGATGGTCATGGCGATACGGGAGGGCGTGCTGCCGCGCACCCTGCACGTCGACCGGCCCTCCAGCCACGTCGACTGGTCGACGGGCGCCGTGGAACTGCTCACCGACGCCGTCGCCTGGCCGCAGACCGGCAGGCCGCGGCGGGCCGGTGTGTCCTCCTTCGGCATCAGCGGCACCAACGCGCACCTCATCGTCGAGCAGGCGCCCGACGACGGCGGCCAGGACGCGGAAAGCGCCGACGAGGTGGCGCCCCCGGTGCCGTCCGTGCTGCCACTCACCTTCTCCGGACGCACTCCCGAGGCGCTGCGCGCCGCCGCGTCCGCGCTCCTCGCCCGCCTCACCTCGCCCGGCGGCGAAGGCCCCGCGCTGCTCGACACCGCCTACTCCCTCGCCACCGGCCGCTCCGCGTTCGAGCACCGGGCCGTGGTCCTCGCCACCGACCCCGGCACCACCGCGGCCGCGCTGCGCGCCGCGGCCGAGGGCGCCGGGCACGCCCAGCTCGTCACCGGCACGGCCGCCGCGGGCGCCACCGCCGTCCTGTTCTCCGGGCAGGGCGCGCAGCGGCTCGGCATGGGCCGCGAACTGTACGGGGCGTTCCCCGTGTTCGCCCGCGCCCTCGACGAGGCCCTGGGCCACTTCGACGGCCTGCGCGACGTCATGTGGGGCACGGACGCCGCGTTGCTGAACCGCACCGGGTGGGCGCAGCCCGCGCTGTTCGCGGTGGAGGTGGCGCTGTTCCGGCTCGCCGAGTCGTGGGGTCTTCGGCCCGACTACGTCGGCGGGCACTCCATCGGCGAGGTGGCGGCGGCGCACGTCGCCGGGGTGCTGTCGCTTGCCGACGCGTGTGTGCTGGTGGCGGCGCGTGCCCGTCTTATGCAGGCGCTGCCTTCCGGCGGCGCCATGGCCGCCCTTCAGGCCACCGAGGACGACGTCACGCCGCTGCTGGCCGACGGGGTGTCCGTCGCCGCCGTCAACGGGCCCCGCTCCGTCGTCGTCGCCGGGGACGAGGGCGCCGTCACCGCGCTCGCCGACGGCTTCGCCGCCCGCGGCCACCGCACCCGACGGCTCTCCGTATCGCACGCGTTCCACTCGCCGCTGATGGAGCCGATGCTCGACGAGTTCGCCGCCGCGCTCGCGGGCGTCACCTTCCACGCGCCCCGCATCCCGCTGCTGTCCAACGTGACCGGCGCCCTCGCACAGCCGCGCGAGATCTGCACCCCCGAGTACTGGGTGCGGCACGTGCGCGAGACGGTCCGCTTCTGCGACGGCGTCACCACCCTGCTGCGCGAAGGTGTGCGCCGGTTCGCCGAACTCGGCCCCGACGGCGTGCTGTCCGCCATGGTCATGGAGACCGCCGACGCCCTCGGCGACGACACCACGGGACCCGTCTCCGCGGTGCCCGCGCTGCGCGCCGACCGCCCCGAGGAGCACGCCGCCGTCGCCGCGCTCGCCGCCTGGCACACCGCGGGCGCCACCCTCGACGGCGCCGGGTTCTTCGCCGGGCTCGGCGCGTCCACCGTGGACGTGCCGACGTACCCCTTCCAGAACGCCGACTTCTGGCCCGACGCCACCGCCGCACCGCAGACCGCGTCCGACCCCGCCGACGACCGCTTCTGGGGCCTCGTGGACGGCGACGTCGAGACCTTCGCCACCGCGCTCGACCTCGACGGCGACACCGCCGCCGCCCTCGTGCCCGCCCTCGCCGGCTGGCGCGAGAAGCTGCGCGCCACCACCACCATGGACTCCTGGCGCTACCGCGTCGAGTGGACACCGCTGCGCCTCGCCGACGGCGCCGGGCCCACCGGCACCTGGCTCCTGGTGCGCCCCGAGCCAGGCGCGGGCGAGAGCGCGGACGCGCTCGCCGACGCCGTCGCCGACGCCCTGCGCGCCGCGGGCGCCGGGGTCACCTGCCTACGGGCCGACGCGCTCGCCGCCGTCACCGGCACCTTCGGCGGCGCCGGGGCCCCCGCGGGCGTGGTCTCCCTGCTCGGCCTCGACGAACGCCCCCTGCCGGGGCACCCGGTGGTGCCCACCGGCCTCGCCGCCACCGCCGCCCTCGTCGGGTCCCTCGCGGACGCCGGCATCACCGCCCCGCTGTGGGTCCTCACCAGCGGCGCCGTCGCCGCCGGGCGCCGCGACCTGGTGACCGCGCCGCAGCAGGCCACCGTCTGGGGCCTCGGCCGGGTCGCCGCGCTCGAACACCCCACCGCCTGGGGCGGCCTCGTCGACCTGCCCGCCGCCCTCGACGAGCACACCGCCGCCAGGCTCGTCGCCGTGCTGTCCGGCAGGACAGGCGAGGACCAGGTCGCCGTCAGGCCCTGGGGCGCCTACGGGCGCCGCCTCGTGCACGCCCCCGTCGGCGACGCCAGGCCCCCGGCCCGGCTGCGCCCCGACGGCACCGTCCTCATCACCGGCGGCCTCGGCGACCTCGGCACCCACGTCGCCCGCTGGGCCGCCGCGGCCGGGGCCGGGCACCTGCTGCTCCTCGGCCGCCGCGGCAGCGACACCCCGGGCGCCGAGGAACTGCGCGCCGAACTCACCGCCGCGGGCGCCTGCGTCACCATCGCCGCCTGCGACGTCGCCGACCGCGACGCGCTCGCCGCCGTACTCGACGCCATCCCCGGGCACGCCCCGCTCTCCGCCGTCGTGCACACCGCGGGACTCATCTCCGACGACGGCGAGGTCGCCTCGCTCACCGGGGCCCGGCTCGCCCGCACCCTGGACGCCAAGGTCCTCGGCGCCCGCCATCTGCACGACCTCACCCGGGACATGGACCTGGACGCCTTCGTGCTGTTCTCGTCCGGCGCCGGGGTCTGGGGCAGCGGCGGCTTCGGCAGCTACGCCGCCGCCAACGCCTACCTCGACGCGCTCGCGGAGCACCGCGCGGCGGCGGGGCTGCCCGCCACCGCGCTCGCCTGGGGCACCTGGGCCGGGCGCAGCCGCGGCGCCGCGTTCACCGAGGTCGCCGACCGCTTCCAGCACCACGGCGTCCTGGAGATGGACCCCGCGCTCGCCGTCGCCGTGCTGCACCGCACCCTCCAGGACGGCCGCAGCGGCCTCGTCGTCTCCGACTTCGACTGGTCGCGGTTCGCGCCCAGCTTCACCCACTCGCGCCCGAGCCCGCTGCTGTCCGGGCTGCCCGAGGCCCGCGAGGCCCTGGCCGCCGGGGTGGCGGACGGGGTGGGCACGGGGGCGCTCGCCGGGCTCGACGGCGCCGACCTGCGGCGCGCCGCGCTCGACCTGGTGCGCGGCGAGGTCGCGTCCGTGCTCGGGCACGCCGACGCCGCCGCGATCGGCGCGGGGCGGCCCTTCCAGGACCTCGGCTTCGACTCGCTGACCGCCGTCGAACTGCGCAACCGGCTCACCGCCGCCACCGGACGCAGGCTGCCCGCCACCCTCATCTTCGACCACCCCACGCCCACCGCGCTCGCCGCGCACCTGGCCGCGGCCGTCTCCGGCGCGAGCGCCGAGCATGGCGAGGCGGCCGTCCGCCCCTCGGACACCGCCGACGACCCCGTCGTCATCGTCGGCATGGGCTGCCGCTACCCGGGCGGCGTCGCCTCCCCCGAGGACCTGTGGCACCTCGTCGCCGACGGCGTCGAGGGGATCTCCGCGTTCCCCGACGACCGCGGCTGGGACCTCGCCGGGCTCGCCGCCGGGGCCTGCGCCACCGACCGCGGCGGATTCCTCAGCGACGCCGCCGACTTCGACGCCGGGTTCTTCGGCATCTCGCCCCGCGAGGCGCTGGCGATGGACCCGCAGCAGCGGCTGCTCCTCGAAACGTCCTGGACCGCCCTGGAGTCCGGCGGCATCGACCCGGCCGGGCTCCGCGGCAGCAGGGCCGGGGTGTTCGTCGGCACCAACGGGCAGGACTACGCGCACGTGGTACGGGGCGCCGACGTGGACGGCGGGCACGCGGGCGCCGGGGCCGCCGCCAGCGTCATGTCGGGCCGTATCGCCTACGCGCTCGGCCTCGAAGGGCCCGCGGTCACCGTCGACACCGCCTGCTCCTCCTCGCTGGTCGCCCTGCATCTCGCGGCCAGCTCGCTGCGCGACGAGGAGTGCACCGTCGCGCTCGCCGCGGGCGTCAGCGTCATGTCCACCCCCGGCTCCTTCGTGGACTTCAGCATCCCCGGCGGGCTCGCCGCCGACGGCAGGGCCAAGGCGTTCGCGGAGGGCGCCGACGGCACCGTGTGGGCCGAGGGCGTCGGCGTCCTCGTCCTGGAACGCCTCTCCCACGCCCGCGCCGCGGGCCACCGGGTCCTCGCGGTGCTGCGCGGCTCCGCCGTCAACTCCGACGGCGCGAGCAACGGCCTCACCGCGCCCAACGGCCCCTCCCAACAGCGTGTCATCCGCGCCGCGCTCGCCGCGTCGGGGCTCACCCCCGCCGACGTCGACACCGTTGAGGCGCACGGCACAGGCACCACGCTCGGCGACCCCGTCGAGGCACAGGCGCTGCTCGCCACCTACGGGCAGGAGCGCGGCGCCTGCGGACCGCTGCTGATCGGCTCCGTCAAGTCCAACATCGGGCACAGCCAGGCCGCTTCCGGTGTCGCGGGCGTCATCAAGATGGTCGAGGCGATGGCGCACGGTGTGCTGCCCCGCACCCTGCACGTCGACCGGCCCTCCACCCACGTCGACTGGTCGGCGGGCGCCGTGGAACTGCTCACCGAGGCCGTCGCCTGGCCCGAGACCGGCAGGCCGCGGCGGGCCGGTGTGTCCTCCTTCGGGGTCAGCGGCACCAACGTCCACCTCGTCATCGAGCAGGCCCCCGAAGCCGGGGGCACCACGGACGCGCCGCCGCCCGCCGTCGCCCCCGCGCTGGTGCCGTGGCCCGCGTCGGCGAAGTCCCGCGCCGCGCTCGACGCCCGCCTCGCCCAGCTCACCGCGCTCGCCGACGGCGGCGCGCACACCCTCGACGTCGGCGCCGCGCTCGCCGCCCGCACCCCGTTCGAGCACCGCGCGGTCCTGCTCGCCACCCCGGGCAGCGACACCGCGCCCGTCGAGGCCGCCCACGGCGTCGCGACGGACCGCACCCTCGCCGTCCTGTTCTCCGGGCAGGGCGCCCAGCGGCTCGGCATGGGCCGCGAACTCTACGGCCGCTTCCCGGTGTTCGCCCGCGCCTTCGACGAGGTCACCGCCGAACTCGACGCCCGGCTCGAAGGCTCCCTGCGCGACGTCGTGTGGGGCGGCGACGCCGACGAGCTGAACACCACCGGATGGGCGCAGCCCGCGCTGTTCGCGATCGAGGTGGCGCTGTTCCGGCTCGCCGAGTCCCTCGGCATCAGGCCCTCGTACGTCGGCGGGCACTCCATCGGCGAGGTGGCAGCCGCGCATGTCGCCGGGGTGCTGTCGCTCGCGGACGCGTGCGTGCTGGTGGCGGCGCGTGCCCGTCTTATGCAGGCGCTGCCTTCCGGCGGCGCCATGGCCGCCCTTCAGGCCACCGAGGCAGAGGTCCTGCCCCTGCTGACCGGTGGGGTGTCACTCGCCGCCGTCAACGGTCCCGAGGCCGTCGTCGTCGCGGGCGACGCGGACGCCGTGGCGGACATCGCCGCAAGGCTGCGCGGCCAGGGCCGCAGGACGTCGCGTCTTCGGGTGTCGCACGCGTTCCACTCGCCGCTGATGGAGCCGATGCTCGACGAGTTCGCCGCCGCGCTCGCGGGCCTCGCCTTCCACGCGCCCCGCATCCCGCTGCTGTCCAACGTCACCGGCGCCCTCGCACAGCCGCGCGAGATCTGCGCCCCCGAGTACTGGGTGCGGCACGTGCGCGAGACGGTCCGCTTCTCCGACGGCGTGGACACCCTCCTCGGACGCGGTGTCGACGCCGTGCTCGAACTCGGCCCCGACGGCGTCCTCGCCGGCTCTGTGCAGGACTGCCTCGCCGTCACCGGGCGCCAGGCCCTCGTCACCCCGCTGCTGCGCCGCGACCGCCCCGAGGAGCGCGCCGCGCTCACCGCCCTCGCCCGGCTGTTCACCGGCGGCGTCGACGTCGACCTGGGCGCACTCTTCGAGGGCACCGGGGCGCGCCCCGTACCGCTGCCCGGCTACCCGTTCCAGCGGGAGCGGTACTGGCCGGAGCGGCCCGCGATGGCCACCGCGGAGACCGCGGACGCCGCACACGCCGAGTTCTGGGCCGCCGTCGCCCGCGGCGACACCGAGGAGATCGCCGCCGCGCTCGGCCTGGACGACGCCACCGTGTCCGCCGTGGTGCCCGCGCTCGCCGCCTGGCGCGAGCGCCGCCGCGACCTGGCCGCCGTCGAGTCGCTGCGCCACCACGACCGCTGGGTGCCGCTGCCGCCCGTCGAGACCGCCGCGCCGCGCAGGCTGCTCGCGCTCGTGCCGCTCGGCGCGCCCGCCGCGGAGGCCGCCGTCGCCGCGCTCGGCGCCGTCACGCTGACCGTGCCCGCCGTGCCGGAGCGCGCCACGCTCGCCGCCGCGCTGCGCGAGGCCCTGGACGTCATGCGCTACGACGCCGTCGTATCGCTGCTCGCGCTCGGCGCACCCGCGGCCGCGGCGCCCGCCGAGGGGCACGCGGCCGCGCTCACCGTGGTCCTCCAGGCCCTCGGCGACGCCGGGTCGGACGCACCGCTGTGGGCCGTCACCCGCGGCGCCCTCGACGCGGGCGCCCGCACCGACCCGCTCCAGGCCGCCGTGTGGGGCGTCGGCCGGGTCGCCGCGCTTGAGTACCCGCGGCAGTGGGGCGGCCTCGCCGACCTGCCCGCCGACCCCTCGGACGAGGACCTGCGCGGCCTCGCCGCCGCGCTCTCCCGCGGCGACGACGAGAACGAACTCGCCGTACGCGGCTCCACCGTCCTCGGCCGCCGTATCGTCCCCGCGCCCCCCGTGCGTGGCGACGACGGCTGGCGGCCCACCGGCACCGTCCTCGTCACCGGCGGCACGGGCGCCCTCGGCGCCCACGTCGCCCGCTGGCTCGCCGGGCGCGGCGCCCCGCACCTGCTGCTGGTCGGCCGCCGCGGCCCCGACGCGCCGGGCGCGGCGAAACTGCGCGCGGAACTGACCGCCGCGGGCGCCGCCGTCACCCTCGCCGCCTGCGACGCCGCCGACCGCGACGGGATGCGCGCGGTGCTCGACGCGATCCCCGCCGAGCACCCGCTCACCGGCGTCGTGCACGCGGCGGGCGTTCTCGACGACGGCGTCATCGAACACCTCACCCCCGACCGGTTCACGGCCGTGCACCGCGCCAAGGTGGACTCCGCGCTCGTCCTCGACGACCTCACCGCGGAACTCGGCCTCGACGTGTTCGCGCTGTTCTCGTCCGCGTCCGCCGCCATCGGCAACCTCGGCCAGGCCGTCTACGCCGCCGCCAACGCCGAACTCGACGCGCTCGCCGTGCGCCGCCGCGCCCTCGGCCGCGCCGCGACCTCCATCGCCTGGGGCGGCTGGGCGGGCGGCGGCATGGCGGCGGGCGACGCCGTGGGCGAGCACCTGGCGGCGCTCGCGCCCGAGGCGGCGCTCGCCGTCCTCGGCCGGGTCGTCACCGAGCCAGAGCCGACCGTCACCGTCCTCGACCTCGCCGACCGGCGGCTCCTGCACAGCAGGCTCTCCCGCGGCCCCGCGCCGCTGCTGTCCCTGCTGCCCGCCGCGCGCGACGCCCTCGCCGCCATCAGGGCCGCGGGGCGCGAGGCGGGCGACGACGGCACCGCGCTCGCCCAGCGGCTGCGCGCACTGCCGGCAGGCGAGCGCTCCGCGGTGCTCCTCGGCCTCGTCAGGGCCCGCGCCGCCGCCGTGCTCGGGCACGCCACCAGCGCCGCGGTCGAGGTCGGCAAGGCGTTCCGGGACCTCGGCTTCGACTCGCTGACCGCGCTCGAACTCCGCAACCAGCTCGCCGAACTCACCGGCCTCACCCTGCCCGCGGGGCTCGTCTTCGACTTCCCCACGGCCGGCTCCCTCACCGAGCACCTGCTCGGCCGCCTCCTCGGCGACACCGCCGACGAGGCCGCGCCCGCGGCGACCGCCACCGCCACCGACGAGCCCCTCGCGATCGTCGCCATGGCCTGCCGCTTCCCCGGCGGCGTCACCGGCCCCGAGGACCTGTGGCGGGTACTCGCCGACGGCACCGACGCCATCTCCGCGTTCCCCGAGGACCGCGGCTGGGACCTCGACGCCCTCTTCGACGGGGACGCCGACGGCAACGGCCGCAGCAGCACCAGGGAGGGCGGCTTCCTCACCGACGTCGCCGGATTCGACGCCGCGTTCTTCGGGATCTCGCCGCGCGAGGCCCTGGCCATGGACCCCCAGCAGCGGCTGCTGCTCGAAACGTCCTGGGAGGGCTTCGAGCGCGCCGGGATCGACCCCGCCGCGCTGCGCGGCAGCCGTACCGGCGTCTTCGTCGGCACCAACGGGCTCGACTACGCGGCGGTGCTCGCCGACGCCCGCGACGGTCGCGACGGGCACGCCGCGACCGGGCTCGCCACCAGCGTCATCGCGGGCCGCGTCGCCTACACCTTCGGCCTCGAAGGGCCCGCGCTGACCGTCGACACGGCCTGCTCCGCGTCGCTGGTCGCGCTGCACCTCGCCGCCGAGTCGCTGCGCCGCGGCGAGTGCGAACTCGCCCTCGCGGGCGGCGTCACCGTCATCTCCAGCTCCGGCACGTTTGTGGAGCTGAGCAGGCAGGGCGCGCTCGCCCCCGACGGCCGCTGCAAGACGTTCTCCGACGCCGCCGACGGCACAGGCTTCGCCGAGGGCGCGGGCATGCTGCTCCTCGAACCCCTCTCCAGGGCCCGCGCCGAAGGCCACGACGTGCTCGCGGTGCTGCGCGGCTCAGCCGTCAACCAGGACGGCGCCTCCAACGGGCTCACCGCGCCCAGCGGGCAGGCCCAGCAGCGCGTCATCAGGCAGGCACTCGCCAACGCCGGGCTCGACCCCGCCGACATCGACGCGGTCGAGGCGCACGGCACCGGCACCAGGCTCGGCGACCCCATCGAGGCCGAGGCGCTGCTCGCCACCTACGGCGCGGACCGCGACCCGGCGGCGCCGCTGTGGCTCGGCTCCGTCAAGTCCAACATCGGGCACACCCAGGCCGCCGCGGGCGCCGCGGGCGTCATCAAGATGGTGCTCGCGATGCGGCACGGGCTGCTGCCGCGCACCCTGCACGTCGACACCCTGTCCTCGCACATCGACTGGTCCGCGGGACCCGTGTCGGTGCTGACCGAGCCCGTCGAGTGGCGGACCGCGGGGGAGCGCCCCCGCAGGGCGGGCGTGTCCGCGTTCGGCATCAGCGGCACCAACGCCCACCTCGTACTCGAACAGGCCCCGGAGCCCGCGCCCGTACCCGATTTCGCCCTGCCCGACGACCCCGAGGACCCCGAAGGGCAGGGGGCGCCCGCGCCGCTGCTCGCCTACCCGCTGTCCGCCGCGTCCCAGGCCGCGCTGCGCGGCCAGGCGGCACGGCTCGCCGACCACCTCGAAGCCACCGCGGGGCTCGAACCCGTCGACGTGGCGCACTCCCTGACCACCGGGCGCGCCGCGCTCGACCAGCGCGCCGTGGTCGTCGCGGACGGCCTCGACGACCTGCGCGGCGCGCTGCGCGCCCTCGCCGACGGCGAGCAGCGCGCGGGCACCGTCACGGGGCAGGCGGCGGGCGGCGGCCAGGACCGTATCGCGTTCGTCTTCCCCGGGCAGGGCTCGCAGTGGGAGGGCATGGCGGTCGGCCTGCTCGACGAGTCGCCCGTCTTCGCGGCCCGCATGGCCGAGTGCGAACGCGCCCTCGCGCCCTGTCTCGATTGGTCGGTGACGGAGGTGCTGCGCGGCGCCGACGGCGCCCCCTCGATCGAACGCCTCGACGTCGTCCAGCCGGTGCTGTTCGCCGTCATGGTGTCGCTCGCCGCCGTCTGGCAGTCCCACGGTGTGCGCCCCGACTGTGTGATCGGCACCAGCCAGGGCGAGGTCGCCGCCGCCTGTGTCGCGGGCGCGCTGAGCGTCGAGGACGCCGCCCGGGTGATCGCGGAGCGCAGCAAGGTGCTCGCCGCGCGGCTCGTCGGCGAGGGCGCCCTCGCGTCGCTCGCGCTGTCCGCCGAGGCCGCCGCGGAGCGCATCGCCCGCTGGGACGGCAGGCTCAGCATCGGCGGCGTCAACGGCCCCGCGCTCGTCACCGTCGCAGGGGACGACGCGGCGCTCGCGGACCTGGCCGCCGAGTGCGACGCGGAGGGCATCAGGCTGCGCCGCATCGCCGCCTCCGTGCCCACCCACTGCGCGCTCGTCGACCCGCTGCGCGACAGCCTGCTGCGCGCGGTGCGCGGGGTGCGCCCCGCCACGCCCGAGGTGCCGGTGTATTCCACCGTCACCGGCGGCAGGCTCGGCGCCGACGAGTTGATGGACGAGGAGTACTGGTACGACAACACCCGGCGGCCCGTGCTGTTCAGCCGGGCCGCCGAGCTGATCTTCGAGGCGGGCTGCGGCACGTTCCTCGAAATGAGCCCGCACCCGGTGATGTCGTTCGCGATCGACGGCATCGCCGCGGCCCGCGGCGAGCGGCCCGTCGTCCTCGGCTCGCTGCGCCGCGGCGCCGGGGGCCTCGCCCGCATGCTCACCTCGCTCGGCGAGGCCCACGCGAACGGCGTCACGGTCGACTTCTCGCCGCTGTACGGCGGCGCCGCGCCGCGCCGCACCGAGCTGCCGACGTACGCGTTCCAGCACGAGCGGTACTGGCCGCAGCCCGCGGACCGCCCGGCAGGCGGCGCGGCGGGCGAGGTCGACGCCGACTTCTGGGCGGCCGTCGAACAGGGCGACGTGGACACCCTGGCGACCGGGCTCGAACTCGGCGCCGACGTCCTCGACGGGGTGCTGCCCGCGCTGCGGACCTGGCGCGGCAGGCGCCGCGACCAGTCCGCCGTCGAGTCCTGGCGCTACCGGGTCGCCTGGCGGCCCGCCAAGGTCACCGACCGCGCCCCGGCGGGGAGTTGGCTGCTGGTCACCGCGGAGGGCTGCCAGGACGCCGACGTGCTGGCCGCGTTCGAGGCGCGCGGTGTCACCGTGCGGCGGCTCGTCCTCGACGCCGCCTGCGAGGACCGCGCGGTGCTCGCCGGGCGCCTCGCCGACGCGTCCGACGCCGCCGGGGTGGTGTCGCTGCTCGCCGGTGCCCAGGCGCCCAGCGCGGGCCACCCGCGGCTGACCGCGGGCCTCGCGCTGACCGTCTCCCTCGTCCAGGCCCTCGGGGACGCCGGGATCGACGCGCCGCTGTGGTTCCTCACCCGCGGCGCCGTCTCCACGGGACGCACCGACCCGGTGCTCAACCCGGCCCAGGCCCAGGTGCTCGGCGTCGGCTGGACCGCCGCGCTCGAACTCCCGCACCGCACAGGCGGCGTGCTCGACCTGCCGGAGTCCCTCGACACCGTCGCGGGCCGCGCGCTGCTCTCCGTACTCGCCGGTGCGGACGGCGAGGACCAGCTCGCGATCCGCGCCGCCGGGGTCCTCACCCGCCGGGTGGTGCCCGCGCCCACCACCGACCGGGCCCCCGCCAGGCCGTGGACCGCGCGCGGCACCGCCCTCGTCACGGGCGGCACCGGGCAGATCGGCCCCGACCTGGTGCGCTGGCTCGCCGAACAGGGCGCGGAGCACATCGTCCTCACCAGCCGCGGCGGCACCGCCACCCCCGCCGTCGCCGAGGTCATGGCGGAGTTCGACGGCGTCGTCACCGTCGCCGCCTGCGACGTCGCCGACCGGGAGGCGCTGGCCGCGCTCGTCGCGCGGCTGCGCGCCGAGGGGCACGACATCCGCACCGTCGTCCACGCCGCCGCCGTCATCGAACTCGCCCACCTCGCCGACACGGAACTCGACCACTTCGCGAGGATCATCGACGCGAAGGTCAACGGCGCCCGCAACCTGGACGAGCTGTTCGCCGACGACGACCTCGACGCGTTCGTGCTCTACTCCTCCAACGCGGGCATGTGGGGCAGCGGCGAGCACGGCGCCTACGTCGCGGGCAACGCCTACCTCGCGGCCCTCGCCCACAACCGGCGCGCCCGCGGCCTCGTCGCGACATCCGTGCACTGGGGCAAGTGGCCCGACAACCTGGGCCTGTTCGGCGGCGTCGAGGACCCGTTCGGGGTGCGCCGCGGCGGTCTTGAGTACATCGAGCCGCGGCTCGCGCTGAACGCGATGCGCCGCCTCCTCGACGACGACGAGACCGCCGTCGCCCTCACCGACGTCAACTGGCCCCGCTACTACGAGGTGTTCACCTCCGGGCGCCCCACCACCCTCTTCGACGAGATCCCCGAGGTCCGCGCTCTCGTACGGGAGCGCGAGCAGGCCGCGGAGGCCGCCGACGAGGCCGAGTTCACCGCGGGGCTGCGGGCCCTGCCGCCCGCCGAGCAGCACCGGCGGCTGCTGACGCTGGTACGCGGCGAGGCGGCGGCCGTGCTCGGCCACGCGTCCGCCGACGCGCTGCCGGAGAAGCGGGCGTTCCGCGACGTCGGCTTCGACTCGGTCACCGCCGTCGACCTGCGCAACCGCCTGGTGGCCGTGGTCGGCACCCCGCTGCCCGCGACCCTGGTGTTCGACTACCCGAACCCGGTGGTGCTCGCCGACCACCTGCGCACCCAGATGTTCGGCGCCGCCGCGCCCGCCGCCGACCGGCCGCTGCCCGCCGCTGCCGCCGACGACGAGCCGATCGCGATCATCTCCATGGGCTGCCGCTTCCCCGGCGGCGTCGAGGCCCCCGAGGACCTGTGGCGGCTGCTCCTCGAAGGCGCCGACGTCACCTCCGGCTACCCCGCCGACCGCGGCTGGGACCTGGAGTCCCGCTACGACCCCGACCGCGACCGGCAGGGCACCACCTACGCGCTCAACGGCGGCTTCATGGACGACGTCGCCGGGTTCGACGCGGGCTTCTTCGGGATCTCCCCGCGCGAGGCCCTGGCGATGGACCCGCAGCAGCGGCTTCTCCTCCAGACGGCGTGGGAGACCGTCGAGCGCGCCGGTATCGACATGAGCACCCTGCACGGCAGCGCCACCGGCACCTTCATCGGCGCCGTCTACCCGGACTACCGCTCGATCGCCTCCCTCAAGGAGACCGAGGACTCCGAGACACACGCCGTGACGGGCGCAGCCTCCTGCGTCCTGTCGGGCCGCCTCTCCTACGTGTTCGGCTTCGAGGGCCCCGCGGTCACCCTGGACACCGGCTGCTCCTCCTCGCTGGTGGCGCTGCACCTGGCGTGCCAGTCGCTGCGGGGCGGCGACAGCACGCTGGCGCTCGCGGGCGGTGTCACCGTGATGTCGAGCCCCGCCGAGTTCGTCGGCTTCTCCCGGCTCGGCGCGCTCGCCCCCGACGGCCGCTGCAAGGCGTTCGCCGAGTCCGCCGACGGCATGGCGCTGTCCGAGGGCGTCGGCGTGGTGCTGGTGGAGCGGCTCTCCGACGCGCGCCGCAACGGGCACCCGGTGCTCGCGGTGGTCCGCGCGAGCGCCATGAACCAGGACGGCGCGTCCAACGGCCTCACCGCGCCCAACGGCCCCTCCCAGCAGCGCGTCATCCGGCAGGCCCTGGCCACCGCGGGACTCGGCGCGGCCGACGTCGACGTGGTGGAGGCGCACGGCACGGGCACCAAGCTGGGCGACCCCATCGAGGCGCAGGCGCTGCTCGCCACATACGGGCAGGACCGGGACGGCGCCCCGCTGCTGCTGGGCTCCGTGAAGTCCAACATCGGCCACACCCAGATGGCGTCCGGCGCCGCCAGCATCATCAAGATGGTCGAGGCCATCGGGCACGGCTACCTGCCGAGGACCCTGCACGCCGAGCAGCCGTCGAGCCATGTCGACTGGGACGCGGGCGCCCTCAAGCTCCTCGACGAGGGCACCGAGTGGCCCGACGCGGGACGGCCGCGCCGCGCCGGGGTCTCGTCCTTCGGCATCAGCGGCACCAACGTCCACGTCATCCTCGAACAGCCCACCGACCAGGACCCGGCGGACGGGGAACGGCCTCCCGCCGCGCCCCCGGTACGGCTGCCGTGGCTGGTGTCGTCGAAGACCGCGGCGGGCCTGCGCGACCAGGCCGCACGCCTCGCCGCGCACCTCACGGCCCACCCCGGCACGGCACCCGCCGACATCGGCTGGTCGCTGCTGACCGGCAGGCAGACCTTCGAGCACCGCGCCGTCGTCCTCGGCACCACCGCCGACGAGTTCGAACGCGGCCTGCGCGCGCTCGCGGGCGACGCCGCCGCGCCCGGCACCGTCAGCGGCGCCGTGGTGGAGAACTCGGCGGGACCCGTCTTCGTCTACCCGGGCCAGGGCTCCCAGTGGTGGGGCATGGGCCGGGACCTGCTGGCCGCGTCCGACGTGTTCCGCAGCAAGATCGCGGAGTGCGCCGAGGCGCTCGCCCCGCACATCGACTGGCCCCTGCTCGACGTCGTCGCCGGGCTCGCCGACGAGGACCTGATGTCCCGCGTCGACGTCGTACAGCCCGCCCTGTTCGCCATGATGGTGTCCCTCACCGAGGTCTGGCGCTCCTACGGGGTGGAACCCGCCGCCGTACTCGGCCACTCCCAGGGCGAGATCGCCGCGGCCCACGTCGCGGGCGCCCTCACCCTCCAGGACGCGGCCGCCGTCGTCGCGCTGCGCAGCCAGGCCCTGGTGCGGCTGTGCGGGCGCGGCGGCATGGTGTCCGTCGCCGACACCCTCGACCGGGTGCGCGCACTCATCGAGCCCTGGGGCGAGGCCCTGTCCGTCGCCGCCGTCAACGGCCCGGAGTCCACCGTGGTCTCCGGCGCCGCGACCGCACTCGACGCCCTGCTGCCGCACTGCGAGCAGCAGGGCGTGCGGGCCCGCAGGGTCAACGTGGACTACGCCTCGCACAGCGCCCAGGTCGAGGAGATCCAGGACGAGTTGGCGAAGCTCCTCGCCCATGTCGCCCCCCGCACCGCGACCGTCCCGTTCTACTCGACGGTCACCGCGGCCCGCTTCGACACCACCGGGCTCGACGGCGCGTACTGGTACACCAACCTGCGCGGCACCGTCAGGCTCCAGGACACCGTCACCGCGCTCGCGGGGGACGGCTACCGGGTCTTCGTGGAGTCCAGCCCGCACCCCGTACTCACCGGGCCCCTCGGGGAGACCCTGGAGGCCGTCGGCGGCGAGTTTGCCACCGTCGGCACGCTGCGCCGCGGCGACGGCGGCGTCCCGCGCATGCTGACCTCGCTCGCCGAGGCCCATGTGCGCGGCGTCGAGGCCGACTGGAGCACCGTCTACGACGGCGTCCACGCGCGCCGCACCGCCCTGCCCACCTACGCCTTCCAGAACCGCCGCTACTGGTGGGACACCGACCACGCCCCCGCCCAGGACCACGGCGAGCCCGGCGCGGATGCCGCGTTCTGGGACCTGGTCGGCACGGGCGACGCCGACTCGCTGGCCGCCGCGCTCGACGTCGACGCCGCCACCGCCGAGCGCGTCGCGCCGGGCCTCGCGTCCTGGCTTGAGCGCAGCCGCGCCAGGGCCACCGTCGACGGCCTGCGCTACCGCGTCGAGTGGACCGCGCTGCCCGACCCCGGCGGCAGGCCCCTGGGGAACTGGCTCCTCGTACTGCCCGAGGGCGGCGCCGACAGCCCCTGGGCCACCGCCGTCCGCACCGCCCTCGGCGTCCAGTGCGCCGCCGTCGAACTGCCCCCGGGCGACCCGGACCGCGCAGGCGTGGCACGCCTGGTCACCGAGGCCGCCGCGGGCATGGACACCGCCCCCGAGGGCGTGCTGTCGCTCCTCGCCACCGACGAACGCCCCTGCGCGGGGGCCCCGTCGGTGCCGCGCGGCCTCGCCGCCACCACCGCGCTCGCCCAGGCCCTCGGCGACACCGGGCTCGGCGCGCCGCTGTGGGCCGTCACCACGGGCGCCGTCAGCACCGGCCGCACCGACAGGGTCACCCACCCCGTACAGGCCGCCGTGTGGGGCCTCGGGCGGGTCGCCGCGCTGGAGCACCCGGACCGCTGGGGCGGCCTCGCCGACCTGCCGGAACAGCCCGACGACCGCACCACGGCCCGGCTCCTCGCCCGCCTCGCGGAACCGGCAGAGGACCAGGTGGCCCTGCGCCCCTCGGGGGCGCTCGCGCGCCGGCTCGCCCACGCCCCGGCCCGCCCGGCGACCCCGCCGCGCACGTTCGCGCCCACCGGCACCGTCCTCGTCACCGGCGGCACCGGCGGCGTCGGCAGCGAGGTCGCCCGCTGGGCGGCCGCCGCCGGGGCGCCGCACCTCCTGCTCACCAGCAGGCGCGGCCCCGAAGCGCCGGGCGCCGCGGAACTCGCCGAGGAGCTGCGCGCCACCGGCGCCCGGGTCACCGTCACCGCGTGCGACGCCGCCGACCGCGACGCCGTACGGGAACTCCTCGCGTCGGTGCCCGACGACCTGCCGCTGACCGCCGTGTTCCACGCCGCGGGCATTGTCGGGGGCGACAGCGAACTCGACGGCCTCGACACCGCACAGCTCGGCCTGCTCCTCGGCGCCAAGGCCACCGCCGCCTGGCACCTGCACGAACTCACCCTGCCCGGCGGCGCCCCCGGCACCGGCACGGGCGACGACACCGGCACGGGCGACGGCAGCGGCACGGGCGGGAGCCACGGTCTAGTTGATTTCGTCTTGTTCGCCTCAGGAGCCGGGGTGTGGGGTAGTGCTGGGCAGTCCGCCTACGCGGCCGCCAACGCGTCCCTCGACGCGCTGGCCCAGTACCGCGCGGACCGCGGGCTGCCCGCGACCTCGGTGGCATGGGGCACCTGGGGCGAGGCGGGACTCGTGGCAGAGGGGGAGGTGAACGAGCTGTTGCGTCGACTTGGCGTCCTGCCGATGCGCTCGGCCCTCGCGCTCGACGCCCTCCGCGGCGCCATCGAGGACGGCGACACCACGCTCACCGTCTCCGACATGGACTGGGAGCGGTTCGCACCGAGCTTCGCCGTCAACCGCCCGACCCGCCTCCTCGACGCCCTGCCCGAGGTGCGCGCCCTCGCCGCCGACGCCGACGACACCGCGGGCGACGGCGTGCCGCTGCTGCGGCAGCGACTCGACGCCCTGCCCGCCGCCGAGCGGCAGGGCGAACTCGTCGCCCTGGTGCGTGCCGAGGCGGGCGCCGTGCTCGGCTACGACAGCGGCGACGCCGTCCCCGCCGAGCGCGCCTTCCGCGAGTTCGGCTTCGACTCCGTCACCGCCGTCGAACTGCGCAACCGGCTGAAGGCCGCCACCGGGCTCAACCTGCCGGGCGCCGTGGTCTTCGACTACCCCAACCCGACCGCCCTCGCCCGCCATCTGCACACCGGCATGTACCAGGACGGCGCCGCCGCGCCCGCCGGGGACGACCCGGACGCGGAGGTCCGCGACCTGCTCGCGGCCATCCCCGTCAGCCGGCTGCGCAGCGCGGGCCTCCTCGACATGGTGCTGCGCCTCGCGGACGAGGAGCCCGAGCAGCAGGCCCCGGCGGGCGGCGGCGACGCGGGCGACCTCGGCGACCTCGACGCCCTCGACGGCGAGGACCTCCTCCGGCTGGCCGGAGAGAACACGCAGTGACCACACCCCTGGCTCTCGTTCGCACGACCCGGAGATCTGATGACCAGCGATAGCAACCGTTACGTCGAGGCGCTCAGGTCGTCGCTGAAGGAGATCGAGCGGCTCCGCCAGCTCAACCAGCAACTGGTCGACGGAGCCGCCGAGCCGATCGCCATCGTCGGCATCGGCTGCCGCTACCCCGGGGGCGTCGCCTCCCCCGAGGACCTGTGGAACCTGGTCGCGGACGGCCGGGACGCGGTGACCGCGTTCCCGGCCGACCGCGGCTGGGACCTGGAAGCGCTCGGCGGCGGCGGCGCGGGCAGCAGCCGCACCGCCGTCGGCGCGTTCGTCGAGAACGCCGCCGACTTCGACCCCGAGTTCTTCGGCATCCTGCCGCGCGAGGCCGTCGCGATGGACCCCCAGCAGCGGCTGCTCCTCGAAGTCGGCTGGGAGGCCCTGGAGCGCGCCGGTATCGACCCTGAGACCCTGGGCGGCAGCAAGACCGGCGTCTTCACCGGCACCACGGGCCAGGACTACATGACCCTGGTCATGGGCGCCGCCGACGACATCGGCGTCTACCGCAGCACCGGCTTCGCCGCCGGAGTGCTCTCCGGCCGCCTCGCCTACACCCTGGGCCTCGAAGGGCCCGCCGTCACCGTGGACACCGGCTGCTCCTCGTCCCTGGTCGCCCTGCACCTGGCCGTGCAGGCGCTGCGCGGCGGCGAGTGCTCCCTCGCACTGGCCGCCGGCGCCACCGTCATGAACACCCCGTCCCCGTTCGTCTCCTTCACCGCCCAGGGCGACGGCCTCGCGGGCGACGGCCGCTGCCACTCGTACGCCGAGTCCGCCGACGGCACCGGCTGGGGCGAGGGCGCCGCGGTGCTCGTCCTGGAACGCCTCTCCGACGCCCAGCGCAACGGCCACACCGTGCACGCGGTGGTACGCGGCTCCGCCCTCAACCAGGACGGCGCCTCCAACGGCCTGACCGCCCCCAACGGGCCATCCCAGCAGCGCGTCATCCGCGCCGCCCTCGACAACGCCAGGCTCGGCCTCGACCAGATCGACGTCGTCGAGGGCCACGGCACCGGCACCACCCTCGGTGACCCCATCGAGGCCCAGGCCCTGCTGGCCACCTACGGACAGGAACGCCCACACGGCAGACCCCTGCTCCTCGGCTCCATCAAGTCGAACATCGGCCACACCCAGGCCGCCGCGGGCGTCGCGGGCATCATCAAGATGGTCATGGCCATGCGCCACGGCACCGTCCCCAAGTCCCTCCACATCGACGCGCCCTCCACCCACGTCGACTGGTCGGCGGGCCACGTCCAGCTCCTCACCGAGGCCGTCCCGTGGCCCACCACCGGCGCCCCCCGCCGCGCCGGTGTCTCCGCCTTCGGCATCAGCGGCACCAACGCCCACGTCGTCGTCGAGGAACCCCCGGCCCCGGCCGCCCCCGACCCGGCCACACCCACCGGCACGCCCGCCGCCCCCGTCCCCTGGCTGCTCTCCGCCAAGTCCCCCGCCGCCCTCGACGCCCAACTCGACCGGCTGCGGACCGCCACCACCGGCCTCTCCCCGGCCGACGTGGGCCGGTCTCTCCTGGAACGCACCACCTTCCCCCACCGCGCCCTCCTCGTCCCCACCCCCGACGGCACCCTCACCGAGGCCGCCAGGGGCCAGGCGGCCCCAGGACAACGTTCACTGGGCGTGGTCTTCTCGGGCCAGGGGTCGCAACGGGTGGGGATGGGGCGTGAGTTGTATGCCCGGTTCCCGGTGTTCGCGGGGGCTTTCGATGAGGTGCTTGGGCATTTCGACGGGTTGCGGGATGTGGTGTGGGGTGTGGATGCGGAGGAGTTGAATCGGACGGGGTGGGCGCAGCCTGCGTTGTTTGCGGTTGAGGTGGGGTTGTTCCGGCTTGCGGAGTCGGTGGGTGTGAAGCCGTCGTTTGTGGGTGGTCATTCGATTGGTGAGGTGGCTGCGGCGCATGTGGCGGGGGTGTTGTCGCTGGCGGATGCGTGTGTGCTGGTGTCGGCGCGTGCGCGGTTGATGGAGGCGTTGCCTGCGGGTGGTGCGATGGTGGCGGTGCAGGCGACGGAGGATGAGGTCACGCCGCTACTCGCGGACGGTGTGTCGATTGCTGCGGTGAATGGTTCTACGTCCGTGGTGGTGGCGGGTGTTGAGGCTGCGGTGGAGGCGGTGGTTGCTGGATTGCCGCCGGGGCGGAAGTCGTCGCGGTTGCGGGTGTCGCATGCGTTCCATTCGCCGCTGATGGACCCGATGCTCGACGAATTCCGGGCGGCTATCGCAGGGTTGGAGTTCCGTGAGCCCGAGATTCCCGTCGTGTCGAATGTGACGGGTGCTGTTGCCGGGCCGGGTCTTGTGACGGACCCCGGCTACTGGGTGCGGCATGTTCGCGAAGCCGTACGTTTCGCGAATGGTCTGACGGCCATGCGGGAGGCGGGAGTTGACGCGCTCCTTGAACTCGGGCCTGACGGTGTGCTGACGGCGATGGCTTCGGCCGCGTTGGATGACGTCACCGCTGTTGCCGCCCTGCGCAAGGACCGGGACGAGCCGACCGCCTGGCTGACCGCCCTCGGGGGTCTGCATGTGGTGGGGGTGCCGGTCGACTGGCGGGTGCTGTTCGCCGGCTCGGGGGCGCGGCGGGTGGAGCTGCCCACGTATCCGTTCCAGCACGCGCGTTACTGGCCGACGGCGGCCAGGCGTGCCGGGGACGCCTCGGGGCTCGGGCTGCACGCCGTCGAGCATCCGCTGCTGGGCGCGGCGGTGGCGCTCGCGGGCGACGACGGCCTGGTGTTCACCTCGCGGCTCTCGCTCGCCACCCACCCCTGGCTCGCCGGTCACCGGGTCCTCGACCAGGTGCTGTTCCCCGGCACCGGCTTCGTGGAGCTGGCGATCCGCGCCGCCGACGAGGTCGGCGGCGGGCGGGTGGAAGAACTGACGCTCGCGGCGCCGCTCGTGCTGCCCGAGTCCGGCGCCGTACAGCTTCAGATCAGGGTCGGCGAGCCGGAGGACGACGGGCGCCGCGGCATCGGTGTGTTCTCGCGCGCGGACGGCCCGCAGGACGGGCCGTGGCTCCAGCACGCGTCGGGATTCGTCGCCGCAGGCTCCCGCGCCGACACGGCCGGGCCCGCGGAATCGGCGCTCGGGGACGGCGCGTGGCCGCCGCCCGGGGCCGAACAGGTCGACGTGAGCGGCATGTACGAGGAGCTGGCGCGGGCCGGCTGGGAGTACGGGCCCGACTTCCAGGGGCTGCGCGCGGTGTGGCGGCGCGGCGACGAGGTGTTCGCGGAGGCCGCGCTGCCCGAGGCCGCACATGGCACCGCCGCCGCGTTCGGTCTGCATCCCGCGCTGCTCGACGCGGCTTTGCACGCGGTCGCGTTCGCCGACCTCGGCGTGATCAGCCGGGGCGGGCTGCCGTTCTCCTGGCTAGGTGTGACCCTGCACGCCTCCGGCGCGACCGCGCTGCGGGTCAGGCTCGCGCGCACCGCCGAGGACTCGGTGTCGGTGCTGGTCGCGGACGCGGACGGGGCGCCCGTCGCCTCCGCCGAGTCGCTTGTGGTCCGCGCCGTCTCCGCCGACCAGCTCGCCGACTCGGGCCGGATCGACCGCGACTCGCTCTTCGAACTGGGCTGGGACCCCGTCGAGCCGCCCGCCGCCGCCTCGGGGGCGGTGCTCGTCGGGGACGACCCGCTCGGCATCGAGGCCGAGTGCCGTGCGGCGGGCGCCGTCGTCGGCCGGGTGCCCGCTCTCGCGGCGCTGGTCGACGTGCCCCCGACGGTCCTCGTCGAGATCGCCGCGGCCGCCGACGATACCGCCGACGACCTCGACCACCTCGATGACCTGGCGGCCGCCGAGGTCGCCGCGGCCCATGCCGCCGCGGCGCGCGCGCTCGCGCTGGTGCGGGAGTGGGCGGCCGACGACCGGTTCGGCGGCTCCCGCCTTGTGTTCGTGACCCGCGGCGCCACCGCGGGCGAGCACGTCGCCGCCGCCACCGTATGGGGCCTGGTGCGCTCCGCCATGTCGGAGCACCCGGACCGCTTCGCCCTTGTCGACCTCGAAGAGGGCTACGTACCCGAGCAGTTGGGCCGCGCCCTGTCCTCCCAGGAGCCGCAGCTCCGGGTCGGCGCCACCGGTGTCAGGGCGGCCAGGCTCGCCCGCGCGCCGCTGCCCCGCGACCCCTTCGCGTGGGACCCGGACGGCACCGTACTGATCACCGGAGGCACCGGCGGCCTCGGCGCGATCGTGGCGCGGCACCTGGTGGCCGGGCGCGGAGCGCGCCGTCTGCTGCTGGTCAGCCGCCGCGGGCAGGACGCGCCCGGCGCCGCGGAACTCGCCGCGGAACTCGCCGGACTCGGCGCCGAGACGGAGATCGTGGCGTGCGACGTCACCAGCAGGAAGGAACTCGCCAGGCTGCTCGCCCGCCGCCCGGTCGCGGCGGTCGTCCACACCGCGGGCATCGTGGACGACGGCGTCGTCGAGTCCATGACCCCCGAGCGCCTTGCCGCCGTGCTGCGCCCGAAGGTGGACGCGGCCTGGAACCTGCACGAGCTGACCGCCGATCTCGACCTGTCCGCGTTCGTCCTCTTCTCCTCCTCCGCGGGCACCTTCGGCAGCCCGGGCCAGGCCAACTACTCGGCGGGCAACGCCTTCCTCGACGCGCTCGCCGCCCACCGCAGGGGCCTCGGCCTGCCGGCGGTATCGCTGGCCTGGGGCCCGTGGGACCAGGCGGCCGGTATGACGGGCGCGCTGGACGAGGCCACCGTGGCCCGGCTCGTGCGCTCCGGGATGCCGCCGCTCTCGGCGGAGCAGGGCGTGGCGCTCTTCGACGCGGGACTCGCCTCGGGCCCGGCCCAGTTGCTGCCCGTCCGGCTCGACCTGGCGCTGTTCAGGGCGGCGGGCGAGGTGCCGCCGCTGCTGCGCGGCCTGGTCAGGGCCACCAGCAGGCGCACCGCCGCCGCGCTGCCCGCTGCGGCAGGCGGCCTCGCCGCACGGCTCGCCGCGCTCCCCGGGGACGAGCGCCGCGCCGCCATCCTCGATCTCGTACGGGGCCGTATCGCCGCCGTGTCGGGGCACTCCGCCGACGGCATCGACCCCTCGGCCGCCTTCCAGGAACTCGGCTTCGACTCGCTGACCGCGGTGGAACTGCGCAACCGGCTCTCCGCCGAGACGGGCCTCAGGTTGCCTGCCACCCTGATCTTCGACTACCCGACCGCGGCCTCCCTGGCCACATATCTGCTCGGCGAACTCGTCGGCGACGTCGACGAGGCGCCCGCCGCCCCGGTGGTGTCGCCGCTCTCGCCGGACGACGACCCGGTGGTCGTCGTCGGCATGGCCTGCCAGTACCCCGGCGGTGTCACCACCCCCGAGGACCTGTGGCGCCTCGTCGACGAGGGCACCGACGCCATCACCGGATTCCCCACCAACCGCAACTGGGACCTCGCGGGCCTCTACGACCCCGACCCCGACGCGCCCGGCAGCACCCACGTCACACGCGGCGGCTTCCTGCACGACGCGGGCGAGTTCGACCCCGACTTCTTCGGCATGAGCCCCCGCGAGGCCGAGGCCACCGACTCCCAGCAGCGGCTGCTGCTCCAGACCACCTGGGAGGCGCTCGAACGCGCCGGGATCGCCCCCGAAACACTGCGCGGCAGCCGTACCGGCGTGTTCACCGGCATCATGTACTCCGACTACCTGAGCCTCCTCGACGAGGGCTACGAGGGCTACCTCGGCGGCAGTTCGCCCGCCGTGGCCTCGGGCCGGGTCTCGTACACCTTCGGCTTCGAGGGCCCCGCGATGACGGTGGACACCGCCTGCTCGTCCTCGCTGGTGGCGCTGCACCTCGCGGCGCAGGCGCTGCGCGCGGGGGAGTGCTCCCTCGCGCTCGCCGGGGGTGTGACCGTGATGGCGACGCCCGGCGCGTTCGTCGAGTTCTCCCGGCAGCGCGGCCTGTCGTCCGACGGCCGCTGCAAGGCGTTCGCGGAGTCCGCGGACGGCGTCGGCTGGTCGGAGGGTGTCGGCCTGCTCGTCCTCGAACGCCGCTCCGACGCGCTCGCCGCGGGCCACGAGATCCTGGCGGTGGTACGCGGCTCCGCGATCAACCAGGACGGCGCCTCCAACGGCATGACCGCCCCCAACGGCCCCTCCCAGCAGCGGCTGATCCGCCAGGCACTCGCGGGCGCCGGCCTGTCCACGTCCGACGTGGACGTGGTCGAGGGCCATGGCACCGGCACCACCCTCGGCGACCCCATCGAGGCACAGGCACTCCTCGCGACCTACGGCCAGGACCGGGAGGGCGAGCCGCTGCTGCTCGGCACCGTCAAGTCGAACCTCGGCCACACCCAGGCCGCGGCGGGCGTCGCGGGCCTGATCAAAATGATCATGGCGATGCGGCACGGCGTCGTACCGAAGACCCTGCACGCGGACGAGCCCTCGTCGCACGTGGACTGGTCGGCGGGCGCGGTGCGGCTGGCCGCCCAGGCCACCGAGTGGCCCGCGGTGGACAGGCCAAGGCGCGCCGCCGTGTCGTCCTTCGGCATCAGCGGCACCAACGCCCACGTCATCCTCGAACAGGCACCCACGGCCCCCGCCGCACCCCCCGCCGCGGCAGACGAGCCCGGGACCGGCGTCGTGCCCTGGGTGGTCTCCGCGAAGTCCGAGGCGGCACTGGAAGCACAGATACGGCGGATCACGGAGGCCGCGGCCGACCTGGCACCGTCCGCCGTGGGCCGCGCCCTGCTCGAACGCTCGCCCTTCCCCCACCGTGCGGTGCTGCTCGCCGCACCGGAAGGCACCACCGAGGCATCCCGCGGCCGGGCGCTCCCGGGGCGCGGTTCGCTGGGTGTGGTCTTCTCGGGTCAGGGGTCGCAACGGGTGGGGATGGGGCGTGAGTTGTATGCCTCGTATCCGGTGTTCGCTGCGGCTTTTGATGAGGTGCTTGGGCATTTTCATGGGTTGCGGGGTGTGGTGTGGGGTGATGATGCCGGGGAGTTGAATCGGACGGGGTGGGCGCAGCCTGCGTTGTTTGCGGTTGAGGTGGGGTTGTTCCGGCTTTTGGAGTCGGTGGGTGTGAAGCCGTCGTTTGTGGGTGGTCATTCGATTGGTGAGGTGGCTGCGGCGCATGTGGCGGGGGTGTTGTCGCTGGCGGATGCGTGTGTGCTCGTATCGGCGCGTGCGCGGTTGATGGAGGCGTTGCCTTCGGGTGGTGCGATGGTCGCCGTGCAGGCGACGGAGGATGAGGTCACGCCGCTACTCGCGGACGGTGTGTCGATTGCTGCGGTGAATGGTTCTACGTCCGTGGTGGTGGCGGGTGTTGAGGCTGCGGTGGAGGCGGTGGTTGCGGGGTTGCCGGGGCGGAAGTCGTCGCGGTTGCGGGTGTCGCATGCGTTCCATTCGCCGTTGATGGACCCGATGCTCGACGAATTCCGGGCGGCTATAGCCGACTTGGAGTTCCACGAGCCCGAGATTCCCGTCGTGTCGAATGTGACGGGAGCGGTCGCTGAGCCCGGTCTCCTGGTGGACCCCGGCTACTGGGTGCGGCATGTTCGCGAAGCCGTACGTTTCGCGGATGGTCTGACGGCCATGCGGGAGGCGGGAGTTGACGCGCTCCTTGAACTCGGGCCTGACGGTGTGCTGACGGCGATGGCTTCGGCCGCGCTGGATGAGGTCACCGCTGTTGCTGCCCTGCGCAAGGACCGGGACGAGCCGACCGCATGGCTCACCGCCCTCGCCACGCTGCACACCTCCGGTGTCTCTGTCGACTGGCGGGCGCTGTTCGCCGACACCGGAACACAGCGGGTTCCGCTGCCCACCTACGCCTTCGCGCGGGAGCGCTACTGGCCCGGGGTGCGTGCCAACACGGGGGACGCGGCCGGGCTCGGGCTGCGGGCCGTCGGCCATCCGCTGCTCGGCGCCGCGGTCGCGCTGGCCGGTGACGACGGCCTGGTCTTCACCTCGCGGCTGTCCCTCGCCACACAGCCCTGGCTGGCCGACCACCGGGTGCTCGACCGGGTGCTGTTCCCCGGCACCGGCTTCGTCGAGCTTGCCGTGCGCGCCGCTGACGAGGTCGGCTGCGGCCGCATCGCCGAACTGACGCTGGCCGCACCGCTCGTGGTGCCGGAGTCGGGCGCGGTGCAGCTCCAGCTCAGGGTCGGCATGCCCGACGACGCCGGAAGCCGCGCCGTCGGCGTGTTCTCACGGCTCGACGGCGCCGACGACGCACCCTGGACCCAGCACGCCTCCGGGCTGCTCGCCCCGGCCGGTGCCGAGCCCGTACCGGAGCCGGAGGCCACCGCCTGGCCGCCCACGGGCGCGGAGCCGGTCGAACTGTCCGGCTGGTACGACGGCCTTGCCGCCCACGGCTTCGAGTACGGACCGGTGTTCCAGGGGCTCAAGGGCGCCTGGCGGCACGGCGACGAGGTCTTCGCGGAGGTCGCCCTGCCGGACCAGGGCGCCGACCCGGGCGGCTACGGGCTGCATCCGGCGCTGCTCGACGCCTCCCTGCACGCCATCGGTGCGGCGGGCATGGACATGCCGGTGGGCGGGGTTCCGTTCTCCTGGCAGGGCATGTCGCTGTACGCGTCCGGTGCCGGTGCGCTGCGGGTGCGGCTCGCACCGGCCGGCGAGGACGCGGTGTCGATCGTCGTCAGCGACACCGGAGGCGGCGTGGTCGCCACGGTGGACTCCCTTGCCGTACGGGCGATTTCGGCCGACCAGCTCAACGAGACCGACGGGCTGCTCAGGGACGCCCTGTTCGGGGTGGAGTGGGTGCCGGTGGAGGCGCCGGAGGCGGCTGTGGTTGCGCCGGTGGTTGTGGGTTCGGATGTGTTCGGGCTCGGGTTCGCCGAGGTGTCTGGTCTGGACGGGTTGGCTGAGGTGCCGCCGGTTGTGGTGGTGCCGGTTGCCGCGTCCGGTGGTGTGGTGGCGGATGCGCATGGGCTTGCGGCTTCCGCGCTCGGCCTCGTACAGGAGTGGGTGTCCGAGGAGCGTTTCGCGGGTGGGCGTCTGGTCTTTGTGAGCCGGGGCGGGGATGTTGCTGCTGGTGCGGTGTGGGGTTTGGTGCGGTCGGCGATGTCGGAGCATCCGGGCCGGTTCGGGCTTGTCGAGTTGGGTGAGGGGTGGACGCCGGAGGCCGTATCGCGTGCTTTGGCGTGTGATGAGCCGCAGTTGGTGGTGTCGGGTGGGGGTGTGACGGCTGCGCGGCTGGCGCGTGTCACCGCCCCCGACGCGGAGCCTGTCGGTGCTCCCGAGTGGGATGTTGACGGTACGGTGCTGGTCACCGGCGGTACCGGTGGCTTGGGCGCGCTGGTGGCGCGGCATCTGGTGGTGGAGCACGGTGTGCGGAGTCTGCTGCTGGTCAGCCGCCGCGGTCCCAACGCGCCGGGCGCCGCCGCACTGGTGGAGGAGCTTTCCGGACTCGGCGCCACCGCCGAGGTGATGGCGTGTGACGTCACCGACCGGGACGCCTTGTCGGGTCTCTTGGAGGCGTACGCCGTGTCCGCCGTGGTGCACACGGCGGGTGTGCTGGACGACGGTGTGATCGGTTCGCTCGACGCGGCCCGTCTTGATGCCGTGATGGCGCCGAAGGTGGATGCGGCGTGGCTGCTGCATGAACTGACCGCCGAGCGTCGAGGGTTGTCGGCGTTCGTGCTGTTCTCGTCTGCCGCCGGGGTGTTCGGTGGTGCGGGGCAGGCGAACTATGCGGCCGGTAATGCGTTCCTTGACGCGCTGGCGGCGCACCGGCGTGAACTCGGGCTTCCCGGCGTCTCGTTGGCGTGGGGCCCCTGGGACCGGGCCGCCGGGATGATGGGCGGGCTCTCGGACGACGACGTGGCCAGGCTGGCGCGTGCCGGGATGCCGCCGCTGGAGCCCGAGTTGGGGCTCGCGCTGTTCGACGCGGCGCTTGCCGCCGATGTGGCGGCGGCGGTTCCGGTGCGGCTGGATCTTGCGGCGCTGCGTGGTGCCGGGGCCGTACCTCCACTGCTTCGCGGGCTCGTCAGGGCGCCGAGGAGGCGTGCGGTGACCGCCGCCTCCAGCGGGCTCGTGGCGGATCTCGCCGGGCTCGACGGCGCACGGCGGCGGGCCGCGCTGCTCGACATCGTGTGCACCGAGGTCGCCGGGGTGCTGGGGCACACCGGCAAGGACCGTGTCGACCCCGCGCGCTCCTTCCGCGAGCTGGGCTTCGACTCGCTCACCGCGGTCGAGCTGCGCAACCGCCTCGGCGCGGCGACCGGCCTTCGGCTGTCCGCCACGCTCGTCTTCGACTACCCGACCGCCGAGGCCCTTGCGCTGCACCTGCGCGACGAACTCTTCGGCGCGGCAGCCGACATGGCCGTGCCCGTTGCGGTGCTGCCGCCGGTCACCGACGACCCGGTGGTCGTGGTGGGGATGGCCTGCCAGTACCCGGGCGGTGTCACGTCCCCCGACGACCTGTGGCGGCTGGTCAGCGAGGGCGCCGACGCCGTCGGCGACTTCCCCGTCAACCGGGGCTGGGACCTGGCGGGGCTCTTCGACCCCGACCCCGACCACGCGGGCACCTCGTACACGCGGGCGGGCGGATTCCTGCACGACGTGGGCGAGTTCGACCCGGCGTTCTTCGGGATGAGCCCCCGCGAGGCGGTCGGCACCGACGCCCAGCAGCGGCTGCTGCTGCGGACGACATGGGAGGCGCTCGAACGGGCCGGGATCGACCCGGGGGCGCTGCGCGGCAGCCGTACCGGCGTGTTCGCGGGCGTCATGTACTCCGACTACGGCTCGTTGCTCACCGGCGGCGAGCACGAGGGCTACCAGGGGCAGAGCAGCGCGGGCAGCGTCGCCTCCGGACGGGTGTCGTACACCTTCGGCTTCGAGGGGCCCGCGGTGACCATCGACACGGCCTGCTCGTCGTCGCTGGTCGCGATGCACCTGGCGGCGCAGGCGCTGCGGTCGGGCGAGTGCTCGCTCGCGCTGGCCGGCGGTGTCACCGTGATGGCGACGCCCGGCGCCTTCGTGGAGTTCTCCCGGCAGCGCGGCCTCGCGGCCGACGGGCGCTGCAAGGCGTTCGCAGAGTCCGCGGACGGTGTCGGCTGGTCGGAGGGCGTCGGGCTGCTGGTGCTCGAACGCCGCTCCGACGCGGTCGCGAACGGCCACCAGATCCTCGCCGTGCTCCGCGGCTCCGCCGTCAACCAGGACGGCGCGTCCAACGGGCTCACCGCGCCCAACGGCCCCTCGCAGCAGCGGGTGATCAGGCAGGCGCTCGCGGGCGCCGGGCTGCGCCCCCGCGACGTGGACGCGGTCGACGGGCACGGCACGGGCACCACCCTGGGCGACCCCATCGAGGCGCAGGCGCTGCTCGCCACATACGGGCAGGACCGGGACGGCGCCCCGCTGCTGCTGGGCACCGTCAAGTCGAACATCGGGCACACCCAGGCCGCCGCCGGAGTCGCGGGCGTCATCAAGATGATCGAGGCCATGCGGCACGGCGTCGTACCGGGCACACTGCACGTGGACGCGCCGTCGTCGCACGTGGACTGGGCGGCGGGCGCCGTCGAGCTTGTCACGGGCAACACCGGGTGGCCCGCGGTGGAACGCCCGCGGCGTGCCGCGGTGTCGTCGTTCGGGATCAGCGGCACCAACGCGCACGTCATCCTGGAGCAGGGCCCCGCCGTCGCGCCCGCGCCCGTCGGGGAGCCGGAGTCGGTGCCGGATACCGCGCCCTCGGTGGTGCCGTGGGTGGTGTCGGCGAAGTCGGCGGACGCCCTCAACCGCCAGGTGGACCGGCTGCGGGAGGCCGCCGCGGGGCTCTCGCCCCTCGACGTCGGCTGGTCGCTGCTCGCACGCGCACGCTTCCCGCACCGCGCCGTCCTGCTCGGCGACGGCGAACGCGCCCCCGAGGTCGCCCGCGGCGCCGTGGACGACACGGCCGCCGGGGGCCTGCTCGCCATGATGTTCTCCGGGCAGAGTTCCCAGCAGCTCGGCATGGGCCGCGAGCTGTACCGGCGCTTCCCCGTGTACGCGCGCGCACTCGACGCCGTCCTCGCCGAACTCGACGGGCTGCTGCCCGCGCCGCTGCGCGACGTGATGTGGGGCGAGGACGCCGAGGCGCTGTCCCAGACCGGCTACACCCAGCCCGCGCTGTTCGCCACCCAGGTCGCCCTGTACCGGCTCGTCGAGTCGTTCGGGGTAACCCCCGACCTCATCATCGGCCACTCCATCGGCCAGATCGCCGCCGCGCACGCCGCCGACGCGCTGACCCTGCCGGACGCGGCCGCGCTCGTCGCGGCCCGCGCCAACCTGATGCAGGCGCTGCCCTCCGGCGGCGCCATGGTCGCCCTTGAGACCGGTGCGGACGAAGTCGCGGAGGTGCTGGACGAACACGGTGCGCACGACGAGGTGTCGGTCGCCGTCGTCAACGGGCCGCGGTCCGTCGTCATCGCGGGACACGAGGAACCCGTGCTGCGCATCGCGGACCTCTTCAAGGAGCGCGGCCACCGCACCGCCAGGCTCCGCGTGTCGCACGCGTTCCACTCCCCGCTGATGGACCCGATGCTCGACGAGTTCCGCGACCTCGTCGCGGGCCTTTCGTTCGCCGCGCCCCGCGTCCCGCTGGTGTCCAACGTCACCGGGCGCGTCGCCACCGCCGAGGAGATCGCCTCGCCCGACTACTGGGTGGGGCATGTGCGCCGGGCCGTCCTCTTCTCGGACGGCGTCGCGGAACTGCGCCGCCACGGCGTCGGGACCCTGGTCGAGATCGGCCCGGACGGCACCCTCTCCTCCCTCGTCAACACCCTGCTCGGCGAGGACTCCGACGACCCCACCACCGCGCTCATCGTGCCCCTGCTGCGCAAGGACCGCACCGAGGAGGCCGCGCTCGTGACCGCGCTCGGGCGGCTGTACGCGGGCGGCACCGACGTCGACTGGCGGCGGATCTTCACCGGGACCGCGCCGCGCCGTGTCGAACTGCCCACCTACGCCTTCGAACCCGAGTGGCTGTGGCCCACCGCAGCCGTCGGCAGGGTCGGCGACGTACGCTCCGCAGGACTCACCGCGGCAGGGCACCCGCTGCTCGGCGCCGCCGTCGAACTCGCGGGCGGCGAGGGCCTGTTGTTCACCTCCCGGCTGTCCCTGCGCACCCACCCCTGGCTCGCGGACCACAAGGTGCGCGACCGCGTCGTCGTCCCCGGCACCGCGCTCCTCGAACTCGCCGTGCGCGCGGGCGACGAGACCGGCTGCGGCCGGGTCGACGAACTCACCCTGGCCGCACCGCTGGTGCTGCCCGCCTCGGGCGCCGTCCACGTCCAGGTGCGGGTCGGCGCCCCCGACGAGGCGGGCGGCAGGACCGTCGCCGTCCACAGCAGGCCGGAGGACGCCGAGGACCTGCCGTGGCGGGTCAACGCCTCGGGGCGCCTCGCGGTCGCGGCCCCGGGCGAGCTGCCCGGCGGCTTCGACACCGCCGTCTGGCCCCCCGAGGGCGCCGTCCGCGCGGGCCTCGACGGGTTCTACGACCGCAGGGCCGCCGCCGGTTTCTGGTACGGCCCGGTGTTCGCGGGCCTGCGCGGCCTGTGGCAGCGCGGCGACGAGGTGTTCGCCGAGGTGGCGCTGCCCGACGAGGTCACCGACGCCGCCGACTACGGCATCCACCCCGCGCTCCTCGATGCCTGCCTGCACGCCGCCGTCCTCGTCGGCTCGGGCGGCGGCGAGGCCGCCGTGCCGTTCTCGTGGGAGGGCGTGACCCTGCACGCCTCGGGCGCCGGCAGCGTACGGGTGCGGCTCACCCCCACGGGCGACGGCGTCGGTGTGGAGGCCGTCGACATGACGGGCGCGCCCGTCGCCTCCGTCGCCACCCTGGTGACCAGGGCCGTGACCGCCGACCACGGCGACGACCAACGGCCGGGCCGCGACGCCCTGTTCAGCCTCGCCTGGACACCGGCCCCGGTGCCTGCCGCACCGGCCGCGCCCGTACTCGTGGGCCCCGACCCGTTCGGCCTCGCCGCCGCCGCACCCGGCGGCGCCACCGCCCACCCCGACCTGGCCTCCGTCGAGGGGCAGCCGCCCGTCGTCGTGGCGCAACTGCGAGCGGCGGGCGACGGCGGGGCGGCCGACGCCCACGCCCTCACCGCGACCGCGCTCACCATGGCCCGCGAGTGGCTGGCCGCAGAGCGCTTCGCCGACAGCCGCCTGGTGTTCGTCACCCGCGGCGCCACCACAGGCGACGACCTCGCCGCCGCAGCCGTATGGGGCCTCGTGCGCTCCGCTTCGTCGGAACAGCCCGGCAGGTTCCAACTCATCGACCTCGCCGAGGACTTCTCCCCGGAACTCCTCGGCAGGGCGCTGGCCTCCGAGGAGCCGCAACTCGCCGTCGACGACCGCGCACTCCTCGCGGGACGTCTCCTGCGCGCCCCGCGCGGCGACGACGCCCCCGCCCCCTGGGGAGGCGACGGCACCGTACTGATCACCGGGGGCACCGGCGGACTCGGCGCCCTCGTCGCCCGCCACCTCGTCACAGAACACGGCGTCCACAGCCTGCTGCTGGTCAGCCGCCGCGGCCAGGAGGCGCCGGGCGCCGCCGAACTCGCCGCCGAACTCACCGCACTTGGCGCCGACACGGAGACCGCGGCCTGCGACGTCGCCGACCGCGCCGCGCTCGCCGCGCTCCTCGACACCCACCCGCGGATCACGGCCGTCGTCCACACGGCGGGCGTACTCGACGACGGTGTCCTGCCGTCGCTCACCCCCGAGCGGCTGTCCGCCGTGCTCCGCCCGAAGGCGGACGCCGCCTGGAACCTGCACGAACTCACCGCCGACCGCGACCTGTCCGCGTTCGTCCTCTTCTCCTCGGCCGCGGGCACCTTCGGCGGCGCCGGCCAGGCCAACTACGCCGCGGGCAACGCCTTCCTGGACGCGCTCGCCGCCCACCGCAGGGGCCTCGGCCTGCCCGCGGTGTCCCTCGCCTGGGGCCCCTGGGACCAGTCCGCGGGCATGACGGGCGCCCTGGACGAGGCCACCGTGGCCCGGCTCGTGCGCTCCGGGATGCCACCGCTGTCGGCGGACGAGGGCGTGGCCCTGTTCGACACCGCGCTGGCCACGGGCGCCCCGCGCCTGGTGCCGGCACGCGTCGACCTGGCCGCGCTGCGCGCGCACGGCGAGGTGCCGCCGCTGCTGCGCGGCCTGGTCAAGCCGCGGGTACGCCGCTCCGCGGTCGCCAGGTCCAGCACCGCGGCGGGACTCGCGGGACGCCTCTCGCAGCTCCCCGCCGACGAGCGCCGCGGCCGGCTCCTCGACACCGTCACCGCACAGGCCGCCGCCGTGCTCGGCCACGCCGAAGGCGCCGCGGTCGACGGCTCGCGCGCCTTCCGCGAACTCGGCTTCGACTCCCTCACCGCCGTCGAACTGCGCAACCGGCTCAACTCGATCACCGGGCTCAGGCTGCCGTCCACGGTGGTCTTCGACTACCCCAGCGCGGACGTCCTCGTCGACCACCTCCTCGACGAACTCTTCGGCACGGACGAGGACACCGCGGCGGGCACACCCGCGCGGACGCCCGCGCACACCACGGACGACCCGATCGTCGTCGTCGGCATGGCCTGCCGCTTCCCCGGCGGCGTCGAGACCCCCGAGGACCTGTGGGGACTCGTACTCGACGGCACCGACGCCATCACCCCGCTGCCCGACAACCGCAACTGGGACCTGGAGTCCCTGTACAACCCCGACCCCGACAACCCGGGCACCTCGTACACCAGCGCGGGCGGCTTCCTGCACGACGTCGGCAAGTTCGACCCCGGCTTCTTCGGCATGAGCCCCCGCGAGGCGCTGGCCACCGACCCCCAGCAGCGGCTGCTCCTCGAAAGCACCTGGGAGGCCCTGGAGCGGGCCGGCATCGACCCCCGCTCGCTGCGCGGCAGCCGCACCGGTGTGTACGCCGGGGTCATGTACAACGACTATGGGGTGCTGCTGCGCAGCAAGGAGTTCGCGGGCTTCCGCGGCAACGGCAGCTCGCCCAGCGTGGTGTCGGGCCGCGTCTCGTACACCTTCGGCTTCGAGGGCCCGACGATGACGGTGGACACCGCCTGCTCGTCGTCCCTCGTCGCCACCCACCTCGCCGCGGGCGCCCTCGGCCGCGGCGAGTGCTCGCTCGCGGTGGCGGGCGGTGTCACCGTGATGGCCACCCCCGGCGCCTTCGTGGACTTCTCCCGGCAGCGCGGCCTGGCCCCCGACGGCCGCTGCAAGGCGTTCGCCGAGGCCGCCGACGGTGTCGCCTGGTCCGAGGGCGTCGGCGTCCTCGTCCTCGAACGGCAGTCGGACGCCGTACGCAACGGACACCCGGTCCTCGCCGTGCTGCGCGGCTCCGCCGTCAACTCCGACGGCGCGAGCAACGGCCTCACCGCCCCCAACGGCCCCTCCCAGCGCCGTGTCATCCGCGCCGCCCTGGCCGACGCGGGCCTCGCCCCCGCCGACGTGGACGTCGTCGAGGGCCACGGCACCGGTACGACGCTCGGCGACCCCATCGAGGCCCAGGCCCTCCTCGGCACCTACGGCCAGGAACGGCCGCACCCGCTGCTCCTCGGCTCCGTCAAGTCCAACCTGGGCCACGCCCAGGCCGCGTCCGGAGTCGCGGGCCTGATCAAGATGATCATGGCGATGCGGCACGGTGTCGTACCGAAGACCCTGCATGTCGACGAGCCCTCGTCGCACGTGGACTGGTCGGCGGGCGCGGTGGCACTCGCCACCGCCAACACCGACTGGCCCGCGGCGGAGCGCCCGAGGCGCGCGGCGGTGTCGTCGTTCGGCCTCAGCGGCACCAACGCCCACATCATCCTGGAACAGGGCCCCACCACCCCGGCCGCCCCCGCCGCACCGGCGGAGCCTGCCACGGCCCCGGTGCCCTGGCTGGTCTCCGGAAGGACCCCCGAGGCCCTGGACGCTCAGATCCGCCGCCTGCGGGACACGGCGGGCGACCTGTCCCCGGTGGACGTCGGCTGGTCCCTCCTCGACCGCACGTCCTTCCCCCACCGTGCGGTGCTGCTGGCATCCGCGGACGGTGTGAAGGAGACGGCACGCGGCGAGGCCACGGGACGCCGCTCGGTCGGCGTCGTCTTCTCCGGTCAGGGGTCGCAACGGGTGGGGATGGGGCGTGAGTTGTATGCTTCGTATCCGGTGTTTGCGGCGGCTTTTGATGAGGTGCTTGGGCATTTTGATGGGTTGCGGGATGTGGTGTGGGGTGCGGATGCGGAGGAGTTGAATCGGACGGGGTGGGCGCAGCCTGCGTTGTTTGCGGTTGAGGTGGGGTTGTTCCGGCTTTTGGAGTCGGTGGGTGTGAAGCCGTCGTGTGTGGGTGGGCATTCGGTTGGTGAGGTGGCTGCGGCGTATGTGGCGGGGGTGTTGTCGCTTGCTGATGCGTGTGTGCTGGTGTCGGCGCGTGCGCGGTTGATGGAGGCGTTGCCTGCGGGTGGTGCGATGGTCGCCGTGCAGGCGACGGAGGATGAGGTCACGCCGCTACTCGCGGACGGTGTGTCGATTGCTGCGGTGAATGGTCCTGCGTCCGTGGTGGTGTCCGGTGCGACGGCTGCCGTGGATGCGGTGGTTGCTGGATTGCCGCCGGGGCGGAAGTCGTCGCGGCTTCGGGTGTCGCATGCGTTCCATTCGCCGTTGATGGACCCGATGCTCGACGAATTCCGGGCGGCTATCGCGGGGTTGGAGTTCCGCGAGCCCGAGATTCCCGTCGTGTCGAATGTGACGGGTGCCGTTGCCGGGCCTGGTCTTCTGGTGGACCCCTCCTATTGGGTGCGGCATGTTCGTGAAGCCGTACGTTTCGCGCATGGTCTGACGGCCATGCGGGAGGCGGGAGTTGACGCGCTTCTGGAACTCGGGCCTGACGGTGTGCTGACGGCGATGGCTTCGGCCGCGTTGGATGAGGTCACCGCTGTTGCCGCCCTGCGCAAGGACCGGGACGAGCCGACCGCATGGCTCACCGCCCTCGCCACGCTGCACACCTCCGGTGTCTCCGTCGACTGGCGGGCGCTGTTCGCCGGTTCGGGGGCGGGCCGGGTCGCGCTGCCCACCTACGCCTTCCAGCACGAGTGGCTGTGGCCCGCCACCCCCGCGCAACCGGGAGTCGCGGGGCTCGGGCTTGAGACCGGCGGGCATCCGCTGCTGGGTGCCGCGGTGCGGCTCGCGGAGTCCGACGGGCTGCTCTACACCTCCCGCTGGTCGGTGGCCACGCATCCGTGGCTGGCTGACCACGCCATCAACGGCCAGGTCATGGTGCCCGGCACGGCGCTGCTCGAACTGGCCGCGCACGTCGGCGACCAGGTCGGCTGCCAGCGCGTCGAGGAGCTGACGATGGCGGCGCCGCTGGTGCTCCCCGAACGCGGCGCGGTCCAGGTCCAGGTGCAGGTCGGGGCGCCCGACGAGGCCGGGCGGCGCGCGGTCGGTATCCACTCGCGCGATGCGCGCGCGACCGACGAACCTTGGTCGCTGCACGCCTCGGGGTTCCTTGAGTCGGCCGTGACGAAGGCCCCGGAGTTCGCGATGGCGGTCTGGCCGCCCGCGGACGCCCAGCCGCTCGCCGTCGAGGACTGCTATGAGCGGCTGGCCGGAATCGGCTTCGTATACGGGCCTGTGTTCCAGGGGCTGCGGGCCGCCTGGCGGCAGGGCGACGAACTCTTCGCCGAGATCGCGCTGCCCGAACAGGTCCTCGACGCCGGGAGCTACGGCCTGCATCCCGCGCTGCTCGATTCAGGACTGCACGCCACCCTGCTCGCCGCCCTGGAGGGCGCGACCGGTGACGGCGCCGCCGGGCTCCCGTTCTCGTGGCAGGGCGTCTCGCTCCAGCCGTCGGGCGCCACCGCGGCCCGGGTCCGCATCCGCCGTACCGGCGAGGGCAGTTACGCGATCGCCTTCGCGGACAGCGTGGGCGGGGTGCTTGCCTCGGTCGAGACACTGGTCGTACGCGCGGCCGGTGGCGGCGGGGTCGCGGCACGGACCCGTGACGCCCTGTTCGGGGTGGAGTGGGTGCCGGTGGAGGCGCCGGAGGCGGCCGGGGTTGCGCCTGTGGTGGTCGGTTCGGATGTGTTCGGGCTCGGGTTCGCCGAGGTGGCGGGCTTGGACGGGTTGGCTGAGGTGCCGCCGGTTGTGGTGGTGCCGGTTGCCGGGGCTGATGACGTGGTGGCAGATGCGCATGGGCTTGCGGCTTCCGCGCTCGGCCTCGTACAGGAGTGGGTGTCCGAGGAGCGTTTCGCGGGTGGGCGTCTGGTCTTCGTGAGCCGGGCCGGGGACGTTGCTGCTGGTGCGGTGTGGGGTTTGGTGCGGTCGGCGATGTCGGAGCATCCGGGCCGGTTCGGGCTCGTCGAACTCGGCGAAGGCTGGACGCCGGAGGCCGTATCGCGTGCTCTGGCGTGTGATGAGCCGCAGTTGGCGGTGTCGGGTGCGGGTGTGACGGCTGCGCGGCTGGCGCGTGTCAGCCCTGGCATCGAGCCAGTCGAGCCTGTCGAGTGGGACGCGAACGGTACGGTGCTGGTCACGGGCGGCACCGGTGGCTTGGGCGCGCTGGTGGCGCGGCATCTGGTGGCAGAGCACGGGGTGCGGCGTCTGCTGCTGGTGAGCCGCAGTGGTCTGGAGGCCCCCGGCGCGGGGGAGTTGGTGGAGTCGATCGCCGGACTCGGCGCGACCGCCACGGTGGTGGCGTGCGATGTCACGGACCGGGACGCCCTGTCCGGTCTCTTGGAGGCGTACGCCGTGTCCGCCGTGGTGCACACGGCGGGTGTGCTGGACGACGGTGTGATCGGTTCGCTCGACGCGGCCCGTCTTGACGCCGTGATGGCGCCGAAGGTGGATGCGGCGTGGCTGCTGCATGAACTGACCGCCGAGCGCGGGCAGTTGTCGGCGTTCGTGCTGTTCTCCTCGGTCGCCGGAGTGTTCGGTGGTGCGGGGCAGGCGAACTATGCGGCCGGTAATGCGTTCCTTGACGCGCTGGCCGCGCACCGCCGTGGCCTCGGGCTTCCCGGTGTCTCATTGGCGTGGGGCCCCTGGGATCAGGCTGCGGGGATGACGGGTGGGTTGTCGGGGGAGGAGGCGCGGCGGCTGGCGCGAGCCGGGATGCCGCCGCTGGCGCCCGAATTGGGGCTCACGCTGTTCGACGCGGCGCTCGCGGCGGATGTGGCGGCGGCGGTTCCGGTGCGGCTGGATCTGGCGGCGTTGCGTGGTGCCGGGGCCGTACCGCCGCTGCTGCGGGGGCTCATCAGGCCGTTGGCGCGGCGGACGGGCGCTATCGGGGCGGACAGTGCCGCCGCGCTCGTCGGGCGGCTCGAAGGGCTGGCGCGGGCCGAGCAGCATGCCGTACTGCTCGACCTGGTGCAGTCGGAGGCGGCCCGGGTACTCGGGCACGACAAGGCGAGCATCGAATCCGACAGGCAGTTCAGGGAGTTGGGCTTCGACTCCCTCACCGCCGTAGAGCTGCGCAACCGCCTCACCGCCGTCACCGGGCTCCAGCTCACGGCGACCCTGGTCTTCGACTACCCCACCGCCGATGGGCTCGCAGGACACCTCCTCACGGAACTGCTCGGCGGCGAGGCCGCAGGGGCCGTGGTGCCGGTGGCATCCATGCCGTCGTTGGACGACGATCCGGTGGTTGTGGTGGGGATGGGGTGTCAGTACCCGGGTGGGGTGGCGTCTCCTGAGGATTTGTGGCGGTTGGTGAGTGAGGGGACGGATGCGGTGTCGGGGTTCCCGACGAACCGTGGCTGGGATCTGGAGGGGCTGTTCGACCCCGATCCCGGCCGTGCGCGTACCTCGTATGCGCGCTCGGGCGGTTTCCTGCATGAGGCTGGGGAGTTTGACCCGGCGTTCTTCGGGATGAGTCCGCGTGAGGCGGTGGCGACGGATGCTCAGCAGCGGTTGTTGTTGCAGACGACGTGGGAGGCATTGGAGCGGGCGGGGATCGATCCTGCGTCGTTGCGTGGCAGTCGTACGGGTGTGTTCGCGGGGGTCATGTACTCCGACTACGCGGCATTGCTCGGCGGCGAGGAGTTCGCCGGGTTCCAGGGGAACGGCACCGCACCGAGCGTGGCGTCCGGCCGCGTGGCCTACACGTTCGGCTTTGAGGGTCCTGCGGTGACCGTGGACACGGCGTGCTCGTCGTCGCTGGTGGCGCTGCACTGGGCGGCGCAGGCACTGCGTTCCGGTGAGTGCTCGCTCGCACTGGCCGGCGGTGTCACCGTGATGGCCACCCCCGGGGCCTTCGTGGACTTCTCCAGCCAGCGCGGTCTCGCGGCCGATGGGCGGTGCAAGGCGTTCTCGGAGTCCGCGGACGGTGTGGGCTGGTCGGAGGGGGTGGGCCTGCTGGTCCTCGAAAGGCAGTCGGACGCCATCGCCAACGGCCACACCATCCTGGCCGTGGTCAGCGGCTCCGCCATCAACCAGGACGGCGCGTCCAACGGCCTCACCGCCCCCAACGGCCCCTCGCAGCAGCGCGTGATCAGGCAGGCGCTCGCCAGTGCCGGGCTCGGCACCTCGGACGTGGACGTCGTGGAGGCCCACGGCACGGGCACCACCCTGGGCGACCCGATCGAGGCCCAGGCCCTCATGGCGACCTACGGCCAGGACCGCGAGAACCCGCTGCTGCTCGGCACCGTCAAGTCGAACATCGGGCACACCCAGGCGGCGGCGGGTGTCGCGGGCCTGATCAAGATGATCGAGGCCATGCGGCACGGTGTCGTACCGAAGACCCTCCACGCGGACGAGCCTTCGTCGCACGTGGACTGGTCGGCGGGCGCGGTGGCACTCGCCACCGCCAACACGGAGTGGCCCGTGGTCGACCGCCCCAGGCGTGCGGCGGTGTCGTCGTTCGGTATCAGCGGTACGAACGCGCACGTCATCCTGGAGCAGGGTCCCGGGGCAGTACTCGAACCGGCCGAAGCGACGACCGCCCCAGAACCCGTCACCGACCCGGTGCCGTGGGTGCTGTCCGCGAAGTCCCCCGCCGCCCTCGACGAGCAGGCCGAGCGGCTGCGGAAGGCCGCAACCGGGCTCTCCCCGGTGGACGTGGGCTGGTCGCTGCTTGAGCGCTCCGGCTTCGCGCACCGCGCGGTGCTGCTGGCCTCGGCTGACGGCGCCGTGGAGGCGGCCAGGGGCCGGGCGGCCTCGGGGCGGCGTTCACTCGGCGTCGTCTTCTCCGGGCAGGGGGCGCAACGCCTCGGTATGGGGCGGGAGTTGTATGGGCGGTATCCGGTGTTCGCGGCGGCTTTCGACGAGGTGCTGGCGTACTTCGACGGGTTGCGGGATGTGGTGTGGGGTGCGGATGCGGAGGAGTTGAATCGGACGGGGTGGGCGCAGCCTGCGTTGTTCGCGGTTGAGGTGGGGTTGTTCCGGCTTGCGGAGTCGGTCGGGGTGAAGCCCTCACACGTCGGCGGGCATTCGATTGGTGAGGTGGTTGCGGCGCATGTGGCGGGGGTGTTGTCGCTGGCCGATGCGTGTGTGCTGGTGTCGGCGCGTGCGCGGTTGATGGAGGCGCTGCCCGAGGGCGGTGCGATGGCCGCCGTTCAGGCCGCGGAGGACGAGGTCACGCCGCTGCTCACCGACGGCGTCTCGATCGCGGCGGTCAACGGGCCCAACTCCGTGGTGCTGTCTGGCGAGACGGCGGCCGTGGACGCGGTGGTCGCGGCGCTGCCCGGCCGGAAGACGTCCCGTCTGCGGGTCTCGCACGCGTTCCACTCCCCGCTGATGGACCCGATGCTCGACGAGTTCCATGCGGCCATAGCCGAGTTGGACTTCCACGAGCCGGCCGTCCCCGTCGTGTCGAACGTGACCGGGGCCCTCGCCGAGCCGGGGCAGCTCACCGACCCCGGCTACTGGGTGCGGCACGTCCGCGAGGCCGTACGTTTCGCGGATGGCCTGACGGCCATGCGGGAAGCCGGAGTTGACGCCCTTCTCGAACTCGGTCCCGACGGTGTGCTGACCGCCATGGCGGGCGCGGTTCTCGAAGAGACCGCCGCCGTACCCGCCCTGCGCAAGGACAGGGACGAGCCCACCGCCTGGCTCACCGCCCTCGCCACACTCCACACCACCGGCGTCTTCGTCGACTGGCGTGCGCTGTTCGAGGGCGGCGGCGCCCGGCGGGTCGAACTGCCCACCTACGCCTTCCAGCGCGACGCCTACTGGCCGACCGCGACGGCGCTGACCGGGGACGCCTCCGGGCTCGGCCTTGAGGCGACACGGCATCCGCTGCTGGGCGCCGCCGTCGAGCTTGCGGGTGAGGACGGGCTCGTCTTCGCCTCCCGGCTCTCGCTGCGCACCCACCCTTGGCTTGCGGAGCACCGGATCATGGGCCGGGTACTGTTCCCCGGCACCGGCTTCGTGGAGCTGGCGATCCGCGCCGCCGACCAGGTCGGCTGCGGACAGGTGCGGGAACTGACGCTCGGGGCGCCGCTCGTGCTCCCCGAGACCGGCGCCGTACAGCTCCAGGTGCGGGTCGGGGCCCCGGACGAGGACGGCCGCCGTACCCTCGGCGTGCACTCCAGGGCGGCCGGTAACCGTGACGGCGCCTGGACGCAGCACGCCTCGGGCACCGTGAGCGCCGACCCCGCACCGGTGGCGGCGCAAACCGCACCGGGCGCGGTCTGGCCGCCGGCCGACACCGAGGCCGTCGACCTCGACGGGTTCTACGACGCAAGGGCGGAGGCCGGCTTCGCCTACGGGCCCGCGTTCGCTGGGCTGCGGGCGGTGTGGCGGGGCGCGGGCGAGGTCTTCGCCGACGTGGCGCTCCCCGAGGACGCCGCCGACGCGCGCGGCTTCCAGATGCACCCCGCGCTGCTCGACGCGTGCTTGCACGCCGCGATGCTGATCGGACCCGACCCGAGGGCGCCCGAACGGGACGAGGATGCCGCCACGTCGGTCCCGTTCTCCTGGACGGGCGTGTCGCTGCACGCCTCGGGCGCGGGCAGCGTCCGCGTCCGGCTGACCCGTACCTCCGGCGGTCTGCGCATCAGCGCGGCCGACGAGTCCGGCGCCCCCGTGATCTCCGTGGACACGCTCGCCCTGCGGCCCGTGGCCACCGACACCGGCACACCGGGCGGCATCGGCCGCGACACCCTGTTCGGGGTGGAGTGGGTGCCGGTGGAGGCGCCGGAGGCGGCTGGGGTTGCGCCGGTGGTTGTGGGTTCGGATGTGTTCGGGCTCGGGTTGGCTGAGGTGGCGGGCTTGGACGGGTTGGCTGAGGTGCCGCCGGTTGTGGTGGTGCCGGTTGCCGGGTCCGGTGGTGTGGTGGCGGATGCGCATGGGCTTGCGGCTTCTGCTCTCTCGGCCGTGCAGGCATGGGTGTCCGAGGACCGTTTCGCGGGTGGGCGCCTGGTCTTTGTGAGCCGGGGTGGGGATGTTGCTGCGGGTGCGGTGTGGGGTCTGGTGCGTTCTGCGATGTCGGAGCATCCCGGCCGGTTCGGGCTCGTCGAACTCGGCGAAGGGTGGACGCCGGAGGCCGTATCGCGTGCATTGGCGTGTGATGAGCCGCAGTTGGCGGTGACGGGTGCGGGTGTGACGGCTGCGCGGCTGGCGCGTGTCGCCACCTCCGAGGCGGAGCCCGTCGAGTGGGATGTTGACGGTACGGTGCTGGTCACCGGCGGTACCGGTGGCTTGGGCGCGCTGGTGGCGCGGCATCTGGTGGTGGAGCACGGTGTGCGGAGTCTGCTGCTGGTCAGCCGACGTGGTCTGGAGGCTCCCGGTGCCGGGGAGTTGGTGGAGTCGATTGCCGGACTGGGTGCGACTGCCACGGTGGTGGCGTGTGACGTCACGGACCGGGACGCCTTGTCGGGTCTCCTGGACGCGCACCCCGTGTCCGCCGTGGTGCACACGGCGGGTGTGCTGGACGACGGTGTCGTCGGCTCTCTCACGCGTGAGCGTCTTGATGCCGTGATGGCGCCGAAGGTGGATGCGGCGTGGCTGCTGCATGAACTGACCGCGGAGCGTGGAGGGTTGTCGGCGTTCGTGCTGTTCTCGTCTGCCGCCGGGGTGTTCGGTGGTGCGGGGCAGGCGAATTACGCGGCGGCCAACGCGTTCCTTGACGCGCTGGCGGCGCACCGGCGTGAACTCGGGCTTCCCGGTGTCTCATTGGCGTGGGGCCCCTGGGATCAGGCGGCGGGGATGACGGGTGGTCTGACCGAGGAGGAGGCGCGGCGGCTGGCGCGAGCCGGGATGCCGCCGCTGGCGCCCGAATTGGGGCTCGCGCTGTTCGACGCGGCGCTTGCCGCCGATGTGGCGGCGGCGGTTCCGGTGCGGCTGGATCTGGCGGCGTTGCGTGGTGCCGGGGCCGTACCTCCACTGCTGCGGGGGCTCATCAGGGTGTCGGCGCGGCGGGCCGCGGGTGCGGATGCCGCGGGGGCGCTGCGGGAGCGGCTTGCCGGGCTCGCCGGTGGGGAGCTGGGCGGTGTCCTGCTCGACGTGGTGCGCTCGGAGGCGGCCCGGGTGCTCGGGCACGCGGACAAGTCCGGCATCGGGGCCGACCAGCAGTTCCGTGAGCTGGGCTTCGACTCGCTGACCGCCGTGGAGCTGCGCAACAGGCTCGGCGCCGCGACCGGGCTCACCATGCCCGCCACCCTCGTCTTCGACTACCCGACGCCCGCCGACCTCGCCGACTGGCTGCGCACCGAGCTGGAACCCGAGGAGCTGACGCCCGAAGCCTCGCTCCTCGGGGCGCTCGACGAGCTGGAGAGGGCGTTCGGGGCCGCGGAGGTGGACGAGGCGGCGCACCGGCAGATCGCGGGGCGGCTCGAAGTCCTGCGGTCCAGGTGGGCCGCCGCACGGGGCGGCTCGGGCGCCGCGGAGCTGGACTTCGAAGACGTCTCGGACGACGACATGTTCGCCATGCTCGACGACGAACTCGGCCAGGGGTGAGCGCGCCGCGGGCAGTGCGCGCGAAGGACGCAGGAAAGGCCCGGGCGGTGGCCCGCCCGGGTGGCAGGAAGTCGGAGCGGGACCACCGTCCGGACGGGTTCTGGAACGAGGCAGGAGCGTTGGCGAGATGGACGAGATACTGAGCGCGATCGTGGACGGCGCGGAGTCGGACGACTTCCGAGCGCTGCCGATCCCCGAGTCGTACCGCGGCGCGGTGCTGCTCGCCGAGGAGACCGGCATGTTCGAGGGGGTGCCGTCCGACCGGAAGGACCCGGCGAAGGCGCTGCACCTCCAGGACGTGCCCACCCCGGAACCCGGCCCCGGCGAGGCGCTTGTCGCCGTCATGGCGAGCGCCGTGAACTACAACACGGTGTGGAGCGCCATCTTCGAGCCCGTGCCGACCTTCGCGTTCCTGCGCAGGTACGGCAAGGCGAGCGAGGAGGGCAGGCGGCACGACCTGCCGTACCACGTGCTCGGCTCCGACCTGGCCGGTGTGGTGCTGCGTACCGGCGTCGGCGTCTCAGGATGGAAGCCGGGGGACCGGGTGGTGGCGCACTGCCTGTCCGCGGGGCTGAACTCCGCCGACGGGCACGACGACACCATGCTCGACCCCGAGCAGCGGATCTGGGGCTTCGAGACCAACTTCGGCGGCCTCGCCCAGCTCGCCCTGGTGCGCGCCAACCAGCTCATGCCGAAGCCGCGGCACCTGTCGTGGGAGGAGGCGGCCTCGTCGGGGCTCGTCAACTCGACCGCGTACCGGCAGCTCGTGTCCCGCAACGGCGCCAGGATGAAGCAGGGCGACAACGTGCTGGTGTGGGGCGCGGGCGGCGGACTCGGCTCGTACGCCGTGCAGTTGGTGCACAACGGCGGCGGCATCCCGATCTGCGTGGTCTCCAACGCGCACAAGGCGGAGCTTGTCCGCTCCATGGGCGCGGAACTCGTCATCGACCGGGCCGCCGAGGAGTTCACGTTCTGGCGGGACGAGCGGACGCCCGACCCCAAGGAGCGCAAGCGGTTCGGTGAGCGCATCCGCGAGCTGACCGGCGGCGAGGACGCCGACATCGTGCTGGAGCACCCCGGGCGCGAGACGTTCGACGTGAGCGTGTTCGTGGCACGGCGCGGCGGCACCATCGTCACCTGCGCGTCCACGTCCGGCTACGAGCACCAGTACGACAACCGCTATCTGTGGATGTCGCTGAAGCGCATCATCGGCAGCCACTTCGCGAACTACCGCGAGGCATGGGAGGCCAACCGGCTCATCTGCAAGGGCATGGTGCACCCGACGCTGTCGAAGGCGTACCCGCTCGACGGTGTCGGCGAGGCCGTGACCAGCGTCCGCCGCAACGAGCACTACGGCAAGGTCGGGGTGCTGTGCCTGGCGCCCGAGGACGGCATGGGCGTGGAGGACGAGGAGTTCAGGGCCCGGCATGTCGAGGCCATCAACCGCTTCCGCACCCCCGACCCGCTCACCGCCTGAACAAGGCGCCCGGAGGCGCCGGATCGAGGGGGTGTGCGATCCGGCGCCGGTACCGGGAGGCGGTGCGCCCGCCACCCGGTAGGACGGTGTTCCGGGGCGGTTGGTCACGCGTCGGGGACCCAGCTTCCGTGGAATCCCAGCGGCACCCTGCCGGGGAGCTGCACCCGCGCCAGCGGATGGCCGTCGAAGTCCTCGGCGGAGAGGACGAGGAGGTCGGTGGCGCCGCGGTGCGGGTCGTTGACGTACGCGAGGACATAGCCGTCGTCCTCGTGGCGCGCGCCGCGCCGTGGCACGAACACCGGCTCCGATGCCGCCGCGCCCCGCGCGAACCGCCGCGTCCTGGTGCTGCCGCGCAGCATGTCGTGCTTGACCAGGTAGTTGCCGAACGACGCGTCGGGCGGCACCCCGTCCACCGTCTCGTACGCGGCCCACATCTCCCCCGCGGAGGTGGTGTACGCGTAGCGGTGGCGGCGGGAGACCAGCGACTCGTTGATCCTGGGGAACTCCTGGGGCCTGTCGTCGATGCGGTGGGTGCGCACGGAGCCCCGCCCCACGTCGATCGTCCAGCGGTCCAGCGCCGGGGTGCCGGTGGCGGAGGGGCCGCCGTTGCCGCGGCCCGCGGCGTAGAACGGCGCCGGCATGGAAGCGAACTCGACGACGACCGTGTCACCCTCGTCGTAGGCGTTGAGGGTGTGCGAGTAGTAGGTCGGGTCGACTTCGAACCAGCGCACCGCGCCGCCCGTCCGCGGCAGCAGCCCCACCCGCGTGGGGTGCTTCTCGTTCCACACGTACGGCACGGTGGTGCCCGCCGAGGGGTCGAAGGTGATCGGCACGTCCACGACCACCACGTACTTCCCGGTCAGCGCGAAGTCGTGCATCATCGGCGCGTCCGCCACCGGGATCTTCGTGGTGCGCGCCACCCGCCCTGTGCGGTCGATCATCAGGTGCCGTACGTGGTCCCAGGCCGGGTAGTACGTGATCGCGTGCAGCTCGTCGGCCCGCGCGTCGTACTTGGTGTGCGCGGTGAACGCGCCCTCCAGGGTGCCGCGGAAGTCGTGCGGGCGCACCGTGTTCAGGTCCCCGTCCAGCTCGTAGGGGAGCGGCCCGCTCTCCTGGCAGGCGAGGATGCGGCCCTTGTACGGGATGACGTGCGTGTTGGCGGCGAAGTCGTCCGGGGGCGTGCTGCCCGGGTAACTCTCGCCCAGCTTCTCCGCGACCGCGGCCGAGCGCACCCACCTGTTGCGGTACCACTCCGCGCGCCCGCCGCGCAGCCGCACCCCGTGCACCATGCCATCGCCGAGCATCCAGTGGTGGGCCCGCGGGTCCTCAAGGCCGAGGACGTTGGGGCCGTTGCGGAGGTAGCGGCCGTCGAGGTCCCGGGGGATGTGGCCGACCACCGGCAGGTCGAACGCGGTCAGTTCCTCGGTGACCGGCGCGAACGCCCCTTCGAGGAACGGGTACGACTCCTTGTCGGCCGCGCTCCCGCCCCCGGTGGCCGCGCTCGCCGCCGCCGCGTAGTGGCCGCCGGCGAAGCCGCCGACGACGCTGCCCGCCGCTGCCAGCGCCGCGCCCTGGAGAATCCTCCGCCTGCTGTGACTGGTCATCTCGTCGCTCTCCCCGTCCCGCGGGCCCCGCCCTCGTCGACGGGCGCCTCGTTCCGACAGGGAAGATCCTGCTCCCCGCCGGGCCGCGGGTCAGTGGGCGTGGGGCCCGGGGCGGGGGTGTTGCCAGCACCCCTCTTTCCCGGAGGCGGCGGGGGAGTCGGCGGCGCGTCCGCGCGGTGCGGGGGCTGCGTGGTGCCGGGGGTCGTGTGGCGCGGGGGCCGTCAGGTGAACGCTGCCCTGTGATCCTCGGCCCACCGTGCGTAGGAGCGCGGGGCGCGGCCCGTGAGGCGTTCGAACGCCGGGTCCACGGCGGCCTTGCCGCCCGCCGCCTGCCGCAGCGCGCCCGCCGCCAGCGCCTCCGCCACCCCCGCCGGATATCTGCGCCGCCAGCCCTCCAGCGCCCGGTCGAGGGGGAGTTCGCGGCAGTCGAGGGGGCGGCCGACGGCGCGCGCGAGCGCGGCCGTCTGCTGCCGCGCCGTGACCGCCTCGGGCCCCGTCAGCGGATACACCAGGCCCGCGTGGCCCGGCTCGGTGAGGGCGCGCACCGCCACCTCCGCGACATCCCTCGGGTCCACGCACGCGTTCGCCGAGTCGGGGAACGGCGCCCGTACGACGCCCTCCTCGCGCACCGAGCGCGCCCAGCCGAGGGTGTTCGTCATGAACGCGCGCGGGCGCAGCAGCGTCCAGCCGAGGCCGGACGCGCGCAGCGCGTCCTCGTTCGCCCGCTGCCAGGCGGTGACGAGATCGTCCGCGCCCGGATCGCCGACCGCGTGCGCGGAGAGCTTCACCACGTGCCGCACCCCGGCGCCGCGCGCCGCGCGCAGGAACGCCGCGTCGTGGGGCGCGGACGGGTCGGCGGTGACGAGGAACGCCGCCGTCACCCCCGCGAGCGCCCGTGCCAGCGAGCCGCCGTCACCGTACGAGCCGACGGCCACCTCGTACGAGCCGACGGCCGCCCCGGGCACGGGCCCCGGCAGCGCGAGCCGCGCCGGGTCACGCACCAGCACCCGCAGCGGGCCGCCCCGCCCGAGCAGCCGGGACGCCACCTCGCGCCCCACGGTCCCCGTCACCCCGGTCACCAGGATCACCGCAGCCCCCTCCACGCCCGCCGTCCCCACGCACGCTACGCGCGCCCCGCGCGGGTAGACGTGCCGCGGCCCGCGCCCACCGGGCGCAGTCCTCCGCCGTCTGGTCGTGCCGCACCCGTGCGGTTGGACCAGGAACGCCTGTGCAGCACAGTCAAAGGCTTGTGACTGCATAATGCCTGCACAGGTGCTAAAGTGAAGGCATGACCGCCATCACGATCCGGGATGTTCCGGACGACACCGTCAACGCGCTGAAGGTCCGCGCCGCGCAGGCGGGCAAGTCGCTCCAGGCGTACGCCCTGGACCTTCTCGCCCGGGAAGCCGCCAAGCCCACCCTTGTGGAAATGGCCACCCGCCTGGAGCGTGAGACCCGTACCGAGCTGAGCACGACCGACATCCTGGACGCCATCGAGGACGGGCGGAACCGGCGTTGATCGTCGTGGACTGCTCCAGCCTCGTACACTTCCTCCTCGACCAGGGCAAGACCGGAACCGCGATCCGTGAGCGGGTGAGCCGCGCCGACACCGTCGCGGCGCCCGGCCTGCTGGACTACGAGATCACCTCCGCCGTCTTCGGGCTGGCCCGCGGCCGCCGAGGAGACAAGCCGAAGATCACGGAGAAGGAGGCCTTGAAGGCGGTCGTCGATTACCAGGCCCTCGCCCTCGATCTGCACCCCACGCTCATCCTGTGGCGGCGCGTACGCGCGTTGTCGAACAATCTCTCCGCCTATGACGCCCACTACGCGGCCCTCGCCGAGAGCCTCGGCGTCCCGCTGATTACCAGCGACGCCAGGATCGGGCGCAGCGGGGCAACGCGCTGCGCGATCGAGACCTACGAGGCATCCGGCACCTGACCCCGCCGTCCCGCCCCGACGGGCGGCCCCAGGAGGGCCCTTTCGCTGGTGCTCCCGGACACGCGGGCGCGTGGCCCCGGGGTGCCGTGCCGTTACGGTGCCGTGTCGCCGGGGGCCGGCAGGCCGCGGCGCACCACCCGTACCAGCGGGGCCAGTTCGGGGTCGGCGGCGGCCGTGTCGAGGGCCGCGCTGAGGGCGGCGTCGTGGGTGGGGCGCGCGCCGTCGAGGAGGGCGAGGCCCGCGGGGGTGACGTCGGTGTAGATGCCGCGGCGGTCGGTGGGGCACAGGTAGCGCGAGAGCAGCCCGCGGTCCTCCAGGCGGGTGACCAGCCGGGTGGTGGCGCTCTGGCTGAGCACGACCGCGTCGGCGACCTGCTTCATCTGGAGATGGCCGCCGTCGCCGTCGTGCTGCCTGCTGAGGACGTCGAGCAGGGAGTACTCGCGGGCGCTGAGCCGGTGACCGGCCTGGAGCGCGCGCTCCACCGCCGCCTCGATCCGGCCGTGCAGCAGCGACAGCGCGCTCCAGCCGTGCGCGAGGGCGGTCATGGCCGGATCGGTGGCGGTCATGGCGGTCCTTCCGAGTTCTGCCCGGCATGAATCTGCCGGGCGTGTCGGCAACTGTACTGCGCTTGCGGTTATCCGTTGTGTGCAATTATTGTGTACGACGGTAAATTGCCAAGGAAAGTATTTTGCCGGGCCGCCCCGCCACTCGGAACCCCCGTCACGAAGGAATCCCATGCGCATCGACCTCACCGGCAAGTCCGCGCTCGTCACCGGCTCCACCCAGGGCATCGGGCGCGCCATCGCGGCGGGGCTCGCCGCCGCCGGGGCCACGGTCGCCGTGAACGGGCGGCGGCCCGAGACGGTGGCGGAGGCCGTGGCGGCGCTCTCGGCCGACCTGGGGGAAGGGGCGGGCGGCTTCACCGCGGCACCGGGGGACGTCTCCACCGACGAGGGCGCCGACGCCGTCGTCGAGGCCGCAGGGCCCGTGGACATCCTCGTCAACAACCTGGGGATCTTCGGCGCGAGCCCCGCGCTCGCCATCACGGACGCCGAGTGGCGCCGCTACTTCGAGGTCAACGTGCTCGCCGCGGTCCGTATGATCCGCGCCCTGCTGCCCGGCATGAAGGAGCGCGGCCACGGCAGGGTGCTCAACATCGCCAGCGACTCCGCGGTGGTCACCCCCGCCGAGATGGTCCACTACGGCGTCTCCAAGACCGCCCTGCTCGCCGTCTCGCGAGGCTTCGCCAAGGACGCGGCGGGCACCGGTGTCACCGTCAACTCGGTGCTCGCGGGGCCCACCCACACCGGGGGAGTCGAGGACTTCGTCTACCAGTTGGTCGACCGCTCGCTGCCGTGGGACGAGGCACAGCGCGCCTTCATGCGCGAGCACCGCCCCCAGTCGCTGTTGCAGCGCCTGATCGAGCCCGAGGAGATCGCGCACATGGTCGTCTACCTCAGCTCCCCCTTCGCCTCCGCCACCACGGGCGGCGCGGTACGCGTGGACGGCGGCTATGTGGACGCGATCCTGCCGTAGGCGCCGGGCCGCCGGGACCCGGCGGGGTGCCGTGGCCGGAACGCGCCCGTCCCCCGGGCATGAAAATCTCATGCCCGCCTCCTTCTCCTTTCACGTCCGGGCTCGTGAGCGCCTAACTGGGCGCCGCCCCCGGCGCGTGCCAAGGTCACCTACAGGGTTCCGGAGCCCCGGAGGGAAGCCGGGGGCGGGCCGGGGGGCCCACGGAGACCGGAGAAGCCGGAGATTGGGGGAGAGATGGAGATCGGTACTCTCGGGCCGCTGGTGGTACGGATCGACGGGACGTCGATCGTGCCCAGCGCGGCCAAGCCGAGGCAACTGCTTGCCCTGCTCGCGGTCAGCCCCGGACGCGAGGTGACCATGTCGGCCATCACCGAGGAGCTGTGGGACGCCGAGCCGCCCAGCGGCCCCGTCGGAGTCGTCCAGACCTACGTCAAGCAACTGCGCCGCTCCATCACCACCGCCCTCGGCCCCGCGCACGGCACGGACGCCAAGGCACTGCTGCGCCGCGGCTACTACGGCTACGCCCTCGACCTGCCGGGCGCCCCCTGCGAAGCACGCCGCTTCGAGGACCTCACCGCGCGCGGTCTTCGCGCCCTCGGCGAGGGCGGCCCCGAGGGCGACGAGGAGGCGTCCAGGCTGCTGACCCGCGCCCTCGCCACCTGGCGCGGCGACGCCCTCGCCGGCATCAGGGCGGGACGCCCGCTGCGCGCCGAGGCGCTGCGCCTCGAAGAGACCAGGTCGGCCGCGCTCGAAGGGCGTATCACCGCCGACCTGCGGCTGGGCAGGCACGCCTCGGTCGTCGGCGAACTCGCCGCGCTCGCCGAGCGCTTCCCGCTCCAGGAGAACCTGCACGCCCAGCTCATGCTGGCGCTCTACCGCTGCGGCAGGCCCTTCCACGCCCTGGAGACGTTCCGCAGGCTGCGCAGGTCGTGCGTGGAGGAGCTGGGCATCGAACCGTCCGCGCCGCTCCAGCGGCTGCACCGCGCCGTCCTCTGCGGCGACCCCTCGCTCGAAGCGCCCGCGCGCGAGGGCGGCACGCTGCATTTGGCGGCCTTTTAGCCACGTCGCACAAGCTGGGCGGGTACCGAAGGGGGCCGCCCCACCGCGCTCCGCGCACGCCCGCCGGGCCCGCCCGCCGCACCGCCCGCCCCGCTGGGGCAGGGCCGCGCCGCGGCGGCCTCACCGGCCGGACGCGGCCGCGCGCGTGCGGCGGCCCCCTTCGGCGCTCCCTGCGAGAGGAGACCCGAGCACGATGACGCGATACCTGTCACGGACCGGTGCCGAGTCGGCAGGGCACGGCATCCGGCTGCTCTGCTTCCCGTACGCGGGCGGCGGCGCCTCCGTCTTCGGACGCTGGCAGCGGGGGCTCGACGCGCACGGCGCGCGCGCCCAGGTGCTTCCCGTCCAACTGCCGGGCCGCGAGGGCCGGATGAACGAGCCGCGCTTCACCGACCTCGACGCACTCGCCCGCGACCTCGACGAGGAACTCGACGACGTACTCGCCGGGCCGCACGTCCTCTACGGCCACAGCATGGGCGCGCTCGCCGCCTACGCGCTCGCCCGCAGGCGCCAGCGCCGCGGCGCGCCGCTGCCCGCCGCGCTGGTGGTCAGCGCCTACCGGGCGCCGCACCTGCCGGCGCCGAGCATCGCGCGGCCCGACGCGAGCGACGAGGAACTGCTCGCCGGCCTGATCAGCCTCGGCGGCATCCCCCGCGCCCTGCTCGACCACCCGGAGTGGCTCTCCGCGCTGCTCCCGGTCGCCAGGGACGACCTGATGCTGTGCACCTCGCAGGCGGCCACGGGAAGCGGCGAGCCGCTGCGGATACCGCTGCACCTGTTCGCCGGGCTGCGCGACCGGCTGGTGTCCGTGCCCGAGGTCGTCGCCTGGCGGCGGCACGCGGGCCGCGGCTGCGAGATGCGCACCATGCCGGGCGGCCACTTCTTCATCCGCGCCCACGAGGACGCCTTCCTGCGCGAACTCTCGGTGGTCCTGCGCCACCACGCCGCGCGGGCGGAGCGCCGGGAGCGCATGCTCGCGGGTGCCGTACCGGCCTGAGCCCCCGCGGCCCGTACCGCACCCGCGCCGCGGGGCGGCCCCCCTCCCCCCGGGGGCCGCCCCGCATTTTCCCGTTCCCGGCCCCGGCCGCGAGGGGCGTCACCATGCCGAGCGCCCCCGCACCCAACCCCATGAAGGCGCCCCCACCGGTCCGCGGTGGGGGCGCCTTCGGGTATCGGGGCGGATGGGTGGCGGGGCCGGTGCTCAGCCCCGTACGGGCTCTGCGGGCCGGTCGGCCTGCTTCTTGTTGCGGAACACGAACAGGCCGTTCAGGAAGCTGAGTCCGAGGAACACGGCCAGCACCATGAAGCCGGACTGGAGACCGTCCACCAGGGCGTGGGCGTGGTCGGCACCTGCCGCGGCGGAGTCCGCCATCTTGTTGTTGAGCACCGTCACCGACACCGCGATACCGAACGCGGCGCCGATCTGCGTGGAGGCGTTGAGCAGCGCGGACGTGGTGCCCGCGTCCTCGTCGGTGGCCTCGGACGTGCCGATGACCGGGGTCGGGATGAGGCAGCACACGAGGCCGACGCCGAACGTCGCGGTCACCGGCAGCAGGAAGCTCCAGTAGCCGCTGTGCACGGGCATGCCCACCAGCATCGTCACCGTGCCCGCGAGGGCGACCGTGCCCACCAGGTACATCGGCTTCGGCCCGGTCTTGGTGATCAGGCTGGACGCGAGCGGCGCGAGCATCATCAGCGCGATGCTCACCGGCAGGTACGCGAGCCCGGTGCGCAGCGGGCTGTAGCCGAGGACGCCCTGCATCCACAGCGGCAGCAGGAAGAAGATCGGCATCATCAGCGCGGCCGTCAGGAACTCGCCGAGGCTGCCCGCGACGACCGACCGCGACCTGAACAGCCGCAGCGGCACCAGCGGCGCCTTGCTGCGCTGCTCCACGAGGACGAACGCCACCAGCAGCACGGCCGCCACGACGAACGAGCCCAGGGTGCGCCAGTCCGTCCAGCCGTGGTCCGACGTGGTGACGATGCCGTACACCAGCAGCAGCAGTCCGCCGGTGGCGGTGGCGGCACCGAGCATGTCCTTCGGCGGCCGGTTCGCGGGCGGCTTCGGCACCTTGATCAGGGCGACGGCGCAGGCGCCGAGCAGCACGCCGATCGGCACGTTGATCCAGAACGCGTACCGCCAGTCGGCGTTGACGATGGCGCCGCCGAGGATGGTGCCGACGGACGCGCCGATACCGATGACCGCGCCCCACACGCCGAACGCCTTGGCGCGCTCCTTGGCGTCGGGGAACACCGTCACCAGGATGGAGAGCGAGGCGGGCGAGAGCGCCGCGGCGCCGATGCCCTGCGCGGCGCGGGCGCTCAGCAGCGTGGCCTCGGAGTCCGCGAGGCCCGCGAACAGCGAGGCGGCCGTGAACAGCACCAGGCCGAACAGGAACACGGCCCGCCTGCCGATGACGTCGGCGAGCCGCCCGCCGAGCAGCAGCAGGCCGCCGAAGAGCAGCACGTAGATGTTCATGACCCACTGGAGCCCGGTGGTCGAGAGGCCGATGGCCTCCTGGAGCCTGGGGCCCATCACGTTGATGATCGAGGAGTCGATCGCGATGACGAACTGCGCCACCGAGATCACCCCGAGAATCCACCATCGCTTGGCGTGGGCGGGCCCCGGGGCGGGCGGCGCGGCCCCGGCCGCCGTCTCGGGCGGTACGCGCGGAACCGCGACCACCGGCTCCTGGGGTGTGTCCACGGACATGTTTCCTCCTGGCGGGCGAACGTGACGGAGAGAGGGGCCGCCGTTCGGGGACGACCGCGCAGGGACAGTAGGAGAGACCGCTGTAGCAAGGCTTAAGGCGCCCGGCAGTCGGGTGAGCCGGTCGCCCGATCGAACGCCCTCGCCATCCCATGTTCCGACATGATGAATAAAGTCGTCTTTGTCAGAATCATCCGGGTCCTGTGCGAGGGAGAACCATGGCGGAGACAGAGCGCGAGGCGCCGTCCGCGCCCGAGCCGGGGAGCGCCGGTATCGCCGCCGCCGACCTCCGGCGCGTCGGCATCGCCCTCGACCACTGGTACCCGGTCGCCGAGTCCCGCAGGGTCCGCCAGAACGGGACGCTCGCCGCCGCCTTCGCGGGCGAGCGCATCGCCCTGTACCGGGGCGCGAGCGGTACGGTCCACGCGCTTGAGGACCGCTGCGCCCACCGCCAGGTGCCGCTGAGTATGGGCGTCGTGGTGGGGGAGGCGCTGCGCTGCTGCTACCACGCCTGGGACTACCGCGGCACGGGCCGCATCTCACGGATTCCGTACCTGCCGAAGGGGGTACGGCCGCCGCGCGGGGTGCGGGCGTACCCGGTGCGGGAGGCGTACGGCCTCGTGTTCGTCTTCCCCGGGGACCCGGAGCGCGCGGCCACGACGCCGCTGCCGCGGCTGCCCGCGGCGCTCTCGCCCCGGCACCGCACGATGGTGTTCTCGCGCCGGGTGCGCTGCCACTACTCGTTCATGCACGAGAACCTGCTCGACATGAACCACCAGTTCCTGCACCGGGGCGTCCTCGGCAGGATCGAGCCCAAGCTCCTCGGGTACGACACCGGTGAGGACTTCGTCGAGGCCCGCTACCTCTTCAGCCACGCCGGAGGCAAGAAGGACCTCGGGGCCGGGCTGCTGAGCGCCGAGGGCAGGGGCGGCGCCGCCTCCCCCGACCGCATCACCATCCGCACCCAGTACCCGTACCAGCACCTCCACCTGGTGCAGGAGGGGACCGAGGTGCCCGCGTTCTCGCTCTTCGCGGCGTATGTGCCGGTCGACGCCGAGCAGCGGGTCAACCACACCTTCGGGCTGCTGTCGATCGAGAAGCCGCCGGTCCCCGGCGCCCTCCGGCTGGCCTGGCCCTTCATCCGCCGCTTCACCGAGCGGGTGTTCGCGGAGGACCGGATGGCGGTCGAGGCGGAGCAGCGGGCCTGGGACGAGCAGGGGGAGGACTGGAACCAGGAGGTCTTCCCGCTGATCCTGGAACTGCGCGACGTACTGCGTGCCAACGGCGTCCCGATCCGCCCGGACACGGGCCCGTGCGCCGCGGCAACGTCGGCGTGCGGCACACGGCCCACGTCCCTCTAGCGGAACACCGGTATCCGGGGTCCGGGCAGTCGTCCGGGTGCCGGTTCTAGCCGCTTACGGAGATGCTGGAGCTGCCGCTGCTCTGGTAGCCCTCGGTCGCAAGGATCATGTAGTAGGCGAAGCTGCCGAGGTTCAGGCCGTAGCGGCCCCAGCCGTCGAAGTGGTTGCCGGTGGTGATGGTGCCGCCGGTGCGCTTCTGCTGGCGCACGCTCCAGTACTGGTCGAACGTCTTGGTGCCCTCCACGGACGGCGCGTTGTACCGGGTCGTCCTGTACACGTCGTAGGTGCCGCCGTCGCTGCTGACGGTGCCCTTGTACTCGCCCGTGGGCTTGTACGTGCCGTAGTTCTCGACGACGTAGTACTCGACGAGCGGGTTGGACGTCCAGCCGTACAGCGCGAGGTAAGCGTTGCCCGACGGGTTGAAGGAGCCCGAGTACGAGACGTTCTTGCGGCCGCCGTTGGCCCAGCCCTTGCCGCACACGAAGTTGCCGACGTTGCTCCACTGCGTGCGGTAACTGCCGCCGGAGGACAGGGTCATGGAGACCGAGCCGCCGCCGTCCGTCCAGAACGAGTAGTAGAAGCCGTTGTCGGTGCCGGTCTGGTTGGTGGTGATGACGGTGTCGGCGCGGGCGCTGTCCGGCAGCAGCAGCGCGGACGACGCGGCGGCGGTGAGGGCCCCGACGCCGCCGATGAACCCTCTGCGGCTGAGCGCGGGGAACGTGCCGCCCTTGCGCGCGGCGGGTTCGTTCGTGTTCATGCTTCCTCCTCGTGGGGGCCGGCGGCCGGGCGCACGGTGCGGGTGCTCGGGGAGTGCGGGGGGGGACTGGGGGGTGGCCGACCGCGATGGGGGGCTGTCGATGCCGGACAGTGTTGGTCCGGGCACGCTGGACTGTCAACAGTTTCGACAGGCATACCGAAAATGTTGTTGGGGTGGGTGTAGGGCGTGCCCGGAGTCTTTGCAGGTGGAAGAGACTTGGGGGAGGCTCAGGGCCGTTTTGGGGCGGGCAGGAGTCAGATTGTGCGGCCTTGCCGCGATCTCATTCGCCGAAACTTTCGCGAACATTTGCGGTCACGGAAGCCCTCCGCCCCTGCCTCGCCCTTGTCGCCGTCTCAGCCGTCGCGGTCGTCTCTGTCGTCTCTGTCGTCTCTGTCGTCTCTGTCGTCCCCCTCACCGTCTCCGGCCGCGGCGATCTCCTCGGCCGAGAGTGCGGAGAGCTTCGTCAGGGCGCTCAGCAGGGCCTTGCGTTCGGTGGCGGTGAGGCGGGTCAGCAGGGCGTCCTCCCGGCGCTGGATCGCCGTCTGCGCCGCGTCGCGCACCCGGCGGCCCTCGGGGGTGAGCGACAGCAGCCGCACCCGGCGGTCGGAGGGGTCGGGTACGCGGCGGATCAGGCCGCGCTCCTCCAGGTCGTCGAGCACGCCGATGATCCGCGTCTTGTCCGCGCCGATCGACGCCGCGAGCGCGGCCTGGGTGCGCACCGGCTCGTCGTCGAGCCGCAGCAGCACCGAGTACGCCCACATCGTGAGGCCGTGCCGCTCCAGCACGGGCAGCTCCGCGGCCGTCAGCGCCCGGCCGAGCGGTACCACCATCGCCGCCAGATCCCTCGGGCGCGCGGCCCCGTCCCGGCCGGCCGTGCCGCCGTGGTCGTTCATGGTGCGGGAACCTCCTTGACAAATCGTAAGCGCGGGCAGATCGTAAACGTATGCCTACTAATAAGCATGTGCCCACGACCTGGCAGCCGCCCGCGGAGGCGCGCCTGCCCGCAGGAGTGGACCGTATCCGCACCCTGGACGCGCGCGCCGTCGCCCACAGCGTCGACGTCGCGCGCGGGATCACCCAGGCCGACCTCGGCCGCCCCACCCCCTGCGAGGGGTGGACCCTGGGGGACCTGCTCGCGCACATGACCACCCAGCACCTCGGCTTCGCCGCCGCGGCCGCCGGTGGCGCGCGCGACCTCGCGGACTGGGCCGTGCGCCCGCTCGGGGCCGATCCCGCCGCCGCGTACGAGAGCGCCGCCGCGGCAGTGGTACGCGCGTTCGCGGCGGTGCGCCCCGGCGCGGGCGGCCTCGCGCTGCCCGAGATCGCCCCCGGTGTGCCGTTCCCGCCCGAGCAGGCCATCGGCTTCCACTTCCTCGACTACGTCGTCCACACCTGGGACCTCACCGAGAGCCTGGGGGCGGCCTACCCGGTGGAGCCCGACCTGGTCGACGCGGCGCTGCCTTTGGCCCTCGCCGTCCCCGCGACCCCCGAGACCCGAGGCGAGGGCCGCGCCTTCGCGCCCACCCTGCCCACCACCTCCGCGGCAACCCCCCTCGCCCGCCTTCTGGCCGCGGTGGGACGCGCGGGCGGCGTCTGACGGGCCCCGGAGCGGCACCCCCGCGAGCGGTGTGGGTGTCGCCCCCGTATCGCAAGTCCCCCTTTAGCCCGTCCGGTGACGCTCCCCACCCCGGAGCAGTGACAGGACAGGTGATATCCGTGAACACAGCAGTGACCACCGCCGCCACGGAGCGGGTCGGGGCCCTGGACCGGCTGCGCGCCCTGAACGGTGACGGCCTGCTCGCCGCCGACTACCCCGCGGTGCCCGCGCTCCTCGCCGAGATCAACCAGTCGCCCACCGCGCTCGCCGACCTCGCACGGGCCGGGCGGCTCCTCGCCAGGCTCGATCCCGACCGCATCCGGGAACTGCACCCGGGGGCCGTGCCGATGACCGCGGCCGTCACCGGGCACGGCACCCTCGACGCGCTCACCGCGCCGCTGACCGCCCAACTGGCCAGGCACGGCATCCCCCTTCGCACCCTGCCCGCCGACTACGACTCCTGGGCGCGGGACCTCAGGGACACCACGAGCCCGCTGTACGCCAAGGACACCGACCTCGCGCTGTGCGTCCTCGACGCACAGGTCGTCTTCGACGAACTGCCGCTGCCCTTCGGCGTCGAGGACGTCGTGCGCGTCACCACCGCCAAGCTCGACCTCGTCGACCGGCTCGCGGGGCAGTACATGGAGCACGGCAGCGGCACCCTCGTGCTCAACACCGTCCCGCTGCTGCACACCCACACCCACCGCCTCGTCGACCACCGCTCCCGGGCCGAACTGTCCATCGCCTGGCGGGAGTTCAACACCGGGCTGCTACGGCTCCAGCTCAAGTACCCCCGGGTGCACACCGTCGACACCGAACCGCTGATCGCCGAGGGCGGCCCGGTGCGCGACGCCAGGCTCGCCGCCTACGCCAAGGTGCACCTCGGCGAGGACCTGCTCGCCCGCTACGCCCGCGAGGTCGGCCACCTCGCGCGCTCGGTGCGCGGCCGTACGAAGAAGGTCCTCGTCGTCGACCTCGACAACACCCTCTGGGACGGCATACTCGGCGACGACGGACCCGACGGCATCGCCGCCGCCTCCACCTACCGCGGCGAGGCGTTCCACGCCTTCCAGAAGGCGGTGAAGCAGATCGGCTCCCAGGGCGTGCTGCTCGCGGTGTGCAGCAAGAACGACCGCGACCCCGTGCTCGACGTGCTGCGCGGCCACCCCGACATGGTGCTGCGCGACACCGACTTCGTCCGGGTCAACGCCAACTGGCAGCCCAAGGACGCCAACCTGCGCGACATCGCGGCCAGGCTCAACCTCGGCACCGACAGCTTCGTCTTCGCCGACGACTCGCCCTTCGAGTGCGGCCTCGTCGCGTCGAGTCTGCCCGAGGTCGCCGTCGTACGCCTCGACGAGGAACCCGCCGCGCACATCGAGAAGCTGCTCGCCGACGGCTGGTTCGACACCCGGGAGCTGACCGCGACCGACCGGAACAGGACCGAGCAGTACCGCACCGAGGCCGAACGGCAGGACCTGCTGGACGGCGCCGGGTCCATGGAGGAGTACCTGAGGGAACTCGGCGTACGCGTCGACGTGTCGCCGCCCGCGGCGCACGAGCTGCCCCGCGTCGCCCAACTGACCATGCGCACCAATCAGTTCAACCTCACCACCCAGCGCCTCCAACTGGCCGACGTGCAGTGGCAGATGGCGTCGCCCGACCACATGGTGCTCGCGGTGCGCTCCCGGGACCGCTTCGGCGAGAACGGGCTCGTCGGCGTGCTCTTCGGCCGCCGCGCCGCCGACGGCTGGCACCTGGACAACATGCTGCTGAGCTGCCGGGTGTTCGCCCGCGGCATCGAGCAGGCCGCCGTCGCCTCCGTGCTGGCGCACGTCAAGGCCGCCGGGGAGGGGCCCGTGCACGCCGGATACGCGCCGACCGCCAAGAACGCGAAGGTCAGGGACTTCTGGCCGTCCCTGGGCTTCGCCACCACCAGCCGGTGCGAGGACGGGGTGCTGGGCTTCACCCACGACCTCGCGGAGCTGCCCGAGATCCCCGGCCACCTCACCCTCGACGTGTCCTTCGGCCCCACGTCCGGCTGACCCGCCCCGGCCGCCCCCGGCCACAGCGCCCCCACCCCACCGCGCACACCACCGGACCCCCGGCGCGTCACACCGCCCCGGGGGTCCGGCCGTTCCCCGGTGTCATCTCAGATTGACGGCACCCTCGCCGCTCTCCACCCGCAGCTTCAGGGCCCGGTTCAACTCCTCGAAGCCCTGGAGGGCCTGGCGGACGACGGAGCCGGTGAACGGGACCAGGACGCCCGAGAAGCGCTCGCTCTGCACCACGAAGGTGCCGCCGTCGCGCTCCTCGAAGGTGAAGCCGTGCAGCCCGTCGAAGACACCGGGCACCATGAACCTGCCGAGCCACTGGAGCTGCCGCCCCCGGTCGGCGACCAGCACCTTCGGGGTGAACTCCATCTCCTTGCCGCTCACCGGGAGACGGAAGGCCAGCCGCAGCCTGCTGCCGGGCGCGGCCCGCCCGGTGGCCCGCACCACGAACGGGTTCCACTCGTGGAACCTGGCGAAGTCGGCCACCCGGTCGTACACCTGGCCGGGCGGCGCGTCGATCTGCACGGACGCTGAGATGAGGCGCATCGGGGTTGCTCCTTCCGGGCGTCCCGCGACGGGGCCGCCGCACACGAGCCGTCCCGGGCGGGCTGGAAAGCTTGCCACGGGCCGCACTGCGAACGGCACACCCGGGTGGGACACCCCGAACGCTACCCACCCGCGCCCGATTTGGCCGCACGGCGCACACCCTCACACAAGCGCCCCCTTAGCGCCCCCTCGGACGATCGGTCACGTTCGAACCATCGTCGCTCGGCGGGTACGCCAGCGGATCTCGGAGAGGTCAGGGAACGACGTTGACAAGCTTCCGAACCTTCACGGAACTGGTCCTTTCGCGTACCGGCGCGCTCGCGGACGAGGACGCGTTCATCTTCCTGCCCGACGGCGCGGCAGGCAGCGGGCCCGAGCACCTCACGTACGGCCGCCTCGACCACGAGGCGAGGCGCATCGCCTCCTGGCTCCAGGAGCACGGCGCGGGCGGCCGCCAGGTGCTGCTGCTCTACCCCTCGGGCACCGGCTTCATACGGGCCTTCGCCGGCTGCCTCTACGCCGGTTCCGTCGCCGTCCCCGCGCCGCTGCCCACCGAGCAGGGCCAGCACTTCGCCCGGGTCACCGGCATCCTCAAGGACGCCGAGGCCGCCGCGGTCCTCACCGACGCGGCCAACGCCCCCGAGATCTCCGCGTGGCTGGCCGCCGAGGGCATGACCCATGTGCACTGCCTGGCCACCGACACCGACGGGTTCGGCGACGTCGACGCCTACCGGGTGCCCGACGTGACGCCCGAGGACCTGGCGTTCCTCCAGTACACCTCGGGCTCGACCAGCGACCCCAAGGGCGTCATGGTCTCCCACGCCAACCTCCTCGCCAACGAGAAGGCCATCAAGGCGTCCGTCGGCGCCGACTCCAGCACCCGCTACGGCGGCTGGCTGCCCTTCTACCACGACATGGGCCTCATCGGGCACATCCTCCAGCCGCTCTACCTGGGCAGCTCCGCCGTGCTGATGTCGCCGGTGTCCTTCCTCAAGCGCCCGTACCGCTGGCTGAAGATGATCGGCGACTACGGTGTGACCGTCGGCGGCGGACCCAACTTCGCCTACGACCTCTGCCTGCGCCGGGTCACCGACGAGCAGATGGCGACGCTCGACCTGTCGAGCTGGCAGGCCGCGTGCAACGGCGCCGAGCCGGTGCGCGCCGAGACGGTCCGCGCGTTCACCGAGCGCTTCGCGCCCGCCGGGTTCCGCCCCGAGGCGTTCTTCCCCTGCTACGGCATGGCCGAGACCACCCTGCTGGTCTCCGGCACCCCGCGCGGCACCCGCCCCGTCGTCCTCGGCGTCGACGCGGCAGGGCTCGAACGGGGCGAACTCGCCGACCCCCGCGAGGGCGCCGCCACCCGCACCCTGGTCAGCTCGGGCACCGTGCGCGCCGAGGACTTCGAGGTGCGCGTCGTCGACCCGGGCGAGCAGCGCGAACGGCCCGAGGGCGTCGTCGGCGAGATCTGGGTCAAGGGCGCGAGCGTCGCCTCCGGCTACTGGAAGCGCCCGCTGACCAACAAGGAGATCTTCGACGCCGCCGTCAAGACCGACGAGGGCGAGTCCACCGGCTGGCTGCGCACCGGCGACCTCGGCGTCTTCGAGGACGGCCAGCTCTACGTCACGGGCCGCCTCAAGGAACTGATCATCTTCGCCGGGCGCAACCTCTACCCGCAGGACGTCGAGCGCGCCGTCCAGGCGAGCGACAAGTCCCTCGGCATCGGCTCGGGCGCGGTGTTCGCGGTGGACACCGACCGGGAGCACCTGGTGGTGGTGCAGGAGGTGCGGGCCAGCGCCGTCAGCACCGACCTGCGCACCGTCGCCACCGGCGTCCAGCAGCTCATCGGCAAGGACTTCAACATCCCCGCGGGCAACGTGCTGCTGGTGCGCCCCGGCACCGTCCGCAAGACCACCAGCGGCAAGATCCAGCGCACCGCGATGCGCAAGCTGTTCCTCAGCGGCGACATCACCCCGCTGTACGAGGTGCTCGAACCCGCGGTGCGCGACATGGTCGCCGACGCCTCGGGGCGGCCCCTTGAGCCGGTGGTCTGAGATGGAGCACCCGCCGTACCGCCTCGCCGAGTCCCTTGAGGGCCACCTCGGCGACCCCGACGACCCGCGCAGACCCTTCTCGTACGCGCGCTGCCTCGAACTCGACGAGAAGGAGGAGTTCCCGGCCGAGATCTGCGCCCAGCTCGACTCCTGGGGCGTGCCCGACTACTACGTGCCCGCCGAGCACGGCGGCCGCCTGGAGAACTACGAGCAGATACTCCACCTCGTCCGCACCCTGGCACGCCGCGACCTCACCGTCGCCATCGGGCACGGCAAGACCTACCTGGGCGGGGTGTGCGTATGGGTGTCGGGCACCCCCGAGCAGGCCCGCCGCCTCGGCGGCGACATCCGCGCCGGGCTGCCCGTCTCGCTCGGCCTGACCGAGCGCGCCCACGGCAGCGACCTGCTCGCCGGGGAGGTCAGCGGCGACGCGGGGCCAGCCGGGTGGCGCGTCGACGGGGAGAAGTGGCTCATCAACAACGCCACAAGGGGCACCCTGCTCGCCCTGCTCACCCGCACCGACCCCGACGCGGGCCCGCGCGGCTTCAGCGTGCTCCTCGTCGACAAGCGGGAGCTGGCCGAGGGCACGTACACCCACCTCGACAAGAACCGCACCCACGGCATCCGCGGCGCCGACATCTCCGGCATCTCCTTCGACGGCGCCCTCGTGCCGCGCAGCGCCCTGGTGGGCGCGGTCGGCGGCGGCGTCGAGACCGTGCTGAAGGCGCTCCAGCTCACCCGCACCATGTGCGCCTCGCTGTCGCTGGGCGCCGCCGACCACGCGCTCGCCATCGGCCTCGACTTCGCCGAGGAACGCACCCTGTACGGACGTCAGTTGGCCGACCTGCCGCAGGCGCGGCACGTGCTGGTGACCGCCGCGGCCGACGCGCTCGCGCACGAGGCGCTCGCCCTGGTGGCCTCCCGCCAGGTGCACACCGCCACCGCGGAGCTGAGCGTCACCGCCGCCGTCACCAAGTACCTGCTGCCGAGCGGCACCGAGCGGGTGCTCGCCGACCTCACCAGGCTGCTGGGCGCCCGCGCCTTCCTGAAGGGCGTGTACGCGGGCGGCATGTTCCAGAAGGTCGAGCGCGACCACCGCATCGTGGGCCTCTTCGACGGCAACACCCTGGTCAACCTCAACTCCGTGGTGAACCAGTTCCGTTCACTGGTACGGGCCTACCGGCGCGGGCGCGGCGACCTGGCGGGCGCGAACGCCGCGTACGACCTGGCGGCCCCGCTCGCCCCGCTCGACCCCGCCGGGCTCTCCCTCGTGGCCAGGCAGGGCAGCGGCGTCACCGCGTCGCTGGCCGGCTCCGTGGCCGAGGTGCGCCGCAGGGCCGCGGCCGACCCGGCGCTCGCGGGCCTCGCCGACGCCGCGCAGCGGGCGCTCGCCGCCACCGGACGGGTGCACGACGAGATGGAGCGGCACCAGGACGCCCTGGGCGACGTGCCGCCCGCCGCCTTCGAGACCGCGCGCCGCTACGCGCTCTGCTACGCGGCCGCCGCCTGCCTCGGCCTGTGGACCCGCTCGGTGGACACCGTCCTCGCGGCCGCAGGACCCACCGCGCCGCTGTGGCGCGACGGTGTCTGGGCGCGCACCGCCCTCGACCGGCTCCTCGTACGCCTCGGGGAGCCCGGCACCGGCGACACCGAGGCGTACGGCGCGCTGCTCGAAGGGCTGCGGCGCTCGCGCACCCGCGGCGAGGTCTTCTCGCTGCTGCCGCTGCGCGGGGGAGCCGCGGCCGCCGCCCACCCGCCGCACGCCGAAGAGAGCACAGCAGACGACGCCGGGGACGGCGCACGGAAGGAAGCGGAGAGGACACCATGCTGACCGGTACTGAGGCCAGGGGAACGCCCGCGGGCGCGGGCGGCGGCCCCGCGGCGAACGCCCAGGAGGCCGTGGCCGCCGCCCGCGTCGCGGACATCGAGGACCGCCTCGGCGACCCCACGGACCCGGCGGGCCCGCTGAGCCACGCCCACATCCTGGAGGCCGACGAGGCCGGGGAGCTGTCCGCCGAGGGCGAGCGCATCCTCGACGGACTCGTCCTCAACGCCGACTTCGTGCCCAAGGAGGACGGCGGCCGCCTGGAGCGCGTCGACACCCTGGTGCGCACCATGCGGCAGGTCTTCCGCCGCGACATCGCGCTCGGCCTCGGCTACGGCGTGACGTCGTTCATGGCCGCGGTGAACATCTGGACCGCGGGCAGCGCGCGGCAGCGCCGCAGGCTCGCGGAGATCCTGCTCGACGGCGGCAAGGTCTCCGTCGCCTACCACGAGCTTGCCCACGGCAACGACTTCGTGCGCAACGAGTTCCGCGCCGACCCCCGCGAGGGCGGCGGCTACCTCCTCAGCGGCGCCAAGCAGGTCATCAACAACGCCGACAGGGCCCGCGCCTGGGTGCTGTTCAGCCGCACCTCCGACGCCCCGGGCAGCCGCAGCCACTCCGTCGTCTTCGCCGACCGGGAGACCCTGGACCAGGACAGCTACCGGGTACTACCGCGCTACGACGCGGTCGGGGTGCGCGGCTGCCACCTGTCGGGGCTCGACTTCGCCGGGACTCCCGTGCCCGCGGGCGCGCTCGTCGGCGAGGAGGGCAAGGGCGTCGAACTCGCCCTGAAAGCCTTCCAGATCACCCGCAGCGCGGTCCCCGGCATGGCGCTCGGCGCCACCGACACCAGCCTGCGCACCGTGGTCGGCTTCGCCCTCGGGCGGCAGCTCTACCGCAAGTCCGTCATGGACATCCCGCACGCCAGGTCCACCCTGTCGGGGGCCTTCCTCGACCTGCTCGTCAGCGACTGCCTCTCGCTGACCGCCACCCGCGCGGTGCACCTGCTGCCCGACGAGACCAGCGTGTACGCGGCGGCGGTCAAGTATCTGGTGCCGAAGCTCCTCGTCGAGGCCATGTACGACCTGTCGATCGTGCTCGGTGCCCGCTTCTACACCCGCGAGGGCGAGTACGGCATCTTCCAGAAGCACGTGCGCGACCTGCCGGTGCTCAGCCTCGGCCACGCCGGCTCGGCCGCCTGCCAGGCCACCATCATCCCGCAACTGCCCAGGCTCGCCAGGCGCGCCTGGTTCAGCGGACAGCCCGCGCCCGACGCCCTCTTCGACCCGCGGGGCGCGCTGCCGGGGCTGCCCTTCGGTGAACTGGCCCTCGCCAGCGGCAGGGACGGCCTCAGCGCCTCCCTCGTCGCCGCCGTCGACCAGCTCCCGAGCGGCACGCCCGAGGAGCGCGCGGTGCACGCCCTCGCGCTGCGGATGATGGACGAGCTGCGCCAACTCCAGGAGCACAGCCTGGCGTTGTCCCCCGAGGACCGCACCGCCCTGGCGAGCCCCGCGAGCTTCGCACTGGCCGACCGCTACGCGGTGCTCTTGGCCGCCGCCTCCGCCATCGGGGTGTGGCGGCGGGCCCGCGGCGGCGACGACGCGTTCCTCGCCGACCCGTCCTGGCTCGCCGCCGTGCTGCACCGGCTCGCGGGACGGCTCGGACAGCAGCGGCCCGACCTGCCGGCCGGCTGTGAGGCGCGCGTCCACGAGGAGGTGCTGCGCCGCTACCGCGAACGCCGCTCCTACGACCTGTACGACACCCCGATCGCCGGCTGACCGGGAAGCCGCCCCGGCCGGACGGGCTGTCGAAGACACGACCCAGGACCGCAGTGCCACCGCCGGACCGTAAAGACACCGCCAGAACTCGCCGAGGAGCACACACCATGTCCGCACCCACCCACACCACCGAGTCCCTGACCACCTGGCTGTCCGGCCGTATCGCCCTCTACCTCAAGCGCGAGGCCGCCGAGATCGACCCGACGGTGCCGCTGGCCGAGTACGGGCTCGACTCGGTCGCCGCGCTCTCCCTGTGCGGCGACGTCGAGGAGGAGTTCGACCTGATCCTGGAGCCCACCGCGGCCTGGGACTACCCGACCGTGGAGGCGCTGGCGGGCCACCTGCTCGACGAGTTCGCGGCCACCTCGGCCGAGGCGTCGGCGGCGTCGGGTGCTGCCCGATGACGGAGCCGATCGCCGTGGTCGGCGTCGACTGCCGGTTCCCCGGGGCGCCCGACACGGCCGCCTATTGGGACCTGCTGATGCGCTCGGGCGACGGTGTGGGACCCGTGCCGCCGCTGCGCTGGAGGGCGGCGGACTTCCACGCCCCCGAGGGCGGGGCGGGGCGTGCCAACACCGCCGAGGGCGGGTTCATCGACGACCCCGACGCCTTCGACCACGAGTTCTTCACGGTCTCGCCGCGCGAGGCCGCCGCGATGGACCCCCAGCAGCGGCTGCTGCTCCAGTCCGCGTGGCGGTCCGTCGAGGACGCCGGGATCTCCCCAGGACGCCTCGCGGGCTCCGACACCGGCGTCTTCGTCGGCATCATGGGCAACGAGTGGGCCCAACTCCACCTCACCGACTACGAGAACGTCACCGCGCAGCTCGGCTCGGGCAACGGCTACTGCATGGCCGCCAACCGGATCTCGTACCACCTCGACCTCAAGGGCCCGAGCCTCGCCGTCGACACGGCCTGCTCCTCGTCCCTGGTCGCGGCCCACCTCGCGGTGAACTCCCTGCTCGCGGGGGAGTGTTCGACGGCCGTCGTGGGCGGGGTCAACGTCGCCCTCACCCCGGCGCTCGCCATCTTCTACACCCAGGCGGGGCTCTCGGCGCCCGACGGCCGCTGCAAGCCGTTCAGCGGCCTCGCCAACGGCATCGGCCGCGGCGAGGGCGTCGGCACCGTGGTGCTGCGCCGGCTCTCCGACGCGGTCGCGGACGGGCAGCGGGTGTACGCGGTGATCCGCGGCACCGCCGTCAACCAGGACGGCCGCAGCAACGGCCTGACGGCGCCCAACCGCTGGGCCCAGCAGGACGTGCTCGCCGCCGCCTACCGCAGGGCCGGGGTGGAGCCCGCCGACATCGCCTTCACCGAGGGCCACGGCACCGGCACCGCGCTCGGCGACATGATGGAGGTCAAGGCGCTCGGCCACCACCACGCGGGGCGCGCGAAGCCCATGGCGCTCGGCTCCGTGAAGGGCAACCTCGGGCACACCGAGGGCGCCGCGGGCATCGCGGGCCTCATCAAGGTGGTGCTCGCACTGCACCACGGCACCGTCCCCGCCAGCCGCTACGCCACCAAGGAGAACCGCGGGCTCAAGCTGCGCGAACGGGGCCTTCGGCTCCTCAAGGCGCCCATGAAGCTGCCCGCGGGAACCACCGTGGCCGGGCTCTCCAGCTTCGGCATGGGCGGCACCAACGCCCACGCCGTGCTCCAGAGCGCGCCGCCCGCGGCCGCGCGCCCACGGGCGGACGACACGGTGGCGGCGGGCGCGGGCGCGGCCCTGTTCACCCTGACCGCGCCCACCGCGGAGGCGCTGCGCCGCAACCTGTCCGCGCAGGCCGACGCGGTCGCGGCGCGCCGCGCCCCGGTCGGCGGCCTCGGCTGGAGCGCCGCACGCGCCAAGCAGGGCCACCGGCACAGGTTCGCGGTGACGGCCGCCGACACGGGCGCCCTGGCCGGGGCGCTGCGGGAGGCCGCCGAGCGGCCCGACGTGTTCGCCCGGCTCGCCGCGGCCCCGTCCGGCAGCCCGCGCACCGCGTTCCTGTTCACCGGGCAGGGCTCCCAGTACCCGTATATGACAAGGGAGTTGTACGGGGACTCGGCGCTCTACCGGCACCACCTCGACGCGGCGGACGCGGCGCTCGCGCCGCACACCGGACGCTCCATCCGCGACCTGGTACTCGGCGGCGACGAGGCGCTGCACCGCACCGCCTGCACCCAGCCCGCCCTGTTCGCGGTCGGCTACGCGCTCGCCGCCACCCTGTCGGACCTGGGCGTACGCCCGCACTTCCTGCTGGGGCACAGCGTCGGCGAGTACGCCGCCGCGGTCCTCGCGGGGGTGTTCCCGCTGGAGGCGGGCGCCCGGCTGATCGCCGCGCGCGGCGCGCTGATGCAGGAACTGCCCGCGGGCGGCGGCATGGTGGCGGTCAGGGCGGCCGAGCACGAGGTCGCCGAACTGGTCGCGGCCGAGCCGCTGGTGTCGGTCGCCGCCGTCAACGGCCCCCGGGCCGTGGTGCTCTCCGGCGACCTGGCGGCGCTCGGCCGCATCGGGGACGCGCTCGGCGCCGACGGCGTCAAGACGACCCCGCTCACCGTCTCGCACGCCTTCCACTCGCCCCTGATGGAACCCGTGACCGAGCGCTTCGCGGCGGTCGCGGACGAGGTCGGCGGCGGGGTGCCCGAGGTGCCCGTCTACTCCACGGTGTATGGGCGGCAGTTGGCGGGCGAGGCGATGGACGCCGGGTACTGGGTGCGCCATGTCGGCGCCACCGTGCGGTTCGCGGACGCCGCCGCCGAACTCCTCGGCGAGGGCCCCACGCACCTGGTGGAGATCGGCCCCAAGGCCGTCCTCACCTCGCTCGCCAAGCGGCTCCCGGCGGCGCAGGACACCCCGCGCCCCACGACCGTACTGCCGGTCAGGGGCGCGGAGTCGGGCGGCGCCGACCTCGCCGAGGCGGTGGCCGCGCTCTACCGGGCTGGCCTCGACCCGGAGTGGGAGGCGTTCTACGCCGCCGCCGACCGCGGCCCGCAGCCGCTCGCTCCGTACGCCTTCTCGACCGAGCACCGCTTCTGGGCGCTGAACCCGGTCACCGCCCCGGACACGACGGCGCCGCCCGCCCAGGGGACTGAGTCCGGTCCCGCCGGGGCGGCGCCCGAGGAGGAGCGGGACGGCTCCGTCACCGTGCTCGCGCCCACCTGGGGGGCACCAGGGCCCGTGGCGGGGGCCGTGCTGGGCGCGGTGGGCCAGGTCGGCGGCTATCCGCCCGCCCAGCTCACCCCGCACCTCAGGCTCTACGAGGACCTGGGATTCGACTCCGTGATGGTCATGGAGCTGAAGAACCGGCTGGAGGAACGGCTGCCCGCCGTCGCGGAGATGACGGTGCAGGACCTGCTGCCCCGGCTCTCCTCGATCGGCGAACTCGTCACCTTCCTCGGCGAGCACGCGGCAACCGACACACGTGAGGAGAAGAGCGCATGAGCGAGCAGACCGGCGGCGCCGCGGACGGCACCGCGTACCTCGCCGCCATCGGCACCGCCCTGCCGGGCGAGGCCGTCACCAACGCGGTCCTGGCGAAGACCCTCGGCGTCAACGAGGAGTGGATCGAGGTGTTCATCGGCACCAGGACCCGGCACTTCGCCCGGGACCTGAACACCGGCGAGATCCGCCACTCGCTCGCCGACCTGTGCGCCCAGGCCGCTGAACGCGCCCTCGCCGAGCCCGGCGTGGACGCCTCCGAGGTCGACTTCGTCGTGATGGGCACCGCCACGCCCGACACCCTGATGCCGGCTACCGTCAACCACGTGGCCGACGCCCTCGGGCTCGACCAGGTGCCCACCTTCCAGCTCCAGTCCGGCTGCGCGGGGGCCGTGCAGGCGCTCGCCACCGCCCGCTCCATGATCGCGAGCGGCGAGTACCGCACCGGGCTCGTCATCGGCGGCGACGTGTGCAGCAAGCACCTCGACGTCAAACGCGACCTGAAGGACGCCGCGCCCAGCGACCTCGTCAACTTCGTGCTCTTCGGGGACGGCGCGGGCGCCGCCGTCGTCACCGACAGGCCCGTCGGCCGCCGCGTCGCGCTGCGCCGGGTGCTCAACCGCTTCACGGGCCTGGGCAGCAAGCCGGGACAGGTCATCGAGTGGTTCGGGCTCGCCGACCGGTACGACGACCGGCAGGCGCTGCGCGAGGACTACAAGGCGATCGAGGAGCGGGTGCCCGTCATGGCCACCGAGATCCTGTGGGAGCTGCTCGGCGAACTCGACTGGGACGCCGACGACCTGACGTATCTGCTGCCCCCGCAGCTCTCAGGACGCATGACGAAGAAGATCACCGAGGAGTTGGACGTCCCCGGCGCCACGGAGATCTCCTGCGTCGCGGACACCGGCAACAACGGGAACGCGCTGCCGTTCCTCCAGATCGAGAAGCTCTTCGAGAAGATGGCCACGGGCGAGAAGGCGCTGGCGGTGGCCGTGGAGTCCAGCAAGTGGATCAAGGCGGGCTTTGCCCTGGAGAAGGTGTGACCCGATGAACAGCCTGGAAGACTTCACCCGTATCGTCCGCGACGAACTCGGCATGCCGTTCACCGACGACCAGATCGGCAAGGACTTCGACGAACTCCCCGAGTGGGACTCGCTCTACCTGCTGAAGCTGGTCACCGCCCTGGAGGCGGCCACCGGGCGCCCCGCGCCCGTCGGCAGGGTCCTTGAGGCCCGCAGCCTGCGGGAGATCTACGACCTGGCGGTGGCCGTGTGAGCACCGTCCACACGGTACGCGCCCGCCGCCACACCCTGTTCTTCCTGGAGTGGGCCGAGCAGCAGCGCCCCGTGCACCTGGACACCGAGATCGACATGACCCGGATCGTGCGGCACCGCGCCGCCGCGCGCGAGCGCGGTGCCCGCTACTCGGTGGTCAGCTACCTGCTGCACGCCACCGGCCGGGTGCTCGCCCGCCACCCCGCGGCCAACGCGGTGATGGCGGGCCGCAGCGGGCGGTGGCGGGCGCCCCGTGTCGTCACCTTCGGCTCCGTCACCGCCAAACTGGCCCTCGACCGGCCGGTGGACGGCGAGCGCACCGTGCTCTCCGCGCTGCTGCCGGGACTTGAGACCGCGAGCCTCGACGCCGTACAGGAGCGGGTCGACCGCTACCGCGGCCGGGACGCCGCGGAACTGCCCGAGTTCGCGGGCGTACGGAAACTGGGCCGGGTGCCGAACCCGCTGGGCCGCGTCGCGTTCGCCGCGGTGCTGCGCGACGCGCGCAGACGGCCGGGCGTCTTCGGCACCGTGTCCGTCAGCTCGCTCGGCCACCGCGCCGTCGACGGGTTCCACTCCGCGGGCGGCACCGCCGTCACCCTCTGCGCGGGCCGTGTCACCGACCGGCCCGTCGTACGGGACGGCCGTATCGAGGTGGCCCCCGTGCTGCGGCTCGGCCTCACCTTCGACCACCGGGTGATCGACGGCGCCACCGCCGCCGACGTCCTGGGCGACCTCAAACACACCATGGAGGACTTCGATGCCGGGGCCGGGGAAGGAACGCGCGAACCGGACCTTCGGGGAGCCGGTGGAGATCTCGGGACCCTCGGGCGACTGGAGCAGGGTCCGCGCCGACCTGGAGGAGCACGCGACCGCGGTGCTCTACGCGCGCCTTGAGGACTGGCGCCCCGACCGCGCGGGCGGCCCCCGGCTGCGCGCGCTCCTCGGCCGGGACTGGGACCGCTACCTCGGCCTCACGCACCCGGAGGTGCGGCTGCGGTTCGCCTCGTCCCGGGCGCTGCTGAAGTGCGCCGCCGCGGTCGCGCTGCGGGTGCCGCCGCAGACGGTGGAGCTGGGGTACGGGCCGACCGGGCGGCCGTATCTGCGCGGCTACGACGGCGTGCAGATCAGCCTCAGCCACACCGACGACCTGCTGCTCGTGGGGCTCGCCACCGGCGGCGTCATCGGCGTGGACGCGGAACTGTCCGACCGCTCCATGTACGGGCCTGGGCTCGGCCGCCATCTGTGCACCCCGCACGAGGTGGAGCTGATCGAGGACATGCCCAGGGACGACCGCGACCCGGCGCTCGTGCGGCTGTGGACCCTGAAGGAGGCGTACAGCAAGGCCATCGGCCTCGGCATGCAGTTCCGCTTCACCGACTTCGGCTTCGACCCCGGGAACGTCCCGCGCGGGCTGCGCCGCCCGGACGGCAGCCGGGGCAGCGGAGACGAGTGGGCCTTTCGCACGTACTCCCTGGCCGAGCGGTACACGGTCAGCGTGGCGGTGGGCGAGGCGGGCTTCGGCGGCACCGTGGACACGGCCGCCGAGACCACCCTCGACATGACCATCGTGGAGGCCCTCACGGAGGCGCTGGGCACGGACGAGGACGACGACCCGTTCGAGTCGGAGGAGTGGTGGAAGTGAGCACCGGCCCGGCGGTGGCAGGGGCGGCGGGCCCGCGGGTCAGACCAGGGCGGTGACCAGCAGGGTGAAGGCCGCGATGATGACGGCGACGCGGACGTGGTGGAGGCGGTCCCAGCGGTTCATCTGCTCCTTCCAGTCGGCGGGCCGGTTCTCCGGGGTCCAGGTCTTGCCCCGGTTGTTGATCGGGACGAGCAGCAGGACGGACATGAGCACGCTCAGGAGGAGCAGCCCCCCTGCGGTGACGACGAGCGCCGTGCCGTGGTGGTGGCGTCCCGCGAAGGACCAGACCGCGACGAGGGCGAGGGAGGCGAGGTACCAGACCGGCATCACGGCGCCGAGCATCCGGCCCCCGTGGGCGCGGCCGAGCTGGCCGCTGTCGCCGGGGAGTGCGTCGAGGATCGGGTTGAGGACGAAGGCGACGGCGAACTCGACCCCCACCATCACGCCGACCACCACGGTGGTGACGACCTCAAGTGCGCTGAGCATGACGCCCCTCCATGAATCTAGTGCTGCTAGCTGATGAGTCAATGCTAGCCCTGCTGCCGCTTGCTTGTCTAGCGGTGCTAGGATCGGGGCATGTCGGTACAGGACCGCAAGCAGCGCGAACGGGCGGAGCGCGAGCGCCTCATCGTGGCGACAGCCCGTGAACTCGCCGAGCAGCAGGGCTGGGACGCGGTCACCACCCGTCGGCTCGCCGAGCGCATCGAGTACAGCCAGCCCGTCCTCTACAGCCACTTCCGCGGCAAACGGGAGATCATCGGCGCCGTCGCCCTCGAAGGCGCCGCCGAACTGGCGGCCGCGGTACGCGCCGCGGCCTCGGGCGCGCGCACCCCGCGCGGGCGGGTCGCCGCCCTCGCCCGCGCCTACCTCGCCTTCGCCGAGGCCAACCCGGCCGTCTACGACGCCGTGTTCCAGCTCGACACCGGCCTTCCGTTCGCCCACGAGGACACCCCCGGGCCGCTGAAGGACGCCTTCGCCGCCCTCCAGGAGAGCCTGGGCGAGGTCGCGGGGGACGGCGTCGACCCCGGGCTGTTCACCGAGACGTTCTGGGCGTCCCTGCACGGCCTGGCCACCCTGACCCGCGCGGGCCGCCTGCCGCCGCGGGACACCGGGCGCAGGGTGGAGCTGCTGGTGAACCGGCTCGCGGTGCTCTGAACCGCCCGTCCTGCGGGCGTACGGGCTACGGCCCGTCGGCCGTGTCGCGGGCCCTGCCGAGTTCCGCCGTGAACTGGGCGCCCGCGAGGAGGGCGAGGTTGGAGAGCCAGAGCCAGATCAGGAAGACCACCACCCCCGCCAGCGAGCCGTACAGCCTGCTGTAAGTGCTCAGCGAGGAGGTGTACTGGGCGAAGGCGGCGGAGACCGTGAACCACAGGGCCGCGGCCAGCACGCCCCCCGGCAGGCTGTGGCTCCTGCGGCGCGCCCCCACGGGCCCGGTGTGGAACACCACCACCACGAGCGACGCCACCAGGCACAGCAGCAGCGGCCAGCGCAGTACGTTCCACGCCCACTCGGCGGTCGAGTCGAGCCCGATCAGCCGGCCGGCCGCGTCCGCCACCGGGCCCGTCAGCAGCAGCACGAGGGCGCTGACGAAGAGCAGGCCGAGCAGGGTCAGCGCGGTCAGCAGGATGCGGTGCGCCCTGCGCCAGGTCGAGCGCGGGTCGTGCACCCGGTGCATACGGTGCAGCGCGCGGCGGCACACCGCCAGATAGCTGGAGGCGGACCACAGGGCGCTTGCCAGCCCGCCGGTCAGCAGCGTCCAGGCCGCCGAGTGGTCCCGCAGCGTCCTCGTCAGCACGCTGTGCAGGGAGCCGCTCGACTGCGCGGGCGCCCACTCGGTGACATGCGCGATGAAGTCCTGCGCGGTCCCCGGGCTGAACAGCGCGCACGCGATCACGGTGACGAGCATCGCGGGCAGCAGCGCGAGTATCGCGTAGTAGGTGAGGGCGGCGGCGTAGTCGGAGACATCGTCGCGCCACATCGACACCGGGGTCCTGCGCAGCGCGGGCCACCACGCGGCGGGCGGCCGGACGGCCCGCCACACCGGCCGGGCGCGCGCCGCGGCGGCGTCCGCCGCCGACCGTGCCTCACCGGACATGGGTGGCCCGGTGCCGCTGGGCGGTGATCCGGGCACTGGCCCGTACGGTGCAGGGGGCGGCGGCGGTCTCGGCCTCGGCGACGAGGCGCCGCAGGGCGGGCAGCACGGTGTCAGGGGTCACGTAAGGGTCGAGGCGCAGCACCAGGTCGACCCGGAGCGAGCCGCCGCGCCGGGCCCGTACCCGGCACCGGCAGCGGTCCACCCCGGGCACGGCACCCGCCCGCAGCGCGAGCGCGTCGGCGACGGCGTCGGTGCGCACGCTGCCCGACGGCGCCATGAGCGGGGCCGACGCCCGCCCGCCGCCGCCGAGTTGGCCCGCGCACCAGACGGCGAACAGCAGCGTGAGCGCGGCGGCGGCGCCGAGCGCCGTGGGCAGCCACCAGTCGTGCGCGCGCAACTCGCCGAGGGCCCCGCGGTCGAGCAGCGTGGCGTGCCGCGGGGGGCCCGGCCAGCCGTCCGGCAGCCGGGCGCCGGGGACGGCGCCCGTGAGGGCGAGCCAGCCGCCGCCGAGCAGCAGCACCGCCCCGGCGACCGCGAGCGCGAGCCGGTTGAACACCGCGAGCGCCGAACGCCGGCCGCGCGCCGGTGAGGTGGACGTCATGGCCGCGGCTCCGTGGGGGTGGTGCTGCCGCCGGGGGCGGGGGGTTCGCCGCCGGGGGGTTCGGGGGGCTGGTGGGCTTCGGGCAGGTGGGCTTCGGCGGGTTCCGGGGCCGTGGGGGCGGCGGGAGTCGCGGGAGCTTCGGCGGGCCCGGGTGTCGCGGGGGCGGCGGCCTCGGGGGCGGCGGGGGCGGCGGGGGCTTCGTGGGCTCCGGTGGGCTCGGGGGCTTCGGGAGTCGCGGGGGCCTCGGCGGGGCCGCTTCGGCGTGGTTCCGAGGTGTTGATGGCCTGGCGTACCCGCAGCCTCAGCCGGGGGGTGCGGCGCAGGCCGCAGGCGGCGAGGGTGTCGTGGGCCGTCGCGGCCGCCGCGGCCCGTCTGGCCGCGGTGTCGCCGAACAGCACCCCCACGCGCACGGCCGCGCGGCGCCGCCCGATCCGTACCGCCACCGCGCCGACCCCGGGCCCCTGCGCCACGGCGTCCCGTACCAGCAGGGCCACCGCGGTCCTGTCGACGGACGCCGAGAGCCGGGCGTCGCCCGTGACCACCGGCAGCAGCGAGCGGTGGCCGGGCGTGACCGCCAGCACGATCAGCAGCAGGCCGAGGACCGTGCAGCCGATCCCGGCGCCGATCGCCACCGGGCTCTCCGGGCCGTGCCGGGACAGCCAGTCCACCAGGTCGGCGCGCCACACCGAGGGGCCGCGCCCCGCGGCGTGCACCAGCGCCATGTCGAGGGCGAGGGCGCCGAACGCCACCGCGGTCGCCAGCGTCAGCAGCGCCATCGGCACCCGGCGCGGCGCCCACCAGCGGCGGGGCGTGCGTACCGCACCGCCCCCCTCGACACCCGCAGCGCCAGTCCCGGCCCCGTCCCCGGCGGGCTCCGCCGCCCCCGCCGGGCTGAGGGCGGTGACCCGGACGCTGGGGGCGGCCAGCGGCAGCCCGGCCAACTGGTGGGTGCGCTCGGCGACATGGCGCTGCACCTCGCGCACCGTCCCGGACAGCGGCGCCGGATAGGGCAGCGTCACATCGAGCGCGACCTCGGCCCGGCCGCCGCGTACCCGAGCGGCGCCGCGCACAGGGCCCGCCCCCGGCTCGGGCAGCGCCTCGGCCGCGGCGCGCGTCACGATCCGCCGCACCGCGCGGTCCGCGACCCGCGTGGTGCCCCGCTGGGCGGGCGGCGCTGCGGCGCGCCCCCCGGCGCCCGGGTCGGCGCGCCCGGGGCCGGGCCCGGTGGCGGTCATCGGCGGTTCCGGTCGAACGCGTCCCGCAGATCGCCGAAGCGGCCGCCGTCGCCGAGCCAGCGGCCCACCAGCCAGCCGAGCGCCCCGAGGGCGGCGACCAGCAGAAACGCCCCGAACCCCCCGAAGTACGCGGCGAACGCGAGCGCCATGCCCGCGACCATCCCCACGAACGACTTGTCCACGCTGCCCACCTTGTCCCGTCTCTCCTGGTCTCCCCTGCCCTACGCGGCCCACCGGGGGCACGCCTTCGGCCATGCGCCCCGGGCGTGCGCCGGGCGGGTCACTCCACCCGGGAGTCCACGCCCTCGGGCTCGGTGTCGTCGTCGGGCAGGTGGACGTCGTTGATGGTGACGTTCACCTCGACGACCTCAAGGCCCGCCATCCGCTCCACGGCCGCGATGACGTTCTCGCGCACGTCGCGCGCGACGTCCATGACGGCCACGCCGTACTCCACGACCAGGTCGATGTCGATCGCGGTCTGGCGCTGCCCGACCTCGACCTTCACACCGCGCCCGACGTTGGAGCGGCCGCCCGGCACCCGGTCGCGCACGGCGCCGATGGTGCGGGAGAGGCCGCTGCCCATGTCGTACACGCCCGGGATCTCCCGCGCGGCGGTGCCGGCCATCTTCACGATGACGACATCGGCGATCGAGGTGCGCCCGCGGGTGGCGGCGGGCTCGTCCGAGCCCTTGGCGCCGTCGGCGAGCGAGGTGGTCGCGGTCTTCGGGTCCCGCGCGCCGCGGGGGATGCCGGCGGCCTCGGTGCCCGGTGAGGTCTGCGTGGTCATGAGCACGTCCTCTCTGTCCTGTCGTCGTCCTGCCGGTGCCCCGCGAACCTCCGGTGCGGGGCCCCACGGTGGTGGGAACCGCCCGGGCGCGCCCTGTGACGCGGCAATCCCGGAAAACCCCGGAATTTTCTTCCGGACCCGCGGGCCGCCCCGACGCTCGCGTCACATCCTGGCGGCACGGGTGTCCTAGGACCTGTCCGGTAATTCGCGACCCCGGCGAGAATTACCGGACAGGGCCTAGGTGTATTGATCATGAGCGTTGTTAACGCTGGCGGGGCTTGATCATGGCGAAGACCTCCGGTGTGGTGGAGGTGTCGAGTCTTCACCGCAC